>JBBARC010000004.1:0-107924 GCA_040400005.1 Acetobacteraceae bacterium | reverse complement strand
AGGTCCTGCTGGCCCAGGGGGCTTGGGAGTTACCTTTTTCTTCAGAAAAAGAAGAACCTTACTTTTCGCCGATTGCCCTGGCCAAAATGACCTAAGGCGTTGAAATTTTCTTTGCGAAGCGCCAGAACACTAGGATGAGTTTGAACCGGGCGACACGATGAACCGTAAAATTGTCTTTGCTGGTGGCGCCCAGGCGCGCGCGCTGGCACGTGCTTACCGGGTTTGCCTGCTGGGCGGGCGCGGCCAGACGGTGGCTTATATCGGCCCGGTTGCGGCGAGCCGCGAAGCTGGCCGGTCGGCCCTGGCGGAAGCCGAGGTGATTGTGCTGGAGACCAGCGAGGCGGGCGATGCGCTGCCTGATAACGCGCTGCCGGCCAAGGTGGAACGGGTACGGTTTCCGCGCCTGGAAGCCGATTTTCTGTGGCCCTATGCCGGCCAGCCGCACCCGCAGAACCGTGGCATTTTCCCGATAGTTGGCGGGCCGTATCCTGCCGAGCATGGCGATAGCTATTTGGATGGGCTGGCCGCCAGCGGCGTTGCCGAAGATGCGGCTGTTGCCGAGTATGTGGCCCTGGATATTGCGCGGGCCACCGATGTGGATCGCAAGCTTGCTGATCGTTTGGCGCATTTGCGCAAGATGGACGACGCCACCGGCTTTGCCATGGCCGAGATTGTGGGGAGCGGCTTTCGCACAACCGAGCTGTTTACCTCGCGCGAGCGGCCTAGCCTGGCGCTGCTGAGTGCGCTGGCTGGGCAGTTGTTCCGCCGCTTGGGGCAAAATGCTCAGGCTGCCGAAAAGCTGAATTTTACCGGGTTTGCCCCGACTGCCCAGCCGCTGCACCCTGGTGTGGTGCGCCACTTCGGGCTGACCTATGTAAAGCCACGCGCGCGTTATGTTTTTAACGACGAGGGGCAGTTTACCTTTGAAGAGTACTGCCACCGGTATTTGCGCTTTGAATGGAACGAGCCGCTGCACCGGGGGATTCAACTGGTACGCACCAACCCCGGGCAGGCGATTAGCGAGCTCGATCGCGGGCTTGCTTGGTCGCCTGATTCGCAAACCGGTAAGCGCGCGCTGAAACGCGCGCTGGCGGCAACCGGCCAGGGTGCTGCCGGTGAGGCGCCCGACGCCGAGGAGACGGAAGGCGAACAGATGCCGGCCGCAGCCGCTGTGGACGGCAATAAGGGTGATCCGCGGCCGCTGACCCAATCGGGGGCGGGCTATGTTGAATATAATTCGGCGCCTGACACAGCGGCGGTGAGCGGGATGTCGGTGGCGGCACTGGCCGGCGGGCAGGATGAGCTGATTGAATCGCTGCCGGAGATGCTGCCCAGTGCGCATGCTTTGGCCGGCGGTGAGGATGTTGCCTACACCAGCATGGCCGAACTGATGCCGCCGCCGCCGTTAAAACCGATTTTGCCGCCTGAAATGCCGGGTGAGCCGGTGAAAAAAGGCTTTTTCGCGCGGCTATTTGGCGGCTGAGACCGGCGGGGCGCGGCCCCGACCGGTGGATTGCCCCTATTGCAGTTCGGTGAGCACCGCCAGCATGGCGTCGGCGATCATGGCGTGGCCGGTAGCACCCGGGTGGATGCTATCCCAGAACAATGTGTGGGCGGGATCGGCGCAACTGGTGTTGCAGGGCGTGGTGACGTTGGTAAAACCCATGTGGGTGGGCGAGGACACGATCGCCGACAGACCCGAGGCCGCGTTATAGCGCCAGACCCGGCCGCCAGACACTGGCGTGTGGCTGAGTGCCTTGCGGAGAGCGGCATTCCAGTAGGCAACTTCTGCGGCTTGCTGGGCGATGGCTAGGGCGCCCTGGCTTTGCACGTAAGGGGTTAAATTGGTGCTGGGCACTTCGCCGATGAGAAAATAGCGGGCGCCGGCGGCATACAAGCGGTTGATCATGCCCACTGTGCTGGCGACACCAGTGGTGGCGACGCTGGGCCCGGATGCTGGGTTACCCAGAGTTGAGAACGCATCGTTGCCGCCGCCCCAGATGACATAGAGGGCGGCTGCATCGGCATGCGGGTGGGCGGCAAGGTAGGTGGCCACCTGGCCGGGCAGGCTGTAGGTGCCGCCTTGGGTGATCAGGGCGCCGGAGATGGCATAATCGGTGCCGCCACTGTGCGATGCGGCCAGCGGCACGCCGTAGGCACCGGCCAAGTGTTCGGCCCACAGATTGCCCGCCGTGTAGCGGCCATTGTTGCCGACATCGGATAGGCTATCGCCGAACACAATGAGTTGGGTGTAGCCGGCAGCGTGGGCTTGGTGCGGCGCAAGCCACGCCAGCGCGAGGCCAGCACAAGCCGCCCAAATGCTGAGTGCACGCCGCAAAAAACCCATGATTACCTCCCTAATTGCACCGAATTTTTCGGCATTTTGGCAGCCTAGCTAGGCGTAAGCTTGGGGGCAAACGGCGGTGCGTTTTAGCATACCAATTTAGTATGATTTTGCTTGCCATGTGTTTCCTATTGTTTTAATAGGAATTCAGGCAGCGCAAATCTGCCCACCCCCAACCTGCCCCCTTAAGGAGCACGCATTATGTCACGTAAATTTCTACGGACGACGCTGTCCGCGGCCGCGCTATTGGCTGGCCTTTCGCACAGCGCCATGGCGACCACCGCAGTGCCGCTGAATGGTGGCGGCGCTACCGCACAGGCGTTCAACTTTGCTAATGAATTCGCAACATTTAATGCAGCCCAAAGCTTGTATGCGTTTGGCACCTACTATTCGATATCATCGGGCACGGCGCAGACCGGGTTTGTGACCAACGCGGCGGGGCTGTTTAATGCCGGGTCCACTTTTGCGGTGGACTACACAACATCGGAATACCCGCTATCGAGCAGCAACTACGCGGTGTGGACCGCCAGCAGCAACGCGCAAGGGCAGGCCAGTGCGGGTAATCTGATCCAGGTGCCGGTGCTGGGCACGGCGGTACCGATTGTTGTGGTGAACAGCGCGATCACTGCCAATGGCAAGCTGCAACTGACCGATGACCAGCTGTGCGGTATTTTTTCGGGCAAGATGACCAACTGGAACCAAGTGAGCGCGCCGGCGACAGGTGTTGCCCCGGCGGCCGGGCAAATTACTGTGGTTTATCGCAACGATACTGGTGGCACCACGTATAATTTGTCGAACCATTTGGCAAAAGTTTGCAACGGGACCAATTCGAATTTCGCCCCTGGTTTTGCGCCGAGCAACACATTTAGTGCGTTTTTTACCGGCGGCGTGGTGCCGGGGGCGCCAGCGAGTTTTGTCGGCGTTAAAGGCAATTTGGCGGTTGCCAATTATTTGTCCTCGATCGGCACGGCAACGCCCACCACCTCGGCTGTTGGCTATACGTCGCCCGACTATACGTCGATCGCGCCTAATCCTGATGGTTTGCTGGGCAACGGGCTGAAGAGCACATTGCTGGTGGCGGGGCTGAAGAATGGCACCCTTTATTACACGCCAACCGTTGCCAATATTGCGGCAGCCCTGAATAAACCTGGTGCAAATGCGACCAATCTGGCGCCACCAAGTGCGGCGATTGCGGCGGCAAACCCGCTGAACTGGGTGCCGTCTATCCCGACACCGGGCACCGGCTACGCTATTGTTGGGTATTCGAACCTGTTTGTCCCGCAATGCTATAAGGATGCCAACGTTGCCAAGGGGGTGATTGCGTTTCTTAAACTGCACTATGGCAACGCGGCCTATTTTGCGATCGAGAACAATAATGGGTTGGTGAAGGTTGCCAATACGGGGTCGGCCAAGTTTTTGGCGGCGATTAAGACAAACATCCTGGCCGATGGTAATGCCTGGCACGTGAACATTCAAAATGCTACAGCGTGCGCCGGTATTGTTGGCCGGTAAGGCGTAACATCACTGGCTAGAGCAGCACAAACCTTGCCGCACGGCCTGCCCCGCCGTGCGGCATTTTGGTGTGCGCCGATCTGGCGTATGTGCGGCCTAAACTGCGGCCATGTGGTGCGGTGCTTGTTCAATGGGTGCCCCCATTGCGGGCGCATCCAGTGCCGCTAACAACGCCGGCATCGCCGCACGCACGGTGGACACACTCGCCTCCTTCACCACATCAAATCCCCGCACCCGGCCATAGGCCGAAAGTGCTGCCTGGGCTGCGGACAGATTGGATAGGGTAAGTTTTGGCAAGACCTGATCGAGTAATTTTTCATACTCGGTGATCAGGGCCGCTTCCATGCGGCGGTGCGCGCTGTAGCCAAATATATCGAACGCGGTTGCGCGCAGCGGCCGCAGCATTGCCAGGAGTGCGAAAAGATGGCGGGTGGCGGCGCCAAATTTGCGTTTGTGCGGGCGGCCGGTGCGCGCATCGCGCTTGGCGAACAAGGGGGGGGCGAGATTAAAACCGATGGTGATATCACCATCGAACGCATCGGCGATGCGGGTTTTAAAGGCTGGATCGGTGAGTAAGCGGCCCACTTCGTACTCGTCTTTATAGGCGATCAAACGCGCTGCGACGCCGGCCGCGATGCGGGTAAGTACCCCTTGCGTGCCGGGGATGGTGCTTTCGGCAAGCTGCACACGGCCGATCAATCTTTGGTACCGCAAAGCCGGGGTAGTGCCACCCCAGGCGGTGATATGGGCAAGCCGGCCGGCGATAAATTCATCCAGTGTTGCGGCCGGCGCAGGCGCGGTATCGCGGTTTTCCCAGGCGGCAATCAGATCTGGCCGGGCGGCGGCAATGCGGCCCAAATCGAACGCGTTGCGGTTCATGGCGACTGCGATGCCGTTGAGTTCGATCGCGCGCACGATGGCATTTTGGGTTAATGGCAAAAAACCTTTTTGCCAGGCGTAGCCGACCAAAAACAAATTGGTGCCAAGCGACGTGCCCAGTAGGCGGGTGGCGATGCCGGTGGCATCCACGGTGATCACCCGGCCCTGATCGGCGCAGGCGGTGATGCGCGACAGGAGCGGATCGAGGGCGAGATCGAGATCGGGTTCGCGCGCGAATAAGGCGTTGGGGGCGACAAAGCGATTGAGCACCACGGCACTGCGGCCGTGGCCGAGTTTGGCCAGGGTTTCGGGGATGGCCACCACCATGGCATCGGCGCCGATAACCAGATCGACATCGCCGTTGGGAATGCGCGGCGAATGGCGATCGGCGGCATCGCCGATGCGCACGTGGCTGGTGACCGACCCATTACGCTGGGCGAGGCCGGTATTATCGAGAACGGTTAAGGTGACGCCTTCAAGATGTGCGGCCATGCCGAGCAAGGCTGACACGGTGAGCACGCCATTGCCGCCAATGCCGGCGACCAGCACGTTGTAAATTTGGGTGTAAGTGGGCAGATCGGGGGCGGTTAGGTTTTGGGCCTCGATCGCGATCTGGTCGATTTTACCACTGCTGCGTGCCCGTGGTTTACCGCCCGAGATGCTGATAAAACTCGGGCATAGGCCTTCAACACAGGAAAAATCTTTGTTGCAGACGGATTGGTTGATCTGGCGCTTGCGCCCCACTGGAGTTTCCAGCGGTTCGATCGCGATGCAGCTGGATTGCACGCCGCAATCGCCGCAGCCTTCGCAGACGGTGGGGTCGATGAATAAAAATTCGGCGATATCTGGCAGTTTGCCGTGTTTGCGCTGGCGTTTACGTTCGGTGGCGCAGGGTTGCTGGTAGATTAGCACGGTGACACCGGCAATATCACGCAAGCGGCGCTGCACCGCATCGAGGTTTTCGCGGCCATCAATGGTGGTGCCGGCGGGATAGTTTTTCAAATCGTGATGGGTGGGTTGATCGCTGACGATGGCGATGGTTTTAACCCCTTCGGCGGCGACTTGGGCGGCGATTTTAGGGGCGGTGAGTTCGCCATCAAACACCTGGCCTTCGACAATCTGCCCGCCGGTCATGGCGATGGCGCCATTGAGTAAAATTTTAAAGGTAATTGTGCTGCCAGCCGCTACCGCCGCGCGCACCGACAAATAGCCGGAATGAAAATAAGTGCCATCACCCATGTTTTGAAAAATATGTTTGGTGTTGGTGAAGGGCGCTTGGCCGATCCAGTTTGATCCTTCGCCGCCCATCTGGGTGAGGAAATTGGTGCGCCGTTCAGGATCGAATACCGCCATGGTGTGGCAGCCAATGCCCCCACCGGCAATCGACCCATCGGGCACGCGGGTGGAGCGGTTATGCGGGCAGCCGGCACAAAAACTGGGCGGGCGCAGCAGATCGGCGGCACCGAAGGATATGGTTGGTACCACCGCAAACGTATCGGGTATTTGGGACAGGCGTGCGGCAAGCTGGGCATCGGCAAAGCGGGCCAAACGGCGGGCCAGCACGTGCAGCATCAGATCGGGATCAAGCTCGGCCATGGCGGGCAGCAAGGGCGCGCCGTTTTCATCGCGTTTTCCGAACAACCGCGGGCGCCGATCCGCCGGCATGTTAAATAGGGCGCGGGCCAACTGATCTTCTAAAATTGGTTGTTTTTCTTCAACCACAAAAATTTCATCGCAGCGCGCGGCAAAATCGCCAACGGCGACAGGTTCCAGCGGCCAAGTGAGGGCGACTTTGAAAACGGCAATGCCTAAGGCGGCACAGCGATCTTCGGTGAGGCCCAGACCACGTAAAGCCTCGATCACGTCCAGCGCGGCTTTGCCGGCGGTGACGATGCCGAGGCGTAACCGGCCGGTGGGGGCGCCCCACATTTGGCGGTCCATGCCGTTGGCGCGCACAAAGCTGCGCACGGCGGCGTGGCGAAATTCATACAAATTGGTTTCGGCGGCCACTGCCGACCCTGCCCGCGGACGAATGTTTAAGCCGCCATTGGGTATCTCGATATCTGCCGGTAAAATAAACCGTAACTGGTCCATGCCGGCGGCAATGGCGGTGCCACTTTCCACCGTATCGCCCAAGGTTTTTAGGCCCACCCAACAGCCCGAGAACCGCGAGAGGGCAAAGCCTGCCAAACCGTAGCTGATCAATTCAGCAACGCTTGCTGGTTGCAGATTGGGGATGCCGCAATGGATTAACGCGGTATCGCTTTGGTGGGCCAGCGTGGAGGATCGCGCGCCGTGATCATCGCCGCACAAAGCCAGCACCCCGCCTAAGGGGGAGGTGCCGGCGAAATTTGCGTGTTTTATGGCGTCGGTCGCGCGATCAACGCCGGGGCCTTTGCCATACCAAATGCCAAACACGCCATCCACACGCGGCCCCGGTAACAGCACCGATTGCTGGGTGCCCCACAGGGCGGTGGCCGCCAGTTCTTCGTTTACCGAGGGGGCGAATTGCACATCGTAAGCGGCCAGATGTTTTTGGGCAGCCGTAAGGGCCAAATCGTAGCCACCCAAGGGCGAGCCGCGATAGCCGGAGATGAAACCCGCGGTTTTGTGGCCGGCGGCGCGATCAATGCGCGCTTGCAGCATGGGCAGGCGCACCAGCGCCTGGATGCCCGATAGGTAAATGCGCCCGTCAAAACGGGTGTATTTATCGTCTAGTTTTACACTCTGATCGATCACGGCCGGTCTCCCTGGTCTGATCGAAGGGCTAAGCGTGTTGGGGGGTCAAGGGCTTTGCAAAAATAGTGGTTTTGTGGCGCGTAGCCTGGCACGCGCGTTCAACCTTAGGGCGCGGACCCCGCCGGCCGCGCAATTTTATTCACATGGTCAAACGGTTGCGATCGCCCAAAGTGGCTGCCACCCACGGCTCGATCGCTGCCAGCATGGCCGCGGCCGATGCTGGGCCGGGGTGCAATGGTGGATCGGGCGGGGTGAGGTGGATATCCAGGAAGGCGGCGCGATCGACCCGGCCATCGCGCATAAAAATCGGCGCCAGATCTTTGTAGGTAACCAGCCTATCTGCCTGATTGGCGAAACGCTGGGCCAGCATCGCGTTGATTTGCGCGGTTTGCGCATCCACCCAGGGGTTGCGAATGCTGGGCAGCACGCCGAGCAGCAAAATGCGTGTGGCCGGTAGGCGGGCATGGAGGGTGGCGATAATTGTCTCGATACCGGTGAGCGTAGGTGCCGCCGGCCAGTGCAAATGGCCGAAATTATTGGCGCCGATCAGCACAACGGCGGCCCGCGGCGCCATGACACTGGTTTGGCCGTTTTGGATGCGCCATAGCAAATGGCTGGTGGCATCGCCCTTAAAGCCGAGATTGATCGCCCGCCGCCCGGCGGTAAACCGCTGCCAGATGGGGGCAAAATCGCGCCAAGGTTCGGGCCCGGCGAGCTCAAAATCCTGCGTGATCGAATCGCCTAAAAACAGCAAATCTGGTTTGCTGTGCTGCAATTCGGCGGCTTTGGCGGCAAAGCGGGCACGCCACCAGGGCAAATCCAGCCGCGACATTGGCATGGCAGCGGGCGGCAGGGCGGTAGCCCTAGCACCGCTAGCAACCGCCAAAAGTGGTGCTGCCAACAAAACCCGGCGGCCGGGCATCATAGCGCTAGCATCCCCAAACCCGCAGCGCCGAGCACCATGCAGTAAATCGCAAACGGGGTGAGCGCCCAATCTTCGTGATCGCGAAACACCCGCATTAAAATCGCCAGCGACGCCAGTGCGACCGCCCCCGCCACCACGGCGGCAATCAGCGCAATGTGCAACTGGCCGGGGGCGACGCTTTCGTGCAGCAATTTCGGCACTTCCAGGACGGTTGCCCCCAAAATAATGGGGATGGCGATGAGAAAGGAAAAATGCGCAGCCCCGGCCGGGCTTAACCCCTGGCGCATGCCGCCAACGATGGTGGCGCCCGAGCGCGACATGCCGGGGATCAGCGCCAGGCACTGCCAGGCGCCGATGATGGCGGCCTCGCGGTAGGTAAGCGTTGCAATGGCGCGGTGTTCATCACGCTCGCTAACGTGCCCACGCAGACGCTGGCCGACGAACAACAGCACGCCGTTAACGATGAGAAAACTGGCGGCAATCATCGGCGTGCCGAAAATGCGGCGGCCCAGGCCAAAATGCTCCAACGCGCCGCCCAGCAGCACGGCGGGGATGGTGGCGATCACCATCAGCCCAATAATATGAAAGCTCTCGGCCCGGCGGCCGGCGCCATCCAAACCCAGCGCCCCTTGCGCCAGCGCCCACCAATCGCGCCAAAAATACGCCAGCAACGACACCACCGTGCCCAAATGCAGCAACACCAAAAACGGCAAAAATGTCGCCGCGTGCTCATCGAGGGAAAACCCCAGCAAAGCCGGCATCAGCACGGCATGGCCTAAGGAACTCACCGGAAAAAGCTCGGTCGCCCCTTGCATAATGGCAATGGCGATCGCCTGCAGCAGTGTCATGGCCGGAAGCCCCTCGGGAGGTGATGTCCCCCCAGTACTTAGCCGACGCCGCCCCGCGCCGGAAGCGGGTTTGGCGCGTAGGAAGGGTAAGTTAAGACTCTTCTTTTTCTGAAGAAAAAGAAGCAAAAAGACTTTTATGACGCTGAGCCTGGGGCAGCCAAGCCACCGAGACCTCCGAACCAGCATAATAAAAGTCTTTTGCTACTTTTCTTCAGAAAAGTAGATTCTTGCCTTAAAAAGCCTCCGTTGTGACCGTCGCCGCCTGCACATCGCTGAGTGTGCGTAACGCGGGCTTTAGTGTTTTGCTGTTGAAGAACTGCAGCTGGTCGCTGATATGGGGCGAATTGGGGCGTGATGCGTTGCCGTAGGTGACGGCGGTGCCGCCGACGGCGCCTTTGGGGGTGAATTCGATCACCGCGACGTAGCCATCGCCGCCATAGGCGATGTTGTAGCCGAGGGATGCGACAAAGGATGGGAAGGTGACGCGCATACCGCCGAGTTCATCGCTGACGCCGCTTTGGGCGGTGTTGGCGGCGACGCCGGTGATGGCTTGTTGTTTGCCATCACGGAAGACCAGCAGGCTGCGATGGGCATCGCCCCACAACACGGCGGCACCACCGCGGCCGGCGTAGGTTTTATCCAGTGCGCGCTTGGCGTTGGCCAGATACGGCACCAGGGACGCGGCATTTGCCAGCCCCACCGGGGTGCTGACTGGGTTTAACGGGTCCCAGCCAATGCGAAATGCTGGATGGGTGTAGTAGATATTCATGGTGCGATCGATCGCCAGGGTGCCGTTGCTCATGTCGCCCTGGATTTCGTTCCACCATTCTTCAAACAGGGCGCCGCCGACGCTGGCGGCATCGCCGGTGTGGTCCCAGGCGGCCAGGATGGTGGCCGCCGTTACGGCATCGGCATCGGTGGAGACACGGGCGGCGGTGATTAGGTCTGGCAGCAGGCGATCGGCCAGCAACATGCGGGTGGAATTTTTAGCCGCGAGAATGTCGGCGGCGGTAAATTTAGGTTGTGCCTGCAACAGGACATGGCCTTGCTGGGGGCGGAATTCGATAAAATAGGGGGCGACGTAGGCGGGATAATTTGCGGGCTTCAAACTATCGGGCTGCGGCAGGGCGGCGGTCCACGGTGGATCGTTGCCGTTGATGACATAGCCGCCGGCGGGGTTGATGGCGTGCGGCAATTGCTGCCAGGTGAACACTTTGGTCCACAGCTTGGTGGGATCGGTGCCATCGAGGATGCCGGCGTAATCGATGAAGCTGCCGCCGTTACGCACCGGCTGCTGGCCGCCAAACCAGTACACGATGTTGCCGCCGCGATCGGCGTAGATGGTGTTGAAATAGGGCATTTGCAGCATTGATTCGGCGGCGATGAAATCCGCCATGGTTTTGGATTGGATCATATTCCAGTATTGAATAACCAGTTTTGACCCATTTGCCGGCGGGGTGCGCAGCACCAGCATGGTTTTGTGATCGGCGCTGGTATCGACCACCGGCCCGTGCACCGATGAGAGCACGGTAAAACTTTGGGTTTTCAAACTGCCATCGGGTTGCAGCACTTTTATGCTATCGGCGCGTTTGGAGAGGGGCAGGAAATTTGCGCCGAATTTGTATTTGGTGCCGGTACTATCCAGGGTGAGCTGGTAGAGATCGGCGTTTTTGATGACATCGTTGGTGTGGGTCCAGCCGACATCATCGCTAAAGCCGATACCGATGAAGGGGCCGCCCATAAAGGTGACGCCGCTGGCATTAAGCGTGGGGTTGGCGGGGTCGCCGATCACCAGATTGGCTTCAATCCACTGGGTAAAGCCCAAGCCATCGGCGGGTTGGTTGTTGCCCCAGGGTTCGTGCGGGTTGGCAACCAATATGGCGTTGCCGCTGGCGCTTTTGCTTGGCCCGATGGCCCAGCCGTTAGAGCCGATGGGCACGTGTTTTTGCACAACGCTGTTGGCGGCGGTGAGGCCGCCACGTTCCCAGGCGCTCATTAAATCGCCATTTAGGGTGAGGCTGCCGACAAAGCGGTGCCAGACCACGGCGAGGCCTTCCATGGCGATATCGGCCGGCACCACGGGTAGTATTTTTTTCAATAAAGGATCGATGGTATCGCCATGCACGGTGACGTATTCGTTGATACCATCGCAGAAGCTTTGCACAATTTGCTGTTGTTCGGTGCCGCCAGTGGCGATCCACCCCGCCGCAATGCGCGGTATATCGTAGGTATGGATTTGAATATCGCTGTTGATATTGGCGTTGTTGTTGCCGGGGCCAAAATATTCAGCCACGCGGCCGCGGTGATGGGCGAGATTATTCAGCAGGGTTTCGGCGTGGTTTTCCATCTGCGCGTAGCCCAGGCCACGCACCACGGTGAGGCGGTCGGGGCCGTAGATATGGGGCACGCCGTAGGTATCCCAGCGGATGGTGCCGGGTGTGGGGGTTTGCGCGCGGGCGAGGCTGGTTAAGGCTGATGCTGCCAGCAGGGTGGTGATAAAGATGCGGCCTAGTCGCGACATTGCGCGGTTTCCCCCTGCCGGGGATGAATTGGTTTGATCAAAAAACAGGACGCCCCCGGCGGTGCGCCCTGTTGGTTGCTTGGTGCTTAGTAGGTTTCGGTGCTGACCGTCGCCGCTGTGACCGCGGATAAAGTGCGCAACGCCGGGCGCAGGGTTTTGCTATCGTAGAAGGGCAGTTGATCGGTGATATGGGTGGAGTGTGGCCGTGATTCGTTGCCGTAGGTTAGCAAGGTGCCGCCGACCGACCCGGTTGGGGTGAATTCCACCACCTGCACGTAGCCATCGCCGCCGTGCGAGATAAACTGTTTCAACGCGCCGATATAATAGGAATTGACCACACGTAACGGACCGAATTGATCATCGGTGCCACTATTGGGCGAATTGACCAGGAACGGAAACACCAGATCCTGATTAGGCCCTATGCGGGTAACCAAGGTTGTTTTATGGGCACCGCCCCACTGGGCGCTGGCACCGTCGACATTGGCACCGGTTGGCCCCCATTTGGTTTGGGTGCTGTTGTAGGCGGTGACCAGATCGGCGACCAACTGGGTGGTGTTCACGGGGTCTAGCCCAATTGAGGTGGTGATGGGGTTGGCGGCATCCCAGGGGATGCGGAATTTTGGGTGCGAGCTGACAAAGGTGAGGCTGGTATCGGCGACAATCTTGCCATCGTTGGCGTTAATGTGGGCGGTAACGGTGTGCCACCATTCTTCAAACAATACGCCGCCAACACTGGTTGCATCGGCGGTGTGATCCCACACCAAAAGAATGTTCGCCGCCGCGATGGCCGTGGGGTTGCTCGACGCATTCGCCATGGTGATGAGGTCGCCGACCACACTATCGGCCAGCGACATTTTGGTTGACATTTTGCCGACCAGCACATCGTTGCGGCTAAGTTTGCCGGAATTGACCAGAAAATTCGCGCCATGCTGCGGGCGGAAATCCATGGTGATTGGCGCAATGTAGGCTGGGTAGTTGGCCGGGTTCAGGCTTGCCGGCACGGGTAGCACGCTGTTCCATGGCGGGTTGTTGGAATTGGCAACCCAGCCATTGGGCGGGTTGGTGGCTTGCGGCAACTGGGCAAAACTCATCGTTTTGGTCCACAGCATTTTGGGATCGGACCCATCAAGCACGCCGCTGTAATCGGCAACCGTGCCGGCCGCGCGGACTGGCTGGCGGCCGCCGAACAGGTAGAAAATCTCGCCGCTGCTATCGGCAAACATGGTGTTGAAGAACGGCATTTGCAGCGCCGATTCGGCGGCTTTGAACTCGGTGACGTTCTGCGCCTGGATCATCTTCCAGTATTGATCAGCAAGCGATGGCTGATCCAGCCCGGGGATGCGCAATGCCAGCGCTTCGCTGCGATCGGCGTTGAAGGCCACAATCGGGCCGTGGATGGAGGTATAGATATCCAATACTTCCGATGCCATGGTGCCATCGGCCTGCAGCGATTTTACGATTTCGGTGCGATGGGTCAGCGGCAGGAAATTAGTGCCGAATTTGTATTTGGTGTGGGTGCTATCCAAGGTTAGCTTGTACAAATCAGCGTTTTTGATGGTGTTGTTGGTGTGTGTCCAACCCACTTTATCGGTAAAGCCGACGCCGATAAACGGGCCACCGACAAAAGTAACACCACTGGCATTTAATGTGGGTGCGGCGGGATCACCGACCACCAAATTGGCTTCAACCCATTGGTAGACGCCAAACGCCTGGTTGGCATCGCTGTTGGAAATGGGCTGGTTGACGCCCCATTCCAGATGCGGGTTGCCCATCAGGATTGCGTTGCCGCTGGTGGATTTAGAGGGGGCGATCGCCCAGCCGTTCGAGCCTTGCGTGTGCGGCTGGTGAATGAGGGAGGCCAACTGGCGCGGTGATTGCCCAACCGCACGGCCGCCTAACGGGGCTGCCGCATCATCGCCGAGTAAGGCGACGCCGACGCCGCTGCCGCCATTGGCGAGGAAATCGGATACCTGGCCGGGCAAACCGCTGGTTTCTGGCAAGAAGGTGTACCAAATGGTCGCCTGTTCGCCCGCCGTGATATCCGCCGGATAGACTGGCAGAATGGGCTTTAGCTGCGGCAAAATATCATCGGGGTGCAGGCGGGCATATTCGTTCACGCCGTCACAAAACGCCTGCAATATCGTGCGCTGAAAGGCGGTGCCGCTGGTGACCCACTGCTTGGCGCGTGCGGCAATGCCGTAGGTGCGGATTTTCATGTCGTATTTCAGGTTGAAATCGCCGGTGCCGGGGCCGAGAAATTCGGCCGAGCGGCCGCGCGAGCGCGCGACATTGTTGAGCAGGGTTTCAACGTGATTTTCCATCTGGGCATAGCCTAAGCCGCGCACCACGGTGGGGATATCGGCGCCATAAATATGCGGCACCTTATACTGGTCCCAGCGGATGGTGCCGGTGGGAGCGCTGGTTGTGCTGGCGGCCAGGGCCACCCCTGCCAGCGCAGGGCTTAGCCCCAAAACCGTGCTTGCCAGAATTGCGCGCAAACTGCGTGCGGATATGGTCATCGCTGTCTCCCCGGATCAATCGTTCATTCGCCTTGGCTTGGCGCCAAGTTTCCAACCGCTACTTGAACAGAGAACCCGGCGCCGGGCAATGGGCCGATGCGGGTGGCGCGGGGCGGTTGGTTGAAAGTAAGGTTCTTCTTTTTCTGAAGAAAAAGAAGCAAAAAGACTTTTGTAATGCGGGGACAGGGGCAACCCTGCCACCGCGTTCGCTGAACCAGCGTCAAAAAAGTCTTTTTTGGTAACTGCCCAGGTAGGGTCGAAGCTACACAACCCATTGAAAACATTTATGGCGACTTCGGGTTTAGGTCTGGTTTCGATACGCAAACTGCCGAAAAAGGGACAGTTTGCGTCGGTAACGTAATGGCCTGCGCGCCGAGAGTTGAGTCTTTTGAGGCAGTTAGCGTTCTCACCCCTACCTGGGCAGTTACCTTTTTTCTTCAGAAAAAAGACAATCCTTACTTTTTTGCAGTCACCCGATCGGCTTGGCGGCCATCGCGCGCGCCGTTGCAGCAATAGGTCAAATCGAAAAGGTGATCGGCTCGGCCATGGGGCGCGCAATACCGGCGGCCTCGCCGCGTTTGATCAGATCATCCAGGGTGACGGCGCGCAGTTTGGCAGCCAGCGCCGCATCCAGCTCGGCCCAAAGTGGGGTGATGACCCGGTCAAATATCTGGCCGGCGGGGCCGTCGGCGTCCGCCGTATCCTCGGCCAGCGCCGTGCTCATAATGTCGGCTAGGGTGATATCGCGCCGGGCCCGGCCCAGGCGGTAGCCGCCTTTTGGCCCGCGCACGCTATCCAGCAAGCCAGAGCGCGAAAGGGTTTGCAGCAATGGTTCGATACCGCGGCGGGCAAGCCCGGCCCGCTCGGCGATGTCGGCGGCGCTGACGGTGGCGACCCGGCTGGCGTGAAACCCGACATCGAGCATGATCAGCACGGCCAACATGCCGCGGTCTTGCCGCACAAACATGCCTAAACTCCCGATAAAGGCGCGACTTAGCCCGCGACATTGGCGTATCCTTTTGTATAATAGCATTTTGCCGCGCCAAAACCCTATCCGGAACTGTTTTTTATGCCGCATTTGCCCACACCGATCGCGACCCCGAGGGGCCGGATTTATGCCAACGTGCTGGAAACGGTGGGTGGCACGCCGTTGGTGCGCTTGCCCAAGCTGACCGCAGCCGACGGGCTGCTGGCTGATTTGGCGGTGAAGCTGGAGTTTTTTAACCCGCTGGGGTCGGTTAAGGACCGCATTGGCCTTGGCATTGTCGATGCCGCCGAGATTGCGGGTGAGATTGTGCCCGGCCAATCGGTGCTGGTGGAGCCGACTAGCGGCAATACCGGCATTGCGCTGGCGTTTGTGGCGGCGGCGAGGGGCTACCGGCTGATCGTGACCATGCCGGAAAATGCCTCGATCGAGCGGCGGCGGATGTTGCGGTTGATGGATGCCGAGGTGGAGCTGACGGCGCAAAAACTGGGTATGGCGGGGGCCATTCAGCGCGCCCATGAAATTGTCGCCCGCACCCCCGGCGCCTGGATGCCGCGCCAGTTTGATAACCCGGCCAACCCTGACATTCATGAAGCAACCACCGCGGAAGAAATTTGGCTTGATACGGCGGGGGCGGTGGATATCGTGATTGGCGGGGTGGGCACCGGCGGCACGCTGACCGGCATCGCGCGCGCCCTGAAACCACGCAAACCGGGGGTGCAGATGATTGCGGTGGAACCTGCCGAAAGTGCGGTGCTATCGGGGGATGAGCCGGGGCCGCACGGTATTCAGGGTATTGGGCCGGGGTTTTGCCCATCGGTGCTGGATATGCGGCTGATCGACCGGGTGATGACCGTATCGGAACGCGATGCGCTGGCCGCCGCCCGGCGCTGTGCGCGGCTGGAAGGTTTGCCGGTGGGAATATCATCGGGTGCCATGCTACATGCCGCGTTGCAGGTGGCGGCCGACCCGGCCAATCGCGGCAAGCTGATTGTTGGGATTGTGCCGTCGTTTGCCGAACGCTACCTATCTACCGCGTTGTTTTCGGGGTTGGTGTAAATGCCTAGCCCCCTGACCCGCGCCGACTTTCCCTATGTGCAGGAAATCCCTACGCGCTGGATGGATAACGATGCCTATGGCCACGTGAACAACGTGGTGTACTACAGCTATTTTGATACCGTTATAAACACGTATTTGATCCGCCACGCGGGCTTGGATATCCATCAGCAATCGCGCATTGGGCTGTGCGCCGAAAGCCATTGTTCGTTTATGGCGCCGCTGGTGTTTCCCGAAACGGTGATGGCCGGGCTGCGGGTGGAAAAACTTGGCCGCAGCAGCGTGCGCTATGGCATTGGGTTGTTTGCGGAAAACGCGGTGACGCCGGCGGCGATCGGTTGGTTTGTGCATGTGTTTGTGGATGGCGCGACGCGGCGATCGGTGCCTATTGATGGGGATTTGCGCGCGTCACTAGAGCGGTTAGTGGTGCCCGGCATCGAAAGGACGCAATGATGAAAACCCGAGCCGCCCTGCTGCGCCAGATGGGGGCGCCGCGCCCGTACGCCGATAGCCGCCCGCTGGAGATTGTCGAGCTTGAACTCGCACCCCCTGGCCCCGGCGAAATGCTGGTGCGCGTGCAGGCCGCCGGCCTGTGCCATTCCGACCTTTCGGTGATCGAAGGGCTGCGGCCGCGCCCCATGCCGATGGTGCTAGGGCATGAGGCCGCGGGGATTGTGGAAAGCCTGGGCGCCGGGGTTACCGGGTTTGATGAAGGCGACCAGGTGGTTTTTTCCTTCGTGCCCAGCTGCGGATCTTGCCTGCCGTGCGCCGAAGGGCGGCCGGCTTTGTGCGAACCGGGGGCTGCCGCCAACGCCGCCGGCACCTTGCTGGGCGGCACGCGGCGCTGGTGCGATGTGCCGGAAGGCCCGGTGCACCACCATTTGGGCGTATCGGGGTTTTCTGAGTACACCGTGGTATCCGCCCGTTCGGCCGTGCGCATTAACCCAAGCTTACCGCCAGAAATCGCCGCGCTGTTTGGCTGCGCGGTGATGACCGGGTTTGGCGCCGTGGTGAACACCGCCCGCGTGCCGCCTGGTGCGAGCGTTGCCGTGTTCGGCCTGGGCGGCGTAGGCTTGGCATCGATTTTGGGGGCGGCATCATCGGGCGCCTACCCGATTGTGGCGGTTGACCCGCTGGACGAAAAACGGGCCCTGGCGATCAGCCTGGGCGCCAGCCACGCGGTGGTGGCGGGGCCAGGTGCGGTGGAGGAAATTCGCGCCATTACCCAGGGCGGGGCTGAATTTGTGTTTGAATCGGTGGGGAGTGAAGCGGTGCTGGCCGATGCCTATGCCGCCACCCGGCGCGGCGGCACCACCATTGCCACCGGCCTGCCGCACGCTTCCAAGCAATTTTCGGTGCCGGCGGTGAGCTTGGTGGCCGAAGAACGCACCGTGCGTGGCAGCTATATGGGATCGGCCGTGCCGCTGCGCGATTTGCCGCGTTTTATGGCCATGCATCGCGCCGGGCGGCTGCCGGTGGACCAGTTGCTGACGCATCGGCTGCGGCTGGATGAGATCAATGAGGGGTTTGACCGGCTGGCCGAGGGGCGGGCGGTGCGGCAGGTGATTATTTTCTAGGCCCGCGTTAGGAAGAATCCTCGTTTTCTGAAGAAAAAGAGGCAAAAAGACTTTTATCCGTTTGGATTGTGCGGGCGTTAGCTGGGTGCCAGAAGGCCCAACGCCGATAGGGATTCGGCGATGGCTGCCGCGCGGGGTTTTTGGTCTTCGGCTAAATGGGCGTGGGTGGGGATGTAGAACAGGCCTTGATCCAAACCTTGCAGAGCGAGCTCGGCGCAACGATCGGCGGTGATGATGTGCATTTCGGGCGGGATTTGCGCCGGATCGGGCAGGGCTTTGGCGATCAGCGGCGTGTACACCCCGCCGGGCAGCAGCACATGGACAGCTAACGGCTTGCCGGCCAGTTCATCGCGCAGCCATTCCGCCATGATCAACAGGGCGGCTTTGCTGGCGGCATATAGGCCGAGGCCGGCGCCACGCACCGCGGCCGGCACACTGAGCGAATTTTCCGAGGCAGTGATCATTAAGCGCCCATGTGCCGCATGGGCTTCCAGCAGCGGCAGATACGCTTGCGCCAAGCGTAACGCCGCCCAAAAATTGATGTCGAACAGGTTAGTAGCGCTGGCATCGAGCGGTTCTTTGATCAGCCGCTTGTTGCGGCCGATGCCGGCATTGGAGCACAGCAGATCTAGCCGGCCGTGCTGGGCAAAAGCCTGGGCGACCAACGCCTTGGGTGCTGCGGGGTCAGCTAGGTCGGTTACTATATACGAGGCGGCTGGGCCAATTGCGGCGGCGGCGGCGCGCAGGCCGGCCTCGTCGCGGTCTGCCAGCACGGTAAACGCGCCACGCTTGGCGAGGGCGATGGCCAGGGACCTGCCAATGCCGGAGGCCGCCCCGGTGATCAGCACGCTGGCACCACCCAAATCGATCATCACTGCCTAGCCCCCAAATGCCGCAACCTACGTGCGCGTGCCCGCTGACCGGTTAAGCGTCCGACAGCTCATGCAAGCGCAATTTGCTGCGCGAGGCCAGCAGGGCGGCGCGCGCCAGGCGCTGGGTATCGAGAAATGTTGGCGCAACCGTGCCGGTAAGCCCGCCCAAACGATCATCGGCGGCGACGAAGCGCCAGCCCGCCTGGCATGGCAGTGACACCGCCGCGCCGACAAATTCGCCATCGATTTCGATAACCCGGCTTGTGTGCATTGCACAATTTCCTCGTGGGATAGCGGTGATATGCGCCGCATTATCGCATTTTACAAGGTGATATTTTATATTACACTTTTACGAATTGTTTATTTCAACTGTGCTTTACTCGACACCCAGGTCAACATCGCCGGCCGTGCCGCCCAGCAAAATCAGCCCCGGCCCGCCGCTCGACCAACCCGCCGCCAAATGCTGCAGCGTGCCGATGGTTCCGCGCAAAACCCGCGCATCGGCGGTGCCGCCGTTTTCGATCAGCACCGCTGGGATATCGGTGCCGATACCGGCCTCGGTGAGTTCCGCGCCTAAGCGTTTTAGGCTGGCAACCCCCATGTAAATCGCCAGCGTTACCCCCGGTTGCAGCAAGGCGGCGACGTTGCTGGGCAGATCTTCGGCGCGGCGATGGGCGGTGACGAAAGTGACCGCATGGGCCGCCGCCCGGTGAGTGAGCGGTATTTCCGCCGATGCGGCGCAAGCCAAGGCGGCGGTAATGCCCGGCACCACGCTGTGGGCAATGCCGGCCGCGCGCAAGGCCGCGACTTCTTCGCCGCCGCGGCCAAAAATAAACGGATCGCCGCCTTTGAGCCGCACCACGGTTTTACCGGCACGCGCTAGCGACACTAACAGAGCGTTGATATCATCCTGCGGCAAAGTGTGATCGCCGTGGCTTTTGCCAACATCGATACGCTGAGCATCGCGGCGCGCCAGATCGAGCACGGCGGACGTGCCCAGGCGATCGTGCACGATGACGTCGGCCTCCCCCAACAGGCGCAGGCCGCGCAGGCTGATGAGATCGGGGGCACCAGGGCCGGCGCCGACCAAATGCACACTGCCGGCGATGTTGGCGCTGTCTGCCGCGTTCAGCAGGGTTTTGAAGGCAGCATCGGCCCCTTCGGTATCGCCAGCAAACACTTGATCGGCGATCGGGCCGGTAAAGATTTTGGTTAAAAAACGCCGTCGCACCTCGGTGTTGGGAAAACGCGCCCGGGTTGCCGCCTGAAAACGCTCGGCCAGCAGGGCCAGTTTGCCAAAGCCCGGGGCGATGATGCTTTCGATGCGCGCGCGCAGCAGGCGGGCGAGCACCGGGGCGGCGCCGCCGGTGGAAATGGCGATGGTGATCGGCGCGCGATCGATGATTGCCGGGGTGATAAAACTGCATAAATCGGGGCGGTCGATGATGTTGACCGGAATGCCGGCCGCTTGGGCTGCTTGGGATAACGCCCGCAAATCGGCGGCTGGCGCGTCGGCGCCCGAGGCGAGGGCGATGCCGGTGAGCAAATCGGGCGAAAAAACGCGGGCGCGGCGCAGGGTGGCGCCGAGGGCGGCAAAGGTCGCGGCGCGGCGATCGGCGCCCTCGCCATCACCCAGCACCAGCACGATGCGGCCGGTGAGGTTTAGAAAAATGGGATAATGTGGCATCGGCTCATGTGCGCAAGATCGGGGGCGCGGCGGTGTTGCGCAAGGGGCGGCTTGATCACGGCCGGGCGCCCGTGCACGCTGCCCGCCTCATCGCCGCCGTTCGGAGCTTAACATGACACTAACCGCCGCCCCCGTGCCGTTCACCTGCCATGTGCCGGATGCGGCGATTGCCGATTTGCAGGCGCGGCTGGAGAACACGCGCTGGCCCGATGATCTGAGCGATGGCGATTGGGGTTACGGCGTGCCGGTGCCATATTTGCGCGATCTGGTGAGCTATTGGCGCCAAACATTTGATTGGCGCGCGGCGGAAGCGCGGATTAACGCCTTGCCGCAATTTTTGATGAACATCGACGACCTGAAGACGCATTTTTTGCATGTTAGATCACCCCATGCTGGCGCCACGCCCTTGCTGATTACCCATGGCTGGCCGGGATCGATTGTTGAATTTTTAGGCTTGATCCCGCGCCTGGTGGAGCCTGAAAAATTTGGCGGCCGGGTTGAAGATGCCTACCATGTGGTGGCGCCTTCGCTGGTGGGTTACGGATTTTCTGAAGCGGCCCACACGCCCGGTATGTCGCCACGCAAAGTGGCGCGGCGCCACGCAGCCTTGATGGCGGCCCTGGGGTATGATCGCTACATTGCGCAAGGTGGTGACTGGGGCAGCATTGTTTCCACCCACACGGCGTTGGTGGATGCCGCCCATTGCGTGGGCTTGCATTTAAACATGGTGGTGCCGGTGCCGCCCAAAGATGTGGCCGACCCCATGGCGCTGGTGGCGCCAGAGGAAATTATGTATTTGGCGCACGCGGAAAATTACCGCACCGACGGGTTTGGCTATTTCGCCCAGCAAAGCACCAAACCGCAAACCTTGGGCTATGGCCTGACCGATAGCCCAGCCGGGTGGTGCGCCTGGGTTGCCGAGAAATTTTATACCTGGACCGATTGCACCGGCGCCGATGGCACGCGCGACATTCGCAATGCGGTGAGCTGGGATGATCTGCTGACCAATATTTCGCTATACTGGTTTACCAACACCATTACCTCGGCTAGCCGGTTATATCGGGAACATGCCCTGGCGGAAAAACGCGGCGATGAAAAGATTACCTCCCCCACGGTAAAAACCGGCGTGGCCGCTTTTCCGCATGATATTATGACATCACCACGCAAATGGGCGGAGCAGTTTTTTCCCATTGTGCAATGGGATGCACAACCGGCGGGTGGGCATTTTGCGGCCATGGAAAACCCCCAGGCGCTGGCGGAAAGCCTGTGGCGGTTTAAGCACAGTATTGGTTGAGCCTGGCTATTGGTTAAGAACGGGGGGGTGATGCAGACGGCAGAGGATCGCATCGCAACCTTGCCGATATGGCAGGGGCCGATCGATATTGCGCCGCTGGCGGGCGGCATCACCAACAAAAATTTTGTGGTGCGCGATGGCGGGCGCCGCGTTGTGGTGCGGGTGGGGGCGGATATCCCGCAGCACGGCATTATGCGGTTTAACGAGGTGGCCGCCAGCACGGCAGCCGCCGCCTGCGGCATTTCACCGGCGGTGGTGTATGCGGCACCGGGCATTCTGGCGATTGCGTTTATTGATGGCCACACCTTGACCACCGATGATGTGCGGGCGCAGCCGGCCCGGCTGGGGGCGCTTATTCGGCGCGTGCATAGCGAAATGCCAAAGCAATTGCGCGGGCCGCTGCTAGCCTTTCATGTGTTTCATATTATTCGCGATTACGCCCACAGCCTGCGCGATGGTGGCAGCCCGTTTGCCGCCGATCTGCCCCGATTGCTAACTGCGGCCAGCGCCATAGAAGCGGCCTTGCGGCCAACCCCGATAGTGTTTGCCCATAACGATCTGCTGGCGGCCAATTTTATTGATGACGGCAAACGGCTGTGGCTGATCGATTGGGATTATGCGGGGTTCAACACGCCGTTTTTTGATTTGGCCAACCTTGCCGCCAATAATGTGTTTGATGCCGCCCAGCAACAGGATGTGCTGGCGGGGTATTTTGGCGCCACCGCAACACCGCAGCAATGGGGCGACATGGCCCTGATGCGTGCCGCATCGGCCTTGCGTGAAGCGATGTGGGCGATGGTGCAAGCACTGCGGCCGACCATCGATTTTGATTATATCACCTACGCCCAAACCAATCTTGCGGTATTCGATACCGATTTTGCCCGCGTGCAGGAGCATTTATGAGCGTTGATCTTCCCACATCCGCCAAGATTATCATTGTTGGTGGCGGCATCATTGGCTGTTCCACCGCCTACCATTTGGCGAAACTGGGCAAGGAGGTGCTGCTGCTGGAACGCCACCAGCTGAGTGCGGGGTCTACTTGGCATGCCGCGGGGCTGGTTGGCCAACTGCGCAGCAATGCCAATATCACCCGCCTGCTAGGCCATTCGGTGGCATTGTATAAATCGCTGGAAGCAGAAACCGGACTGGCCACCGGGTGGAAGCAAACCGGCGGATTACGCTTAGCGTGTAATGAAAATCGCTGGATAGAACTTAAACGTTTAGCCACGACTGCGGCAAGCTTTGGCCTGGATATGCAGCTTTTGTCGCCGGCCGAGGCGCTGGCGTTGTGGCCAATTATGCAGGCCGATGATCTGGTGGGGGCAGCGTTTTTGCCCACCGATGGGCAGGCGAACCCTTCCGATATTACCGCATCCCTGGCGCGCGGGGCACGCGCGCATGGGGCAATGTTGCGCGAAAATACCGCCGTGGATGATTTGATTGTTGACCAGGGACAGATCCGTGGTGTGATCGTTGGCGAACATCGCATAGTTTGCGAAAAGCTTGTGCTGTGCGGCGGATTGTGGACCCCCACCCTTGCCGCCCATGCCGGCGTATGCGTGCCGCTGGCGGCTATTCAGCACCAGTATATCATTACTGAAAAAATGGCGGGCGTAACACCAGGTTTGCCGACCATGCGCGACCCCGATCGTTTGATTTACTATAAAGAAGAAGTCGGCGGTTTAGTACTTGGCGGGTATGAACCCAACCCACTGCCATGGACGGCGGCCACCGTGCCCGATGATTTTGCCTTTCGGCTGCTGGATGAAAACTGGGATCATTTTTCACCATTGATGGAACAGGCGCTGGCCCGCGTGCCGGGGTTGGCCGATGTTGGCATCAAGCAAATGATCAATGGGCTTGAGAGTTTTACGCCTGATGGCAATTTTATTCTGGGCGAATCGCCGGAATGCAAAAACCTATATTTAGGCTGCGGCTTTAACGCGTTCGGCATCGCCTCCGCCGGTGGTGCCGGCATGGCGCTGGCCGAATGGGTGGCGGTGGGCCACGCGCCTTATGATCTTTGGGCGGTGGACCCGCGCCGCTTTGGCCGCCCGCATCGCGACCCGGCCTATGTTAAAACCCGCACTATGGAAGCCTACGCACGGCACTACAGCATTGGCTGGCCGGCGGAAGAATTTGCCTCGGTGCGCGGTGTGCGCAAATCGCCGCTATATGACACGCTGCGGGCTAAAGGCGCTGTGTTTGGCGAGAAGCTGGGTTGGGAACGGCCGAATGTATTTGCCGATCTGGCAAGCGGTGAACTTGCGCAAGATGTGTATTCGTTTACCCGGCCGGGCTGGTTTGCGGCGGTGGCGCGCGAACACCAAGCCTGCCGCGAGGCTTGCGTGCTGTTCGACCAGACCAGTTTCGCTAAATTTTTGTGTGCCGGGCGCGATGCTGAGGCGGCGTTGTCGTGGATTTGCGCCAATTCTGTCGCGGTGCCAACTGGCCGCACGGTGTACACCCAAATGCTAAACGAACAGGGTGGCATTGAATGCGATTTAACCGTGACTCGCCTGGGCGATGACCGCTATTGGATCGTGACTGGCACCGGCTTTGCCACCCATGATTTTGATTGGATCGCCCGGCATATTCCGGCGCATCTTGATGCCAAACTGATCGACGTGACATCAGGCAGTGCGGTGCTGTCGCTGATGGGGCCGCGTGCACGCGATATTTTGGCGGCCGTTAGTGGTGCGGATGTTTCTAATGCCGCGCTGCCATTTTCGCATGCACGCGAGGTTTTTATCGCAGGAGCAGCGGTGCTGGCCATTCGCCTGACCTATGTGGGTGAGTTGGGGTACGAGCTGCATATCCCGGTGGAATCAGCGCTTGGTGTTTATCATGCGCTGCACGATGCAGGCCAGCCCTACGGCTTACGGGATGCGGGCTATCGCGCCATGGAAAGTTTGCGCCTGGAAAAGGGTTATCGTGCGTGGGGCGCCGAACTTGGCCCTGATCACACCCCGGCGATGGCGGGCTTGGATTTTGCCGTCAAGTGGAAAACCGGTAAAGATTTTTGTGGCCGTGCGGCACTGCTGGCAGCCCGGGAAAAACCGTTACCCCGCCTGCTGGCAGGGTTTGTGGTGCACGACGCCGATGCCGTTTTGCTCGGCCGTGAAACTATTTATCGTCATGGTGCCCGCGTCGGCTGGCTGGCCTCGGGTGGGTTTGGCCACACCGTTGGCGCGATGATTGGGTATGGCTATGTGCGTAATGCCGCTGGCGTTGATAAAGCCTATGTGCTGGCGGGTGACTACGAAATTGATATTGCTGGCACGCGCTTTGCGGCGAGCGTGTCGCTTGCCCCGTTTTACGACCCGGCCAACGCGCAGGTGCGCGGCTAAAAACTTCGGCTGAGGGTAAGCGAGACAAAATGCCGATCGCCCAGCGGTTGATTATACGCACCACCAAAAAAATACGTGCCCAGTAAAGATGCGGTCCATGCCGCATGATAAACGCCACTTACACCCAGGGTAACATCACCACCGCCACCATATTGCTCGGCATTGATGCTTGATGATCCACCCAAGCCGCTGCCGATACCGATGGGCACGGTTACGTCCAACCCTGGCAGAGCTTGAAAATACTGTGGCGTGAACACCGCACGCATGCCGGCGGCAAACTGAGTGCGATAAGGGGCAAGAAACGCGGCCCCGGTATCCACCGACACACGCTTATTTGCCGAAAATTCGCCCTGCAGTAGCGCCCCATCCCAAAACCGGTTTGGCGGCAGGGTGGCGGTGGCCGAGAGCACCCCATGCAGTGTTGTGCCACGCGCAATACCGGCGCCGTACGTAACCAAAGGCATATGCTGCCGCAGAGAAATTTCCGCACCGATGCTGGTATCGCCGGCATAAAAACCCAGGCTTGCGCCATACAGATCGATGCCGGTTGGGTAATCGGCATAATAAAACGGGGCCTGTTTATAACCGGGGTAGCTGATCACCAGGGTTGGCGATTTGGCATCGTAGCGCAGCGCATAAAAACCCAAATTTATCTGGTCGGTTGTGTAGCGACACGCAACGCCGCCCTGGTCGGGCGTGTTTGGCGTGCGATCGGCACCGCGCCTAATCGCGTAGTACGGCCCATACCGTAGCCGTTCGCCACCAACATCCAGCGTATCATTGGTGCTAAAATAACTACCCACCGCCGGCATGCGATCGTGGCGCCATTCGAATTGCCAGTAGGCGGTGACATCAATTGTGTCGGTCAGCCGCCAATCGGCCGAGGCCTGGCCGACGGGTAGAAAAAAATCTTTTGAATAGGCCAATCGTTCACGGGCTGCGGCGTTGCTATCAATTGGCGCCTGGCCGGCCGCTATGCCGTTTTCAGCAAAGAATAAACTCTCACCCCAGATGATATTTTGGCGGCCAATGCGTAACGTCAGCGATCGTCCGGCCAGATCAAACCGATCATGCACATTGGCATCCCGCAGATCGATATCTTCCCCTTCCTGCCGGCGTGTGTCGGCGGTGAACGCATCGGGTGACACCGATAGCGGGTTGAACGTTGCGGTCGATCGGTTGGCGGTGCGCGCGCGGTACACTGGATCGTACCAGCCATCAGCACTTATGCGCAGGCCGGCATCGCCCTGATCGACACTGACCCCGGCACGCGCAGACAGGCGCGCTGATACCAGGCCGGGATCAAAGGCGCGATCGCCATCATCGGCGTTGATATCAGCCAAGTAGGGGGCACTCGCCGGCACCAGGCGAAAATCCAGCGATTGGCGCAGGGTTGCATCCACTGACACACGCGCACCATCGGCAAGCGTTGCTTGCCACGCACGCGCCGACACCGGCCACGCACAGCCCAGCGCCAACACCAAATACGCCACAAGTGCCCGGGCTTGCCACCAGTCGCCAGCCATCATGGTTGGCACATCCCTATTTCTAGCCTGAGAAACCGGTCTAGCATGAACTGCGGCGGTGCGGCAGCCTCTAGGCGGCGCGACGGCAAACCGAGACAACCGGGGATACAGGGCAGCATGCGGGTTATTTTGAACACCGGGTTAGTGCGGCAGGGCTATATCTGGGTGGTGCTGGTGGCCCTGGCGCCAATGGCCCCGGCATGGGCCGCAAGCGATTCGACAGCCGCCGATTTGCTCAGCACCGGTTTCACCCCGGTGGGGGCCGAGCGTGCAGGTAATGTGGCCGGCACCATTCCGGCCTGGACAGGTGGTGCCCCAAAAACACCGATCGCCGCTGGTGCGCGCCGCCCTGATCTGTTCGGCTGGGAGGCAAAAATCGCCACCATTACCGCGCAAAACGCCAATCAGTATGCCGCCAATTTACCCGCCGGCGCACGCGCGCTATTCAAAAAATACCCTGATTATACCATGGATATTTATCCATCGCATCGCACCGCATCGCTACCGCCGGAAATTTACGCAGCGATTGCGCAAAACGCTACCCACGCCCACGCCAGCCCAGATGGTATTGGCGCGGGCGTTGCCGGTGCCATCGGTGGCATTCCGTTTCCTATCCCCACCGATGGCACGCAGGCCGTGTGGAACCATTTGCTGGCTTTTTGGGGGGCGGCGCGCGAGGTGACGGTGAGCACCTATGTGGCACCGGGAGATGGCAGCGTGGAACGCACCGCAGAATACCGCGAAACCACCGATTTTCCGTACTATTATCCCGGTGCCACAGCCGCGAGTATGGGTGCCTATTATTTCAAAACCCGCCGCGAACAACTGGCACCACCTGCGCGCCTGGGGGAAGCCTATATTGCCTGGCAGCCGATTAACACTGCGCGCGATCACTATGTAGCGTGGCGCTATCTGCCCGGCGAACACCGTATGCGTAAAGCGCCCTCGCTGGCCTACGATACGCCAGATCCCGATGCATCGGGGTTTCAGGCGCTCGACGAATATTATCTGTTTTTTGGCGGCCCCGATCGCTATGTTTTCAAACTGCTGGGCAAGCGCGAGATGTATGTGCCCTACAACGAAAATGGCGCCTATTTGCAGTCAGCGGCGGCACTGACCGGCCCGCACCATGCCAACCAAAGCCATTTGCGCTATGAACGGCATCGCGTTTGGGTGGTTGAAGGCACGCTTGCCCCCGGCCAGCACCATGTGGCACCACGCCGGCGGTTGTATCTTGATGAAGATACCTGGCTTGCGATGTACACCGAGGAATGGGACGAGGACGGCCGTTTGTGGAAGTTTGGCCATGCCGTGCCGTATGTGATGGCCGATGTGCCGGCCGTTATTATTGGCGCGCAGTTTGTTTATGATCTAGTTTTGGGTGGTTATGCCTACGATTTTGCGTTCAACGATTCGGCCGCCCCTTATCGGGTAACGGCGCCGCACACCGCCGAGATGTTTTCACCAACCGCCCTTGCCGCAGATTCAACCCGCTAGGTTTGCCCTACAGATTAAGCGAGCTGTACGCAGCGCTGGCCAGCCGCATCATCTCACCGGCCGACATTTTGCCCACCATCACGGCTGACACCACATCATCTTGCCAAATACACACACGCAAACCATCGCGTAATAAAATATCAAACCGTGCCTCCCCCGGTGATGCGCGCAGGTAAATGGTCAACGGCGCACCTTCGGCGCGGACATAGCGCAGCGACAGCGCATGCGGGTAGCGATCCACCGATGCCAGCCGGTAGCCAAAGCGGGCTAGATTGGGCGCGTGCGGGGTTGCGGCGAGGCCCGCTTTGTGTGCCGCGGCCTTCATCGCCAAATCGTTGCCGGCGAAACTTTCTAGTGCTGCACTGCTGGTATCGCGGGCCGCGAACGCCGCATCTAACGCAGGATCACCGCCGATATGGCCACCGATATACATGCCACTGAGTAAGGCTATGACCAACATCGCGGCCAGTGCCAACACCTGGGGTGATATACGGCGCCACGGCGATATCGCCCGTGGGCTTGTGGCGGTTTCAATTGTTGCGATCCAGGCCGCCGGCACGGGCGCGTGCGCAACTGGCGCAAACAATGCGGCCAGCATCAATTTATCGGCACGAAACGCATCAACCCGTGCGGCGAGGGTGGGGTCTGCGGTGATCAGGGCGGCAATTTCCGCCATACGCGCAGGTGGCAGCTCGCCATCGATGAAGGCGTGCAGATCGGTATCATCCAAACCGTTAGCACCGGCATTAAAGATACTCATAACCCTTGCCTTGTTTTCAGATCAACCACAGTGGCCGTTCGCGCGCCGCTGCCGTTGTGTAAACCATCACTTAATACCGCCCGCAAATGGGCGCGCGCGCGGGCTAGGCGCGACATCACTGTGCCGATCGGCATGTTTAGCTCGTCCGCGGCCTCCCGGTAGCTCAATCCTTCAACCCCTATCATCAACAAAATCTGCCGGTGTTCGACCGAAACACCCTGCAAGGCGCGCAAGAAATCTAATCGGTCGCTGTGGTCAGCGGCGGGGGTACTCAGGGCCAGATCATTGTCCAGATCGGCCACATCAACGGTTGCGCCAATGCCACGACGCCTACGCACATCATCGAGAAAACAGCGGTACAAAATGGTTCGCATCCAGCCGCCCAGCCGATCACGTTGATCCAAACTTGCTAGATTTCGCAATGCACGTTCAAGCGTGTCCTGCACTAGGTCGTCGGCCGCGGCGAGGCTACCCGCCAAGCCGCGGGCATAGCGCCGCAAGCCTGGCAATTCGCCAATCAGCGCCGGCCCCACCCACGCATCCGTGGTTTTAGTCACACCAAACGCCACACCATTACCATTGCACCATCATTTAACCGCTGCCTGCCGGGCACCGAAAACGGCACCCGGCAGGCCGGCGATCACGGGGTAAACGTCAGATTGCCGAATACCCCATGGGTTTCGCCGACCGGGCCGGCGGTAAAGTAGATTTTGTTAGGGTCCCCGGCCAGCCCGCCATTGCCAGGCGACAGCGCCCATAAACCATCGATACGCACAGAACCGCCGGTGGCGGCATGGAGTTCGCTTAAGAACAGCCCATCGCGCAAACGGTAGGCGCTGATTTTGCCACTGCTAAAATTACCGACCAGCAGCGATCCTGCCAGATGCCCGAATGTGGCAGGTGCTATCGCCAAACCCCATGGCCCGTTGAGCTTGCCGTTGCTGGCAATGCGCCGCACCAGCGCCCCGGCGGCGGTGACTTCATCGACGTAGCCAAAACCGGCGCCGCCGACGTTATCGTGTTTTAGTTTGTCGGCTTTGGCGTAGGTGACATAAATATGGCCGTTTAAGGCTGCCACATTATATGGCGAATAGTTTGCCGGGATGGCCGGCACAGTGGCTGTACCGGTATCGCGAAATTGGCCGGTCAGCTTGTATTTGCTATCGTAAATTTCGACCATGCCAGAATGGAAATTGGTCACCATCAATGCCGTGCCAGCTGTGCTGCTGACTTGGGCGATGCCTTTATACACCGCACCGCTGGCTGATTTGTCTACGGCGATCACCGCGTGGCCGAAATCAACGCTCGGCGCCCAGCCGGAAATGGTGCCGTCTTCGGTGACGAACACAAAGAGCGGCGCGCCGGTTTTACCAGCTTTGGTGACCGCAAATCCGGAGGTTGCGTTGTAAATTTGCCCGGTGGGTGATGATGGCCCGGTAACGCCTGCGGGCGCCGGGATGGTCACGACCAGCGGCGAGCCGCTGGGGTATTTGGCGCCGGTGCCATCATATACCGTGGTTACCCCGGTATGGTTATCCGACACCCACCACGGCCCGGTGCTGGCAAAAGCCACCCCCCAGGGGTTGACCAGATTGGTATCGGTGAAGGCGGCAGTGACGCTGCCATCCGACGTGAGATTGGTTTGCTTGGCCGTGCCAAGGGCACCGGCGGTGGACGTGATGAACAGCCCAGCCAACAGGGCGGGGACTGAGACTGCGCCAAAAGATCGTGCCATGTTGTGTCACCTGCCAGAAAGTTGCATCGGGAAAAAGGCGCGGATAGCCGCGCCGGGGGGCGCCGCACTATCCACTGCAGGTAAGGACGAACCCGCCGCACAATTTATTCCCCGCACCCCACCGTGGCCGGTGTCACCGCCCGCCGCTTTGCGCTAACCTCGCGTGGTGATTCGCCTGTCCATCCAGGCCCGCCAAGCCCTGGCGCGGCTCGCCCTTCCCCTGCTGATCGTGGCCTCCCTTGGGCTGCTGCTGCTCGGCCGCGCCCAGCCGGTGGCGGGCGAACGCGCACGTATGTCCACTGCCGATGCGCTGGCACCGATCTATGCAGCCCTGGCCACACCGCTGACCGCCGCGCGCGCGCTTGCCACCAACATGGCATCATGGCGCGCGCTGCACCGCGAAAATGTGCAGCTGAGCAAGGAAAATGACCGGCTGCGGCGCTGGTACGACATCGCCATGGCGTTGGATTCTGAAAATGCCGAGCTAAAAGCCAATCTGCACTGGCTACCCGACCCCGGCCTTGCCTTCGTTACCGCGCGCGTTGTGGCGGACGCGGGCGGGGTTTATGCGCGATCGGTGCTGGTGTCGGTTGGCCCCAACCACAGTGTGCGCAAGCATCAGGTGGCGCTGGATGGCAACGGTATTGTTGGGCGGGTGACCGAAGTGGGCAATCGCAGCGCCCGCGTGCTGCTGATTACCGATATTAATAGCCGCATCCCGGTGATGCTGGAACATAGCCGCGGCCGGGCGATTCTGGCCGGCGCCAACACCGCCTGGCCGCGGCTGATGTTTTTGCCCGAAGGGGTGCGACCCGAGGAAGGCGAGCGCGTGCTGACCACGGCGGAGGCCAATGCCTTTCCCGCTGGGTTGCCGGTGGGCACGGTGCGCTGGAACGCCAATGGCACCCCTGAAGTAACCCCCGCTGCCGACCTCGACCGGCTGGGGATTTTGCGCATATTTGACTATGGGCTGGACGGGATTACCCCGCCCGAAGCGCCCGGCCGGCTGCAAACCGTGATCCCATCGGCCAGCATGGACGCAGCGCCAAAGCCTAACGCCCGCGCGCCATGAGTGACAGGATACCGGGCATTCGCCATGAGCGATAAAAGACCGGGCATTCGCCATGAGCGATAAAAGACCGGGCATTCGCCCGAGACTAAGCCTCACCCACCATTTGGATGTGACCGCGCGCTATCTGTTTCCGGTGCTGAGCAGCACGCTGGTGATGATCGCCCTATCGGCGCCGTTCGGCCTGCCTGGCCAGCCCCAGTTGCAAAGCGGCTTTGCCCTCGGGGCGGTGTATTTCTGGTCGGTGTTCCGCCCCAGTTCGATGCCGGCGCCGATTGTGTTTCTGCTCGGGCTGCTGCTCGATCTGCTCACCGGGGCGCCGATCGGCGGCACCAGCTTGATATTACTGATTGCCCACGCAACCGCTTTGCGCGCCCGCTTCACCCTGGCGCGCGAGGGGTTTTTGTTCGTCTGGCTGGTGTTTATCGCCATCGCCGCGGGCGCTGGCTTGCTGAACTACGTGATTGTGACCGCGCTGACCTGGCGGCTGTTTTCGCCGGCACCGGCGGTGTTTGGCTTTGCCGTGGCGGTGGGGGTTTATCCGCTGCTGGCCGTGGTGCTGACCCGGGCCCATCGCGGGCTTGCAGCACCTGAGCGGGCTTGATGGTGGGTTTTGGGGAAGGGCAATCAGAAGAAAGTAAGACACTTCTTTTTCTGAAGAAAAAGAAGCAAAAAGACTTTTATTATGCGGGGACCGGGGCAACCCTGCCACCGCGTTCGCCGAACCAGCGTAAAAACGTCTTTTTTGTTTCTTTTTTCGGAAGTCAAAAAGAAAGCTCTTACTTTCACCCGATTGCCCTGGGGCTGGGGGGCCGCCGCCGCGTGCGCCGATGAAACGTGATGGGGAACGCACGTCTATTTTTACCCGCCGGGCGCTGGTGATGATGGCCGCCCAAACCGGGGTGCTGGGGTTTTTGGCCGCCAAGCTTTACCAGGTGCAGGTGCGCGATGGCGCCAAATACGCGACTTTGGCCGAAAACAATCGGGTGAGTGCGCGGCTGATCGCGGCGCCGCGCGGGCCGATTCTGGATCGGTTTGGCGTGACCCTGGCCGGCAACAAGCTCAATTGGCGGGTGTTGCTGCTGGCCGATCAAACCACCGATCCCGCGCTCACGCTGCAAGCCTTCAGCAAAATCGTGCCGCTCGAGCCCAGAGAACTTGCGCGGATTCTGCTGCAAGCTGGGCGGTCACGTAAATTTATTCCGGTCACCGTGCGCGAATTTTTAAGCTGGGAAGAAATGGCCCGCATCGAAGTGGCCGCCCCCGATCTGCCCGGTATTATCGTTGATGTCGGCACCACGCGGCAATATCCGCTGGGGCCCGATTTGGCCCATGTGGTGGGCTATGTCGCCCCGCCGAGTGAAGATGATGTGGGTGATGATCCCGTGCTGGCACTGCCTGGTGTGCGTATTGGCCGTGCCGGGGTCGAGCAATTTCACGAAGAGGCTTTGCGTGGGGACGCCGGTGAAGTGCAGGTGGAGGTGAACGCCGTCGGCCGCGCCGTGCGCGAGCTGGAACGCAGCGAAGGGGTGGCCGGTGATAGCGTCGGGCTGACCATCGATAGCCAATTACAGCGTGATGTGCTGGCCCGTTTGGGCGATGAAACCGCCTGTGCCGTGGTGCTGGATTGCACCAATGGCGAAGTGCTGGCGATGACCACCACACCGAGTTTTGATCCCGCCCTGTTTGATAGCGGCATTTCGCAAAGCCAATGGGCGGAATGGACCAGCAATCGCCGCACGCCGCTGATTAACAAAGCAACCGCCGGGGTGTACCCGCCGGGATCAACATTTAAAATGGCGGTGGGGCTTGCCGGATTGCGGGCGGGCGTGATTACCGCAGGCGACCGGATCAACTGCCCAGGGCATCTCGATCTTGGCGATACGCGGTTTCACTGCTGGAAAAAATCTGGCCACGGGGCGCTTGATCTGCACGGTGCGCTGAAACATTCGTGCGATGTGTTTTTTTATGAAGTGGCGCGCCGTGCTGGACCCGAAACTATTGCGGCGGTGGCGGGCGAATTGGGCATGGGGGTGGATTGCGGCATTGATCTGCCCGGTGCCCGCAACGGCCTGATCCCGACCCCGGCCTGGCGCGCGCGCCGCGGGCATAAATGGGGCGTGGGCGATTCAATTGTGAGCGGTATTGGCCAGGGTTATGTGCTGGCGACGCCCTTGCAGTTGGCCACTTATACCGCGCGCATTGCTACCGGCCGCGCGGTAAAACCGCATGTAACACGCATGATCGGCGGCGATATGCAGCTGGGTGTGCGGCCCGAGGATGTGGCAGCCTTGGTGATACCGGAAGCCGATTTACAAGCGGTGCGCGGCGGCATGTTTGCGGTGGTGAACGAGGTGGGTGGCACGGCACCCAAAGCGCGCATGGCATCGGTGCTGCTGGCCGGTAAAACCGGATCAAGCCAGGTGCGCCGGGTATCGCGCTGGGCACGTGAACACGGGCAATTTAATTCGGCCCGCCTGCCCTGGGAATTTCGCCCGCACGCGCTGTTTGTGTGTTTTGCCCCTTACGATGCGCCGCGCTATGCCGTGGCGGTGGTGGTGGAACACGGCAATGCCGGCGCTGATGTTGCCGCCCCTTTGGCCAAAGACGTGATGGCGCTTGCCTTAAAACGCGATCCGGCGACACGCACTTTGCCGCCGGGTGCGTTCGGATAACGCCGCCACAGGGGCCGGTGCCGCCGCCGATCGCCGCGATTTTGCTTTAATGGGTTTTGCTTTATCGGGCTTTGCCTCGGCCGCAAGATTGGGTTTAGCCTTGCTTCTAGCGGTCTTTGCCGCTGGTGTGGTTTTGGCCATGAGTACCCTCAAAAAGCTTAGCGCACCGGCCCAAGCCCCAAGCCCAAGCCCCAAGAGTCGGGCCGGGCCGGGCGGCACACAAGAATGATAAGGCTATGAAAAAACAATGACACAGGGAATGCACCCAACTGCCGCACCGGCACGATTATCTGCCATATCGCAAGCGGCAGCCCTGCTAGTGGCGGCGCGCCAAACCGGGCCAATCGATGCCCTGCCCGACGATCTGCGCCCGCGAACCGAGGCTGATGCTTACGCCATTCAACGCGAGATTGTTGCAAACCTGGGCACTATCGGCGGCTTCAAGGTGGGCGCCGCTGGGCCAGATGCGCCGCCATCCTGCGCCCCGCTGTTGGCCGCATCACTGGTGCGGCACCCCGCGGCGACAGTGCCGGCCGCAGATTTTACCCAGCGCGAAATTGAATCTGAAATCGCCTTTTGCCTGGGCACCGATCTGCCGCCGCGCGATGCACTTTACACGCGCGACGACATTCTTACCGCCATTGCCAGTTGCCACGCCGGCATCGAAATACTGCAATCGCGCTTTCGCGACCCCGCATCCATTGATGCGATATCCATGCTGGCCGACAGCATTCAAAACGGTGCGTACATCCTGGGCCCACCTCTGCCGGGTTGGCACCAAATTGATTTTAGTCACGTAACTGTGCGCCAAACCGTGGGCGACAGCTACAAGCTCGCCACCGGCAACCCGGCGGGGGATATGATCCGCCTGGTGATGTTTTTAGCTAATGACGGCGCGGTGCCATGGGGCGGCTTGCGCGCAGGCCAGATTGTTACCTGCGGATCATGGACCGGCAAAACCGCAGCCGGCATTGGCGAACCCATCAGCACAGCGTTTGACGGGTTCCCCGTGGTTACCCTGCGGTTCGTTTAGCCCGCGTGCAGTGTGTGCAAGACCGGGTAAAAACTGTCGTGCTGGTGGACGCTATAAAGCCCAACGGGGTCGTAGCCCGGCGCGTGTAGCAAGCCTGCGGTGATAACGCCGGTGGGATGAACCGCCACATCATGCACGTGGCCAATCACCGGCAACGTGGCGGCAAGATCACCCAGGCTGGGTTGCGCCAAAACGGTAGCCAGTGCGGTGGTGCCGGCAACAAAACGCATGGCGGCGGTATTGGCGGTAATAAAACTGCCGCCGGCGCCATCGCCGCTGACCGCCAGCGACACGCCGCTTAACGGTGCTGCCAGGGTAAGGGTAAGGCTGGATCCATTGCTTTCACTTATCGTAAGCAGCGTGCCCGTGACGCTGGCCGATGTGGCGGTGATACCGGACAGGTCGAGCCTGTCGGTGGCAGCAAAACCGCTTATTTTGGCAGCAAACCCGGCCGCCTGATCCAATTTTAGGGTATCGCCGGTGCCGGTGAAGGCAACGCTTAGCCCGCTAGCCGCGCTGCCGGCCAAAACCAGTGTGGCACCGCTATCAATTTGTAACATCCCTGCCCCGCCAATGCTTTGGGCGATCACCAGCGTGCCGCCCTGCGCTTCGATCCGCCCGCCATCGGCAATAGCGCCGGTCACCCGGCCATAGCCTAGCACCACGCCTGTTGCCGCCACTGACACTGCACCGGTTGCGAAAACACCACCGCCAAGCTGCACGATGCCGCTATTGGCAATGGCCGTTGTTGCCGTGTAACCGCGCCCGCCCAGCACCCGCAGCGCCCCCTTGGCGCTGATCGAGGCCAGCGTTGTTTCCAGCGTTACCTGGCTTGTGCTGCTGGCACTGGTTTGCGCCTGCACCGCGGTGCCGGCGCCATTGAGTGTGATGTCGGCGGCAAGGGTTGCGATATGCGTGCCGGTTTGCAACTGCAGTACGCCGCCGGCACTTAGTGCGTACGTGCCACCGGTGAGCGTGCTGGCCGCCAGATTTTTAAACCCAATGGCCGCACGCAGGTCCAGCGCCGACTGGCTGCCACTGATGTTCACCAGCCCCGCACTGGAAAAATTTGCTGTGGTCACGGCAAAGGTGGCGGCATTGCTAATCGCGATGGTGCCTGCATTGCTCAGTAGCCCATAGCTGGTGTTGGTTTGAAAAAACGCCCGCGCGGTGAGCGTGCTGGCATTACCGCTTAGCGATATCGTGCCGTTATTGACAAAATTACAGCCAGTACCGGCAAAGAACAGGATAGCGCCATTGGCGCCGGCGGCTTGTTCGGCCAGATTGAGGTGCTTGCCTAAGGTCAGGTTGCTACGCGCGCTAATCGCCAAACTTGCAGCGCCACCAGCAGATGATCCGAAGTTTATCACGGCATTATCGAGCACGGTTGTGCTGGCAACGGTCGCCGCTTTTACGTTCAACACAGCGTTGGTGCCGGTTAAATTGATCGTGCCAGCACCACCTGGTGCCGCGGTGCCCAAGTTGATGACACTGCCGCCAGCGACACTCAGCGCCGAAAATACGCCGGTGATGTTAATTACCCCTGGAGTGCCACCTACGGCACCGGCAAAGGTATCGGTGCCATGCAGGCTAAGCGTGTCGTTCAAGCTGGTGAGGTTGATGGCGCCGCGATAAGTGACGTTGGTGAGGTCGCCACCAACCGCAAACCGCCCGCTGGCATCGATCACCGTGCCACCGACAACACTGGCGCTGGCGCCGATCAGCGCCGCACTGGTGATCAACGTTCCGGTATTAGTGATGGTGCCGCCGAGCGCCACGGTTCCGCCGGCATTGCTGATCGCACCGGCAACGCTCAGCGTATTGATGCCACTGTTCTGATAGGCGCCGGCCTTGTTGCCGACAAAAATATCCAGCTCCGCGCCATTTGTAATGCTAATCGCATTCCCGGGCGCGAAACTGCCGGGATCGAGCGCCAGCACCGATCCGGTACCAGTAACGCTAATCACCCCGGTATTGGTAAACGCACCATGCGGCATAATTTTAAGGGTTTCGCCGTTGCTGATCGCAATTGTGCCGGTATTGGTGAAGCTGCCTTCGGCAAGCAGGGTCATCGTATTGGCCGCTGATGCGGCGATGATCGTGCCATTATTGGTGAGACTACCGCCGCCCTTACCTTTGATCGCAACTGTACCGATCGCGAAGGTGTGATTCCCACCATAATCGGCAATCAGCGTTCGGCTGCCCAAGGTGAGATCATGGGCAAGTGTGCCGCCGTTGATTTCCACGCTCTGCGCGCCAGTGCCAATGGCAATTTGCACATTATCCAGCGTTGTGCCGGTGAGGCTGAGGGTTTCATAGGCACCGGCAAACGAAATACGCCCGCCATACGGAAAGGCCGCGCTGCCATCGAGCAAAACAGTGGCCAGCACGCCGGAAATGACCAGAGCACCGGCGCCGGTGCCGGTGGTGTCGGTCAGGGTTGTTGTGCCCAGCAGGCTGATCGCGCTCGAAAAATCTAAAGCCGCGTTCAACGTGCCGCGGTACGTGACGTCACGCAGGGACGCCACGCGCAGCAAGCCGGCGGCATCGACCACCGTGCCGCCGGTGATCGCAACGCCGGTAGCCCCCGCCTGATCGATCACCCCGGTGACTGCCGCACTAGTAACGATGGTGCCGCTATTGGTGAGCGTGCCGCCCAGGGCGAGCACGCCGCCGGCATAGGTAAGACTGCCGGGAATAGAAAAGCGATTGGTGCCGCTATTTCTGTAGGTGCTGCCGCCAATCAGTTCCAGGGTGGCACCATTGGATACCGCAACCCGGCCAAATTGTGATGTTGCATTAGCATCGAGCACCAGCAGCGTTGCACTACCGGTGGCGCTGATGCTGCCGGTGTTGACAATTTTGCCGCTCGTTAACAGGTCATCATGGCCGCCGATATAAAATTTATCGCCGTTGCTGACTGCAACCGTGCCGGAATTAGTAAAGACTTTGGTGTTGATGGCGAAGTTACTGCCGGATTTTGCCGCCAGTATGGTGCCGGCGTTGGTGACACCCGCCACAACACTGATCGTGCCGCCGGCAACATCGTTACTAATAAATTGCGGCCCCAGGACCAGCGCTTGGGTGCCGGTTCCAGTAATGCCAATGCCCAGGCCGCCGGTAAAGTTTACCGTAACGTTATCAAAATTTGTTTTGGCATCATCCAGCAGCAGGGCGATACCATCATTGAGCACGGCATTGCTGGCAAAGGTAATTCCGCCAGCAATATGCAACGATTGCAGGCGATCCGCCGCGAGCGACAAAGTTCCCTGCACGGTAACATGGCTCAGCGTGCCACCAAATGAGGTGAAATGACCGCCGGTCTGCGCCAGGGTGCCGCCGGATAAGCTGCTGGTTAACGCCAGCGTGCCGGCGCCAAGCGCAATGGTGCCGGCAACGCTGAGCACGCCGCCAACAGCCAGTGTGGCACTGCTATCGGCAAGCGTAAGCCCGGCTAGCGCCGCCGGCGCATCGATCGTAACGGCGTAGCCCGCCGCACTGCCGTTACCCGCGATCACCGCCGCATCGGCGGCCCCCGGCACCGCAGTGCTGGCCCAATTGGTGGCAAGCGACCACGTGCCACTTGCCGGTATTTTCCAGGAAATACTGCTCATTCGGTCCTCAGTGTTTGCTGATCAGGCGCGTCGCCACGACACCGCCTACAGGCAGCAAACATAATAGTCAGTGTGTATTTCATTAATACATATGTTGAACATAAAAAAATCTTACGATTTCACACCAAAATACAACTTACGGTGATACTAAAATTATGGTTGCACGCATGCCGTGTGCTGATAATTTATGTCTGGCGCCAACAGGCCGCCATCCAGGCCGATATTTCGCATCCTGCCGGCAAGCCCGGCCTTGCTGAACGCGGCAAGTACGCTGGGGTTCAGATTTTATAGCGTGCCGCCCAACAACCCTTGATTGCAACACGATGTGGTGATACCGGCCGTGCAAAATGCGCAAACCAGCGCAGCACGGCCCCTTGCGGCACGATCACTTGGTGGTGCGAAAACGCTCCACTGCCGCCACCAGGGCGCGGCGCACCCCGCCTTCCAGCGCCGAATGCCCGGCATCGGGCACTATGGTCAGCCGCGCCGCCGGCCAGTGGGCGGCGAGGTCGAAGGCGCTGACCGGTGGGCAGATCATATCATAGCGCCCCTGCACGATCTCGCCACGCACGCCGGCGATTGCCTCCATATGGGCCAACAGGCCGCCTTGCGGCAAAAACAAATCATTGGCGAAATAAAATGCCTCGATCCGCGCAAGGCCCAAGGCGCTGCGATCCTGGGCGAAAGCGGCCACCGTATCGGGGCTGGGCAGCAGCGTACTGCAGGTGCCTTCATAAACCGACCATGCCCGCGCCGCCGCCATCTGTACGGCGGGGTCGGTATGGGTTAGCCGCATTAAGTAGGCGCCCAGCACATCGCGCCGTTCCGCCGGGGCCAGATGGCCAACGAAGGCCGCGTGGGCCTCGGGGAAGACCGCGGCCAGCCCGTGCAAGAACCAGTCAACCTCGGATTTGCGGCCCAAAAACACACCGCGCAACACCAGGCCAATCACCCGGGCGCAATGGGCCTGGGCATAGGCCAAGGCCAGGGTTGATCCCCATGACCCGCCGAACAGCAGCCAGCGATCGATATCTAAGTAATCGCGCAGCACCTCGATATCGGCGACCAGATGCGGGGTGGTGTTGGCATCCAGCCCGCCTAAGGGGCGCGACCGGCCGGCACCGCGCTGGTCGAAAATAATAATGCGCCAATGGTGGGGGTCGAAAAAGCGGCGGTGCACCGCCCCGGCCCCGGCCCCTGGCCCGCCGTGCAAAAACAGCACGGGGCGGCCGCGCGGGTTGCCAGCCTGTTCCCAGTACATGACATGACCGTCGGCAAGCGGTAGGTAACCGCTCTCGAACGGGCCGATTTCAGGAAACAGATCACCACGTGGCATGACTACATATTCTAGCCGCAAGACAGGACTTAGGGAAGTATCGCAGTATGACGCGTATCTGGTTTCTAACAGGTTCACTTTTTGGTGGTTTCGGTGTGGCACTATCCGCACTGGCCGCCCACGCCAAACTATCGCCACCCGACCCGGCCCTGCAGGACGCGCTCCGCAGCGCCGCCACATTACTGCTCATACATGCCCCGGCATTGCTGGCGATTGCCGCCTTACGCCCCGGCCGGGGCGTAGCCATTGACTGGGCCGCTAGTGCCATCGCCAGCGGTATTTTTCTGTTCGCCGCCGCCATTTCCCTGCACGCTTTTGCCGGCATTCACGTAAGCCCCCTGGCGCCGATCGGCGGGTCGCTGGCCATACTCGGCTGGGCCGGCCTTGCCGCCACCGCCTGGAGGCAAATATGATCGGCGCCGCCTACCTCGCCCCCGAGGGCCTGACCCAAACCCTGGCCGAAGACCTGACCCGCCGCGGTGTCACCATCAGCGACTGGCACGATATGCTGGCGCTATCGCCAGAACCGCCGGTGCCGGCGTTATGGGCGCAAACGATCTGGACCGCCGCGCAGGAACTGCACATCGCATCGATTGGGGATGCCGCCCGCGCCATGCGCGCGATCCAGCGCAACTGGGGCGCCTATGTGCCGGAATTTCACGGCCGGGCGAACCTGATCACCGCCAAATTACCGCCGCTAAAAGCCCGGTTGTTAAAGCGCTGTGTGGCGGCGCCGAGCTCGCATTTGGGCGCCTGGACGCTGCTCGCCCCCGATCGCCTGCTGATCAGCGCCACCCAAACCAGCCCGTTTATCAACGGTGAGGTGCATTTTGAGGAAGACCGCACCGGGCCGCCGAGCCGCGCCTACCTAAAGCTGTGGGAAGCCTGGGCGATGATCGGCGCCTGGCCGGGGCCGGGTGAGACCTGCCTCGACCTTGGCGCCTCCCCCGGCGGTTGGACCTTTGCCATCGCCCAAACCGGTGCATCCGTGGTGGCCGTGGACAAAGCAGCGCTCGACCCGCGCGTTGCCGAACTGCCGGAAGTGACCGTGCGCCGCGATAGCGCCTTCGCCATGGACCCGGCCAACGAGGCGCCAGTGGATTGGCTATTTTCCGACGTGATCGCCTACCCCGAGCGCCTGCTGGCGCTGGTGCAAGGCTGGATCGCCTCGGGCAAAGCCGCGCGGATTTTATGCACCATCAAATTCCAGGGCGCCACCGACCACGACGCCGCCGAAGCCTTTGCCGCCATTCCCGGCGCGCGGGTGATGCATTTATTTCATAACAAGCATGAATTGACGTTTTTTTGGCAGCGGGGTGCGGCGGGGCAAGAGTAAGGGAAGGATTTTCTTTTTCTGAAGAAAAAGAAACAAAAAGACTTTTGTAAATATGGGCCTGGGGCTTCCATGCCACCGCGAACTCAGGGCCGGCGTCATAAAAGTCTTTTGCTTCTTTTCTTCAGAAAAGAAGTGTCTTTCCTACCCTACCAAATGCGCAAAATCACGTGCCACGGTATCGTAGATATGGCGTTTGAAGGGCACCACCAGTGCCGGCACGTCGGCCAGTGGCAGCCAGCGCCAGGCATCGAATTCGATCGGGTGATGGGCGTCGAGTTTTATATCGGCGTCGGTGCCCAAAAACTTTAGTGCAAACCAGCGCTGGCGCTGGCCGCGGTAGCGCCTGCCCATGCGGGTGCGGCGGAGTTCTTCGGGCAGGTCGTAGTGCAGCCAATCGGGGTGTTCGGCGATGATGTCGGCGTTGTTGGTGCCGATTTCTTCGGCCAGTTCGCGCAACACAGTGTCGCGCGGGGCTTCGCCGGCATCGATGCCGCCCTGCGGGAACTGCCAGGCTTCGGGCGTGCCTTTGGGCAAATCGGCACGCCGGCCGACAAACACATGCGATTTCGGGCCGAACACAACGGCGCCGGCGCAGGCGCGGTAGGGTAAATCGTGGGTCATGATTTTGCCGGATCTTTGGGCATGGCGCTTAAAGGCATCAGCGCCACGCCTTTGGCGGCCAGCGCCGCGGCAAAGGCGGCTGTGCGGTCCACCACCAACGGCAGCGGGCGGCCGATCACCCCAATGGCGTGGCCGGTTTGGCGGGCGCGGTCGAGCAGGGCGGCGAGGCGTGCATCGATTGCTGCCTCGGTTGGTGGATCGCCTTGCGCATCGGGGGCATCGATCACCACATCCGCCAGCCGGCGCGATGCGGTTGGTGATGCTGGTACCATTGGCGGTGCCGCTGCCGGCACCGCGGCACCTGGGCGCGGATCGAACCAGGCCAGACCCATAGCGCCGATATCTTGCAGCATGGCGCCATAAAGCCCGCCGTTTTGCAGGTAGCCGGCGCCGGAAAATCCATCTGAAAGGGCGGTCGCCCCCATGCAGCCACTGCGCCGCGACAGGGCCCAGCGCAGATTTTTGCGGCGATCGGCGGGGTCGGACGCGGTCAGCATGGTGTGGGGGCCGGCATCGTCACGGGGGAAATCACGCGGTTCCAGCGGCACCGACAGCAAACATTCGCGCCCCGCTGCGCGTGCCTGTGCTGCCAGGGGCTGGGCTATGCTGTCTGGCGCATAGGCCGAAAAGGCAATGGTCACGGCAGGCGGCAAATCATGCAGCACGGCCACGCTGGGCCCCTGGGCAAGCCCGATCCCGCCCACCACCAAGGCCAGGCGCGGCCGTGTTTCGGTGGTGTCGGCGGGTGCCGCATAGGCGGTTTCCGCACGGCGGCCGTTGGGCGCAATGCGCGGCAGGGTGTAGCCGGGCAGGCTGGCATCCTGCACCTGTAAATCAGGATCGGCAGCGTTAATCGCCAACGCTATGGCTTTAGGCGGGCCAACGGTTACGGCGGCAAACTTGGCCACCCGCACCATTGGCCCCATGCTTTGCAGCACGCCGGCACCGATTGCGCTGCTGCCCAGCACAACCGCCCAAAACCAGGCAAGCGGCCGGTACGGCTTTGGGATCCGTAGCCGGCGCATGGCTTACTTGCCGGCCTGGGTGGTGGCGCCACTTGGCATGGCACGCACCAGGGCGATGGCCTGTTGCAACTGGAAATCGGTTTCCGGTTTGGCGAGATCAAATTTTGCCCATTTTTCTGGCGGCTTGGCGGGAATGGTTTTGGCCATTGCCGGCAGATCGGTGCGCGGTGCTGGTCCATTGGCGGGGCCTGATCCGCCCTTATTCACCAGCGTATTGTTCAGATCGGCCTCACGTTCGGGCAGCAATTCCGGCTGATCTTCACGCGATTCGGCAACCGTTACATCCGGCGTAATGCCAAGCCCCTGGATAGACCGCCCCGATGGCGTATAATACCGCGCCGTGGTGATACGAATGGCGCCGTCATCGGCCATCGGGATCAGCGTTTGCACCGATCCCTTGCCAAAGCTGCGGGTGCCCAGCAGCACCGCGCGGCGGTGATCTTGCAAGGCGCCGGCGACAATTTCACTGGCCGAGGCCGACCCGCCATTGATCAGCACCACCAGCGGCAGGCCGCCAATGTTATCGGCACCATGGGCATTCCAGCGCTGACTATCTTCGGTATGGCGGGCGCGGGTAGAAACAATTTCGCCCGCGCTGATAAATTCTTCTGATACATCCACGGCCTGATCAAGCAAGCCGCCGGGGTTATTGCGCAGATCAAACACGATACCGTGCAGCTTGGATCCGGCATCTTTTTTCAGTTTTTCGATCGCTTCACGCAGCTTGGTATCCGATTCTTCGTTAAAGCTGCTCAGGCGGATGTAACCAACATCGTTGTACAGGGCGGAGCGCACGACGCGAATGTGGATCACTTCGCGGGTCATGTGCACATCGAGTGGTTTATCGATACCGTTGCGCTTCACCGATAGGCCAATGCTGCTGCCCGGGGCGCCGCGCATGCGATCAACCGCTTCGTTGAGGGTGAGGCCTTCAACCGATTTGCCATCGATCGACAAGATCAAATCGCCGGCCTTCATGCCAGCCCGGGCGGCCGGGGTGTCGTCGATCGGGCTGATCACTTTAACCACGCCACTTTCCTGGGTCACTTCCAACCCCAAGCCGCCAAAGGTGCCGTTGGTCTGCACCTGGAAATCGGTGAACTGCTTTTTGTCCATGTATGAACTATGCGGATCGAGGCCGGACAGCATACCGTTCAGCGCGTTATTGACCAGCGCGCGGTCTTTGACCGGTTCCACGTAATTGGCGCGGACTTTTTCGAACACGTCGCCGAACAGGGTCAGCAGATGGTAGGTATCCTCGGGCGGGGCGCTGGCTTCGGCGTGCGCTTGGGCGACGCCCGAACCAAGCCTAGGGCCCACCAGGTGCCAGGCCGGGGCGGCAAACACGCCGGTTACAAACGCGCCACCCAACATCAGCACAGTACGAAGCTTCATTCCCGGTCTCTTTCTGCGGTTGTGGCGCCGTTAGTGGCCCCTGCCGATCTATGTAGCCGCCAAAGGGTGCGCCGGGGAGAGCACTAATTCATTAAAGCGAGGCCATTCTTTGCGGCACGCCAATAAGCCCCCGGCCGCCCCCCTAACGGGCCAAAAACGGGCGGGGGTCGACGGTTGCCCCATTGCGCCGCAATTCAACATATAAAGCGGGCGGTTTGCCGTGCCCGGCGGGGTTCGTTTGCGCCATGCGGCCAACCGGATCGCCCAAGGCCAGCGCGTGGCCGGCGCCGACATCGAGGCGGTCGAGACCTGCCAGCACAAAATCGTCACCGCGGCCGCATTCGACAATAACTAGTCGGCCATAACTGCGAAAGGGTGCGGCAAACCCCACCCGCCCGGCACACGGGCTGAGCACCACCGCGCCTGGGACGGTTGCGTAGGTGATGCCGGTTGTTGGCCCATCATCACCGGCGGCGCCGAAAGCAAGACTAATATGGCCGGCAACCGGCGCGATGCCGCCGCCGGCTTTGCCCGCCGCCGGCGCGCGCGTAAGGCCAGGCCCGGCGGGGCGGGAAAGCGCGGTTGCGCGGGCGCGCGCAGCACTGGCAGTTTCGATTTGTTTGCGCTTGGCGGCTAAAACCGCATCGCGTTCGGCCTGGGCGGTCGCTTGGGCGTCGGCCGCTTCCATCGCCGCAATGGCGCGTTTGAGCGTGGCCGTTTGCGCGGCGGCCGCTGCTGCCGCATCGCGTGCCACCTGCACTGCCGCCTCGGCGCCGGCTTGCTCGGCGCGCGCATCGCTTAGGTGCTGATCCAGTGCTGTGGCAGCGGTTTGCTGGCGGGCGCGGGCATGGCTTAGGGCTGCTTCGTAGTGGCTCACCGCTGCCGCATCGGCCACCGCATCTGCCCGCGCGGCCTGCAAACCTACCGCCTGGCGGGCGATTTCGGCGGCAAGTCCCCGCGCGGTTAATAAGCCCAGCAGCGCGCGATCTGGCGGCACCGGGGCTGCCAGCACGGTTTCGGCGGGAAAGCGCGAAAGCCGCAACATGACCGGGATCAGCGCTTGCAGATCGGCAGCGCGGGCGGCAAGGGCGGCACTAGCGGCATCCCGGCGGGCGGTGGCTGCCGCCACATCGTCGGCGGCATTGAGCACATCATTGTCTAAGCCCTGCAGGCGGGCGGCGGCTTGCACGCGGGCCGCCGCCAGTTTTTGCGCCTGGTCGGCGGCAGTTTTGGCGCGGGCGGCGGCATCGGTTGCCGCTTTTAGCTGGGTTGCGCGCAAAACCTCGGCGGCCTGCAATTGCCGGGCGGCGGCATGATGTGCCCCGCTTGCCGCCACATTGGCGGCGCCCCCCTTTGGTGGCGCCGGGTTTGCCGCCTGGTTTGCTGCCTGGTTTGCCGCCTGGTTTGCTGCCTGGGTATGGTGCGCCGGGTGGGCTGGCTTGGCTTTGGTCTTGCCATCGGCAGGCACGCCACTGGCGCACAGCAACAGGATCAGCGCCCCCGGCGCGCACCACACTCTGCACCACAAACGGGTCAAGCGGGTTCTGGCAAAATAACGCGGCGGCGTTGCCCTGCCCGCAACGGCACGGCGGCAAACGCATCTTTTTCGGCCTCCGTCAGGGTAACGCCGGCCAGTTGCGGCACCAGGCGCGCGCCGGCTGCCTCCCACGCGCGATAGCTGCGCAGCACCAGCCGGGCCGGCATCGGCGGCGTATATAGGGCGGCCGCCTGGCGCCGGGTGCGAAAGGCCGCGCGGGTCAGCAGCCGGTCGATCTGCCCCGGCGAAAACGGCTGGCCATGGCCGAAAGGCGTGGATTCGGCATGCGCCCACAGGCCCAGCCGGTTGGGGGTAAGCACCAGCAAACGGCCATCATCGCGCAGCACCCGCCACACCTCGCGCAGCAGGCGCGGCGCCACGTCGGCTTGTTCCACCGCGTGCACCAGCAAAATGCGATCAAACATCAGATCGGGAAACGGCAGGCGGTCTTCGGCGACAATACAGCCGGTTTCGCTGGCTGTCTCGTGCGGCACGGCTTCAATCACGCGTTCGGCCTTGTTGCGCCACAGGCGCAGATAGGGCGCGGTCCAGCCCAACCCCAGCACGGCGCAACCGCTAAGATCGGGCCACAGCGCCAAAATCTGTTCGCGCAGCACACGCGCCGCGATCAACCCGCGCGGGGTTTTGTAAAAAGCGGCGGTGGCTGACTCGCTGATCATATCCGCGCTACGCTAAACCATGTTTCGCCCGGCGCCCAACATGGTGCACGGCGAAGGCCGTTCTTAATTAACGGCGAAGGCCGTCCTTAATTAACGGCGAAGGCCGTCAGGGCAATCGGGTGAAAGTAAGACTCTTCTTTTTCTGAAGAAAAAGAAGCAAAAAGACTTTTGTAATGCTGGGCCTGGGACACCTCTGCCACCGCGTTTGCCGAACCAGCGTCAAAAAAGTCTTTTTTGTTTCTTTTTTTCTTCAGAAAAAAGAAAATTCTTACTTTTTTTGCATTCACCCGATTGCCCTGCGAAGGCCGTCCTTAACTATCGTCACCGCCACGCGTTTGTGTTTTTGGGAGCACCGCCATGCCGATCACTGTTACCGCCATCCCCGTGCTCAGCGATAATTACGCCTGGCTGCTGCGCGATAGCGCAACCGGTGTCACCGCCGTGGTCGATCCGCCGGTGGTGGGCCCGGTGGTGGCGGCGATCGAGGCGGCTGGCGGCCGGCTTGATCTAATTTTGCTCACCCACCACCACCCCGACCACGTCGATGGCACCGAGGCTTTACGCGAAAAATACAACGTGCCGGTGATCGGTGCGCGCGCCGATGCCTACAGGCTGCCCAAGCTAACCCGCGAAGTGGCCGAGGGTGATACCGTGGCTTTGGGGCAGAGTTTGGGTGAGGTGATCGAAACCCCTGGCCACACGGTGGGGCATATTGCCTATTATTTTGCCGATGGGCCGGTGCTGCTCAGTGGCGATACCCTGTTCAGCCTGGGCGTTGGGCGGTTTTTTGAAGGCACGCCGGCGCAGATGTTTGCGAGCCTGGCCAAATTCGCCCGCCTGCCAGATGCCACCCTGGTGTGTTGCGGGCATGAATACACCGCCAGCAACGCGCGGTTTGCGCTGAGCATCGACCCCGACAATGAGGCGCTGTGGGCGCGGGCGGCCGAAGTGACGACGCGGCGGGCCGAAAATTTGGCGACGGTGCCGTCAACCCTGGGGGTAGAGCGCGCGACCAATCCGTTTTTACGCGCCACCAGTGCGGCGGCATTGGGCGAGATTCGGGCGGCGAAGGACCGTTTTTAGGCGGCACTTACTGACACCAAGCCGCTTAAGGGTTGACCCATGAAGACTGGATCAACCCGGGTCGGCATTAGTCTTTTTTCGCGCGCCACCGCCGGCCAACTCGGCGCGCATACCAAGCCGCCTTGCCGATGGCAGAGTCATCGGCAAGGCGGCTTGGTATTAGGTAACCAACATGAGTTGCAGTGTGGGAGTATTTCCCGAGCGCCTTGCACGTAATACGTTGAATGAATACGGCGGTTAGGGTGTTGACGCCGGTGCCCGCCGTCGCAGTTAAAACTGCGATTGTTCGCGCAGCGCTGAGCGCCAATCGCGCACCCGGCAACTGACCGGCGCGGCAGTCGCCGACCCACCGGCACCGCCATTGGCCTTGCCGTTAGCAGCCTGATTAACTTGGCCAGTGCGCGCAGCACCGAAGCCGCCTCCAGCACCGTCAGCGCTGGTATCGTTACCCGGCGCGCCGCCCCCCGGGCTGTTCACAGCGCCGCTCCCCGGGCTGTTCACAGCGCCGCTCCCTGGGCTGTTCACAGCGCCGCTCCCTGGGCCACCGTCACCAGCCGCCGAGGCACTGCTGGTCTGTTCTGGCGCGCACTCCGCCACCGGCTGGCTGGTGGCACTTTCTGTAACCGGCGCCGGTGCCATGGCGTTGCGCACGCGGGCCACCGTGCCAGTGGCAAAGGCCACCCATAACCCGCCGGCAAGCACCACCATGGCGGTGGACGATACCACCAGCCGCACCCGCGCTTTGTGTTCCTTATCCAGGGCGCAGCTCATGCACACCAGCGGTGCCGGTGCCCCGCCGGCGCGCAACATCGACCCCGCCCGTTCGATAATCGGCGCGGTAAAGCCCACCGAGCGCGGCCGGTAGCCGCGGCTGCCGATATCTTTTCCGCAAGCCATACATGCCGCCATGGGGGGCGCCCGATCCGTTTCGCAAAAGTTAATGCCGGATCATACCACGCCAGAATTTCCGGGCAATGCGCCGGTTGCTTTTGTGGGTTGATAGATACTGCGGGGCCGATTTAAGCGGCGTTTCCGATCACAGCACCGGTTGGCTTTGCCGCGCCGGCCAGCCGCCAATGCGGCACATGATCTGGCGTGCCGGCAGGGTTTTGCCGTCAGGGGCGATATCCGGTGCATCGGCGGGCGGGCCGGCCGCCAGAATACGGTCTAGCCGCTGGGCAGATACATCGCGCCCCCCGGCGACTGTGGGGGCGCTTCCTGCCTGGGTGGTCAGTGCTGCGGCCTCGGCCCGATCGGCGTGATCCTCGGCGGATGTCTCTGGCGTGTCGCCGCCGCCGGGCGGCGCCGCATCAGCACACGCCGTTGCTGCCGGGGGCGGCGGCGGTTTTTGCGCGGCAAGCACAACCGCCCGAAACAACGCCACTGATGGTGCACCAAGATGCGCGGTTCGCATCATCGCCGCAGCACCCACGCCCAGCGCCAAGCCGGCGCTCAGCACCGCCCCGCGCAACCGCCGCCGCCTTTCCCCGCCAATAACACAGGCCATGCACACCAACGGGTTGCCGCCGCCGCCGATGCGCAACAATGCCCCGATCGGCCCGCGCCGCATCGCCCGGCACCTGGCCCGCACCCCAAGCCGCGCCGCCGAATAGCCCCGCGCGCGCAGGGGCACACCGCACACCACGCATAAATCCACAGCCGAACCCGCGCACCCAACTGCCGCCACGCCAACCCCGCACACGCTTTACGCATTGCAGGAAGCAGCAAAAACATGAGTAATAGGTTGACGCCCACCTAATAGCGGGGCTGCTACCTACCCCGATTGGGCGCGGTTTTTGACCAAATCATCGACCACGGCCGGATCGGCCAGGGTAGAAATGTCGCCCAAACCATCGATTTCGTTGGCGGCGATTTTGCGCAGAATCCGCCGCATGATTTTGCCGCTGCGGGTTTTGGGTAGCCCCGGCGCCCATTGAATAACATCGGGGCTGGCGATCGGGCCAATCTCGCCACGCACAAATTGAATGAGCGTCTGGCGCAAATGATCGCTCGGCAAAATATCGTGCTTTAGCGTAACATAGGCGTAAATACCCTGGCCTTTAATATCGTGCGGGTAACCCACCACGGCGGCTTCCGCCACTGCCGGGTGCGCCACCAGGGCACTTTCCAATTCGGCAGTGCCCAGGCGATGGCCCGACACATTCAAAACATCATCGACCCGGCCGGTGATCCACCAATAGCCATCCGCATCCCGCCGGGCGCCATCGCCGGTAAAATACATGCCTTTATAGGTGGAAAAATAGGTTTGAATAAACCGCTGGTGATCGCCGAACACCGTGCGCATCTGCCCCGGCCAGCTATCGGTGATGCACAAATTGCCTTCTGTCGCACCTTCTAAAATTGTGCCCTCGGCATCAACCAAAACCGGAAACACACCGGGCAGGGCAAGCGCCGCCGACCCTGGTTTTAGCGCCACCGCCCCGGGGATTGCGCTGATCAGCGTGCCGCCGGTTTCGGTTTGCCACCAGGTATCCACAATCGGGCAGCGCTGTTCACCCACCACCCGCCAATACCACAGCCAAGCTTCCGGGTTAATCGGCTCGCCGACACTGCCCAGCAAGCGCAGCGATTTGCGCGATGCGCGTGTTACAAACGCATCACCTTCGCGCATCAGCGCGCGCAACGCGGTTGGTGCCGTATAAAAAATATTGACCTGGTGCTTATCGATCACCTGCCAAAACCGCCCGGCATCAGGGTAGGTTGGCACCCCTTCAAACATCACCGTGGTGGCGCCATTGGCCAGCGGCCCATACACAATATAGGTGTGCCCGGTGACCCAACCGACATCGGCTGTGCACCAAAACACCTCGCCGGCGCGATAATCGAACACCAATTCGTGGGTAAAGCCGGCCCATAGCAAATAGCCGGCGGTGGTGTGCAACACCCCTTTGGGTTTGCCGGTGCTGCCTGAGGTGTACAAGATAAATAACGGATCTTCCGCCGCCATGTGCGCCGGCTCACACGTGGCGGGAAGCCCTGCCACTAACTGCGCATAATCATGATCGCGCCCAGGGTGCAGCGGGATGGCGGCACCAGTGACCGCGACCACAATCACGTGTTTTACCGTTGGGCAGTGGTACAGCGCCTCATCGAGGTTAACTTTCAATTTTACCGTTTTGCCGCCACGGCGCCCTTCATCGGCGGTGATCACCACGCGGCTGGCGCAATCGGTGATGCGGTTGATCAGGCTTTCTGGCGCAAAGCCGCCAAACACCACGGAATGGATGGCACCGATGCGGGTGCACGCCAGCATCGCCACGGCCGCTTCCGGCACCATGGGCAAATAGATCGTCACCGTATCGCCGCGTTTGACGCCAAAATCGCGTAACGCGTGGGCAAGTTTGCAAACCCGCGCATGCAGATCGCGATAGGTGATAATTTCCGACCGGCCCGGATCATCGCCTTCCCAGATGATCGCGGCCTGATCGCCGCGGGTGGCCAGATGGCGATCAAGGCAATTCACCGACACATTCAGCACGCCATCTTCGAACCATTTGATCGAGACATCGCCATCAAAACTTGCGTTTTTAGCCCGTGTTGGTTTGCTGAACCAACTCAGCCGTTCAGCCTGCTGCAACCAGAATGTTTCTGGGTTAGCAGCAGCATCCGCGCGCATCGCGGCGTACCGATCGGCATCCACAGTTGCCGCATTGGCAAAAGCAGGATCGACCGGGATCAGATTGGTGTGGGTCATGGCGCGTCTCCGGTTACATTTTTTGGGCTCGCGGTCATAACTGGATCAATCACGATCCAGCCTGCCTCGATGCGGTGGTCAACTTTGGTCAAACTGTCGTCGCGGCATGGCCCACGCAGGCAAAGCCCGTCGTTTAGGCGAAATTCGGCGCCGTGCGTGCCACACATGATAAACCCGCCATCGGCCGATAAAAACCGATTGGGCGCCCAATCCAGTGGCACGCCAAGATGCGGGCAGGAATTGACATATATCACCGGGCCATCGGGGCCGTGCACCGCAAATACGCCCGCATCAAAACCCAGTGCCCGGCCGCGCTGCACATCGGTCAACCGGCATAGTTTTAGGCCCGCCGGCAAGGTCACGGTTTTACGCCACCCAATGCACACAGATGGCGCCAGTGCTCGGCGCTGACGTCCACCACCGATAGCCGCGATAATTTGATCAGGCCCAAACCTGCTAAGCCCGGATCGGCCTTGATTGCCGCCAGCGTGACCGGCTGTTTGAATGGCCCAACGGCGCGCATATCCACGCACCACCAGGTGCCTTCTTTTACCCCCTCCTCCACCGTCGGATCGGGGTAGGCGGCGCGCGCCACCTCGACCACGCCAACAATTTCGCGCCCCAAGTTGGAATGGTAGAAAAACGCGCGATCGCCCACCGCCATGGCACGCAGATTATTGCGCGCCTGGTAGCTGCGCACGCCGGTCCAGGGTTCGACGCCGTTGGCCACCATCTGGTCCCAGGAAAACGCATCGGGCTCGCTTTTCACCAGCCAGTAGGCGCGGGTTTTGGCCATTAAGGCACCCGCTCGCCATCGCGGAACACTTCGCGAAACGGGCGGATTTGCACGCTTTCGAACAGCCCTGCGCGGCCATACGGGTCGCTTTCGGCAAATCCGGCAGCGGCGGCGTGGTCTTGCACGTCGATAATCAGCAGGCTGCCTTGCGGGCGTTGATCCGCATCAAGGAGGGCGCCGGCGTGAACCAGCATGGTCTGGTAAGTTTCGAGGTAGGCCAGATGCTGCGGCCGGGTTGCCAGCCGCACATCAAGGCTTGCCGGTTTATCCATACACATCAGCGCAAACAGCATAGTGGGCACCTTCACAGCAGGGGAAACGGCCACAACCTAACCCTCAAGGCGGTAACCGGCAAAGCCCATCCGCTTCATTCCCGGCCGATGTGGTGATACAGGAGATGACGTGACCCCCAGCAACCCGACCCCGGCCGCAGTGCCAACCGCACACGCTACCCCCGCCAGCCGCGGCGGCCGCCTGTCGTTGCACCGTTTTGCCAATCCCGGCCGGTTTTTGCGCTTAGCGGCCCGGGTGCAGCCTTTTCTTACAATCAGCGCCATTCTGCTTACTGCCGTTGGCTTGGGCCTGGGGGTGTTTGTGGCGCCGGCCGACTGGCAGCAGGGCGATGCAGTGCGCATTATGTATGTGCACGTGCCGGCGGCCTGGCTGGCATCATCGGGCTATGCCGCCTTGGCGCTGGCATCCCTGGTATCGCTGGTGTGGCGCCACCCGCTGGCCGATCTGGCGGCCGCCGAAATATCGCCGGTGGGGGCGGCCATTACCGCCGTGTGCTTAATCACCGGCAGCCTGTGGGGCCGGCCAATGTGGGGCACCTACTGGGTGTGGGATGGCCGGCTGACCAGCGTGCTGATCCTGTTCTTTCTCTACGCCGGCCATGTGATGCTGGTGCGCGCGTTTGACGACCCCGAACGTGGCTACCGCGCCGGCGCCATCCTGGCGCTGATCGGCGCGCTGGATCTGCCGGTGATTAAATTTTCGGTCGAATGGTGGAATACACTGCATCAAAAAGCCAGCATCACACTCAGCGGTGCGCCGGCCATGTCGCCCAGCATGCTGTGGCCCTTGCTGATCTGCGCGCTTGGGTTTTCGCTAGGGTTTGCCGCGATCATTACCGCGCGCCTGCGCGCCAGCGTGATGGAACGCCGGGTGCGTGGCCTGCTGGCCGCCGCGGCGGCGCGCGCCACATGACCCATCTGCCCTTTATTGCCGCCAGTTATGCGGTGTTTTTCGCAAGTGTTGCCTGGCTTGCGGTGGGCGCCGCACTGCGCCTTAAACGCGCCAAAGCCCGGCTTGCTGCGATCGACCCGCGCGCGCGCGGTGATGCATGACCCGCAAATCGCGCCGCCTGGCGATTATTGCCGCCGTTGCCCTAGGGTTGGGCACGGCAACCCTGCTGAGCATGAGCGCCTTTCGCCAGAACATGGTGTTTTTCATGGCCCCCACTGACATCGCCCAACAGGGCGTGCCGGCCGGGCGCACCATTCGGCTGGGCGGCATGGTGACGGCGGGATCAGTTAGCCGCGGCCAGGACAATGGCTCGCCCATCGCTAAATTTCGCGTAACCGACGGTAAAACCACCATTGATGTGAGTTTTGCCGGCATTTTGCCCGATCTGTTTCGCGAAGGCCAAGGCGTGGTGGCGTTGGGCACGCTGGCGCCGGACCATAGTTTTGTGGCGGCCGAGGTGCTGGCCAAGCACGATGAAACCTACATGCCGAAAGACGTTGCCGACGCGCTGAAAAAAACCGGCCATTGGAACCCAGCCAAAGGCGCGCCGGCGCCGAACACGCTGTGGACTGGCGCCACCGCAACCCCACCCACATCAATCAAGTCGGGCGGCTGAACACAATCATGCAAAACACTCTGGCGGCCTTGGTTACCCCCGGCCTTATCCCCGAACTGGGCCATTTTGCCCTGGCGTTGGCGTGCTGCTTCGCCGGCGCCCAGGCGTTTGCCGGCATCGTTGGGCCGTGGCGCCGCCATGCCGGGCTGATTGCGGCAACCCCTGCGCTGGCGATTGGCCAGTTGCTGGCACTGGCCGTTGCCTGTGCCGCCCTGGTGCTGGCAAGCTTGGCCGATGATTTTTCGGTGAAGAACATCTTCGAAAATTCCGCCATCGCCAAACCGTTCATTTATAAAATCGCGGGTGCCTGGGGCAACCACGAAGGATCTATTCTGCTGTGGGGCTTAATTCTGGGCTTATGCGGCGGCGCGGTTACCGCCTTTGGCGGCAATCTGCCGACCTTGTTGCGCGCCCGAGTGATTGGCGTGCTGGGTGGCACATCGGTGGGGTTTTTGCTATTTGCATTATTAACATCCAACCCGTTTACCCGGCTGTGGCCGCCAGCGCTGGATGGCCGCGGCATGAATCCGCTGCTGCAAGACCCTGGCCTTGCGATCCACCCGCCGATTTTATACGCCGGCTACGTGGGGTTTGCCGTGCCCTTCGCCTTTGCCATCGCGGCGTTGATCGAAGGCCGCGTTGATGCCGCCTGGGGCCGCTGGGTGCGGCCGTGGGCAGTGGCAAGCTGGGCGTTCCTCACCTGCGGCATCGCGTTGGGATCTTGGTGGGCCTATTACGAACTCGGCTGGGGTGGCTACTGGTTTTGGGACCCGGTAGAAAATGCATCGTTAATGCCGTGGTTGACCGGCACCGCACTGGTGCATTCGGCCATCGTTGTTGAAAAACGCGAGAGTTTAAAGATTTGGACAATTTTGCTGGCAATAGGCACGTTTGCCCTATCGTTATCGGGCACGTTTATGGTGCGATCAGGCATTTTGAATTCGGTGCATAGCTTTGCCGCCGACCCTACCCGCGGCGTTTTTATTCTCGGGCTGCTAGGTTTGCTGATTGGCGGATCGTTTTTGCTGTTTGCGCTGCGCGCCGGCAATTTATCGCCGGGCGGTATTTTTGCCCCATTATCGCGCGAAGGGGCGCTGATACTGAACAATATTTTGCTGTGCTCGATCGCGTCCATCGTGATTGTCGGCACGCTATATCCGCCGTTTGCCGATTTGCTGATCGGGCAAAAAATCAGTGTCGGCGCGCCGTTTTTTAACGCAACCGTGCTGCCGCTGGCGATCCCGATGTTTGTTGCCATGGCCCTGGGGCCGCTGCTGCCGTGGAAGCGCGGGCGGTTGGCACCGTTGCTGCAACACGCCTGGTGGGCGGCACTGATCGCGACACTTACCGCGGGCATCGCAAGTTTTGGCATGGGCATTTTGCCGGCCTGCGGCTTTGGCGCGGCGGCCTGGCTGATTTTGGGATCGTTTGCCGAAGTTGCCGAGCGCACCTTGCTGTTTCGCACCAAAGCCGCCACCAGCGTGCGCCGCGCCCGTGGCCTGCCGGTGGCGGTGCTGGGCGCTGCCATTGCCCATGCCGGCATGGGGGTAACGGTTGCCGGTATTTCAGGATCGGCGTTATCGACGCAAAAAATCGTTTCTGCCAAACCGGGCGACCATTTTTTTTCCGGCGGCTATGAATGGACGTTGCTGAAACTGGATAGCAAGGAAGGGCCGAATTACCAGGCCCGGGTGGCAACCATCTTGATCAGCAAAGATGGCGTGCCACTGCAGTTGGTGCGGCCGGAGCGGCGCAATTTTACCGCCCAGCATCAAACGGTTAGCGATGTCGCCATCAGCACCAATTTTTTGCGCGATTTATATGTGGTGCTGGGGGAAGAACGCGATGGCGAGGCGGTGCTGCGCTTTCACGTGAATGTGCTGGCACCGTGGATTTGGCTGGGTGCGTTGATTATGGCCAGTGGCGGCACGCTATCGCTGCTGGATCGGCGCTTGCGGGTGGGTGCCCCGGTGCCGGCGCGCGCGCGCAAAAAACTGGTGACCGCGTGAGCGAAAATGCGGTGGCGCGCCGCCGCTTGATTTTGCTGGCCCCCCTGGCGGTGCTTGCGGCCGCCGGGTTTGGGTTTTTCACCATGCTGAACCGCATGCAAAAAGGCCGGTTCGATCCGCACGATATTGGCAACCCGATGCTGGGTAAGCCGATGCCGGATTTTGATTTGCCCGGTGTTGGGGGGGCAGGGTTTTCATCGGCCGATTTGCGTAAGGCTGCTGCCGCCGGGCCGATTGTGGTGAATTTTTTCGCCTCCTGGTGCATCCCGTGCGCCAATGAAGCCGCAAGCCTAGCCAACCTTGCCAAATCTGGTGTGCCGATATGGGGCATTGCTTATAAAGATAAGCCGCCGGCGGTGCAGAATTTTCTCACCCAAGGCGGCAATCCGTTTGCGCGTTTGGCGATGGATGCCGGCCGCGTTGCCATCGACTTTGGTTTGTTTGGCGTGCCCGAAACGTTTATCATCGACCGGCATGGCATGATTGCCTGGCACCATGCCGGCCCCCTAGATGATACCAGCATCACCAACGAGCTTTTGCCAAAGCTTGCCCTGCTATGAAAAAAATTCCGCTGGTTTTAGCATTCCTGGTGATCAGCGGTGCCGCGTTGGCGGTGAGCGACCCGCGCGAATTGCTGCCCGACCCGGCGCAGGAAGCACGTGCCGAAACCATTGGCCAGCAATTGCGCTGCCTAGTGTGCCAAAACGAATCGATTGAAGATAGCAATGCCGATTTGGCCGGTGATTTGCGCCGCATTGTGCGCGAACGGGTGCGCGCCGGCGATAGTGATGCGGCGGTGATGGCCTGGATGGAAGCGCGTTATGGCAGTTTTGTGCGCCTAAAACCGCGGCTGACCTTTGGCACAGTGTTGTTATGGGGGGCGCCGATCATAACTTTGCTGATCGGTGCATTGGCGGTGTTTCGGTATCGCCGCACCGGCGCTGCAGAAGCAGCACCACTGAGTGCTGCCGAAACTGCGGCCCTTGGCGATCTTTTAGGTAAAACTTAGCAATATGATGTTTTGGTTTGCCCTATTACTGCTGGCTTTTGCAGCCCTGGTGCCTTTGGCATTGGCCGCGCGCATGCGGGCGGCATTGTATGGGCGGCGTGAGGCGGCCCTTACCCTGCACCGCGCGCAATTAGCCGAACTGGATCGCGATTTTGCCCAAGGGCGGCTGCTGCCCGCCGAACAAGCGGCGGCAAAGCTGGAGGTTGAACGCCGGTTATTGGCCAGCGCGGCACTGACCGATTTGCCCACCAACACCACCAGCATCCGCACCATCGCCGTGCTGGCCTTGGTGATACCGGTGGCCGCCTACGGGCTGTATCGCATTGGCGGCCACCCGGAGCTGGTGGGTGCGGTGCCGCCACCGCCACCACAGGCGGAAGCAGCCCCGCCCGATGCTGCTGAAATTGCCGGCGAGGATAATTTAGTCCAGCGCTTGCACACCATGCTGGCGCAGATGGACCCGCACAGCCCGCGCGCCCAGGAAGGTTATCGGTTACTGGGCCGGGTAGAACTGGGCCGCCGCCATTTTGCCGGCGCGATAGAGGCCTGGCATCAGGTGCTGGCGGTAGCGTTTGATCCCACCATTGCCGCGATGTGCGCCGAGGTAATTGCCGAACAGGCGGGCAAAATCACGCCAGAATCAGTGGCGTTGTGGCGGCGCGCGTTAAAAGAAGCACCGGCCGATGCGCCATGGCGCCCGATGGCGGAAAAACGGTTGGCGGAAGCGCCGCTTGACGCCTTGCAAGTTCCAAATCCCGCATCAAATTAATGGTATGATGTCCGACCCTGAAAAAACCGAACCCGCCGCCGATGTGCCCGCGATCAAGCCGGTGCCGGCCAAAATGCCGCCCGAATTTGGTGGCCCGAAAGGACTGGAACCCACGCGGTTTGGCGATTGGGAAGTGAATGGGCGCTGTACTGATTTTTGAATTTTTGCGCGCTAATCAGGCGCGCTCAGATTTTTGTTTATCCAGTGCCGCACCCACAGTGGCGGCAACACGGTGCCAATCGCGCGGTGTGGTTTGGCGAAATAACCGCGCCGAGGGGTACCACGGGCTATCGGCCCGATCCATCAACCAGCGCCATTCGGCGGTGTGATACAGCAAAATCCACACCGGCATGCCCAGCGCCCCGGCTAGGTGGGCGGGCGAGGAATCGACACTGATGACCAGATCAAGATTTTGCATCAACGCCGCCGTATCGGCGAAATCCTCGATCAGGTCAGATAAATCGAGCACACCCAGGCGCTGTGCCGCATCGCGATCGGCCTGGGGGATGTCTTTTTGCACAGAAACATAGGTAACGCCGGACAAAATGAGCCCAGCCAGATCATTGAGCGCCGCCGATCGCACCGCATTGTTTTTCAGGGCAGGATTGCCCGACCACGCCAGCCCCACGCGAAACTGCGTGCGTGGCCCAAGATGTTGCGCAAACACCGCGGTGCGCGCGGGGTCGGCTGCCAGATACGGCGTGCGGGCCGGCACGCTTTGCAATTGTGTGCCAAAGGCGTGCGGCAGGCTCATCATCGGGGTGTGAAAATCAAACGCCCCCACGGCATCGCCCTGCGCAATAACCGTGGTGGTGCCAGCAAGGGTGCGCAGTAGCCGCACCAGCGGTGGTTGCACCATCAGCACCACGCTTGCACCGCGATCTGCGGCCAGCGTTACATAGCGGCAAAATTGCAGTGTGTCGCCCAAACCCTGTTCGGGGTACACCAGCAAGGTTTTGCCAGCTATATTTTCCTGCCCCAGCCACAAAGGTTTATCGAAGTTTGGGCGCCGCATGCTGGCGGCATTATCCAGCCAGCGCGCATTATCGGCATCGAACCGCCATTCAAACTCGGCAAAGCCGCGCGCATAATCGCCTTGCGCCAGGCAGATTAAGGCGGCATTCCAATGGGCCAGGCCGTTGCCTGGCGCCAAGGCCAGGGCCCGATCGGCATCGCGCAAGGCTGCGGCCCGGGCCCCCAAAAAATCCAGCACGCCGGCGCGGTTGGCATAAAGCTCGGCATCGTTCGGTGACAGCGCTACCGCACGATCATAAGCGGTAAGGGCATTCTCCACCCGGCCTAACCGGGTCAGCACAGTTGCACGATTTTGCCAGGCTTGCGCAAGGGTTGGGGCAAACTGCACGGCAGCATCAAACGCGTCCAGGGCGGCGTCATCGCGCCGCAACTGCATCAGCGCATTGCCGCGATTAAAATGCAGCACGCCGTCCTGCGGCGCCTGGCGCAAGGCGTGATCCAGCGACACGATTGCCGCATCGTAAAACCCTTGCGCGGATAAGCAGGTGGCACGATTGCCATGCAACAGGCTGGAGCTATCACCGGCCCGCTCGGCCCGATCAAAAAAACCCAGTGCCTGGTGGTGCCGCGCGGTTTGCATCAGCACTAGGCCGAGGCCGTGTAAGGCTATGGCATCATCAGCGTTGGCACGCAGCAAGCGGCGCAAAAGCCGCTCGGATTCATCATGCCGCCCGGCTTGCAGGGCGGTAAACGCCGTCTGGTGGCCGGCGGGTTTTGGCGGCGGCGATGATCGCATCGTCTGGCACCGTTAGGTTTAGGAAAACGAACGCGCAAACCCAAGCATGCAGCCCAAACCGGCTCTAATCGGGCCGCACCGGGTGCAGAATACGGCGGCGCAGATGCGCTTGCGGATCGGAAGATCCGTTTGCCTGCATATCTTGCAGATCATAAACCGCAGCAGCCGCACGCGGCAATTGCTCGCGCAGATCCTCGGTCAACGCCCGGGCATCGCGTTGGTCGTGCAGCACGTGCGGCGTTAGCAGAACCAACAATTCGGTGCGCGTGCGGGTGTTGTCTTGGTTACCCAAAAGGGTGCCCAACAGGGGCACGTCTTTCAGATAGGGCAAACCGGAATTTTCTGTCGAGTTGGTATCGGTAATTAGGCCTGCAATCCCAACGGTTTGCCCGTCCTGCACAACAATCCGGCTTTTGACCGCGCGATCGGTAAAGGTTGGCGAACCAATGGTCGATCCACCACTGCCGAGAGCAGCCACACCACTGACCTCCTGGGCAATATCCAGTGTCACCAAACCGCCACTATTTACCCGCGGGGTCACCTGCGTAATTACCCCAGTGTTGCGGTAATTAACCGAATTGGTAACCGTATTGGTGCCGCTGTTGAGATTACTGGTTTGCGCACTTAGGTAAGGCACCTGATTGCCAACCGATAATTGTGCAGTCTCGTTATCCAGAACCAGCAATTGCGGCGAGGATAGCACTTTGACCGTAGTGATATCCTGCAGGGCATCAATAATCGCCTCACCATCCTTGCCCGCTGCTGCCAGAAATGATCCAGCACCAGGCCCGGCAAGTGCACCAAGGCCCGAAACGACAGTACCCAGTGTGGTGGAGTCGCCAAACCCCTTTGTCGTATTTCCGCCCACCAACCCATGATGCTTGAAATAAAACTGCGTGCCATATTTCAAGGTATCAGTCAGCGTCACTTCAGCAATCACCGCATCAATGCGCACTTCCAGCGGCAAAATGTCGATCTTGTGCATCATCTGCTCAACCGTGCCTTCTTCTTCGCCGGTCGCATAAACCAAAATCGCATTATTCTCCGGGTTCGGAATTATCCGCATGGTGTTCGTGCTGGCATCTGCCCCGCCACCGCCACTATTGCCAATACCACCCAGCAACGGATTAGAACTGGCAGCCGACGTGGGGGCCGCACTCAAGCCGCCCTGCCCGCCACTCAACCCGCTCAACCCGCTGCCCAAGCCACCCGAGGCACCACCACCGCTGCCCGACCCGCCACTACCCGATGTGCCCGAACTGCCTGTGCTACCCGAACCGCCGGTGCCGCTACCCGAACCACCCAGGCTGCTTTGTGATGCACTGGATGGTTGCCCGGTGCCGCGCGCGGTTGGCTGGGCGGTGACATTGCCCGGCGTAAACGCCTGCTGCAAAATATAGGCGATGTCGTTCGCCGTGCTGTTCTGCAGATAATACACATGCCAGGTGCGGGTGGTGGCGCGCCTGCCGCGTTCAATCACCGCATATAAGCGCCGCGCATCGGTTAAATATTTCGGGTTGCCGGTTACCACCAGCACCGCGTTAACGCGGGCCAATGGCACCACTTTTATTTGGGCGGCCAGCGCCCCGCCCGATTGCGCCCGCAATGCACTGGCGAACGCCGTTGCGAAATCCGCCGCATCACCATTGGTGACCGGCAACAGCGCATAACTTTGGCCGGCCAGCAAATCGGTATCAAACGCGCCAATAACCCCGATTAACGCTTCGCGCTGGGCCGGTTCGCCGGCCACCAGCAACGCATTGGCGCCGGTGACCGCAATCACTTTCGTGGTGCCCTGGGCAAACGGTTGCAGCGCTTTGGTTAAATCCTCGGCCCCGGCATAGCGCAACGGCACCATAATGGTGCCCGCGGTGCCGGCACCGCCGGCAACGCCTACGGCCGCGGCCGATGGCAGCACCCGGTAAATACCGCCCGATTGCACCAAGGTTGCGCCATTTTGTGCCAGCAACGATTGCAGCACCGGCAGCAACTGGCTTTCGGCCAGCGGCGTTACCGTGCGTAAGGTTGCCGTGCCATGCACGTTGGGATCAATGGTGTAGGACAGATGCAGCGAATTACCCAAAATTTGGGCGGCAACTTCGCGAATATCGGTATCGGCGAAATCCAAACTCACCGCACCGCCGCCCGCGCCAAACCGCGCCTGGGGCGCCACAATGCGCGACCCAGTACCGCTGCTCATGGCGATTTCGGGCACCACCGTTGCATCACTAATGTTGCCATTAATGCGCGGCTCGGCGCGCACAATCGGCCCGACCGGTTCAGGCAACGGCGGCAATGGCGGCCGGGCCAACGGGGCGTGCACCGTGCGTGCGCAGCCAGACAGCACAAAAATCGCCGCTGTTGCCAGCAAGGCAAACCTGTTCGCAGGTTTGGACAGTGTCGTTCGCTGCATCAGTCGCTCCGTTCGGCGGGGGCCACTGGGGGCACCGCGCCTGGTTGCTGGTTGGCGTCGCTATCGCTGCTATCATCGGGGTTAGGCGGCGGCTGCGGCTGCAATTGTGGCGTGGGTGGCGTGAATATCGCCCCCGGCAAACCCTGCGGGCGAAACCCGGGCGCGCCAAATCCGTTGGGAAACATCGGGTTAGAAAACTGCGGCGCGCCGGGAAAAACCGGTGTGGCGGGCAGCGGTGAGGTGCCCGCCACGTGGTTTTTATCCAAGCTGGTGCGCAATTCGGTATCGCCTTTGGGGCCGCGCAAGATCACCCTGCCGGGGTCGATACGCTTAATAATCTGGTCATCCAGCGCCGCCCCTTCGGCCAAGGTTTGCGGTTTGCCGCCACCATCGGGGGTGAAAATCGCGCGTTTGCCGGTGGCGGTAATCATCACCCCCGATAGCCGCGGCAAACTGCCGCCAGTGCTGCGTTGCGGGCCCTTCGGCACCGCCGGCGGGTGACGGCCTTGGGTAAATAACGGCCGCGCCAGCACCGCATCGGCCCAAGCCGGCGCATCGCGGTCTAACGCCGCCGCATGCCCGCTGCCCGCCGTTATGCGGGCCGGCGGCAGTTGCACAACGCGAGGCCCCGGCGCCAGCCAAATAATACTCGCCACCGCCACCAAAGCGGCACTGGCACCATACAGGGCGTAGTGATCACGCCGGGTCATGCGCAGATTTTCATGGGGCGGCGGTATCCTTGGCGCCATCTTCGCGGGTGGCGGCTAGCCCCTGGCGAAACGCCACCACGGTAAAACTGGCATCCATCGGCAAGGGCGGCAGGTTGGGTGCACTGGGGGCGGCGGTTAAGTGCAGATCATCGATCAGCATGGTCGGTTCGGCCGCTTCCACCGCGCGCATCAGCGCCACAATCACGCCTAGCTGCGCATTCGTTTCCACCCGCACGCCGATGCGCCGGTAGGCGCCGACCTGTTCGGCCGGCAGGGTTTCGATGCTGGTTAATGTGGCCGAGGCCTCGCTCGCCATGCCCTGCACCTGTTCCTGCAAGGCGGCACCGGCAATGGCATCGGTATTGCCGCTGAGCACCGCCTGGGTGGGCTTGGCGGAGGCATCACTGGCCGCCGTTTTCAGCGCCGGCAGGCTGGCGATCAGCGCCTGTTCGCGCGAAAGCCGCGCCGCCAACTGGGTGATGCGGTCTGATCGCGCGCCATACCAATCCAGCAGCGGCGATACCGCGCCCAGCCACACCACAATAAGCGCCAGCCCGGCAAGCGACGCCGCCGCTGCCTGGCCCTGGCGGCCGGTGGGCAGGTTCAACGCCGCCATGCCCAGCCCCAGATATTAATCATTGGGCCAGCTCCGCCCGGATAGAAAACACATCCAGCCGCACGGTGTCGTTGCGCGTTACTGGTGCCGAAAACGCCGGGTTGCGCACCCGCGGGTCATCCGACAGGGCCGCGATCAACTTGGCAGCAGAGGTTGATAGCCCGGTTAAGTTCAGTTTGCGTTCGCGTAAGGTGAACTCGCTCAAGTAACTCTCATCGGGCAAAATCTCGGTAATTGCCGCCAACGCCGCCAGCGCATCACCGGTGCGGCGCATTTCGGCGGCCACCGCATCGCCGCCGGTGCCGGTGCCCAAAATCCGCGCGCGCAACGCCTCAACCTCGGCAATTTGCGGTTTTAGCGCGCCTTCGCGCGATTCCAGGCGGGACAGCACCAGCGCTTGGCGCAAAAACGGCGATATCACCACAAACAGCACAAGGCCTGCCGCAAACACCGGCACCGCGCGGGCCAGCATGCCGCCGCTGCGGCGGCCATCGTGGCTGAGCCGAATGCTTCTCCCGCCCCCTGGTGCGCCCCCTAGTGCGCCCCATGGTGCGCCCCCTGGTGCGCCCCCTGGTGCGCCACTGGCGGGGGCAGTTTCCAGCATGGCCGGAGGCAATCCGGCCGCGGTCAACCGGCGCACCACATCGGCAATCGCGGCGCGCGGCACAATGCTCAGCACCAACGCAATCTTGCCGCGCGCCTTGTCGCGCGCCGTTAGCTGCACGCCCCAAAACACCTCATCGGCGGCAAACGGGGTTAGGCGTTCCATATCATAGCCCACCACGCGCTCGTAATCGCGCTCAGCCGCCAGCGGCAAGCTCACCTCGCGTTCCAGCACCAGGGCGGGCGCCACGCGCAGGGAAATCAGCTCATCCGGCCGGCGATTGGGCAAAGCTTTCAAAAAAGCCGCCGGTGCGGTGTCGTCCAGGCGCACGGTGGCCAGCTTGCTTTCCACCCCGTTGCGCCGCCGCCGCAGGGTAATCACCCCAGGCTCGGTGGCATCCACCACCAATGCGTCCGCCCCAGCCCCCGCACGATTGCGCAGCGCGGCCGGCACAAGGTCGAGTAGGTTTTGACCCCACCAGGCGAAAAATTCAGCGAGCACGCGTTCCTCGGGACATCAACCGCGCTGTGGTTCCAGCGCGCCATCAATGCCCTAGCGCGCGGGGGCGCGGATGAAAAGCATAAGCCGCGCCGTTGGGGGGGTGTGTTGCTGCATCTTCACACCTTGGCCGGATTCCGCCCATGAAAGGTGGGGGTAGGAGGGTAAGGCGGACAAAATCTACTTTGTCTTCCGAAAAGTAGCAAAAGACTTTTATGACGCTGGGCCAGGAGGTCTCGGTGGCAGGGAAGCCCCAGGCCCAGCATAATAAAAGTCTTTTTGTTTCTTTTTTTCTTCAGAAAAAGAAAATTCTCGCCCTGATCCTAACGCCCCGCCTGATTATCCGTGCGCTGCACAAACCCGGCCACAGTGTCGTGCAGCTGATGCAACGCCGGCAAATGCGCGTAAACCATGTGGCCGGATTCGTAGAAGGCGAAGCTGATGTTGTTGCTTAGCCGCGCTGGGATGGGCAAGTGGCGCATTTCGTACACGGCGGCGAAATAGGGCGTGGCCAGATCATAATACCCGGCATTGAGCAGCACTTTGAGGTTGGGGTTGGTGGTCATGGCCACGGCCAGATCGGGCATCACGTTGGGGGTGCCGGGGGTTGCCGGCCTGCCGGGTTGGGCGTGGCTGAAGTTCCATACCCCTTCGGCATCAACCACTGGCAAAAACACCCGATCGGCCGGCACTTTGAGCGTGGTGCGGGCGTAGTCGTTAAACGCACTGACGTAGGCGGAGCTGATCGACACATCTTGCGGGTCGTAATCCGCCTCTTTCGAGAGCGGATCTATCGTGGGGCCGGAAAACCGCGAATCAAACCGCCCCGTGGTGGTGCCGGTGTCATCCTGGGCCATTTTCTCGAACATTGGGCCGGTGACGCGCAGATTGGCGCGATCGAGGTAGGCCGGCGGTAAGCCTGTGTATTTGTTGAGTTTGGCGATCACCGCCCAGCGTTCGGCGGCGGGCAGGGTCCAGCCTTTGGCCAAAGCTGCGGCGTAGTCGGTGAGGGCAAAATGTTCGACCTCGGCCAGGAAGGCGGGCAGGTCTTTGGGCATTTGGGGCAGTTTTTTGTGGTAGAAGGCGGTGGCGGCATAGGTGGGCAGTGCCAAGGTGTAGGGCAGATCATTGCCGGGGTTGGCATCGGCGCCGTCGATGCTGTTATCAAAACTGAGGATTTGCGACAGCAGCATCACGCCGTTGAGGTCGACGCTGTATTGGGTGGACAGCAAATTCGCCACGACTGCGGCGCGCGTGGTGCCGTAGCTTTCGCCAAAAATGTATTTGGGCGAATTCCAGCGGCCGTATTTGCCCAAGAAGCTGGTGATAAATTCGGCAAAGGCGTGAGCATCGGGGTCGACGCCCCAAAACGCTTTTTCCTTATCCGGCCCGGCAAGGCGGCCATAGCCGGTGCCTGGCGCATCGACGAACACCAGATCGGCGGCGTCCATGGCGCTATATTCGTTGTTCACCAGCCGGTAGGGGGCGGCAGGCGTATGGCTATCATCGAGGGTGAGCACCCGGCGCGGCCCGATGGAGCCCATGTGCAGCCACACGGTGGAGGAGCCCGGCCCGCCGTTGAACAGAAAGATAATCGGCCGGGTTTCGGGGCGGGCGTCTTTTTTGAGGTAGGCGACATAGGACATCGCGGCTTCCGGGGTTGCCCCTTTATCGCCTGCTTTATCCTCGGCGCCGCCGGCGGCCGGGCCCATGCCGAGCGGTTTTTCTGGCGCATCGTCGTAGCCGCGGGGGTGCACCACCAGGGTGCCGACGATGGCTTTGTAGTCCACGTGCGTGCCGGCGGCATCGACACTGCCGGTGGTTTCGAACGCTTCGGGTTTGAAGAAGCCGGGTTTGAGGTTGTCGGGTTTTTCGGCGGCGGGGGGGGCTGGGGGTGTTGGTGCGTCGGCGGCGCGGGCGATGGGCTGGGCTGCTAGCAGGGCGAGCGTCGAGGCGGCGGTTAGCAGGCGGGCAATGCGGGTCACGGGGCGGCTCCGGCGGGGGAATGGGATGGGCGGCATCCTGCATGGGGCGGCGGGATTGGCAAGGAGGTGTTGCGAACGGGCGCATAAGGGCCGCGTCATGCGGCGGCTTGGGGCGGCGCATGACGCGGCCCTTTTGCGCCCCGCGCTGGCTACCAATACCGGCTCACTTCACCCCGCCCGCCAAAAACTTCAAACTGGCCCCCTTAAAATCACCCCCCACAGGTTCAGCCCGCCCCCCCAAACACCCCGCCAAAAACTGCTCCGTCACCGCATTAAACGAAATCCGGTTTTCCGGCCGCGCAAAACCGTGTCCCTCATCAGGATAAAGCACATACGTCACCGGTATTTTTTTCGCCTGCATCGCCGCCACAATCTGATCCGCCTCGCGCCGATGCACGCGCGGATCATTCGCACCCTGGCCAATCAACAACGGCCGTTCAATATCCGCCGCATAGGTCAGCGGCGAGCGTTCGTGCAATAATGCCCGCCCAGCCTCGGTGCGCGGATCGCCAATGCGCGCCACCATTTGTTCAAACCCCGATTTCCAATACGGCGGCACTGACGCCAGCAGGGTTTGCAAATTCGATGGCCCGACAATATCCACGCCACAGGCAAATTCTTTGGGCGTCATGGTCAGGGCTGCCAAGGTTGCATAGCCGCCGTAACTGCCGCCCATAATTGCCACGTGCTTGGCATCGGCAATTTTCATGCGCACCGCATAAGCCTTGGCATCTAACAAATCGTTTTGCATGGCGCGGCCCCATTGCTTATCGCCGGCCGCAATAAACGCCTTGCCAAACCCGGTGGAGCCACGAAAATTAACCGACAGCACCGCATACCCGCGATTAGCCAGCCATTGATGTTCGGCATCGTAGCCGTACCCATCGCGCGCCCACGGCCCGCCATGCACCGATACCACCATGGGCAACGGTTTGGCCGGGTGCATGCCGGCATCAGGCGGCAAGCTGAGATACGCGGTTAAAACTTTGCCATCGCGGGCCGGGATTTCCAGCGCCTGCATCGGGGCGAGTTTATATTTTTCTAACTCCGGCCGCGCGGTAAACAGTTTGGTTAGTGTGCGGGCCGGGCGGTTATACAGAAAGAACGCCGCCGGTGCTGAAACCGGATCGATCACCACCACCCACAGTTTATCATCATCGGTTTGGCTCACCACACCCCATTCACCAGATGCCTTACCATCCAAAAACGCCAGATCAGCCCGATACACATCATCTAGCGCCACCCAGCGGGTTTTTAGATAATCCACTGCATACGCATGCGCCGTGCCGGTTTGCGGATCGGATAGTGCGCCGCCAATATCGGCTTTGGCATCGCTCGCCAGCACCGCGAGTTTCCCGCTGGCCAGATCGAGCGTGGACAAAGCCGCCGTATCGCGGCCCCGGCTATCCAGCAAATAGGTAAAATTGGCACCTTTGGGAATGCCGGCAGCCGAGGTGGTTAAGCCATCGGCAAACGGAATATCGAACAATTTTTTGGTGCTGCCATCGGCAGTTATCTGTTCAACGGTGTAACTGCCATCATCGTTAGATTTTTCCGCCAGCCGCGGCTTGAGATCGAAATCGGCAATAAACCCGGCATAGCCATCGCCCTTGCGCAAAAGCTCTAATTTGCCCGTATCCAGATGCAGCTTATACAAATCATGCCATTGCGGATCACGATTGTTCAGCCCCAGCAAAATTTCCTGTTTGTGCAGCGGGCTGGCGCCGGCAATTTCTACCCGGGTTTTGCTGAACGGGGTGTATAAACGCTCAACCCCGCTGTGCAGATCAACGCCGTAGAGCAAAAAATCCTCGGTGCCGCCTTTATCTTGCAAATACAAAATTTTGCTGGAATCGGGCGAAAAGAAAAACTGCCGCACCGGCCGCGCCCGTTCGTTGGTCACTGGTTTGGCATGCGCCAAATCGCCCAGTGGTGCCACAAACACATTCATCACCCCATCGCGCGGCGCCAGCCAGGCCAGTATTTTGCCATCCGGGCTCAAAGTTGCCGCCGTGCGGGTGGGGTTACCAAACAGGGTTTGCCGCGGGATCAGCATCGCCTGCGGGGCGGCCGCCGACGCCGCCCCGGTGGCGACGATCGCTGCCAGCACGGTCGCCACAACCGGTGCGAAATTTGAAAACAAGGGGCGATGGGTCATGCGTGCGGCTCCTGCGATTGGGATAATAGCGGCCACGCCACCACCGCCACCAAAAACCCGCAAGCCCCCACCCAAAAATCGGCCAATGCGGTAGTTTTTACTGGGCCTTGTCGTATAGACTTCGTGCAAATCCTGAACTGAACACGCCGAGTCGCAGGCAATGCGGCCCAGCCGGAGCGAGATGTTAATGGCCGCCATCGCCCAAAGCCGCCTACCCCTACAGCCAACCCCAGGCGGGCCGCGCTTCGCATCCCCAGCTATTCGGGCAGCGTTTGGCCGGCGCCTGGCCGAAATCGGCGGGTTGACGGTAGCGGCATTGGCGATCGCTATCGGCGTGGCCCTGGCCACCTATCACGCATCAGACCCCTCGCTTAACACCGCAACATCCGTGCCCGCCGCCAACGCCCTGGGCGTGGTGGGTGCTGCGATCGCCGATTTTTTATGGCAAGGTTTTGGCCTCGCCGGCGCCCTGCCCAGCCTGGGGCTGCTCGCCTGGGCCTGGCGCATCGCCAGTAGGCGGGGTTTGGGCGTGGTGTCGCTGCGCGCCATATCGCTGCTGCTGGCAGTACCGGCGCTGGCGATGACCATATCCATCGCCAATCACCACGCGCTGTTCCCAACCAGCGCCGGCCCCGGCGGCGCCATGGGCCTGGTGCTGGCAACCACCGTGCTGGATCAGGTCGCCCCGGTTTTGCACAGCCTGGCCCCGTTGGCGGTGTTCGCCGGCGGGTTTGCCGCCAGCGTGCTGTTTATCGGCCTGGGCTTTGGCTTGTCCCTGGGTGAATGGCATCGCGGCGCCAAACGCGCGGCGGGGGCTGCCCGCATGTCGGTGGCCGGCGGCTATCAGGCGGCAGCTTTGGTGTCGCGCGTTGGCGGCTACGTGCCCGCGTTCGCCCGTGAAGATTTTGCCCGCGATGACGATGACGACGACCTGCCCGCCACCGCCACCGCCCACACCGCGGCCATCGTGCGCCCGCGCAGCGCAAATGCCGCACGGCGCGAACCGGTGGCGCCACCCGCGGCCGAGCCCGCCGCCCGTGCCCCGTTGCTGCGCCGCGCCAACGTCGCAAAGCCTGCCAAGCGCCACACCGCACCCGCCCAATCGGCACTACCGCTGGGCGAAGATGCCTGGCAGTGCCCGCCGCTATCCCTGCTGGCCAACCCACCACCGCAGCCGCAAGACGGCCCCAGCGAAACCAGCCTGCAAGCCAATGCCCGCCAGTTAGAAGCGGTGCTGGCCGAATACGGCGTGCAAGGCACCATTCGCGAAATTCGTCCCGGCCCGGTGGTCACCCTATACGAACTGGAACCCGCCCCCGGTATTCGCAGTGCCCGGGTGATTGGCCTGGCCGATGACGTGGCGCGCAGCATGTCGGTGACCGCCGTGCGCATCGCCGTGGTGTCTGGACGCAACGTGATCGGTATCGAAGTGCCCAATCAGCGCCGCGAAACCGTGTACTTGACTGAATTGCTGGACGACGAACCGGCTTCCCGCCACGGACCCCGCCTGATGATGGCGTTGGGCAAAGATATTGGCGGTGCCCCGGTTGTGGCTGATTTGGCGCGCATGCCGCATCTGCTGATCGCCGGCACTACGGGGTCGGGCAAATCGGTTGGCATCAACGCCATGATCCTATCGCTGCTGATGAAATTATCGCCCGATCAGTGCAAGATGATCATGATCGATCCTAAAATGCTGGAATTGTCGGTTTATGAAGGCATCCCGCATTTGCTCGCCCCGGTGGTGACCGAACCGGCCAAAGCGGTGACCGCGCTAAAATGGGTGGTGCGCGAAATGGAACGCCGCTACCGCGCCATGAGCCAGCTGAGTGTGCGCAACATCGGTGGCTATAACGACCGCGTGGAAGACGCCCGCGCCAAGGGCGAAGTGATCAGCCGGCGGGTGCAAACCGGTTTCGATAGCGAAACCGGCCGGCCAACTTTTGAAGAACAGCCGCTAACGCTGGAGCGCCTGCCATTTATTGTGGTGGTGATCGACGAAATGGCCGATCTAATGATGGTCGCCGGTAAGGATATTGAAGCAGCCGTGCAGCGCCTGGCGCAAATGGCGCGCGCCGCCGGTATTCACGTGATCATGGCAACCCAGCGCCCATCGGTGGATGTGATCACCGGCACCATCAAAGCCAACTTCCCCACCCGCATCAGCTACCAGGTGATCAGCAAATTCGATAGCCGCACCATTTTGGGTGAACAAGGATCGGAACAATTATTGGGCCATGGCGATATGCTGCACATGGTTGGCGGCGGCCGCATTACCCGCGTGCACGGGCCGTTGGTGACTGATGCCGAAGTGCAGGCCGTGGTGGATTTTCTGCGCGCCCAGGGCGAACCTGCCTACATCGAAGAAGTCACCGAAGCCGAAGATGATGATGGCGCCAACATGCCGGCAGGCTACGGCGGTGATGCCGAAACCACCTTATTCGATCAGGCCGTGGCGCTGGTGGCGCGCGAAGGCAAAATCAGCATCAGCTTCGTGCAGCGCCATTTTAACATTGGCTATAATAAGGCGGCCAAATTAGTGGAACAGATGGAAAAAGAAGGCATCGTGTCCCCGCCTAACCATACCGGCAAACGCGAGATTTTGACGCGGCGGGGGTATGAGGAATAGGGTGCTAGGCAAAGCTAAAAAACTTCTTTTCTGAAGAAAAGAAGCAAAAGACTTTTATGACGCTGGGCCTGGGGCTTCCAAGCCACCGAGTCCTCCCGATCGTAGCCCGGGTGAAACCCGGGTCATGTCCTCTCCGGCCACAGCGCGCGCTGCTGCGCGGAAAGAAGGCTGGACTAGCCAGATCGAATTGCCATCAACACCCATCGCACTATCCCCGTAATCCAGTCCGCCCCTAAAATTAAGCTGTTTAGCAAAGTGATGAGTGCCACAGACGGCATAATCACGAAGACCACCTGTCCAGGAGAATTTGGACCGCCGCCTTCATAACAATTTCCGTCATATGCGTGCGCTGCAACGCCATGCAGAGCAAGTAGCGCCAACCAAAACAGCAGCACTAAAGTCACAATCAAACTTGCCTGGTGCGCGGGATTTGACCTTGTAAGGATTGCTGGGAGCGTCAGCATAACGAAACCTATGACATAAAGTGGGTCCGACAGGATCCAGGAATAGGATGTCGGGTAAATTTGGATTTGGGCGCCGCAAGCCGCATTCCAAGCCTGATAGTCCGCCCGGAAAATCTTGGCGATTATGAGCATGGCAACTATCGCTACCAGAATCGAGGCGCCAGTCAGGAACGCCTTTTGAGGGTGAGGAGCAAGTGTCGCCCAGGCACGTATTCTTGGGTAACACTGCCACCGCATGCGCGCCCCAACACACTTCTGTTCCTATGCGCGCGTTAGCATTTCTCTTGTTACCTCGGCCACACTTGCGCAGCCGGCTAGGCCTAGGGTTAGGTCTAATTCTGCCAGCATGTCGGTTAGCACCGATGCCACGCCATTGGCGCCGTTTAGCGCAAGCCCGTAAATATACGGGCGCCCGATCAGCACCGATGTGGCGCCCAGCGCCAGGGCTTTAAAAATATCGGCACCACCGCGAATACCGGAATCAAATAACACCGGCACGCGGCCAGCAGCCGCTAGCGCCACGTGTTCCAGCGCGTCAATGGCGCCGATGGCACCATCAACCTGACGGCCACCGTGGTTGGATACAATCAACCCATCCATCCCCAAGGCCACGGCGCGCGCCGCATCATCGCGATGATTGATACCTTTTAAAAACACCGGCAATTTGGTGTGGTCGCGCAAATAGGCAAGCTTGTCCCAGGTTAGCGCCGGGTTAGAATAGGTGGTCATGAACAACACGCTTTGCGCGTGCTTGTCGTCCGCATTGTCACCCAGCAGGCCACGAAACACGGGGTCGGAGGTGTACTGCGCAATGCCTTGCGCTTTCAAAAACGGCAAAAACCCGAGGTCTAAATCCTGCGTGCGCCAGCCTAGAATACTGGTATCCAGGGTGACCACAATGGCCTCCGCCCCGCAGGCTTCCGCCCGGCGCACCAGGCTTGCCACTAACGCATCTGACTTGCCCCAGTAGAGCTGAAACCAAAATGGCGTATCGCCCAATTCGGCGGCGATCGCCTCCATCGGGAAACTCGCCTGATTAGATATAATCATCGGCACACCAACCGTTTTGGCAGCCTTTGCCGTTGCCAGATCGGCATCTGCGTGCACCATTTCCTGCACCCCGATTGGCGCCAGCATCAGCGGATGCGCCCGCTGCTTGCCGAGCACCGACACCGATAGATCGCGCACCGAGACATCGCGCAACATGCGCGGCACAATCTGCCAGCGATCTAGGGCTGCACGGTTGGCGGCAATCGTGGCACCGCTACCGGCGCCACCAGCAATATAGGCCCAGGCTTCAGGCGTAATTTTTTCGCGCGCAGCGGCTTCTAAGCCCGCCTGCGAAATCGGCTGAATTGGCTTTTGCCCGCCCAGCATCGCTTTCATATACACCTCGCCCTGGCGCGCGGGGCCAAAGCCTGTGGGAAGCGGCGGTGGTAAAGCCATGGTTTCTCTCCGGTGCTGCGGGGCGGTTTAACACCGCTCAAGCCTTGTCTATGTCCCGCTTGCAGCACCGCGCGCAACCATGTCTAGCTGCAGGCCTTGGGGGAACCGCCGGGCGATGACCGAACCAGAACACCAAATTACCGGGCACACCACCGGGCCACGCGCCTGGATCACACTCGCGATCCTGATCAGCGCATCGATCCTGAGTTTTATCGATCGCCAGGTGCTGAGTTTTATGGTGGCACCGATCAAGGCCGATCTGGGGTTATCGGATATTCAAATCAGCCTGCTGCAAGGCTTCGCCTTTGCCGCCTTCTACGCCGTGGCGGCCATCCCCATCGGCGCCTTGATGGACCGCACCAATCGGGTGCGGCTATTGGCGCTTGGCATTACGCTGTGGTCGGTGATGACCGCGGCCGGTGGTTTTGCCCAAAACTTTGCCCATTTGTTTGCAGCGCGCGTGGGGGTGGGGGTGGGCGAAGCAACCCTGGGGCCGGCCGCCCATTCGATGATCGCCGATTTATTCCCGCGCCACCGGCTGCCCTTTGCCATGAGCGTTTATGCGCTGGGTGTGGCCGTTGGTGTGGGCATTGGCTACGCCGCCGGCGGCGCGCTGGTCGCCCATTTTGTCGCCGCCGGGCCGCTAAATTTGGCAGTACTCGGGCTGATAAAACCGTGGCAAGTGGTGTTTCTACTGGTTGGCTTACCGGGGCTGGGGGTGGCACTGCTGATCCGCCTGGTCGCCCACGACCCGCCGCGGCGCCAAACGTCACAGGCGCATGATGCAACCGATGTCAGTGGCTTTTTACGCGCGCATTGGCGAGTGCTGGTGCCGTTGGTGGCGGCCATTTGCTGCTTTACCGCCACCAGTTTCGCAACCTTAAGCTGGGCACCGGAATTGCTGCGCCGGCAATGGCATTTACCTGCCGATCGCGCCGGGCTGTTGCTGGGCGGGCTGATGGTGCTGGGGCCATTACCGGGCGGGCTTGCGTGCGGTGCCATTGCCGCACGGCTCACCCGCCGGGGCGACCCCGCAGGCGGCCCGTTGGTGATGGCACTTGCCGCCCTGGCAGCCTCCCCCTTCATCGCCCTTGCCTGCGTCAGCCACGTTGCCAGCACCGCGTTGGCCGCCATGGTGGTGCCCATGCTGGTGGCGCAATGTTACGTCGGCCTAGCACCAGCGGCGGTGCAGGGCCTAACACCACCGGCCATGCGCGCGCGCATCGCCGCCCTGTATTTGCTGATCACCAGCTTGTTTGGCATGTCGGTGGGGCCGTTTGCGGTGGCGTGGATCACCGATCGGGTGCTGGCGGATGAATCGCGTTTGGGGTTGGCGCTGGGCATAACGGCCGCCGGGTTTAACTTTATGGGTGCCATACTGATGTTTTGCGCGCGGCCCGCCTATCGCCGTGCGGTTTCGCGGGCGCCCTAAGCAGGCCGCGAAAGTGGCCGCCAGTTTGCGCGGGACGTGAAAAAGCGCATAGACTATAACGATAAAAATTCATCCGGGAGTTGATGACAATGCGCCATTTTTCGCTCGCAACGCTCGCTTGTGCCGCGACACTCGCCGGTTGCGCTGCCACCGTGCAGCTTACCAGCGCCTGGCGCAGCCAGGACTATGCCGGTGGTGCCTTTCACAAGATCGTCGTGCTCGGGGTGGGCGAAGATGGTGCCACACGACGCAGCTTTGAAGATAGTTTTGCTGCCGTTCTTAATACCCGCGGGGTAAGTGCGGTACCTGGCTACACCGTGATACCTGGGGAAGACACCGCAACGCTTACACAAATCAAAGACGCCATCACCAAAGTTGGTGCCGATGGCGCACTGGTCACCCGGCTGCTGCGGGTAGAACAAAAAACCGAAACCACGCCAGGCTATGTCACCACCATGCCGGCTTATGGGTTTCGCGGCGGTTTTTATGGATTTTACGGCGCCAATACCAGGGTGATGCCACCGTCCATTCGCACCTATGCGGTGGCGTCACTGGAAACGAATTTGTGGGCGCTGAACGGCGAAACCCTGGTTTGGTCGGCAACCTCGCGCAGTTTTACGCCCGATGAAGCGGCCACCATCGGCACTGGTCTTGCAACCGCTGTTGCCGATTCGCTCAAACAAGGCGGCTTAATTTAGCTTAAGCCTTATAATGCGAAATTTACGGTAAGGTAGGCAGCCCTGGGGGCTGCCGGGCTTAGGCTGCGCGGGTCGCTGGCACCGGGCACCTGGATGATCGGAACCGCCGCCGTTGGTGCAAAAATGCCGAAACTTGCGTAGTGTGCATTGGCTAGGTTTTCGAGGCGGGCCACCAGCGTAACACCCGCGCGCATCGCCCAGCTTGCGGTGGCATTCACTACGGTAAAACGCGATAGGCGGGGGGTAAGATTGGCTTCATCGCCAAACAGCACACGGCCCGTTTCAAAACTGGCGTCCCAGCCCAGGGTCAGCGCCGGTGTGGCGCGCCAATCCACGCCTAGTGTTACCCGGTTTTGCGGAATCCCCGGCAGGCGCGCACCGGGGCGCACGGTGATGGTATCGCCAAAAGCCGCCGGGTTGTTGCCAGCGGCTTCGCTGTAGCCCGCCCGGGTGGTGGCATCGATCAACGCCCAACCTAACGCCAGGCTCAATGGCCCGCGCACGGCGGTCAGCCGCGCATCAATACCTTGCCTGCGGGTTTGCCCGATATTGGCAAAATAGGCCCGCCCCAGTCTGGCGCTATTGATATAGGTGATGTCATTATCAGCAATCGTGTGAAACACGCCAACATCGGCATGCACGGTAAAATCGGTGGCTCCACGCCACGAGGTGCGCACCCCCGCCTCTAACGTGTGGGCCACCACTTGGCGTAAATTGGGGTCGGCGACGAAAAAATTAGCAAGCGTACAGGGTGCGGCGGGGCTGGCGCAGGATAATTCGGCCGGTGTCGGCGCGCGGTTGGTTTGCGCAAAACCACTATAGGCGGTGATCCCCGTGGCCAGTGCATAGGTGGCACCGACGGCTGGATTGAGTTTGGTATAATGATGCGTGCCACTGACCGCACCACCATTTAAATCGCGCAAATCAATCTGCGCATCGTTCAACCGGGCGGATGCGGTTAGGCCCAGTTTTTCAAATGGCCGCCAAGTGTCGGTGATATACACCCCCAAAACCTGCGATCCCACTGCCACGCGCGCCGGCGCGGTTTGGCCCGGTTCATTCAACACAATGCCAGGCCCGACCCAATCACGGGTCTGCAGGTTTAGTCCGCCGATCAGCGGTGTTGCCGAAAACAAGGTTTGTGCCGCATCGATCGCTGCACCGCCAACCAGCACATTGGGCCGGTTGGCCAGCAAACCGCGCCAGGTGATTTGGCTGGAGGCCCCAAAGGCGTTGCTGTTGGTGGTGGTTTTATCAAGCTCGCTATAGGGCCCGGCACCCCAAAAAGCAGGGATTATCGCGCCATCACGCCCGGTGCTCTGGGCACCGTTTTCTGCACATAACAGGGCGGGATTGTCCGCGCATGGTGTATCATTCGGCGCATTGCCGTTGTTGATGGCCGAATTCAGATAGCGCCAATAGCCAATCGCCTGCCAGTCAAGCGAGCCGGATAGCGGCGTGGTCGCACTCACATTGGCGCCCAGTGCGCTATTGTGGGTGACGTTTGGTATGGTGAAAGCCGCCTGACGATCCACCGCCAACAGCTGCACCGGTGTTGGGCCTGGCCCATTCAAATCATTGTCGGCAGCATTTAACCGCAGATGAAATTCGGTGTCGTTAACCCGATGGCCAAGATCCAAAAATATCGTTTTTATGTCAGAATGTTGTCCGTCGCGCCAGCCATCCTGATGGGCGATACGGCCCGCCGCATACAGCGCGCTATCGCCAAATTGGCGGGCTATTTCGCCCTGGGCATCAAAAGTTGCAAAACTGCCTGCGGTTAAATCCAGCGCCGTGCGGGCGGCGCCAAAGCCCGTTTTGCTGCGCACATTCAACGCGCCACCCAGCGCATTCAGCCCAAACACCGGGTTGGCACCAGCAAGATCGGCCTGCGCAATGGCCAGCGGCGGGATCAGGTCCCAATCTAGCGTATCGCCAAACGCCTGGTTTATCCGCACGCCATCCTGGTACACAGCCAAACCTTGGGCAACACCTTGGGTGGGGGATGCGGCATAGCCGTGATACGATATATTGGGCTGAAATGGATTGCCGGCGGCATCGCCGACGCTGAAGCCTGGCACTGTATCGGCAAGGGCTGCGGTAAGATTGGGGCTGCCGTGGGCGGCTATCGCGCGCGGCCCAAGGCTTGCCGTTTGGGCTGGCACGTCGCTCGCGGCAAGCCCGGCGCCAACCAAAACCGGCTTTGCGGTAACAATAATCTGTTCATCGGCCTGGGCGAAAGCGGCACTGGCCAAACCGATCTGAAGCGCACCTAGCAAAAAAATAACCTGTGGGACACGATTAAAAATCGAACATCATCCCATCAAACGCCACCGCAAAGCCGGCGTGTTCCACCGCTGCCCGAGCGGCTGAATCGGCCAGCAAAATCGGGTTGGAATTATTGATATGCAAAAACACTTTTTGCGCCGGCAGATCCGCCAGGCGGGCCAGCGATCCGTCCACGCCACTGATCGGCACATGGCCCATGCGGCGTGATGTTTTTACCCCCAACCGGGTCTCTATCATCTCGTTATCGGTATAGAACGTACCATCGAAAAACAATAATTGGGCAGGCCGCAAGGCGACCAGCACCGCATCAGTAATGTCGGCGCAGGCAGGTGCCACAATCACACAAACGCCGTTGGCATCGGTGAGTTGAGCGGCGTAGGCCGGTGCCGGTTCGGCAAAATCCGCACCGGGGGTTTCCTGATACAGCGGGGTTTTGCCGGGCAATTCGATCAGGGTCAGGCTTAGGCCCAGCCCAGTATCGGTGGCGATGCCAGGCATAACCGCAACCCGGCGCACTCGGGCCGGGTGCAGCACACCAAACACGCTGTTGGCGGCGATAATATCTAACACTGCTTGTGGTGCGAACAGGGTAAAATCGTGGCTTTCCCGAAGATCCAGCAAGCCGGCGATGCCATCAATATCGCCGCTTAACGCCAGCACCGCGCCGATCGGCGACCCGCGGGCGGCGGCTGGGGTCAACGCAGGCGTTGCCAAAATTTGGCTGCGCAGATCGGGCGATGCCGCTACCACCATATACCGGGCATTATCGGCGCTGATGGCGACCGAGGCTTGGCTACGCGGCAGCGCCGCCGGGTCGCCGGCGCGCGCGCGGGTGCAATTGGCGCAGCCGCAATTCCACTGCGGAAATCCGCCGCCCGCCGCCGCCCCCAACACAATCGCGCGCATCACTCATCCTATCGCTGTAACCGCGCCAGGGTAGCGCGCATTTACGGTGTCAGGAACACTTCCACCCGGCGATTTTTTTCGCGGCCATCGTCGCTACCGTTATCGGCCACCGGCAATTCCGCGCCAAAGGCGGCAACCCTGCCCACCCGCACGCCCCGTTGCACCAGGGCTTGTGAAACGGAATCGGCGCGTTTTTTCGACACCATAAAATTACCATCAGCCGCACCACGATTATCGGCGAAGCCAACCAAAATCAGCCGTTGCGGATCGGCATGTTCCGACAGCACAAAATCGACCAGCCGATCGAGATCGCGCAGACCACGATTATCCAGCACGGCCGAATTCGGCTGAAAGCGGAAATTGGTTGACAGGCGCTGGGCGTTGGTGACCACGGTGCGATAGCGCACCGATGCCGTTTGTGGCACGGCAGCCGCCGCCGTGCGAATGGTTAGCGGCACAAAACCGACATCGTCGGCAATTTTCTGGCCATCCGCCGATAGTGCAAAGCTGACGAAGGCGGCCACCGCAGGGTTGGCGCTGACCGTGGGAGTATATAGATATAGCCGCCGCGATAGGGCATAATCTTCGGTGGCAATTGTCAGGCGGTTAGGCAGCAACGCATCGGCGCCGGCTTCAGCCACCGCCACTGCCCGCGCATTGCCGATATAAGGCAGGCCAACAAAACCAATGCCATTGGTATCTTTGGTGATGGCATCAGATAATTCGCGGTTATCTTCAAACCGCTTGGCACCTGGCGCAAGCAGTGTTTTTTCCAACACCAGCGCTTTAAATGTATCAAACGTGCCCGATTTATCATCGCGCGCATAAACCTGAATGGCGCCCGGCTTGCCGCCGAGTTCGGCCCAATCCTTGATGGTGCCAGCAAAAATACCGCGCAATTGGTCTTTGGTCAGCCCCGCCAGCGGATTGGCAGGTCCCACAATCACCGCGATGCCATCCAGTGCCAGCACGTGTTCGCTGGCCGCCGCATTCATGTCTCCTAGCGATGTCAGGCTTGCGGCCTCCGCGGCCTTAACGCGGCGCGATGACATGCCAATATCGGTATCGCCCGTGGCAAGGCCGGTAAAGGCGGTGGCCGAGCCATGCGCCGAAATCACGATCACGTCGCGCTTGCCGTCGTGCATGCCGGCAACGCGTGCCTCGTCCGCGCCGGCGCCAGCTTCTGCCGCAATATCGGTATCGCCATTGCGCGCCAAAAAGGCGGCGGCCAGCTTTGGCGCGAAATCGGCACCTACCGTGTTAGACCCGCGCAGACGCAGCACCACGGTCTCGGCAACGCTTGGCACTGGCACTAAAGAAGCTGGCGGGGCTGCTGATATCGCCGCTGCTACTGGGGCGGCTACTGGGGCGGCTATTGGGGCGGCTATTGGGGCGGCTATTGGGGCGGCTATTGGGGCGGGCATCGGCGCCGGCTTTGGCGCCGATACGGCCGCAACCGGCGGTGCCGGCATGAGTTTTAGCCGTTGTTCGGGCGTTGGCGTGACAGCAACCGGGCCCGGCTGGGCCTGCGATCCCATCATATGCGTGGCCGTAAAGCCACCGCCACCGATGACCAGCACGCCAATCGCTGCCAGCACCATAGCGCGCAAGGGTACACCGCCGCCACCCGCATCGGCAGGCGGCGCTTTCAGCCCTTTGCCACATTCTGGGCAAACAAAGGCCTCACCGATAGGTGATTGGACATCGCGGCGTGTCTCGGCGATTGAGCAATAATCAAAATGAGTGCAGCGGCCGTTGGTAAACGCCATCATCAATGTCCTTGGAAGCGCATAGTAAGCGCCGGGGGAAGCGCATAGTAAGCGCCGGGGGAAGCGCATAGTAAGCGCCGGGGGAAGCGCATAGTAAGCGCCGGGCTGCCCAGCACTGTGTGTTGCCCTGCGATGCCCAAGTATTGCGTCTGTGTTTACACTGTCAATGCCACATCTATTGTGTCACAGTATTGTAACTGTCGCGATTTAACCAAACAATCACTGTAACGTCATTATTCTGCCATACCCGCTTTCTGTCATATACGCTTTCCGCTATTCTGCGTTGGTCGTTTCTGGAGCCGCAAAACTCACCGTCCATTGGTGCTGTTCGGCAACCGGGTGGCCATCGTGCACCGCCGGCGCGTAGCGCACCCGGCCGCTACCCAGCCATCCCAGCACTGAATTGGAGAACGGGTAGCCACCCTCGGCCGACACCACGGCGCAACCCGTGGGCTGCCCGCTGGCCTCGATCGTGCACCGCACCACCACCCGCCCGCGGCGCGGCGTTTCCGCGTATTCCTCGGGGTAGGCCGGCGCTCCGCCGCTGATCGCGCGTGCCACAAACGGATGATTGGCCCCAGCTTGTGCCGCCACCGGGGTAGCAACGGTGGCACTGGCGGTTGGTGGCAAAGGGGCTGGTGAACGCGCCGGCGCTTTTTGCTGCGCCGCAAGCTTGGCTGCGGCCGATTTCTGCTGGGCCTGCGCAAAATCGAGCGCGCGTTTTTGCGCCACCGCCTGCTGGGCGGCCAGATCGGCATCCTTCTGAGCCAATTTTTGGGCGGCGGCGAGTTGCGCCGCCTTTTCGGCTGCCACTTTCTGCGCCGCTAGTTTTAGCGCCGCATCCTTTTGGCTGGCTGCCTGTGCCTGGGCCAACTTCAGCTGCGCCGCCTGCTCGGCCAATTTTTGCCGCGCGACAGATTCTGCGGCTAACGCTTTGCGCGATGATTCCTGTTCGATCATGCGTTGCCGCGCCAATGCCGCATCGGCTGCGGCCGCGGCCCGGGCGATCTGAGATTGCTGGCTGGGCACTGGCGCCGCGCCCACGGCAACCGCCGGCGCCGGCACTGACGGCGGCGGTTGCGCAGGGACCGCGGGTGGAGACGGCGCGGTGTGCACGGCAAGCGCTGGGGCCGCAGGGGCCGCCGCCACTTGCACCGGCGCCTGACCGCGCAACCAAAAGTAACCAACACCACCGGTCAGCGCTGCCACCATCGCGCCGGCCGCCATCAGCAGCGGCAGGCGCGAACCGGCGGCGGCCTTTGGTGCAGCTAATTTATAGCCGCACCCAGGGCAAACGAACGGCATGTCGATGTTGATCTGCAGCACCTGCTGCGCATCCGCAACGGCGCAGGCGCCCTTATTGGCGCAACTCCCCAACGTGTAGTCCATGTTGTTTCGCCCCCCAGCGCGTCAAGTTTGCCGTGCTTCATGCGTGTTTACGCAACCGCTGGTAGAAACTTACCCGCATTGGAAGCGGATGCAACAAAAACCAGCCCGGCTTAGCCGGCGGCGCGCGCACACCCCGCACGTTGGGAGGGCAGATCATCACATTAAGTGGCGCCAATCACCCTAACACCACCCGCGATCCCCAGCGCCCCACTTATAAACCCGCTCATTTGGCCGCCGCCGCCGGCGTTGCTTGGCCGACACCAGCTGTTGCGTGGAAGCCACATCGGCGGGAAGGAAATCCTCCACCGTTTGGTGGTGCTGGGCCACCGCCTGGCCATCGCGCACCGCCGGCGCGTCATGCACCTGCCCGCTGCGCAGCCAACGCAGCACCACTTGCGAAAACGGAAAGCCCTCTTCGGCGGCAACCACACCGCACGCGCTGGGCACACCCGCGGCTTCAATCATGCACCGCACGGTCACCCGGCCAGGCCGCGGGCTATGGGCATACTCAACCGGGTAGCTCGGCCCACCGCTGGCCACAGCACGCGCAACAAAGGGGTGATCGGAGCTAGACGCTGCCTGGGCTTAACTTTCGGCGTGTGCAGGTGGTGCCAAAATTCGTGCAGCGGCCCGCTATATGGTTATCAGTGATTGCGGCCATCCGTATCTCCTTAATGGTGGCGGGCGCCATGCCGGCGCGCCCAAAACCGAAAAGTAGCAAACACCATGCCACGAAACGGCATGATGACATCAGGCAGTGGTAAACTCTTTTGTCTGAAACACGGTGTTTTCTAACCAGGAAACGCCGCCCAAGCCGTAGCGGCCCAGGCGGCGCGGCCCAGGCGGCGCGCCTTTTCGCGCTAACCCATCGCTGCCGGCGGGGTGCGCAGCCGCTTGACCAGCAGCTTGTTCAACGCATGCAAATAGGCCCGGGCAGAGGCCACAATGGTGTCGGTATCAGCACCCTGGCCATCCACCATCTTGCCATTTTCCTGCAACCGCACGGTGGTTTTTGCCTGCGCATCGGTGCCTTCGGTGACCGCCCCCACCGAAAACAAAAGCAACTGCGCTTCATGCGCAAACGCCAGCCGAATGGCCGCAAACGTCGCATCCACTGGCCCGTCCCCGCTGGCCTGTGCCGACAGGATTTCACCATCAACCTCGATTTGCAGATCGGCGCGCGCCGGCCCGTGCGATCCGGCGTGCACATCCAAGCTAACAAAGCGCACGCGTTCATGGTCGCGCATCACTTCATCATCGACCAGCGCTACGATGTCTTCATCGTAGACCAGTTTTTTACGATCGGCGACGTCTTTAAACCGGCGAAATGCATCGTTAAGCGCGTTATCACCAATATCGCCATAGCCCAGTGTCTTGAGCTTATCGCGAAACGCCGCCCTGCCCGAATGTTTGCCCATCACCAAGCTGGTCTTCGCCCAACCGACACTTTCGGGTGTCATAATCTCGTAAGTTTCCGCATTCTTCAGCATGCCATCCTGATGAATGCCGCTTTCATGGGCAAACGCATTGCGCCCGACAATTGCCTTGTTGGGCTGCACATCAAACCCGGTGATGGTGGCAAGCAGGCGCGATGTGCGCAGAATTTTTTCGCTGACAATGCCGTTCTGCACCGGCAAACTATCATGACGCGTGCGCAGCGCCATAACGATTTCTTCCAGCGCGGCATTGCCGGCACGTTCGCCAATGCCGTTAATGGTGCACTCCACCTGGCGCGCACCGGCCCTGATCGCGGCCATGGTGTTGGCCACAGCAAGGCCGAGATCGTTGTGATTATGGGCGGAAAAAATCACCCGTTCCGCCCCCGGCACGCGGGCGCGCAGCATGGCAAAAATGGCGCCCAATTCTTCCGGCACCGCGTAGCCTACGGTATCGGGGATATTAATTGTGGTGGCACCAGCAGCGATCGCCGCTTCCACCGTGCGGCACAAAAAATCAGGCTCAGTGCGGCTGCCATCCTCGGCCGACCATTCTACGTCGTCGGTGTGGTGGCGCGCCAGGGTTACCGATGCGGTGACCGCTTCCAGCACCTCGTGCGGTTCCATGCGCAGTTTGAATTTCATGTGCAGCGGGCTGGTGCTGATAAAGGTGTGGATGCGCCGCCGTTCAGCCGGGCGCAGCGCTTCCGCCGCGCGCAAAATATCGCCAGGGGCAGACCGCGCCAGGCCACAAATCACCGGCCCGCGCACCGCTTTGGCGATCGCCTCGACACTTTCAAAATCACCCGGCGAGGCGATCGGAAAACCGGCCTCGATCACGTCCACGCCCAGATCGGCCAGGGCTTCGGCGAGGCGCAGCTTTTCCGCCAAATTCATCGAAAATCCGGGCGATTGCTCGCCATCGCGCAAGGTGGTGTCGAAAACGATAACACGGTCATCGGCCAACTGGCCGAAACTCGGGTGATTGATGCTCATGGGATTAACTTTCGCAGGCCCGGATTAACCGCGCGTATCGGATACAAACATGGCGCTAGGCGCCCAAACACCCCCCTGAAAACGGCCATGCCCTACCTAAAGGCGGGGCCACCGGATCAGGGGCAGATAAGTCGAAGCTGGGCGAAATCATGACCCAAAACCCGCATCAAGCCGGGCAACGGCGAGCGGGTGGGCGGCACACGCGGGTGCGGCATGGGGCAGGTCATGGAAACAGTATAGCTGAACAAAATGGCCCGGCACAACAGCGGCGGTCACTGGCCAATAATGTGGGGGTTCACGCCGCATCGGCGTGTAGAAAGATTGGGTTGGCCGATTAGATAAAAATCCGCCCCGGCTGGCGGGAAACCGCCAGCCGGAAGCAGGTGCCGACCTTACTTCTTCGGCGCGGCGTCGGCGGCAGGAGCGGCTTCAGCAGCGGCCTTCTTGTGGTGCGACTTCTTGTGGTGGGTGGTCTTCTTGGCGGCTGGCGCCATCGCATCAGCGGCTGGCGCTGCTGCTGCAGGGGCTGCCGGGGCTGCCGGGGCGGCCGTCTGGGCGAAAACCGGGGTGGCCATCAGGCCGGCCGCGAGCAGGGCTGCGGTCATCAATGAAGTCTTCATGGTGTCTCCAACGAATTAGATAGGGTTAACAAAGGACGGTACGGGCTTGCACGTACGCCCTAGACGCATACGACCGAGGCTGGCGTCACACCAGGGGCAAGCGCTGTAAGTTGCCCCTTGGCCGGCTATAATTTCTGTAATCTGACAAGATCGTTGGGCGCACGTTGCGTAAATGACGCGCCCAAAGGGCTCGCAAGGTGAGGACGCAAGGTACGGACCCCTAGCCCCCCCCTGCGCCCTCAACCGCTAGTTGCGGGTTTTGTCGACCAGCTTGTTCTTGGCGATCCACGGCATCATCGCGCGCAAGCGATCGCCGACCTGCTCGATCGGGTGTTCGGCATTCCGCCTGCGGGTCGCCTTAAAGCTGGCCTGGCTCGCCTTGTTTTCCAGCATCCAATCGCGCACGAACCGGCCAGATTGGATATCCTCGAGCACCTGGCGCATCTCGAACTTGGTTTCTTCGGTAATAATCCGCGGGCCGGTGACATACTCGCCGTATTCTGCCGTGTTGCTGATCGAATAATTCATGTTGGCGATGCCGCCTTCATAGATCAGGTCAACGATCAGCTTAACCTCGTGCAGGCACTCAAAATAGGCCATTTCCGGGGCGTAGCCAGCTTCCACCAGGGTTTCAAAGCCGGCGCGGATCAGTTCGACCAAGCCACCGCACAACACCACCTGCTCGCCGAAAAGGTCGGTTTCGCATTCTTCGCGGAAGCTGGTTTCAATAATGCCGGCGCGCCCGCCGCCAATGGCGGAGGCATAGGAAAGTGCTATGTCCAGCGCGTTACCCGATGGGTTTTGCGCCACCGCGACCAAGCAGGGCACGCCGCCGCCTTTCAAATATTCGCCGCGCACAGTGTGGCCGGGGCCTTTGGGTGCTATCATGAACACGTCCAGATCGGCGCGCGGCTCGATCAGGTTAAAATGGATGTTTAGGCCATGGGCAAAGGCGAGTGCGGCGCCTTCGCGTAGATTGGCGGCCAGATGATCGCGATACAAATCGCCCTGGCCTTCGTCCGGGGTGAGTACCATGGCAACGTCGGCCCAGGCGGCGGCTTCGGCCAAACCCATCACTTTAATGCCGGCAGCTTCCGCTTTGGCAATCGCCGCCGAGCCTGGGCGCAGCGCCACGGCAAGCTCGGTTGCCCCACTATCTTTCAAATTCATCGCGTGCGCGTGGCCCTGGCTGCCGTAGCCGAACACCGCAACGCGGCGCCCTTTGATCAGGTTCACATCGGCATCCCGGTCGTAATATACGCGCATTGTTCGAAACTCCTGTCAGTGGCGGGGTACCCCGCGATGAGTACTGTGTGGTGTGGGAGGTCTAGGTCATTGGGTGATTGCAAAAAGTAAGAATTTTTTGACGCTGGCTCGGCGAATGCGGTGGCAGGGTCGCCCGTGCCCCCGCATTACAAAAGTCTTTTTGCTTCTTTTTCTTCAGAAAAAGAAGAGTCTTGCGTTCACCCGATTGCCCCTTTGTTGGGGGGTATCGGCCTGTTGTTGATTGAGCCGGGATATCAGATCGTCGCCGCCCCCCTGGCAAGGGCGGCAATGCCGGTGCGCGACACTTCGGCAAGCCCTAACGGCCGCATCAAATCAATAAACGCATCGTTCTTCTCGGTCGATCCGGTCAGTTCAAACACAAAGCTGCCGGTGGTGGTATCCACCACGCGGGCGCGGAAGGCATCGGCGATGCGCAGCGATTCGACCCGCTTTTCGCCTTCGGCGATCACTTTTACCAGCGCCAGCTCGCGCGCCACATGCGGCCCCTGCTCGGTGAGATCGGCCACTTTGTGCACCGGCACCAGCCGGTCGAGCTGCGCTTTGATCTGGTCGATCACCATCGCGGTGCCGGAGGTGACAATGTTAATGCGGCTCAGCCCGCCATTATCGGCAACTGCCGCCACGGTGAGGCTATCGATATTATAGCCGCGGCCAGAAAACAGCCCAATCACGCGTGCCAGCACACCGGATTCGTTATCCACCAGCACCGAAATTGTCGCCGTTTTGAAAGTAGTATCCTGTAGATTGCTCATTATACCAACATCATCCCTTCATCGGTGATGCTGGCGGTGCGGCCCTGATGCTCCGCCCCCAAAATCATCTCGTTATGGGCGGCACCTGATGGGATCATCGGGAAACAATTTTCATCTTTCGCCACCATGATATCAGCAATCACTGGCCCAGGTGTTGCCAGCATGCGCAAAATCACCTCATCGAGCTCGCCATAATTGGTGGCGCGCAGCCCGGTTGCGTGAAAGCTTTCCGCCAATTTTACGAAATCTGGCAGGGCCGCACTGTAACTTTCTGAATAGCGCGAGCCATGCAGAAGTTCCTGCCATTGCCGCACCATGCCCATATATTCGTTATTCAGGATAAACACTTTTACTGGCAGGCGGTACTGCGCAAGCGTGCCCATTTCCTGAATGTTCATCAAAATGCTGGCTTCCCCGGCGATATCAATCACCATGCCAGCGGGGTGCGCCACCTGTGTGCCCATTGCCGCCGGCAGACCGTAACCCATGGTGCCTAAGCCCCCTGAGGTCATCCAGCGATTGGGTTTGTCAAAACCAAAATACTGCGCCGCCCACATCTGGTGCTGGCCCACTTCGGTGGTGATGAACGTTTCTACCCCGGTCTTCGCTTCATGCGCCTGGCATAATTCGAACAAGCGCCGCACAGCGTGTTGCGGTTTGATAATCGCCCCCGGCGCGGTATCCTGGCGAAAGCGCAAACAATCGATGCCGCGCCACGTTTTAATGTCGGCCCACCAGGCGGCCAACGCTGGCGCGTCGGTCGCGATATCACTTGCTTTCCACGCCTGGATCATCGCCGCCAGCACCTGGCTGGCATCCCCCACCACCGGCACATCCACGGCGACATTTTTATTGATGCTGGACGGGTCGATATCGGCGTGGATTTTGAAACTGCCGGGGCTAAACGCGTTCAACCGGCCAGTGACGCGATCATCAAACCGCGCGCCAATGTTAAACATCACATCGGCGCCGTGCATCGCCAAATTGGCTTCGTAGGTGCCGTGCATGCCCAGCATGCCCAAAAACCGCGGATCGGAGGCGGGGTAGGCACCCAACCCCATTAACGTGCTGGTGCAGGGGAATCCGGTGAGGGCCACAAATTCGCGCAGCAAACGGCTGGCTTCGGGGCCCGCGTTAATAACGCCGCCACCGGAATAAATGATCGGCCGTTTCGCCGCCCGCAAAGCATCTACCGCGCGGGCGATGGCCGCCGGGTTGGGCGTGGATTGCGGCCGGTAACTGCGATGCGGCAGTTGCGATGCAGCCGCATAGGGTGCCCGCCCGATGAGAATATCTTTCGGCAGATCAACCACCACCGGGCCCGGCCTGCCGCTGCGCGCGACATAAAACGCTTCATGCACGGTGCGGGCCAAATCTTCGCCGCGGCGCACCAGATAATTGTGCTTGGTCGCCGGCCGGGTGATGCCGGTAGTATCTGCTTCTTGAAACGCATCATTGCCAATTAAGTGCGTCGGCACCTGGCCGGTGAGGCACACCAGCGGGATGGAATCCATCAACGCATCGAGCAGCCCGGTCACCGCGTTGGTCGCACCCGGCCCCGATGTCACCAGCACAACGCCGACCCGGCCGGTGCTGCGGGCATAGCCTTCGGCCGCATGGACGGCGGCCTGTTCGTGGCGCACCAGAATGTGGCGAATGGCGGTTTGCTGAAACAGCGCGTCGTAAATGGGCAGCACCGCACCGCCGGGATAGCCAAAAATGACGTCCACGCCCTGCTCGACCAAGGCGGCCAGCAACGCTTCCGCCCCGCTCATACTCTGCGTTAACACATCCGACATGGTCACAACCGTTCCTGCAAGGGCGCGCTCTTAGGCGGCTTGATGCGGCGCGTCAAGTCGGGGAATTTAGAAAAGTATCCAAAAATGACTGATATATTTCGTAAAATTGCACATTAACCATCATTTGCGCAACTATCACATTATTGCATGGCTCAGACGCAAGGCTGTGATGACGAAACCAGGTCGCTTGCCGCCGAGTGTACTGCCCAGTCAGGGTCACTGCGCGCGCCGCCGCTGCCGCAAGGGTGATCTCGCCGCGCAAATACGCCGAAATTTCTGGCACCCCATGGGCGCGCAGCAGGGGCGTCGCCGGGGCCAGATTTTGGCCCAGCAAGGCTGCCACCTCATCCACCGCACCGCCATCCAGCATGGCGGTAAACCTGGTGGCGATGGCGGCGCGCAGACGATCGCGCGGCGGGTCTAACACCATGGCGCCAAACCGCCACGGCGCTTTTGCCGTTGGGTCGCCCTGCCAGGCGGCCAAGCCCCGCCCGGTGCCCAGCCACACTTCATAGGCGCGCGCAATGCGCTGGCCATCGGCGGGGCGCAGGCCGGCCGCGGTTTGCGGATCAAGGGTTGCAAGTTTTGCGTGCAAGGCCGGCGCGCCGATGGCGGCAAGCTCGGCACGGGCCTGGGCACGGGCATCGGCACCGGGGTCGGGCACCGGCGCCATGCCATTGATTAAACTATGCAAATACATGCCCGATCCGCCGCACAAAATCGGGAGTTTTCCGGCACTGTGGGCCGCATCCATGGCGGCAAGGGCGGCATCGCGCCACCACGCGGCGGTGGCGATCTGATTGGCCGCGCGCACGCCATACAAAACATGCGGGGCGGCGGCCAGATCGGCGTCGTGCGGGCGGGCGGTGATGATACGCAGATCGCGGTAGCACTGCATGGCATCGGCGTTGATCACCACGCCCCCCACCGCGCGCGCCACCGCCAGTGCCAGCGCCGATTTGCCCGATGCCGTGGGGCCGGCAATGATCAGCGCCAGGGGCAGGGCGGTTTGGGGCTTGCTTATGGCAGCGGCGGCTGTCATGGCGCGGGCATCATGACCAACACCGATTTTCTGCTGACCATCACCGCGGACCGCCGCCACCAAACCCTGAGTGCCGCGACACTTGCCGCGGTGCGCGATGTGATTGGCGGGGCGCCGGCGATCGCCCTATCGCCTGGCGAGGCTGCCGGTTTTTTACTACCTGCCGCCCCCAACATGGCGCTGGTGCGGGCAGCGATTGGCATCGCGGCGGTCGATGCGCTGCTCGCCCCGCCCGGCACGCGGCCCTGCCGTTTGCTGATCGCCGATATGGACAGCACCATCGTCACCACCGAAACGCTGGACGAATTGGCGGTATTTGCCGGCATTGGGGAACAGATTGCAGCCATCACGGCGCGCACCATGAACGGTGAACTCGATTTTTGCGAGGCCCTGCGCCTGCGCGTCTCCATGCTGCGCGGCTTACCGCTGGCCGCCATTGCGCAAACGCTGGCCGCCACGACGCTAATGGGTGGCGCCCGCGTGCTGGTGCAAACCATGCACAGCTTAGGTGCCCAAACCGCCCTGGTATCGGGCGGGTTTACCGCCTTTACCGGGCCGATTGCAGCACTTTGCGGGTTTGACCGGCATCTTTCCAATCGGCTGATCGACGATGGGAAAAACCTAACCGGCGAGGTTGGCGCACCCATTTTGGATAAACACGCCAAACTTGTAGCTTTGCGCGAGATCGCCGCCGAGATTGGTATAACGCCTGCGCAGGCATTAACCGTGGGTGATGGCGCCAATGATCTGCCCATGTTGCAGGCCGCAGGGTTGGGCATTGGCTTTCATGCAAAGCCGGTGGTGGCGGCAGCCATCGCCAACACTGTGCAGTTTGGCGATCTGCGCGTCTTGCTGTTTGCGCAAGGCATATCGGCTGCGCAGTTTATCGTGGATTAACCAGCGATACCGGCAGACGACTTACTTTTCCGTGCCGCCATCAAGCGGAATGGGCACATAGCTCAGCCCATCCGGGCCAGAAATCAGCAGCAAAACCGATTTTTTCCCTTGGCCGCGCGCGGTCTTTATCCGCAGTTGCACATCGGCCGGGTTGGCAACCGCGTGCTGCTGCACCTCCATCACCACGTCGCCCACCTTAATACCGCGATCGGCGGCAATGCTATCAGCGCCGATATCGGTGATCACCACACCTTTTTGATCCGCATCCAGCTTGTATTTGGCTTTCAGCGCATCGGTGATCGGGGCAATTTTTATGCCCAGATCAGCCACATCCACCGATGTGCTCGGCGCCGGTTTGGCCGGCTTTTCCGCAACCTTGGTATCATCAGGCATTTCCGCCACCACCACATCCACGGTTTGCGGCTTGCCCTGGCGCCAGATTTCCACCGGCACGTGGCGTGCGACATCAGTTTCGGCGACAACCCGCGGCAGGGTGCGCATCTCGTGCAGGCGTTGGTTGTTAAAGGTACGAATAACATCGCCGTTTTGGATATGCGCGCGTTCTGCTGGGCCGCCTGCGGTAATGCCATCCACCAGCGCGCCATCGTTATCGGGCAGGCCAAGGCTTTCGGCAATATCAGGGGTTACCTGCTGAATGCGCACGCCCAGCCAGCCACGCCTTGGCCGCCCATATTGGCGCAACTGTGCAACCATGGCGCGCGCCTCGCTCGATGGGATCGAAAACCCAATGCCAATCGATCCACCTGATGGCGAATAGATCGCCGTATTAATCCCCACCACTTCGCCGGCCAGATTAAACAAGGGCCCGCCCGAATTGCCGCGGTTAATCGGTGCATCGGTCTGAATGAAATCGTCGTACGGGCCTTGCTGAATATCGCGGCCGCGGGCGGAAACAATACCGGCCGTTACCGTGCCGCCCAGGCCAAACGGATTGCCGATCGCCAGCACCCAATCGCCCACACGACTTTTATCGCTGTCGCCAAAATGCACAAACGGCAATGGCTTTTTCGCTTCCACCTTCAGCACCGCAATATCGGTGCGGTCATCATGGCCCAGCACTTTGGCTTTTAGCGTGGTGTTATCCTGCAAAATCACCGAAATCTCATCGGCGCCGTCGATCACGTGGTTGTTGGTGACAACAATCCCACTCGCATCAATAATAAACCCCGAGCCCAGACTTTGCGAATGATGCGCCTTGCCATCATTCGGGGTGGCCTGGTCACCATCGCCATTATCACCGCCCTGATCGCCGCCATCGCCGTTATCGCCATGGCCGTGGCGGTTCATATACTCGTGGAAAAATTGCTCAAACGGTGTCTGCTCGCTATCCGCGCCATCCTTGCTGGAACCCTTACCGGCATCCTTGGTCGCAGCAATGGTCTGGGTGGAACTGATATTCACCACCGCCGGCAACAACTGTTCAGCAAGATCGGCAAAACTATCCGGCGCGCCATGCGCCCTTGCCGGCCCCGCCGCCAGTAGGCCACCCAGCACTGCACCAACCACCAAAGCCCGCATCGTCAACCCCATGGGAATAATCGTGAGAGTTCGCTACTTAAGAGTCTTCTTTTTCTGAAGAAAAAGAAGCAAAAAGACTTTTGTGTGTTGGCGCCGGAGATCGCTTAGGCGGTGTGCCTAATCTTTGTCCATATACGGGTTTTCTGTGCCACGTAGTTGCAGCCTTATTGGGGTGCCGGGCAGATTGAAACTTTCGCGCAGACCGTTCACCAGATAGCGCTGATAATCTTCCGGCATTTTTTCTGCCCTGGTGCCGAAAATAATAAACGTCGGCGGCCTCGCCTTCGCTTGCGTCATATAACGCAATTTCAGGCGGCGGCCTTCCACCATGGGCGGCTGATGGCGTTCCAGCGCACCTTCAAACCAGCGGTTTAATGCGCCAGTCGCCACCCGCATATTCCATACCGCATGGGCCGCTCGCACCGTGGGCAGTAATTTTTCAATCCCCGCCCCGGTTAACGCCGATACCGTCAACGTCGGGATACCCTTCATCTGGGTCAGCGAAATCGACAAACGATCGTTAATTGCTTTGCGCATTTTGTCGCGATCAACCACCGCATCCCATTTATTCAGTACCAAAATGCAGGCGCGGCCTTCGCGTTCCACTAACCTTGCAATCTGCAGATCCTGGTCCTGCACGCCCAGCGTCGCATCCAGCACCAGGGCCACCACCTCGGCCATTTTTAGCGCCTCGATACTGGCCGAAACCGACATCCGTTCAAGCTCTTCCTCAATCTTTGCGCGCTTGCGCAAACCGGCGGTATCGACCAGCTCGAAATCACCATCCTTATCGTGCAGCAGCACCGATATGGAATCTCGGGTAAGCCCAGGCTCGGGCCCGGTGATCATACGATCTTCGCCAATCAACCGGTTCAGCAGCGTCGATTTGCCGGCATTTGGCCGCCCGACAATCGCAAGCTTTAACGGCTTGCCTTCAAAATCTTCGTCATCGGTTTCCGGCACCACAATTTCCGGCGGCAAACGATCAGCGATCTCGCTCATGAGATCGGAAATACCCTCGTTATGCTCAGCCGATACCCCCAATGGCGAACCCAAGCCCATGGCATAGGCCTCCATCGCGTTGGCAAACCCGGCACGCCCTTCCATCTTGTTGGCAACAAGCAGCACCGGCACATCCTGGCGCCGCAGCCAGCGGCCGAAATGCTCATCGGCCGGTGTCATGCCGGCGCGGGCATCGATCACAAACACCACCAAATCAGCACCGTGCACGGCAGCCGTTGATGATGCGCGCATCCGGCCGTAGATCGTGTCGGGTGCGGATTCTTCCAAACCGGCGGTATCCACCAGCAAAACGTCGCGGCCGCGTAAGGTGGCCGGGGCTTCCTTGCGGTCGCGGGTCACACCAGGCGTGTCAGACACAATCGCATGGCGCCGCCCGACTAGGCGGTTGAATAAAGTACTTTTGCCGACATTAGGCCGGCCGGCGATCACCACGACCGGTAACATTTTTAAACTACCTATAAGCTGTCAGCGTCGCATCGTCGGTCAGCACGAATACCGTGCCGGCAGCGACCACAGGGCGCAATGAAGATGTATCGGCGATATCAAGGGTGGACACCAGCTTGCCCGATAATGGATCAACCACCGCCATCTGTGATTGGTCGTTGACAAACAGCAACTTGCCAGATGCCATAACCGGGCCATACCAAGTGATCAGGTTTTTGGTGCGCCTGGGGTTTTCAAACCGGGGCAGATCAGTCGACCAGTACACCGTGCCATCGTGCGCCGACACGGCGGCCGCACGCTGTTCAACACTCAAAATATACAGCACGTCGCCGGCCAGCCACGGCGTATTGGCACCGGCCACATCGCGCTGCCACACCCGCCGCCCCGAGCGCAAATCGATCGCCGCAAACAAGCCGCCCAGGCCAATGGCGTAAACAATGCCATCCTTAATCACTAGGCCACCACGCACGGAGGCGAATTCCGATAACCCGGCATTGCCTTTCAGCGCGCCCAAATTATCCGACCACACCACAGACCCGCTATCGGCGCGCACCGCGACCAAATCGCCTGATTCAAAGCCGGCCACAACGATGCCGTTGGCAACCGCGGGGGCGGCATGCGCCAGCATCCCGGCAATCGCGGTATTGGCCTGAAATTTCCACATCAACTTGCCGGTAGCACGATCCAGGCAGATCAGCTTTTCATCAACCGTGGTCAGAAAAATCCGATCACCACTGATCGCCGGCGCCCCGCGCGCAGGGGCCGGCAGCGCCGCGCGCCAGCCAATGGCACCACTACTGGCATTCAACGCCAGCACCTCGGCGCGGCCGGTGGCCGCATAAATTTGCCCCTCGGCAAAGCCAATGCCGCCGCCCAAACTCGCGTTATCGTTATCGTCTGGCTTGGTTTCTGTTCGCCACTGCCGCGCGCCATCGGCCAGGGCGAAACTGGCGACCGTGCCATCAGTGTCCATGGTAAACACCTGGGCACCCACCACCAGCGGCTCGGCGGTAAAGCGCGTGCGCCAACTGCCGCCGCGGCCAACGTCGGCGCTCCACGCCTTTGTCAGCCCTGCGGTAAAATTGCCGCCCACGTGGCTCGGGTCGCCGCCAAACTGTGCCCAGGTATCGTTGCGTATGGCGGCAGGCAGGGTCACATCGGCGCCGGCATCGATGCCCAAACCCCGTGTTGGCGCCAGCACCGGTTCGTGCACCCCAGGGGTGCGCTTTTCTTCACTCCCCTGGCCCAAAAAATCGAACCAGGAACACGCGCCCAGCGCCAATGGCAGCAAAACTGCGCCCCGGCGCGATAGCTTACGAACAACCTGGTGGTTCAATGTCGTATCAACCGGCCTGCTCATCCGCGGCTTTGCTCCTGATCAACTTGGGGGGGGGCGCCCAGGGTTTGCAGCACGTCGGCGGCAAGCCTTAGCACCCCTTGCGGCACGTCGCGCTCCTTCATCAGGTTGCGCAAAATCTTGATCGCTTCATCGGTTTTACCGGTGCGAATGGCCAGCATCGCCAGCGACTGTTCAGCAAACGGGCGCCACCTGGTGTTTTCCGATAGCAACGGCAGCAACTGCGCTTTTAGGGCGGCCGGGTCGGCGCTATCCAACTGGCGCTGGGCAGCCACCAGAGTTGCCAAATCGCGCATCACCTGCGGCGCGTCAGTATCGGCGGTAATCGCCTGCCAGCCGGCAATGGCGCTGGCTTGGCGGCCCGCCTGCCAATCGGCATCGGCCAATTTAAACCGGGCCAGCGTCCGGTAACCGGGGCTGCCGGCGGCGGCGATGTCGCGCAAGGCGGCGATACCATCGGCGGTTAGCGGCAGGGTAACCTGCTCCGTCCCGTCCTTATTGGCAGCTTTGGGGGTGGCGGCAATAAACCGCGCAGCCTCGGCCTCGGCCTTGGCAATTTGCTGGTTATGCACCCATTCGTAAACGCCAGTGCCGGCCAGCACCGCGACAAAGGCGGCTATAAACAACCCGGCATAGCGCTTAGCGATCGCCTGGGCGCGGTCGGCCCGCAAATCCTCTGAAACTTCATCAAAAATATCCGGCACGCGGCTAACCCACTCTGTCTGTGCCCGCAGGTACCCCGCGGTTACGCCAACCATAGAGCATGTTCACGCGGCGGGGAAACGCCACCCCAAAAAGCGCGGGGGTGACAAGCACCAGGGGCCGCGCCAGGGTGAGGACATGCCCAATTTTGCCCGAAAACTGCGTATCCTGGCCCTGGCTGTTTCGCTGGTTTTGGCGGCCTTTGCTGCGACTGCCGCTGCCTATCCCGCCGCCGATCGCCCGGGCGATTTTGTTTTCACCACCGCCGACGGCACTATCCTGCCCACCCGCGTTTGGCCGCCCACCGCGCCGCCGCGCGGGGTTATTCTGGCCCTGCACGGCTTCACCGACAGCCGCAACGCCTGGGCATTACCGGCCGCCAGCCTCGCTGCCGCCGGCTACTGGGTGTACGCCCCCGATCAGCGCGGCTTTGGCGCCACCGCCAGCCGCGGCATTTGGCCAGGCGCGGCCAAGCTGATCAGCGATAGCCAAACCATGCTGGCGCAGCTTCGCGCCCGCCACCCCAAACTGCCCCTGGTGTTGCTGGGCGAAAGCATGGGCGGCGCGGTCGCCATGTGTGTGGCGGCGCAAACCCCCAAAGCTGCCGACCGCTACGTGTTCAGCAGCCCCGCCGTGTGGGGGTTTGCCCAGATGGGCTGGGCGACCCGCCTGGCCCTGCGCGCCACCAACGCACTTGCCCCCAACCTGGTGTTCAGCGGCCAGGTAGCGCCATCCGATCGCGTGCTCACCGACAACCAAGATGCATTGCGCGCACTGGCAACCGACCCCCTAACCCTGCCCGCCGCCAATGGTGCCATGCTCTACGGCCTCACCGCGTTAATGACCCAAGCCCAAACCGCCGCCGCGTCGCTCAGCGCCCCGGCCTTGGTGCTGGTCGGCCAAAAGGATCACGTGGTGCCGCCGCCGGCCGCCTTCACCGCCTGGGGAAAATTCCCGGCAAGCGCACGCCGCGCGGTCTATTTAAACGGCTATCACCTGCTGCTACGCGACCGTGCGCGCGCCCTGCCGATTGGCGATATCGTGGCGTGGCTGCAAAACTCCGGCGCCTACCTGCCCTCGGGTGCCGATATTAACGCGGCCAGCTGGGTGGCATCCGGCACCTGGCGCGGTGGCGCAAACCCCGCCCTACCGGCAGCTTTTCTGGATGGCATCGCCGCGCCCCCGGCCTATCCGTGGTGAGATTGTATCGGGGTGCTGCGTAGGGCTGGCGGTGCTGGCGGTTTTTGGCTATTGGCTTGCGCACTGGACCCGTAGCTCAGCTGGATAGAGCGCTGCCCTCCGAAGGCAGAGGCCGATGGTTCGAATCCATTCGGGTCCGCCAGTGTTTCCAGATTGTTAGCCGTGCGTTTGCCCAAGACGCAAGCCAGCGGGGTAACGCCGGGGTAACACCTGTCGTGATGCCGGCAAGCCGCCTTGTCTTACCATCGCCTGGCACTGTGGCGAGTAGTGATCACGCCCACCGGCTGCCGGCTCGGGCTGACACAAACCGCTGTCTTGGCAGCAATGCGCCGATCCCGGTCATCATCCTGCGGCACCCCCGTGGTGCGAAGCGGGCAGTTTGCATCCTGCGCCATCCCAAGCGCATGTCCTAATTGAACCAAAGCCGATCAGGGCCGACTTGATCCCCATTGCTCTGCAATGCGCTGGGCTGATCGCTTGCGCAGCATAAGGCTCAAAATTTCGAGATCATTCAAAACGGCTATCGGGTCGCGATCGAGCGCGCTGCGTAAAGCGTGCTTCAACCAGGCACTGATACCGGGATGTGAAAGTGCATAGGAAATTTGCTCGTCGACTATGAGTTGGGCGTCACGACCAGCTGATTGCGAATCGTGAGATTGAGTCATCACACCTCTCCTGTTGTCCCAGAATCTGTCATCCTGCCGTGCTTATACCAATCCGCCTTGATGATGACTCTTCCATTATTAAGGTGGGCATCAAGGCGGATTGGCGGGCGGCAGCGTGCCAAAAAAAGACTAATGCCGGCCCGCGTTGGCCCATTCTTCATGGGTCAACACTTAAGCGGGTTGGTCTTAGGGATTGCAAACGTTACATTGGCTCGGGTCCGCGGTCGGCAAAGTCGCAACGGATCTTTGCTGGCGGTGCCCGCATGCGCCGCAGGTCAGATCCTCGGCCACGATCATACGGGTTGGCAGGCTGCACCAGGCGCATGGCAATCCCGGAATCCGCGCCGTCACGTCGAACCCAGGCTGGTCGCAACACGGGCAGCGCCGATTAAATCGCGCCACCAGATCGCGCGTTGCGCGTTCAATAGCTGCCATGCGGGTGGGATTGCGATGCGCTCGCATGTCGGTTTCGACAAAGGCGGCGCCGCAGCGTCGAATAGTATTTCTAATAGCCGCTTGGAGTTCTGTCTTATCAGCTATATCTTTGACCAGAATGAGTTCAGGGGCCGGCCGGTTTTCCGCCCAGCCCATGACGATCAGGCCATGGTCGGGAAAACTCGCACTCTCTGCGAAGGCCCATGCTTGTTCAGGGTCGCGCACGAGAACATGACCAAAGTTTGTTGCCGGGCTTACATCATACCCGATCAGTTCCAGGCCGCTTTCACGATCAATCATAAGCACCAGTTCACGGCCTAATGCCATGAAGGGAACACTGGGATGTGGGCCAAAACTCCCTTCGCTGGCAACACCCACGCGGGCCTGCGGCGCATAATCAAAGCCGCAGGCGATCTTGGCTCTGGCCGCATCGAGTTGTGACCCGGTCCGTTCGACCTCGCGGCTAAATGTGCCAAATTGATCAGTATTAACGCCACTGGCCAGTTCGACACTTAGCCCCAATTGCTTTCGCAAAACTGGTTCGATGACACGTTCTTTTGCGTGCATCGATGTCAGAACTGCCAAAGTATTGTGGTAGCGTTGCTGCCATTGGCGTTGCATCAGAAATAGCCTTCGCGCTTTTTCTGCTCAAGCGAACCACCATCCTCCCCATCGCTGATGCGCCCCTGACGTTCCGAGGATGACGCCCCGATAGTCTCATCAACGACAGACCGTAGATCGGCGGCCTCCGATTCGATGGCCCCCGTTACCGGCCAGCAACCCAGGGTGCGGAAGCGCACCTTCCGGGTTGATATCTGGTCACCAGGTAAAAACCGCATCCGGGCTTCGTCATCGACCACGATGAAGGCGCCACCTCGCGTGACGACCGGCCGAGGTTCAGCATAATAGAGCGGTGCGAGCTCAATATTTTTTTCCAATGCGTAGGCCCATATGTCGGTTTCTGTCCAATTTGACAACGGAAAGACCCGCGCCGTTTGGCCTTTGGCGAGGCGTGTGTTGTAGAGCCTCCAGAGTTCCGGGCGCTGCTGACGCGGCTCCCACGCGTGCGCCGCGTTACGGATCGAAACGATACGTTCCTTCGAACGTGATTTTTCTTCATCGCGCCGTGCGCCACCGAAGATGATATCGTAGCCACCTTTATTGAGCGACTCTTTCAGCGGTTCGGTGCGCATAACCGCGGTGTAGCGGTCGCCATGGTCGAACGGGTTTATTCCGGCAGCCCTGCCTTCTTCGTTGGCATATGCGATGAGTTTAAAGCCATGCTTTTGCGCAAAGGCATCACGAAACGCGATCAACGAGCGGAACTCCCACGTCGAATCAACGTGCAGCAATGGAAATGGTGGCTTACTGGGATAGAAAGCGAGCATCGCCAGATGGGCCATCACCGTCGAGTCCTTGCCCGCTGAGAACAGCATCACCGGGTTTTGCGCTTCGGCGACCACCTCGCGGATAATGTGAATGGACTCGGCCTCAAGGGTGGCGAGATGTGTTAAAGTGTTTGTCATGTGATTTCCTTCTGAAAAAATTTTGCCGTGTGCTTATGCCGCCGCCTAGATTGCAGTCTTTAGCGGCGGATGTGTGTTTGTGGTTTCGGTGTCTTCCATCGCCATCCAATGAAGATTGCCGGCATAACGCCAAGCCATGCCGCCCGCCTCGTCGAGGCCGAAAAGATGCAGCCATCCATTGTCGAACAGGGCGCGGACTGTATCGTGGCGCCTGAGGATATCAGTGATCGCTTGGCGGGGTGCGGCGATACAGACAGACAGGCGCAACGGCTCGTGACGATACTGTTCGCCGTCATGCACCGATTGCCAGGGCAAACCGGTGCGCAAAATTCCGCCATTGCCTTCAACCACGCCAAGGCCGCCGGTGACGTTGTGCAGCACCTTATTACCGCCGCCGAACACCTCGGGTGCCACTGTTGATCCGTAATATTGCAGGCTAATCCAACTGGCGACCACGACAGGTGCGGTGAGGATCAACTCAAGAACACCGAAATTCTTGTCGTTTTCCCAATCATAGTCATGCAGAAAAGCGCGCCCTTCAAGGCTTTTACCTGTTGTTTGAGCGCGCGGTGCGGCGATGAACGCTTTGCAGCCGGCCAGTGCCCATTCAGGCCGCGTCTCAGACCAGTCTCGGCTGCGCTTTTGCACAGAGGCTTCATTTCCGGCCCGCGGCAGGCGAATGGCGCGTTCGCCGCGGGCGATTTTACCCGCCCTGGCGAACCAGGTTTTGGCTTGGCTAATCGCCGTGCAGTGGTGGGCAGCGCGTGGATGGTCTTCGGTATAGAACATCACTTGATCGGTTGTTGTGCCGTGCAACCCCGCCAGGAAAAATGTGTCGTTGGGGATGTCAATGCCTTTCGCTGCCAGCCCGACCCGCACATCTTGATCGTTGAGGAGAGTGGCCAAAAGGCGCGCGTTGGTTTCCCCCGAATATCCACCACAGGCGCCGCAATGCAGTGCACTTGCATGGGGGTTATTGACAACATTAGCGCCGTGTCCAACCAACAACACCAGGCCGGCGAAGCTCTTAGTCAGCGACATGGCCCGCAGCACGGCTTCTGCCGTTGCAATACGTTGAGCCAAATCGGGGGCAGGCTCAAAGCGCGGCGCAGGCTCGTTCGGCAGCGGCGCGCCCGGCAATCCCAGCGCATCACTCAGCAGCCGAAAGGCAAAGATCGGCCCGGCTGCCTCAACAAAGGCGAAGGACGAGACAGCCGCTAGTTTGAACCGGCCCCATGCCCGCACCGCGCGCGCATTAACGCGTGTGGATTTATCTGCGGCCTCTGCGCCGGCCCCGCCCGAGCAGGATTTATAGGCCGGATTGAGCAGCACCGGGAGATGCAGTTCCTCGACATCGGAGGCAAACCGGCGGTGCGCCGTTGTCAGACCAAAGAAGCCTGCGAAACCTAGCGTTTGGATGCCGGGGTTGATGCTCTCCAGCGCGCGGCGAAACACTTCCGATCGAACGTCGATACAGAACACCGCCTGCAGCACGGGACGACAATGGATTGTGTGCGGCGTTGGCCGTGACAGTGTTTTTGCCAATGCACGCTGCCCAGAACGTTCGGCGGCTGCCTGAAGAATTGTGTCAATCACCAGATCGTGTGTCGGCTCGATCGGTGCGGCATGCTGGGCCGCAATCACGGCCCACGTATCACGAATTTGGCTGCCGTAACGAAGACATAACGCCTCTTCCCAGATCAGCCGGATGGCGAGAAGGTTGATGATCGTCTGATCCGACCCGCCGGTGAGTTCCGCCTGCCAAAGCAAGTAGCGCGCATACTGCCCCCAGCCGCCCAGGGTCATTAACATCTGGTGAAAGTATGTCTCCAGGGCCGCGTCCCCAAGGCCGAGCTGATCGGCAACGCGGGCAATGACGGCGATGGCGGTCTCGGGGGCTTCTGATACGTGCTGCGCAAACCCGCGCAGCCCGGCGATCTCCGGCGTCAGATCGTGGGTGGCCACCGCCCGCCAGGCCCCGTAGGCGTCTTTGCCGCGCGGTGCAGCCCAAAGGGCCTGGCCTTCGTCGAAATATCCTGCAGCCCAGGCGCCGAAGCGCTCGGCGATCAGGCCGGGCCAGTCGATACCGGAAACCCCGGCCGCAAGATCTGCGATCGTTTGCAGCGCGCGCGGCTGGGGCGTGCCGCCAGCAGCTGCGGTTTTTAGGGTGGCGAGATCATCCGGCCGGAGGTGGGCAGGCGCCTGCATCAAGGCGCAAAGCAGGTCGGCGTCAGAGATGATGCCGGCAGAAATTTTTGCCTGATACCACGCCCGTGGCATGGTCACGGCCGCACACGACACCCGCGCCAGGCGCGCCCCCGCGCCGGCAAGATTTTCGTGCGTTTGGCCCAAAAAGGGATTGACCGCGACGCTTGCTGACAGCGGCCAAGCCGGGGGAATGGCGCGCGCCGCGCGCAGTGCCGCGGCCGCGAGACTACTCCGGTCGGCCGGCACCTTAGTTTGGCAATACGACATAGCCCGCGTTCCTATAAAATGCAGCGTTAATCAGGCGCGGTTGCTCATCGACCAGCCGCCGATGAGCCGGTCGAAGACGGCGTTCGCGTAAAATCCGTTCGACAGATGCACGCGCAGGCCGGCGGCTGCCGGGTGATAGGCCCACAGCGGGAACATCGCCTGAACGATGGCGGCGAGGCCGAAACTGAACACTGCGAGCGTGATAAGCCCCCATTCCAGCGGCCCGGGGGCGGGGGTAACCGGCAATACGCCTGCCGTAAGAGACGTCGCCGCCATTTGCAGCGCAAAGTAACTTACCGACGTCCCCACGGCGTAGACGGCCGTGCGCCGGGTGAGGGCCACCGGTGCCGCGTCGGCAAACCCCTGCGCCAGCATGTAGGCGACACCGAAGATGAGGATGGCGCCGAGCGCGATTGCCTGCGGCGATTTATGGGCAAAGCCGAAGCCGAGGCCAACCAGAACATAAATCACCAACGCCGCAAGAAATGCCCGGCTGACGGCACCGGCGCCGGGCACGGCGACAGGGCCAGGCCTGCGGATCGCCGCAACCTTTTCCACAGCGCTGCCCGACGCCAGAAAAGCGTGCGCCTTGTAAAGCGAGTGCGCCGCGATGTGCAGCAGGGCCAGGGGAAACAGCGCCAGGCCACACTCAAAGATCATGAATCCCATTTGGGCCACGGTCGACCAGGCGAGCGAGGTTTTCACCGCCGGTTGCGTCAGCATCACCAGGCTGGCGAACAGCGCCGTAAAGCCGCCGATCAGAACAAGGGCCGCAAGTACGCCGGGCGCCAGCAGGATCACGTCGGCGAAGCGGATCAGCAGGAAGCCGCCGGCATTGATCACACCGGCATGAAGAAGGGCCGAGACCGGGGTGGGCGTTTCCATCACCTCGGTGAGCCAGCCATGGGCCGGAAATTGCGCGGATTTGAGCATCGCTGCCAATGCCAGAAACGCCGCGGCGCCCACCGCCAAATCGCCGCCGGCTGCCGCACGTGCGGCCTTCAGGATCGCCGCAATATCGGCTGTGCCGTAGGCGGCAAAAAGCAAAGCTGCAGCACCGAGCAGGGCAGCATCAGCAAGGCGCGCGACCACAAATTTCTTGCGCGCGGCACGCCGCGCCGCGATGCGATCAGGGTAGAACAAAAGAAGCTTATGCAGAAATAGGCTAGTGGCGATCCAAGCAAGTGCGAGCTGAACGAGGTTACCCGCAACCACCAGCAACGCCACCGCGGCAAGGGTTAGGCAGAGCCAGCCGGTAAACGCACCTTGCCGGGCTTCACCATCCAAATAGGTGCTGGCGTAGCGCACAACGACCCAGCCGATGAAGCTGACCACAAGCAGCATCACTGCGGAAAGGGCGTCGAGCCGCGCCGCCAATCCCACGCCGCCTGCACCGATGAGCGGACTGTCACCAGGGCCGTAAACAATCAACCCGCCAGCCGATACCAACGCCGCGGCCACTAAAAGGAACGCCATGGCCTCGGCAAACTTGGGGCTATATTTGGGCCTGCATCCTGGGCTGAGGAAGCCACACACGGCACTAAGTAGCAGCGGCAGCCCGGCGAGCAACGGTATCATGTAGAGTGTTGGCACGGAATGGCCCCTTTGGCTTGCAGCGCTGTTCTTCTGGAGCTTGTGTAGGGGATCGCGTGCCACGTTAAAAATTCATTGTATTGCTCATATCGTTCGTTTTAATAGAACGATATGAGCAACCTGAATTACAACCATCTGCGCTATTTTTGGGCCGTGGCGCACGATGGTAGCCTTACTCGTGCGGCCGCCCATATGAACCTGTCGCAGTCAGCCCTGTCGGTTCAGATCAAAAAGCTTGAACATCAGATCGGCCATCCCCTGTTCGAGCGGATCGGCAAGAAACTGGTCTTAACCGAAGCCGGCCAGATCGCACTCGACACTGCCGATACGGTGTTCAAAGCCGGGGACGAACTGATCAGCACCCTGCGAGGGCGCCCGGTCGCCAGCCGCCAGGTGCTTCGGATCGGCGCCCTGACAACGCTGTCGCGCAATTTTCAAATGGAATTTTTACGCCCGCTGGTTGGGCGGTCGGACGTGGAACTGATCGTGCGGTCGGGTAATATCCGAGACCTTCTGGCCCAGCTGGAGGCCCACACCGTTGACATCGTGCTGTCCAACAGCGCCGCCCCGCGCGATGCGCGCTCCGCGCTGCGCAACCATCTGCTCGACGAGCAACCGGTTAGCCTCGTCGGCCGGCCGCGATCAAATAGGAGAAAATTTCGATTTCCAGACGATCTTCGAACTGAGCCGGTTCTTCTGCCGAGCCTCGATAGCGACATTCGGGTGGCCTTCGATCAGCTTCTGGAACGTGCCGGCATCAGGCCGATGATCGTGGCTGAGGTTGACGACATGGCGATGCTACGGTTGCTAGCTCGCGAGCGTGAGGGCGTCACCCTAGTGCCCCCCATCGTTGTTCGTGACGAATTGCAGATCGGTCTATTGGTTGAATACTGCCGGATCCCCGAGGTTAAAGAAACCTTCTATGCGATCGTGCAGAAGCGGCGTTTTCCTAATCGGTTGATTGCTGAACTTCTTCCGACCGCGGATTCAACCGCGCAGCGCATAAAAGCTAACCTGCCCCGCACCAGCTAACCAGTCGGTCTAAAACTCCGGCACGGAGGTCTGGATGGGGATCCAATCTGGATGTCCGAATTTCGCTTCCTGCCCCCCCCCCCAAGCTGCCATTCCGCTCACCGCCACACTGCGACGTTCACATGCGCTTCAAGGCCGGCCGAAGGCGGAGGCCGATCGTTCTAATCAATTTTACTTCGCAATATTTACGCTGAGAGTGCTCACACCGCCGCCGCGCCCTTAACCCGGCCAATCACCGCACGCCCCAGGCGCATGCCGGGCTTTTCGATCAGCGTGTAAGTCAGCACCGCCACCGGCACGATCACCGCCAAACTCACCCCCAATGCCAAAAAATAAGCTGGCGTTGCCGGCAAATTCTGCCGTTTTATCCATGCATATACCGGCCCGAGTGACTGGTTGATCGGCGAATGCACCAGATACATCGAATAGCTGATGCGGCCGAGAAAATCGGTTACCCGATTGACCAAGACCTTGGTTGGGCACAGCGCAAACCCTAAAATCAACAAGGCGGCGCCGATGCCAGGCCAGATTGTGCCGGGAAACCACGCCTCGGCCAGCGGAAACCGCACCTCGACAAACGGAAATTGCAGCGTATTATTTAACCACGCATAAAACACAAAACAGCCGGCCAGGATCAGCACGCGGCCCAAATCACGCCGATCGCCAGCGGCCATCACCCGCCGCTGCAAGGCCGCATGAATGTCGAAGGCGGCTATCCCCATCAGAAAAAGCGGCAGCAGATTAAACAGGTTAGACCGCATGGTCTCCTGGCGCACCAATTCGCTAATCGGCAAATAACTGCTGGCCGTATCGGCCGCATGGGCCAGCAAAATAGCCGCAAGTATAGCGCCAGCCAGCCGGTATGGCGTGCGCGTTGCGCGAAAAATCAGCGGAAAAATCGCATAAAACAGCATCTCGACGCCAATCGTCCAGGATGCGCTGACAATGCCCAAAATGTGCCCGGGCACCATATTGAACACCACAAAAATGCTGGCCAAAATCTCCGTAACCGCATGGTGCCAACCATAGGCGTAGCTATCGTGGATCACTGTAAAAACCAGCATGGCGTAAAACAGCGGCAGTATGCGAAACAACCGGCGCAGCCAAAAAATGTGGTCCCGTGCGGTGCTCTCCAGCAACCAGGGCGAGCTTAGGCAGAGCGAAAACGCGCTGACCAAAAAGAACATCTCAACACCCGGTTTGCCAGTGAACAGCGCGCCGCCGGTCCAGAATGGCAACGCCATTTGGCCCGCGAACACCACGTGAAACATGATCACCTGCAGGGCCGCCAACCCACGCAGTGCATCCAAAAATGGCAGGCGCTGCGGCGACGGGTGGGTGTTTATTGGCATGTGTCTAATCCCTGGCATGGCCTATTTAGGTCAGTGTCATGAACGATCGCAGCGCTACTGCCTAGCGCCTTGGCGGAAAGGGTTAATGTCAGCCGTGCCCAGACGACACCCCTATCCCCTCATGCCCGCCCCCTAGTGCCCACCCGGGGCCCCACCGCGCGATAATCTACCGCGTGAGTAAAATATGGTGAACGGCACAATCGCAAAAGCAATCACCGCCGAAATACGAAACACATCGCCATACGCCATCACCGCCGCCTGCAACTGCAACTGCCGGTAAATCTGCCCAATCGCCATGGCGTGCGCCTCACCGGCCAAATGCCCCATCGCCTGTAACGCCTGAGTGTAGCGCGCCACCATGCCTTGGTACACCGGGTTAAGATCGCTGAGCGACGACGACAAATGCGCCTGGCGAATAGCCGTGCGCTCACTAATCAACGCAATCGCCAGCGATATCCCCAGCGACCCCGCGACATTGCGAAACATCGAATACAGCGCGGTGGCATCACCCGATGATTGCCGCGGCAAAGTGGAGTACGCGATGGTGGAAATCGGCACGAATAAAAACGCAAGCCCCAGCGTTTGGTAGCCGCGCATCACGGTTAACTGGGCAAAACTCACCTGCGGCACTAAATGGCTGGCATACAGCATGGACATGCCAATAATGGTAAATCCCAACGCCACCAGCCAGCGGGTTTCAATCAGCCCCATCACCCGCGCAGTCAGGGGAATCATCAAAATAATCACAAACCCGCCCGGCGACAAAATAAGCCCGGCTTGGGTTGCCGTGTAGCCAATCACCCCTTGGGCAAATTGCGGCAGCACAATGGAACTCGCCATCAGCAAAAAGCTCATTACCGAAATCATGATCACGCTCAGGCTGAAATTACGGTCGGCCAGCACAAACAAATTTACCACTGGCCGCTTGCTGCTCAGCAGCCACAAAATCGCGCCCAAAATGCCAAACACCGCCAGCAACGCGGTCACCCGAATAAACGGCGAGCCAAACCAATCCGATTCCTCACCGCGATCAAGCGTAATCTGCAGCGCGCCCAACCCCAGCGTAATCAGCCCAATGCCAATGTAATCCACCCCATGGCTGCGCCGCGACCGCACCCAAGGGGGATCTTCGACCAGCGCCCACACGCCAAACAGCCCGGCAATCCCCACCGGCACGTTGAGAAAAAACACCCAGCGCCAGGAAATATTATCGGTAATCCAGCCCCCCAAAGTGGGGCCCAAAATCGGCGCGACGATCGTGGCAATCGATACCACCGCCATCGCCAGCGCGCGCTTGGACATCGGAAACGTGTCCAGCAAAATCGCCTGCTGGCTGGGCTGCAACCCGCCGCCGAAAAACCCCTGCAACAAGCGAAATATAATCAGCTCAGCCAAACTCTGCGATGTGCCGCACAACAAACTGCACACCGTAAACATGCCAATGCACAACATAAAATAGCGCTTGCGGCCAAACACGTCCGACAACCACCCGGAAATCGGCAGCACAATGCCATTGGCCACCAAATAACTGGTCAGCGCCCAAGTCGCATCATCGTAACTACCCGATAAACTGCCGGCGATATGCGGCAACGACACGTTCACAATGGTGGTGTCCAACACCTCCATAAACGCCGCCACCGTCACCACCAGCGCAATCGCCCACGGATTAGCCCGCGGCCGCCACGTGGCGTGGTCGGTGTCGCTCATGGGTAAGAAAGGCCAAGGGCTTCGCCCCTGGACCCCACTAAGGGCACAGCCCTTAGAACCCTTAATGCTGGCCTTGGGG
>JBBARC010000003.1:64550-113504 GCA_040400005.1 Acetobacteraceae bacterium | reverse complement strand
CCGAGCCGCAAGAGATTTTAAGGTCCTGCTGGCCCAGGGGGCTTGGGAGTTACAAAATTAGTTTAAATGCGTGATGGATATATGCGGTTGACGCATCTTTATACAAATCTGACGCAAATACAGCGGGTTGACGTTACCCTGAGGTTTTGGTGGATTTTGCCGCGGCCCAAAAAGAAACGGCGGTGCCTCGCGGCACCGCCAAGTTTAGGGAGGAAACGTCCAAAAAGCGACACGCCAGAAGCATGCCGCGCTACACAATTAGCGGTTTATGCTGCACCGCGCAAGATAGTATTTTGCGTTGCAGCATAATTTCCCAGTGCCTCTGATAAGCTGTGCCTCTCTCATGAAGGGTGCCTCATTTGATGAGAACCCTATTTATGCAGATCAGCGCTGGTCGTAGCGGTCGGCGAGGTCGGATAGATACGTCTCGTGGCGGCCGGCCACCCGAATGGCCAGCAGAATCCAGATTATGGCAATCAGCGCCAAGGCCACCCAGGCCATGGTGGATAACGGCCCCGCCGCCGAGCCAAAGCCGTAAGCAATCAGGCAATGCGCCGTGGGCCATGCGACCCCGCCAATCAAATTCCACAGCAGAAATGGCCGCGCCGGCATCAAATTCACCCCCGCCAGCACTGCGCAAAATGTCCGTGCGATCGAGAAAAACCGGCCCAAACACATGATTTTGTTGCCGTGGCGGGCGAATAAGTAACGCCCAACTTTCTGCCGCTGGGCCGTAAGCCCAACGCGCGGGCCGTATGTTGCCAGTAACCCCGGCCCCCAATGGCGGCCAATGCCATACCCTGCCATGCCGCCTACAACCGCGCCAAATGCCGCCGCCGCAATCACCCCGGCGATCGACATCTGCCCCGTGGTCGCCGCGTAAATAGCCGCCCCCACCATAGCCGCCTCGCCCGGCACCGGAATGCCCATACTCTCCAGCCCCACCAGTAAGGTAACCAAAAAATAGCCGGACGGATGAGCAGCAGACGAAGCAATCATGCCGCCTTGCTAGCAGACATCCCCCCCACGGGCGCAACCGGCCGAGGGTTTTGGGTGGGGATAAGGGAAGAAAGGCGAGGGCGCTGCCCTTCGATCCCGCTAAGGGCAAGCCCTTAGAACCCACTCCTTGGGTTTGGGGGGAAGGGGGCCAGCACAATGTGGCTCACAGTCCGGGTCGGCCCCCTTCCCCCCAAGCCCAACTAAACGGATTTTAAATGCGAGCCTTTAATGGGGGTCGAGGGGGCAAAGCCCCTCGCCTTTCTTGCCCTAACCCCGCCCCAAAACCTCAGCCGGCGGCATAGATGGGGTTGGCGGTGAGGGTGGTGGCGACGGTGACTTGGGTGATGCCGTCGGGGAAGTGGGCGCGCACGGCGGCCTGGGTGGTGGTGGGATCGTGGGTTGTGTTGGTGGCGAGTGCCCAGAGGTCGAAGCGATCTTGGCGGCGGGCGGTGTAGCTGGCGCAAAAACCGGCGGCGAGCAGGGATGCGCTGAGCACTTTTTCGGTAAAGCCGCAGCGATGGGCCATGAAGTGATTACCGGCGGCGAGATGGGGGCGGTGGCCGAAGATGATATCCAGCGGGGTGATCGGGCCGTAGCCGGACATGTAGGCGGGCTCGGCGAGGCCATCTGCGGCGATCAGGGCCGCGACCGCTTGCAGATCGGGGCAGGTGATCAGCACGAAGCCATCGGGGCGCAGCACGCGGCGGAATTCGGCCAGGGCTTGCGGCACTTCGTGGGGGTAGAGGTGTTCGATGTTGTGGGAGGAGAACACCGCATCGACGCTGGCATCGGGCACGGCGGCCATATCGGTGATGGTGCCTATGATATCTGGGTTAACATCTGGGTCGATATCTAGGCGTAGCTCGGCCCAGTCATCGGTGTTGAACGCGGCGGTGGTTTGCAGTTTGGTTTTGTGGCCGCAGCCGACGTGCAGAAAAGTTTTCATGGCGCTCTTGCGGGGCTTTTGGTTTGAAGGTGGGGCGGTGTGTAGGCGGCGGCGTGCCTAGGGTGCCAGCTGGTACAGCGTGGTGGTTCTGATCAGGCGATCTTCGAGTTCAAACGTCACTGGCACGTCACATGACGCAACCGGAGTTAATTTTTCGCGTGGCAAATACGCGCGGCCGGGATCGGCGATGAGCACCACGCAAGTGCGCGCCAGTGTGCTGAGCCAGGGCAGGATGTGGCGGGTCATCGGCGCTTCATAGCAAACGTCGCCGCACATGATGAAGTCCCACGGGCCGCGGCTGCCGACGATATCGCCCAGGATTGCGGTGACGTGAACATTGTTGGCAGCCGCATTGAGGGTGGTTGCCGCCATGGCCAGCGGGTCGATATCGTTGGCATCGGCGCTGTGGGCGCCTGCGCGCATGGCGGCGATCGCGGCGAGGCCACCGCCGGCGGCGAAATCGAGCACCCGTTTGCCGGCAACCAGCTGCGGGTTGGCGGCGATATAGCGGGCCAGGGCCTGGGCGCCGGGCCAGGCGAACGCCCAGTACGGCGGCGCCACGTTATTTTCCTGCAACCAAGTTTCGGTTTTTTGCCATAGCGGGGTGAGCTCGGTTGCCAAATATAATGCGATGCCGGGCACAAAGGGTGTTTCGGTCAGGGTGGTGACGTCGCGGACAAAACTTTGCGCATCGGCGGCGGACCTCGCGATCATAGTCGGCCGGCCAGAATGGCGGCGGCAATCAGCAGGCCGGTTTGGCGGTTGGCGCGGAAGGCGGCAAGGCACGCGGCCGGGTTTTGCGGGGCAAGCGTTGCCACCTGCCAGGCCAGGTGGCCGGCGGCGGGGAGCAGTGCCGGATAAAACAGCGGGGAGAGGCCGGCAAAATGGCCGGCGAGGGCCAGGCAGAGCAAGGCCAGGGTGCAGCTGATGCCGACAAAGGCACGCGGGGCATGGGCAAAGCGGCGTGAGGTGCTTTTGATGCCGGCCAGAGCATCGTCGTCGATATCCTGAAAGCCATAAATGGTATCGAAACCGAGGTCCCAAAAAATGGCGGCGGCGTAAAGCGCTGGCAGGGCGGGGGGGATTGCGTTGGCGGCGGCGGCAAAACCCATGGGGGCGCCAAAGCCAAAGGTAAACCCCATCACCAGTTGCGGCCACCAGGTAACGCGCTTGGCCAGCGGGTAGAGGGCGACCAGGGCCAGGCTGGAAACGCCGAGCATTCGCGTTGTGCGGTTGAGCTGCAACAGCACCGCCAGGCTTGCGGCCAGCAGAAGCGCCAAAAACACGGCGGCGCCGCGCATGGAGACCAGGCCGGCGGCGAGCGGCCGGCCAGCGGTGCGGGCAACTTGGCGGTCGAGGTCGCGGTCCCACATGTCGTTCACCACGCAGCCGGCGGCGCGCATGGTGATGGCGCCGGTGGCAAATAGGGCGATGAGCCATAGTGTGGTGGCCGTGGGCGCGCGGGCGAGCAGGATGCCCCAGGCGCCAGGCAGAAACAGCAGCCAGATGCCGATGGGGCGATCGAGCCGGGCGAGCAGCAGCCAGGGCTGCAACGGTAGTGGCAGGCGGGCGACCCAGCCGGTGCGGTTAATGTCGGTAAAGCCTTGCATGGGCCGTGTGTGCTTGGCGCCGGGCCATGTGGCAAGGCTAAGAAAGCCCAGGGGTTTAGCCCGGTTGTAGACCCCGGGACCCTGCTTGACCGAACGGGCGAAGAGATCAAGAACCGGGTTATACCAAATCGCCTTGATGATGACGCTTCCATTCTCAAAGCAACTAGGTATCACCGCAAAGTCTGAACACTCGCGATCGGATAGAGTGGCTCCGGCACCTTCCCAAGCCACGCGGTCACGATCATGTGAGGTAGCGTGAGTGCCGCGATGATACGAAAAATGGGCACCATCAGACTAATCGAGATATCGGGCGCTGCCAACGCGAGCCCGCCGATCCCAAGCGAACAGAAAATTACCGCCGGCACGATCACGCGGGCCGCCCATACCGCAGCCCGATAATGGTCCCACGGGTCGTGCCAGGCGCCGAGCCGAAGCAGATGCCGCGGCGAGTGCACCAGTCCGAAATACAGCCCAAAGGCCAGCAGCGGCGGCATCAGGCCGAAGCAGATTGCCGTAACCGCCACCAGGGGCAGGTCGGCGCCGCCTTGTCCGCCCGTCCAGCACAACCAGACAAACGCCGCGGTCCAGATGGGAACCAGCCAGATCGAGAGCGACAAGGCCTTGGCCATGGTCGGTTCGGCGACGCCGCCGATCGCGCCGAGCAAGGGTGCCGCTTGCTCCGGATGGAACGCGACAGGCAACAGAATGGGAACCGCGCCAACGATCAGAACCGCCACCCAGCGCGGCACACGCCCCCGATCGGGACTGTCTTCGGTATCGCCTAGGCCAAAATGCAGCACGGACCCCGCCAAAAACAGCACCAGCGTCACGAGCGGGGTCAAGAGCCAGGCCACCCACACCAGGCCTGCCAACCCAAGATAGGCGGCGACGAATGGCCCCCACCAAAACCGGCCCAGACGCGGCGCAAGAACCGGGCGGGCGACCAGATGGTCGAACGCGCCGTGCGGGAAACCGACCACAATAGTCCCGGCCAGAAGCACGCCGATCTGCTGCATCAGACTAAACCGCACCCCAAAGATCGCTAGAACGACGACTCCCCCGATGGCGAGGCGCGCCGCCAGCGATTGCCGCTCAAGTGCCGGGATCAGCCAGCGATGACGTGTCGCGTCCATCTGGTCGGTTCCATCAGCAGTTGCAAAGTCGCCAGAGAGGTCGTCATGACCGGCATCGCAAGCCCGACCGCTAGCAGATCAGGCAGGCTGGCGCGGTCGTTGAGGAAACGCACCAGCGCCTGCGGCTCGCAGCGATCGAAGAGCGACGTAAACAACGGGGCCGCTAGTTCCGGCTGGCGGTACACCATGTCCAGTAGCACCCTGTCCATCGCCCGCACTACCCTAGGTCTCGGCCTGACCGGGCGCGGCGTGCGCCCTGCCAGGAGGTCAGCCGCTATTGTGTCGCATTGCGCCTGAATCGCGTTAAAGGCGTAGCCGGTGCTCGGCCGCGCGCCGCCGCCGGCCATCCCGATCGGCAGCAGACGCCGCCCGGCCACCGGCCGAAAGATCGGGTTCATCGGCAACGCGCCGCGCTCCTCGAACAGGATTTCAAAACGGGTTACACCGTGGCACGCCATCAGATGATCGCGGATCGCGGCCTCATGGTCGGGTTGCTCAAGGCCGGGTGGCGCAAACCAGGTGTCTTCGACAAGCGCGCGGCGCGATGTGGACGGCAGGATATAGGTGAAATGCGCAGCACCAGCCTGGGGGCAACGGAAATCCATCAGGGTTACCGTTGATGGATCGAAGACATCGTCCGGGGTCTCGATCTCCCAGCCTAGGAAGCGCTGGCTCAGGCCATGCGACGCGAGGCGCGCGGGCGGACGCGTGTCGAAGGCGTGCCGGGCGCGCACAGTCTCCGTGCCGAACCGCAGTTGCACACTGTCGCTATGCTCGGAGGCCTGCACCGACACCCCCTGGCGAAACTCGATCTGCGGCGCGGCCCGCAAGCGCTCCAATGCTATTCGGTAAAGCCGATCGGAGGGGATCGATTCGTATCGCAGCCCCGGTGCGCCGCGAAGCACTGAGCGGTCCCTTGAGACGACGCGCCAGCGATCAAACGACGACGTTACCGCGGCCTGGAACGGATGCGGCGTCATCGACCAGTACGACCAGGTGCGATCGCGGCGATACTGTGTGCGGGGCTCCAGCACCAGCACCCGCAGCCCTGCGAAGGCCGGTTCCGCCAGCCGCGTGGCGAGGCTCAGGCCAGCTAGGCCCGCGCCGATGATGGCGACATCGTAATCGGCCACCTGTTTCATCGGCCGGCGCCCGGACCGTCGGGCAAAGCCAGCAAGAACGCCGCCGGAACAGTGACCGGCTTGGTGTCGAGCACGGACGACACCAGCAGCACCATCTTGCGATGCATCGGAACAACGACGCGGCGCGCGGCAAGATACGCCGGCCCCTTGCGCAGAATACGCAGCCCGATCTCCTCATATATGCGCGCGGCCGCCCGGATCGCCGGTCTCACTCGCGGCGGCAGAAATACGAGGCCCTGCTCACCGCTGCGATAGCAACGCTCGGCACCGGCCAGCAGCCGCTCGACCGCCGCAAACACGGCCTCGGGGCGCGACGCCAGGATCCCTGGGGTCACATCGTGCGGCAGCCATGCGGCCGGCAGATAGACGCGACCGTTGTCTGCATCCTCGATCACATCGCGAGCGATGTTGGTGAGCTGCATCGCCATGCCGAGGTCGACCGCATATGGCAGCGCCTGCACCGAACTGACGCCAAGCACTGCGCACATCATTTCGCCGACCGTGCCCGCCGCGCCGTAGGCGTAATCCATCAAGGCTGCCTCGTCGGCCAGGCGCATTGGCTGCAGATCCCGCATAACCGTGTCGATCAGCGTCACCGCTGATGCAGTGCCTGCGCCGTGACTATCCCGAAGCGAAAGAAAGGGTTGCGCTAGCACATGAGACCGATCGCCGGCGATGACGGCGCCACGCAGCGCCAGTAGGTCGGCCCTAGCGGCGATTGGGTCGGTTGTTTCGTCCGCCAGATCGTCCACGGCCCGGCAGAACGCGTAAAGCGTGGCGGCGTCGCGCAGGCAATCGCCCGGCAGCAGCCGGCCGGCTAGCCGAAAGCTGCGGCCGTATCGGCTAAGTACGGCGACGCTCAACGGGTGATCTCCTGGCTCAGCAATTTCTCCACGACCTTGGCCGATGTCAGAACACCAGGTAAGCCCGCCCCGGGATGCGTTCCGGCACCCACCAAATAAAGGCCCGGCAACGGCGCGCGGTTATGGAATCGCAGCCAGGCGGATTGCCGCAAAGTTGGCGCGATCGAGAACCCGGCCCCGTGGCGGCTGAGGTAATCCTGTTCGAAATCGATTGGCGTCATCACCCGCTCCGTTACGATGTGGCGGGATAGGCCCGGCAAGGCGCGGTCCTCCAGTTCACGGACCACCTGGTCGCGCAGGCGGACCGACGCCGACGCCCAATCGATCTTGGACCGCAGGTTAGGCACCGGCGCCAGCACGTAGAAGCCGTCATGCCCGGGCGGCTGCAGGCTCGGGTCGGTCGCGGCCGGCCGATGCAAATACAGGCTGGGGTCGGGCGGCAGCCCCTTGCCGTCGAAGATCTCGTTGAGCAGCGCCTTCCAACGCTCGCCCAGGATGATCGTGTGGTGCGCAACGTCTGGCCAGGACCGGTCGGCGCCGAAGCACATGACGAACAGGCCGAACGAGTATTCCATCCGGTCGACGCGTGACGAACTGGTCTTGGCCCCGGCGGTTTGTTCTGTCTTGCCGCCGGCGGTCAGCACGGCGTGTACCTGCGGCGCATCGGCGTTGGCGATCACAATGTCGGCCGCAAGCTTGGTGCCGTCGTCGAATTCGACCCCACACGCGCGCTTGTGTTCGACCAGAATACGCGAGACGGTCCGGTTGCACTGAATCTCTACCCCTTGGCGCAGCATCAGCGCCTCGAGCGCCGTTACCAGCGCGCCGGTTCCACCCTGCGGAAACCACACGCCCCATTTCTGTTCCAGGTGCGTGATCAGCGCATAGAACGCCGGCGTCCGGAATGGATGACCTCCAACGAGCAACGGCTGCAGGCTGAATACCCGGCGTAGCGCCTCGTCTTTTATGTAGCTCTGGACCAGCCCCGAGACCGAGCGGTAGCCGCCAAGGCGCACCAGCGCCGGCAACGCACGCAGCATGATGGCGAGGGAGTGGAACGAATGCGTGCCGTATTGCACGAACGCCACGTCGTACAAAGCCCGCGAGCGTTTCATTAGACGATCGTAACCGTTCAGATCAGCGGGCGCGAACGCCGCGACGGCGCGCCGCATCTGCTCGGCTGAGCTGCCGTAATCGAACGAACGGCCATCGGCGAACAGGATCCGGTACCATGGCCGGACTGGCAGCATCGTGACATGATCCGCCATGCGCTCACCGAACATGGCAAACAGCTCCTCGATCAGCTGTGGCGCGGTGATGACAGTGGGGCCGGCGTCGAAGGTGAAGCCGTCCTGCCGGAATACGCGGGCGCGCCCGCCCAGCGCCGGCATGCGGTCCACCAGGGTTACCTGGTAGCCAAGCCGGCGTGCCCGCAGGGCGGCCGCCATGCCGCCAAAGCCAGCACCGATGACAATGGCGCGCTGCATGGGCGGGATGGTGTTGCCGTCACGCGGCATGGTTTTTTGCCTTTGATGGAAAATTGCACGCGGCGAGCTGACGCGCCGCGGCGTCAATCAAGGGGATCAGGGCCCGGCAGCCTGGGCTGGCGCCCAGCTGTAGCGCAGCAGAGGCGTCCGCCAGCAGGGCGCGCCTCCATGCGGTTACGGCCTCTGCCTGACTATTGAGTGTCGCGGCCCAGAATCCGGCTTCGGCCTCCGACAGCCTGGAGCGCCGCGCCTGTGCAAGCCGTTCCTGCCATTGTGCGCGCTTGATCTCGCCGCAATGGTCCAGCCCGCGCGCAATGACACCGTTGAGTGCGCCCTGCGCGAGATCGGCAGCAAGGTCGGCCACATCGTCGCCAGCCTGATACGCCACGCCCAGGATCCGCGCGGCGCGGCAGGCCAGATCAACGTCTGTCGCCGGCAGACCGGCGAGCACGGCAGCACCGGCCACCGGTAGGACGAGCATCGCACCGGCCTTGCCTTCGATCAGCGACACATAGCGTGGCCATGTCATTGTCGTCCACAACGCCGGGCCGAATTCCTCGGCCTGCGCTGCGGCCATCTGCGACACGGCGCCGCCGAACAGGCGCGCCAGTGCCGCATTTTCCGACAGGGCGCTGAGCTGCCCGAAGGCGCTCATCAGCAGGTGATCACCGACACACAAGGCGATGGCTGGGCCAAATCGCGCCGCCACACTGCTGCGGCCGCGGCGCGTAGTTGCCTTGTCTTGGATATCGTCATGCACGACCGAGGCCTGATGGATCAGCTCGCAGGTAAGCGCGAGACCGATGCGGTCAGGCCGGCCCAGATCGAGAGCCTGGCCACAGTCGAGGGCCAGCCGGGCACGCCAAGCCTTGCCGCCACTGGCCAGATGGAATGCGGTGGCTTCCCCAAGCACGCCTTCGCCGGCGACCGAAGCCGCCAGTGCCGATTTAACCTGTGCAAGATCCGATTGAAGCATCGTTGTTGCCTAAGGATAGGGTAAGGTGGCCAAAGGATAGGACGGGGTTGCCTAAGGGTAGGATGGGGCCGTGCCGCCCCGCCGGGCAAAGGGCCGCCGGCGAGTGATGGGCTGCGCCCGCCGTCGGGATCGGTCAGCGCGACTGTGTCCCGCCCGCAGAGCGAAGTCTGGCGAAAAGGAGCCCGGCCCGGCGTCGCCACCGGGCCGGATCTGGATTAGGCGACGCCACGCACCTTGCCGCTGCCGGCCAGCATTTGGGCCTCCTCAACCTCGGACTTGCGCACGGCGATCATGTAAATGAACAGACCGAACAACGCCTTGGCGACAATGTCGGCGATCGTATAGCCGACTTGCACCGCCGTCGCGGCGGTGCCACCGGTTAGGCCCAGCATCGGTAGAATGAACACGATTGGGTAGAAGCACCACGACACAATCGTGAGCGATCGCGCCGTGCTTACCAGGCCGCGAACCGAAGCTGGCTGTGTTTCGATCGATTTTTTCAGGCCGATGAATAGATCATAGACAATAATGATGAACGGAACCATCGCAAGCGTCCACCAGAACCAACGGGTGCTGGGGTCTCCCGCCACCTCGCCGGGATAGCCGAGCATCACCATCACAGCCGCGAGAAGGCCGAGCTTGACGCTTTTGCTGACGGTCTCAGCCGGCGGCAGGCGCATGACCAGGATGAGTTCGACGAGCAACAGCGGCACAGTTAAGAGCCAATCGACATAGCGATACGCATCGTTAAATTTCTGGCCGGTCGGCTTGATCACGTTGTCGACCACAGTGAACGCCGCTTCCCACGACGAAAAGATGCGGAAGTAGTGGTAGCAGGCGATCAACGTGACAAGTCCGGTGATGGTGATCGCTGTGCGATAGTTCCGCCCAACTTGGTTGGCACGCATGAAGAAAAAGAGTGTTGCGGCACCCATGATCGCAATCGTGAACGAGAGCGCATTATAAACAAGAAAGTATTGGCTGAGACTGATCTGCGTTACGGGGTCCATTTTTTCTCTCCCAAAGGCTCAAAATTAGTTATCGCGTGTCCGCATGGTCTACTGATGTCCAGCGAAGAACCGATGGGCACGCGGTCGATGTGACGGCCGAGATTTGGTCGAGATGGGGTCGTTTCGCTTCGCCGCAAGTGCCTATTGGCGCCGCTTATCACAATCGACGACATTTGACCGGGTCGCCGCGCCACATACGGATCGCCCAAATATTATGTTTCAAACCGGACGCCACGGGGCTTGAAATCCCGACTTTTTGCCATTCGTTCGCGGTACAGGCCTGAAAGCGCGATCGCGCCGGTTTCTCTGGTGATGATGACCGTCCGCGGGGAGGCTTGTTCCCGCTTATGCTATGATGTCTCGACCAACAGCTTCAATGGCGGGCTACGTAAAACGCCCGGCGCCCGCGACGCTGTTTGGGCAATTCGCCAGATTGGTGGCCGCCCTGCGCACCGTAAATAAAATGCCGGGTGCCGGGGTTACTATGGAACTTGAATTCGCCAGTAGCGAGTACATGTACTGCCGATTACTTAATGGAGGGCGATATGAAGATCAAAGACCGGCCGGAGTTTAAGAGAAAATCGCAGGTGCTGACGTTTTTGCCCGAAGATACCGTTCTGACGGCGGTCAAGGTCATGAGCGAGAAAAACTACGGTGCGGCGGTGATCGTGTCGAACGACCGCAAGCCGATCGGTATTGTCACCGAACGTGACCTCATGCGCCGATTGCTGAACCAGGAACGCGATCCGAAAGTCACCATGCTTTCCGAAATCATGACGACAGACCTCAAACTGGCGCGTGAAGATGACGACCTGCTCGACTGGCTGCGGCAGATGTCCAACGACCGTTTTCGCCATCTGCCGATTGTTGATCAGGATGGCGCACTCGTCAGCATCATGAGCCAGGGCGATTTCGTGAGCTACACGTGGCCGGAGCTGCTCGGCCGCGTCGCAGAACAGTCAAAAGCAACTTTTAACATCAATCCTTCGATGTTTACAGCTGCCGGGTCTTTGGTTGTTCTCATGATATTTGCCATCATGGCACTTGCACTTCGCAAATAGTGTTGCTGATGCTGAGATATGTAAAGGGATGGTCGTAAGACTTCCCTGGCTCGGTGAAATGCTGGCTGAAGATAGGTGCGCAACCCCGCCAGGTGCGATTGCCGCCGGTGCGTCGCATCGCAAAGCAGCAGCCATCCGAATCAGCGTCCTCAGTCGGCTGGGCAATTACGCACCTTGCACGCATCACAACCGTCCCCACGTAACATAAGCGCATTGGTAGAGAGACAAGCGATAAAAAACTTGCCTCAAAGTCAATTCTGCAAAGTAGAACGGCGTTTTCCTACCTGTTGTGCTGGTTAATCTAAAGGCTACAGGTGTTTAACCGCTGTGTTTCTGTGCGGAACAAGCCAAATGACTACACGCGTGATCCACGCCGTAAGCGATCGCACTTACGGCAGAATTTGGAGTTAAGTTCCAATGCTTTTACCACTTCGTCATGTCACCGTAACGGCGGTGCTTCTAGGTAGTATACTGATACCAAGCCTTGCCCGCGCCGCCAACATCGTTGACACGGCGGTTGCAGCCGGCGGCTTTACAACGCTGGTCACTGCCGTAAAGGCGGCTGGCTTGGTTGACACGCTGAAAAGTCCCGGACCGTTCACGCTATTCGCGCCGACCGATGCGGCTTTCGCGGCCCTGCCGAAGGGTACGCTCGCGTCGTTGTTGAAGCCGAAAAACAAGGCCAAGTTGGTCGCAATTTTGACCTATCACGTTGTGCCTGGACGGGTTTTATCGAGCGATCTGGCTGGCAAAAACCTTACGCCAAAAACGGTTCAGGGCGAAACTCTTGCCATTGATGCAACCGGAAACGCCGTAAAGGTCAATAACGCAACCGTCGTCAAGGCAGACATCACTGCTGATAACGGGGTTATCCACGTTATCGATAAAGTGCTGTTGCCGAAATAAAACCGCGGCCTGTGCCCGGCTGAAACTAAAAATTACCCCCTAAACTCATCAAGGAACACTTTCCATGGCTTTACATGACATTGTTGATACCGCTGTTGCCGCAGGCTCGTTCAAGACGCTGGTCGCGGCCGTCGCCGCAGCCGGATTGGTCGAAACTCTTAAGGGTGCAGGCCCCTTCACGGTTTTCGCCCCGTCGGACGACGCCTTCGCGCACCTGCCGGCCGGAACCGTTGAAGATTTGGTCAAGCCAGAAAACAAGGAAAAGCTGGTCAAGATTTTGACCTTGCATGTCCTGTCCGGCGCGGTGATGGCTAAGGACGTGGCCGGCCAGAAGGCAACGCCTGCCTCGCTATCCGGTGAAATGCTGCACGTTGACGGCACCCATGGCGTAACCGTCAATGGTGCGAAAGTGACGCAGGCAGATATTGCGTGCACCAACGGCGTCATTCACGTCATTGACACGGTTCTGCTTCCTACCGCCTAGGTTTCCGAACGGGCGCGCTGCCATCCGGACTAGCGCGCCCGGCCAGCCAGCGGGCATCCTGCCGCGCCGATGGAATCATTCCAGATATGATTCTATTGGAACAGTATGGCTGCCCGCTTTTTGATTCTGTAGGGGCAATCCGGCAATCCCGGATCGGTTGGTTTTAACGATTATCTTTGCATACCGCGCGGCGCGCCAACTTTATTCTACGTCCCTCTTCTAGCGTCATTTTTCCAACGCCCATTTTTTAACGCCGATTTTTTAACGCCAGATCACGCGCACGCGTAAAAAGATGCGGTAAGACAGCTCAGCCAGTGCGCCAAAGGGCGGCACGGCAACCAACTGGCCAAGCCACCGCAAACCGGGCATACCGCGCCAGATTTCCGCGAACGCCGCGGCACCGGTAACGATCGTGCCGTCCGCCCGCCGCACGTGCAGTCTGGCCAGCGCCGCCTGCCGCGACACGCCGGGGGCAATCTCCGCCGTGCCGGCCTGTGCTATGTCCACCCAGATAAACGATTGCCCGCCCTGACGCTGTTTATAGAAGGCGATTTCGCGCGCGCAGACCGGGCATCCGCCATCGTAATAAACAACCGGACGCTGCAGTATCATAGGCGCCGTGCGGCAGCCACCGCCAGCGCGCTGCCGGTGGCCACAAGCCACCGCCAGCCTCTTTCTAGAAAGCCATCCGGCATGATGTTCGCCGCCCTCGCCTCGTCGCGATGGTGCACCTCGTCGGCCTGACAGGCGATAAGAAGCGACCGCAGCGCACCGCCTGGCCCTTGCGCCGGCAGTTTGCGAACCTGATCTTCGTAATGTTGGTCAACGAAGGTCTCAACCGCATCGATTGTTACGTAAACAGCGCGATCGCCCACGAGCGCCGGCAGAAATCCGGTGAGCCAGCCGGCAATCTGCCATAGCGGCAGCAATACGCTGCGTTCCGCCAGTGGTAATAATGCCGCGAATTGCGCGAGATGCTGGCGTTCCGTAACCAGGTGCATCCGCGCGAAATCCCGTATCGCGGTGCTACGGGTGCCGGCCAGAATGCCGCGGTATATCATAACGGCGCCGGTCTCGCCGGCGTGGTCTGAACGGATATCGCCCATCAGGCCAGGAATGACGTCGACGATCCTGGCCAAGATTACGGCGTCGGCGATCGCAGTGGGATGGGAATACTGATGCGCGCTCATCTGTCGTATATCGGCGCCCTGCGGCTTTCTGCAATCGTGGCAATTCCGCCGCGCCCGGCGCCGCCTCCAGGTACCATGCCATCATCGCCAAGGCCGCCAGCCGCTTTGGGGCGCGGCGGCGCGCATGTGGCGGCGCAATCAGGAGGTTGGCGCGGCCAAACCCATAACCCCGCGCACGGCCACCCTGATATAGGCGTCAATCTCCGCTTCGGCCCGGCCGGAAAAGCGCAGCAGGGTCAGCGCATAGGCGCTGTTCAGCAGTGCCTGGGCGGCGGCATCAATATCCTGGCCTGCGGGAACCTCGCCGGTCTCTATGCCTCGCCGTAACACCGGGCGCATCAACCCCAGCACCCGGTCACTTGCCGCGGCATAACGAGCAAATAGCGGACTACCGACACTGGTACTCCAATCCAGCCAGACAATGATCAGATCAGGATCACTGTGGGTAAGCCTGGCAAAGCCGGTCGCCAAGGCGGCAAGCACCTGCTGCACCGGCCCCGCCGCAACTAGGCCCTCGGCGCAGAGCGCCACCAGGCGCCGCTCCACATCCTCCAGCACCGCATCAACCAGATCTTCCCGTGTTGGGAAGTAGGAATAGACCGCGGATACCGACACGCCAGCACGGGTGGCGACCACGGATTGTGTCGCGCGGGCAATGCCGTGTTCGGCGAAACTTGCCAATGCGCAGGCCAGAAGCTGAGCGCGGCGGGCATCGGGGGGCAGGCGGGTGCGGGGCGCTTTGGGGCTGGTGCGAGGGGGCATTGGGTGGTTCTTATTGACAGAAGACACATTAGTGTTATTGCGCAAACACACGCTAGCGGCGCCCAGTGACTAGCGCCAGAGGAGTTGGTTCATGTCCCAGTCCGCCGCTATGGCGCCGGTTCACGACAGCACAGCGATCGCCCGCGCCGCCGCGCGATATAGCGGCGGCATCGCCTGGCCGACCATCGTGCTGACCGCCGCGTGCGTGGCGGGCTTGGCCGCGTCCAGTGCGGCCGGGCTACAGGGGCTTTGGCCGGCCTGGGGCAGTGTTGCGATGAACGCGGTATTCCTGTTTGCGATTTTCACGCCGCTGCATGAGGCCGTGCACGGAAATGTCAGCGGCCACCGCCCGGGGCTCGCATGGCTGGATCGCCTGGTCGGTTATATTAGTGGCATTCCGCTATTCGCGCCTTATTGCCTGTTCCGCACGGTGCATCTGACCCACCACACGCATGTCAATCATCCGCAGTACGACCCCGACCGCTGGGTGGAAGGCCGCATGCCACTGGTGGTGCTGCGGGCGATCACCTTGTTTCCCTATTACGCCTGGTTCGTTGCAACCCGTCGGCGGGTGCTGGAAGGGCGGCCCGGCGATGGCTTGCGCGGCCTGACCGAGGTTGCAGTGCTGGTGGCATTCGCGACCCTTACGGCGGTGTTTCTAAGCGCAAAATTCGTGCTGCTATTCTGGGTTTTGCCGGTGGTGCTGGCGGTTGTGGCACTCGCCTTGCTGTTCGACTGGCTGCCGCATCGCCCGCATAACAATCAGGACTGGCTGCGTGCGACCCGCATTATCCTGGTTCCTGGCCTGAAATGGCCGACATTTTGGCAGAACTACCATCTTATCCATCATATTCTGCCCAATGTGCCGTTCTGGCGCTATGATGCGGTGTTTGCGGCGCTCGAAGGGTTTTTGATCCGCAACGGCGCGCTGATCGAAGCGCCGTTCGGTGATGTGCGGGCGCAAGCGGCTGGCCGCACCCGCGAGGCGATCGCGGCCCCGTCGGTCGCGGCCCCGTCGATCACGGCCCCGTCGATCGCGGCCCCGTCGGTGGCGGTCCCGGAGAAGAAGGCGCCGCTGGCCCAATCTCAGCGGATCGGACGCACCGGTTATACCGTCACCATCCGCCACGCTAAGCGCAGTATCATCACCAAGCCTGGCGAAACGATTTTGCAAGCCGCCCTGCGTGAAGGGGTGCGCTATCCGCATGGCTGCGAAAGCGGCAATTGCGGATCGTGCAAATCCCGGCTGGAACACGGGCAGGTGTCGCTTAAAGCCTATGCCGACTACGCGCTGTCGGATGCAGAACGCGCGGCCGGGCTTATTCTCGCTTGCCGGGCCGTGCCCGAGAGTGATTGCGATGTCGCGGTGCATCGGGGTGTGGCGCGGGCGGGCGAGCAGGCCAGCAGTGTGCCCGCGGGCAGTGCCCCGGCAGGCTTACCCAGCGCCTAACGCCACGGCTATCTGGTAGGTTGCGAACGATGCCGCGTAGGCGAGCGCCAGCATGTAGCCGAACAGCACCGCCATCCAGGCCCAGGACCCAGTCTCCCGCCGCACGGTCGCCAGGGTGGAGGCGCATTGCGGCGCGAAGATATACCAGGCCAGCAGCGACAACGCCGTTGCCAGGCTCCATTTGCCGGCAAGCGCCTGGCCGAGTTGTGCGGTGGCCCCGCTACCGCTGCCGCTGATGGCGTAGACCGTGCCGAGGGACGCCACCGCGACCTCGCGGGCCGCCATGCCGGGCAGCAGGGCCACGTTGATCTGCCAATTGAAGCCCAGCGGCGCCAGCACCGGCTCCATAACATGCCCGATCTGGGCGGCGAAGCTGTAGCTTATGGCGGGCTGGGTAGCGCCCGGCGGCGGGCCCGGCACCGAGGCGAGAAACCAGATGACGATCATCATCGCCAGAATGGTTGTTCCGGCGCGATACAAAAACGCGCGCGCCCGCTGAACCAGCGCCATGGCGATGTTGCGCCCGTTCGGCAGCTTGTAGTCGGGCAGTTCCAGCATGAAGGGCTCGGCCGGCGTGTTGCGCCACACTAGCCGCTTGAGGATGAATGACACGCCCAACGCGCTGACGATGCCCACGGCGTAAAGCCCGAACATCACCAGCCCCTGCAGTCTGAGCCCGCCCCACACCGTGCGGTCGGCGATGAAGGCGGAGATGATCAGCGTGTAGACTGGGATACGCGCTGAGCAGGTCATGAGTGGCGCCACCATGATGGTGGCTAGGCGGTCGCGCCGGCTGTCGATCACGCGTGTCGCCATTATGCCGGGGATGGCGCAGGCGAAGCTGGACAGCAGCGGGATGAACGCGCGCCCGTGCAGCCCCGCACCGCCCATGATGCGGTCCATCAGGAACGCCGCCCGCGCCATGTAGCCGAAATCCTCCAGTACGAGGATAAACAGGAACAGCATCAGGATCTGCGGCAGGAACACCAGCACGGCACCAACGCCGCCGATCAGCCCGTTGCGTACGAAGCTGAGCAGCAGCCCGTCTGGCAGCACGGTGCCGGCCATGGCGCCGAGCCAGTCGAAACTGGCCTTGATCGCGTCCATCGGTGCCTGCGCCCAGGTGAACACTGCCTGGAACATCACGAACAGCAACATCAGCAGGATCACCAGACCCCAGACCGGGTGCAGCAGCACCGCGTCGATGCGCGCGGTTACGGTATCCGGCTTGGCCGGAAAGGTAACGCAGGCGGCGACGATCTGGTCGGCTTGGCGCTGCAGATCGCGGATGCCGGCGCCAGTGCGCGGTGCCCAACGGTCGGCGGTCTCATCCGGTGGTGCCGCGGCCAGGGTGTCGAGGCCTTCCAGCAAGGCCTGTGTGCCGCCGCGCCGCACCGCGACTGATCCGACAACCGGCACGCCAAGCGCCGCACTGAGCCGTTCAGTATCGATGGTGAAGCCGCGGTGGCGGGCGATGTCAAACATGTTCAGCGCCAGCAGCATCGGCCGCCCAACCTCGCGCAGCTCCAGCACGAGCCGTATGGCCACGCGCAAATTCGTCGCGTCGGCGACGCACAGCAAAATATCCGGCCGCGCCTCGCCACGCAGCCGGCCGAGCACCACATCGCGGGTGACCTCCTCGTCCGGGCTGCGCGCGCGCAGTGAATAGGTGCCTGGCAGATCAACCAGGCGCACGGCGCGCCCGGCGGGTGTGACCAGCTCGCCCTGCTGACTTTCCACGGTCACGCCCGGGTAGTTGGCAACTTTCTGCCGGCTTCCGGTCAGCGCGTTGAACAGCGCCGTCTTGCCGCAATTTGGATTGCCCACCAGGGCTGCATTTACCGGCCGCGTGGTGACAGCGCTGTGCGCTAAGCGGCCAGGAAGCGCCGGCGCGATCTCGCTCATTGGGGGCGGTTCAGTGGCTGGACCTGAATGGCGTGTGCCTCTGCGCGGCGCAGCGCGACCGTCGCGCCGTCTATCCGCACCGCGATCGGGTCGCGGCCGAACAGGCCCTGGTGGCGGATTTGCACAGTGGCGCCCTCAACGAATCCCATTTCCAGCAGGCGCCGCTCCAGCTCTTCTCTGGGCAGCGAGGCGGCGCAGCTTGCTGCGTCGATTTTTTCGATACGGCCGATATAGCCGAGTTCGGCGGCCCCGAGGGTGTTCACGACGGGTCTGATTCTGTGGTTCATGGGACCTATCTAGCCCCAAGGGGTGCTTATGAGAAGCGTTCGCAATTGCAGGCCTGGCGACAGCTGATGGCACCTCTGGGCACCGGCGGCACCGTACGGGTCGAACGGTCCAAGCCGCGAAAGGCCCGGCCAGAAGAACCCTTCGCCGCCTCGCTGGGGCGCAGGATTTCTCCGGTGAGGCGACTTTAGTCCCTGGGGCAGCCTGGCGGCCCGCTTAAGCTAATTGACCATCGCGACAGTGCTCATCGGATGCTTGACGTCTGATGCGCGATAATGGCCTGAAAGCGCTGCAAAAGCGGCGATATAATAGCAGCCCTTAAGCGGGATGTTGGTATTAGACGAGGGTGAGGGGGCGAAAACCTTGACCTTCTTTAACCTTAACCACGGCCAGCCCCATGTCGTCACCACCCCGCCTGTTTGTGCCTGATGCCCTGGGGCCTGATCCGTTGATCACGGCGGCGCCCGAGCAGGCGCATTATTTGGGTAATGTGATGCGCCGGGCGGCGGGGGATGGGGTTGTGCTGTTTAATGGGCGCGACGGCGCGTGGGCGGCAACCATTGCCAGTATTGGCCGCGGGCGGGCGGTGTTTGGCCTGGGCGAGCGGTTGCGGGTGCAGGCGGATGATGCCGATATTTGGCTGGTGTTCGCCATTTTGAAGCGCGATGCCACCGATTTGGTGGTGCGCGCTGCGACCGAGCTGGGGGTTTCACGGATTTTGCCGGTGATCACGGAGCGCACCGGGGCGGCGAGGGTGAATGGCGATCGGCTGGTGACCATTGCCCGCGAGGCGGCCGAGCAAAGTGAGCGGCTGACGGTGCCCGACATTGCCCAGCCGATTGATTTATATAGCTGTTTATCCGCCTGGCCGGCCGGGCGCGGGCTGGCCGTGGCGATTGAACGGCAGGGGGCGGTTGGGGCTTGGCCGGCGGCACCGGCGGCGCTGCTGATTGGGCCGGAGGGAGGTTTTTCGCCGCGTGAGCTTGATTTTTTGCGCGCGACACCCTTTGTCTGCGGGGTCACTCTCGGGCGCCGTATCCTTCGGGCCGAGACCGCGGTCATCGCGGGCCTTGCCGCCCTTCAGGCGCGAAGCTGGTCTAACCAATAAGATCGCGACCCAACCGGGCGCATCGGGAGAGCAATGTCCAACCCTGGCGAGCAAGACGCGACACCGATACGATCGGTGGCAGACCTTTCGGCAAATCTGGCGGCCGGTGGCAAGCCCCGCGGTGACTGGCGGATTGGCACTGAGCACGAAAAATTTGGCTTTCGCCGCCCTGATGCCGGCGGGCATTTTGAACCTATCCCGTACGGGCCGAAGGGCATCGGCGATTTGCTGGCCGGTATTGCCGGCCAGGGTTTTGAGGAAATCCGCGACCAGGGCGCGCTGATTGGCCTAAAACGCGGCGGTGAAAGTATTTCGCTTGAACCGGGCGGGCAGTTTGAATTGTCCGGTGGCACATTAAGTAATTTGCACGAAACGCGGGCGGAGTTTGCCGCCCATTTCAAAACTGTGCTGCCGGTGGCAGGGCCCATGGGCATTGCCTTTGCACTGCTGGGCTTTCACCCAACCGCGCGGCGCGAAGATATGCCGTGGATGCCAAAAAGCCGTTACGCCATTATGCGGCGCTACATGCCGCTGGTGGGTAGCATGGGGTTGGACATGATGCTGCGCACGTGCACGGTGCAGACCAATCTGGATTTTGAAAACGAGGCCGACATGCGCGAAAAATTGCGCATATCATTGTTGTTGCAGCCAGTAGCCACCGCGTTGTTTGCCAATTCGCCGTTTACCGAGGGCAAGCCGAACGGGTTTTTATCGTATCGCGCGCAGGTATGGACCGATACCGATAACCAGCGCAGCGGCATCCCCGCGTTGTTTCTGGATGATGATTTTGGTTTCGATAAATATGTTCAGTGGCTGCTGGATGTGCCGATGTATTTCGTCTCGCGCAACGACACGCTGATTGATGTCGCCGGCGCCAGTTTTCGCGATTTCATGGCCGGGCGGGTGGAGGCCTTGAAAGGCATTGAGCCGACGATTGGTGATTTTACCGATCACGTAACTACCGTGTTTACCGATGTGCGGATAAAGCGGTTTTTGGAAATGCGCGGCTCTGATACCGGATCAGTTGGCATGATGGTGGCGCAATCGGCGTTTTGGGTGGGGTTGCTGTATGACCCCGCAGCCCAAGCGGCGGCGTTGAGCTTGGTGCGCGAAGCGCCGTGGCAGGATTATGCGGCGATGCGCGGGCATGTGCCGCGCGAGGGTATGGCGGCACGGGCACCGCAGGGTAGCGTGCGCGATTTAGCCCGTGCGGCGGTGGCGATTGCGGCCGATGGGTTGCGGGCGCGGGGTTTGGGGGAGGAGGTGTATCTGGCGCCGTTATTTGAGATTGCGGCGGGCGGGCCGACGCAGGCGGAGCATTGGTTGAACCGGTATGAAAAAGTTTGGGGCGGGGATGTGAGCAAAGTGTTTATTGAATCGGCGGTTTGAGCGGGGGTGGGCGCGCTTATAAATCTGCGTAGGGCTGAAAATCGCGGTGCCCTTCGATGATGTTGACGATAACAAGCGCATCTTTGCGGTAGGCCAACAAGATCACGTAGTTGCCGGTGGCAAAACTTCTGATCTCGGGGTGCAACTCGGGACGTGCGCGGCCGAGTGTTCCGGGCAGGGATGCCAGATTTTCTCATTGCTGGCGCAGGCGGTTAATAAACATTTGGGCTATATCGCGGCTGCGGCTTTCGCGCGCGAGGTAGGTGTAGATGTCGCTGAGGTTTTGGCTGGCCGTGGGAAGATATTGAAGCCTGCGCACCTAGGGGATTTCGTGTGCGAGGGCGGCGCTACGGGCGGTAATTAGGGCGCCGACTTCGTCATCGGTGAGCACCGCGTTTTCATCTAGCGCGTAGGCATTTAGGGAGTCTGCGATCATTTTTTGCAGCGCATGAAGTTTTGCCTCGCGTTCTTCGACAAGGCGGAGGCCTTCGCGGACGATTTCGCTGGCGGAAGCGTAGCGGCCGCCGCTTACCGCGCGGTCGACGAAGTTTTCCCAGCGGTCGCCTAGGGATACGTTCATAGGGTGGCTCTCCTTCAGGAAGACCCTACCCAAATATCATAAACTGCGCAATTACTGTTATCTGGTGGCTGTATTTGGCCCTTGTCCCACGCGGTTGGCGCGCAGCCAAGGTTAATTTTGGGGCGATGGGGCTAAGCGGGCGGTTAGCACCCTGCGCCGGTGCAATTGGCGACAAATGACGTATTGCCGCCAACCGAGGGTGAGCCGCTGATCACCAGCAGCACGGCGCCAGCGGCATTGATGCCGTTAACCGCAACGGGTGTTGCGGCCGGCCAAGTGCCGAACTGCACCAGCCCGCTGGGGGACCACACAAAAGCGTGCTGGGCGCCGCTTAAATCGGTGGAGACGCCGGCGATATGGTCGTTCACATTTATCGCGTAAGCGGTGAAAAATTGCCCCGGCACGGACCACGCGGTGAGCTTTTTGTTGGCTAAAAGCCAGCCGGTGCCGCCAAAATGCCCGTGCCCGTTGAACAGCAGATTTCCCATGTGGGCGGCAGGGGGGATGCTGACCGCGCCGAATTTTTTGGCGAGATCGGTTTTGGTGATCGCTGTTCCATTGCCGCTAAATACAGTGCCGCAGAGATTACCGGCGCAAGTGCTGACCGACCCGCCAAACGGGTGGCCGCCGACGATGCCAAGGTAGAGCTGGCCGCTGGAGGCCGGCCCGCCGGGAATGACGCCGATTTTGTTGGGGTATAGTTGCAAGGCAGTTGCCGGCGGGGTGCTGGCGAAGGACAACGTAGTCTGGGTGTCAATGCCAATACCGAAGCAGCCCAAAGCAAAGCAGGAACTGAGCACGAGTTGGCTGGTATCATCGAACGCATAAAGGCCGGTCGGCCACGAGGTTCGGGTGGGTAGGCTGCTCGCACTCACCTGCCCGTCGACGAAGCCAACGGCGTTAATTGCCAGTCCGTTAAAACTGCCAACATGTTCGACGGTGTAATTATACGGGGTGTGATTAATGACACCAAACGCATAGCTGCCCAAAACGAGCCCATGGTTATTGATCGCGAACGGGAAGAATGCTGCGTTATTTTCAGTGAACCCGGTCATGACCTGCAACTGGCCGTTTTGCCAAATAACGGGCACTGCATTGGCGGTGAAACCGCTGCTGCCGACTGCCGTCCCAGCATTGTTGAGGGCGACGAGGGTAATGTTGTTGAGGCTCGGGGTGCTGGCCGGGGTGAGGGTGTAGGCGGGTGCGAATGCCGATGCCGCCTGTGCGGGCGGCGCCAGGGTTAGCGCTAGCGCCGAGACCGCAAGCAACCCTGCCCGCCGCGCGGGCGTCGCCCTGTTGCGGGCGTGGGTTGTGGTTTTGGCCATGACCGATCTCTCCCACTATTTTTTATTAAGATCGCAGCGTAACATCCTGGCGGCGTGTTCACAGTGCTTTTAGGCACTGCCGTGGCGTGCGGTTGGGGGCTTTGGCTAATGCCCGCCCCCCGCGGGCGCCCCTTTGGGCAGGCGCGGCAGGAACAACGCCACCGGCGCCACCAGCAGCGAAAACACGGTCAGCACAAAAAACAGATCGTTGTAGGTCAGCATCGCCGCCTGGCGGGCCACGGTTGCGGCAATGCTGTGCAGATCGTGCTGCCAGTCGTAGCCAGTGTAGGCGGTGACGTGTTCCACCAACCGCGATTGGTGAAACTGACGGCGATAGGCCGACAATGTGGTGACGTAGCTGACGCCGATACTGCCGCCCAAGTTGCGCATCAAATTGGTGAGCGCGGCGGCATCGGAATTGTGCCGCGGCGCGATATTAACCAACCCAACCGACGAAATCGGGATGAACAAAAACGGCAGCCAGATCGCGTGCAGCATGCGGGCATAAGTGAGGTTAGCAAAACTGACGTTAAGGTTAAAGCGCGAGGTGTACCACATCGATAAACCGGTGCCGGCAAAAGCGACAAACACAATCCAGCCGGGTTGAAACACGCGCCCGGTGATAATGCCGGAAATCGGCATCAGCACGATGGTGAGCAACCCCGCCAACCCCAAGGTTAATCCCGCCGTTGCCGCATCATAGCCCAAAAGTTCTTGCGAAAATTGGGGCAAAAGCTGGGTGCCGGTGATCAGCGTAAAACCTACGCCAAACATCAGAATGCAGGACAAGCCAAACGATCTGTAGCGCAGCAGGCGCACGTTCATCACCGGCTCGGGGTGGAAGATTTCCCAAATCACCAGCCCCACTAGGGAGACCACACAGATCAGGGTGAGAATAACGATAAAGGGTGATGCGAACCCATCGTTGGGCTGAAACCGGTCGAGCACGATTTGCAGGGATCCGAAACCGACCACCACCAGAAAAAAGCCGAGCCAATCTATGCGAAAGCCGCTTGCCAACCGTTTGGCGCGGTCGGCAATGGTTTGCGGGGAATCACTGACAAACAACCAGGTGAGTAGCAGCGAGAGGCACCCGACTGGCAGGTTGATCAGAAAAACCCAGTGCCAGGATAGATTATCGGTAAGCCAGCCGCCCAGCATGGGGCCAATGGCGGGGGCCAGAACAATGGTAAGGCCATACAAAGCAAAAGCCTGCGGGCGTTTGCGCACCGGAAAAGTATCCGAAAAAATCGATTGTTCCACCGGCGCCAGCCCGCCGCCGCCTAACCCTTGCACCACGCGCCAAAGCAAAATTTCCGGCAGGGAATGAGCGGTGGCGCACAGCACGGAGCTGACCGTGAAAATACCCACACAAATCATGTAAAACCGTTTGCGGCCAATGACCGTTGCCAGCCAGCCGCTGATCGGCAGGATGATGGCGTTAGACACCAGGTAGCTGGTGATGATGTAGGTGCTTTCGTCCTGGCTTGCCGAAAGCGATCCGGCAATGTGGCGTAACGCGACGTTGGCGATGGTGGTGTCGAGCACCTCCATGAACGTTGCAATAGAAACAATCACCGCAATCAGCCATGGGTTGTAAGGGCCTGCGGCGGTGTAGGGCAGATAGTCTTTTTCGGGCTGAGCCATCGCGCGGGGCGCCTAGCGCACGCGCACGCGCGGGAATACTGACATGCCGGGGGATAGGCCCAAATTGCGCCAATCATCGCCATCGAACACGATTTTTACCGGCAGGCGCTGCACCACTTTCACATAATTGCCGGTGGCGTTTTCGCTGGGCAGGGCACTAAAAATGCTGCCGGTGCCGGATTGCAGGCTCTCGATATGGCCATGCAAATTGGCCGCGGGATAGGCATCGACATCCAGGGTTACATCCTGCCCTGGGTGCATCAACGCAAGCTGGGTTTCCTTAAAATTGGCGGTGACCCAGAGATCGGGTTGCACAATGGCCAGCAGCGGTTGGCCGGTGGTGATGTAATTGCCCAGCTCCACCGTGCGGCGTGCCACCCGGCCAGCCGCCGGCGCCACAAGTTTGGTGCGCAGCAGCGTGAGGTTGGCAACCGCCACGGCGGCGTCAGCCGTTTGCATGGCGGCACTATCGGCATCGATCGCGGCTTTCGCGGCAATAATCTGGGCGCGGCTGCCGGCGGCCAGATGGTGCGCGGCAGCAAGGCGCGCTTGGGCGGCTCGCGCGCTGGTGGTTGCGGTGTCGAGCTCCTGTTTGGTAATGGCGCGCGGGTTGATGCGGCGGAGGCGGGCGAGATTTTGGTCGGCTTGGGCCAAGTCGGCGTTAGATGCATCGGCATTGGCGCCGGCCTGGCTGGCATCGGCCTGGCGCACCGCCAAGGTTGCCCGGGCCTGTTCCAGCACCGCTTGCGCCTGCGCGCGCTCGGCCTCGGCCTGTTGCAATTTGAGGGTCGCATCGCGCGGATCGATGTCCAGCAGGATTTGGCCGGCGGTAACGGTTTCGTTGTCGTTGACATATAGGTGGATAACGCGCCCGGCGGTTTCGGCGGAGATTTGCGAGATGTGGCCGTCGATAAAGGCATCATCGGTGGTTGCGAACTGGCGGGCGTGCAGAAAGTAGGCGGTGCAGGCGGCGGCGAGCAGCAGCAGGCCGATGCCAAAACCGATGAAGGTTGCGCGTTTGCCCCGGGCCGGGGGGGCATCGGAGTCGCTTGTTGTGATGGGTGCCTGCTGGTCCATGATTGCGCTCCGCCGTTATACCGAACCGTTCGGTCAGACCGTAACGCAGTTAAGGTTGCGTGTCGAATTTGCAAGAGTTGGTAGGCAAGAGGGGGCGTTGTTAGAGGGAGAGGCGCAAGAATTGATTAAACGGACCTGGCCGGTAATCGGCAAAGGCGGGGCCGCTGACAAAGCCGTGGGCGCGATAGAGGGCGAGGGCAGCATCGAATTCAGGGTCGGTGCCGGTTTCCAGGCTAACGCGGTGCAGCCCGGCGGTGCGGGCCTGGGCGATGAGGTGGGCGAGCAGCAGGGTGGCAACGCCTTGGCGCAAAAAATTGGGGTGGGTGCGCATGGATTTAAGCTCGCCGGTGGCATCGGGGAACGTTTTGAGGGCACCGATCCCGGCGATTGTTTCCACGTCGTTGGTGGGGGTTTGGGGTGCGTGCCACACGGTGAACACGGCGATATTGGGGGCGGATAGGCCGGTGATGTCGAGCGCGTAATTGGTGCCGGGGGGCGAGTTTGCATGCATGTGGGCCAGGTGGTGGGCCAGCAAGGCTAGGGTTTCGGGGTGGGTTAGGGGGTCGGGGCGGATGGTGAACATGGGGGGAGAATAGGGCCGGGAGGGGGAACGGCGCCAGATACTTACCGCCGGTTACTCCCCGCTTTCCCCGGGGAAGTCCAGTAGCGCGTTGCCGGCCTAGTAAGTGCCCGCGTCTTTCGCCGCCTGCAACGCCTTACGAATGCATTCGTAAGCATCTTCCCGCGTGCCCCAACCCTGGATTTTAACCCATTTGCCGGGCTCAAGATCTTTGTAGGTTTCGAAGAAATGCTCGATCACCTGGCGCACAATCAACGGTAAATCATCCACCGTTTCGACTTCGCCATGCAGCGGGTGGACCTGGCTGTGCGGCACACAAATGATCTTTTCGTCGCGGCCGGCCTCGTCGTCCATCAGCAGCACACCGATCGGGCGGCAGCGGATCACCGCACCAGGCACGATGGCGGCGGGCACCAGCACCAGGGCATCGGCTGGGTCGCCATCGTCGGCCAAGGTGCCGGGAATAAAGCCGTAAGCGGCAGGGTAAGACATCGGGGTGAACAGAAAGCGATCCACCACCACGGCGCCGGTTTCTTTATCAAGCTCGTATTTAACCCCGGATCCTTGTGGGATTTCGATCACCACATTGATATCAAAAGGCGGATTTTTGCCGGGGGAAAAGCGGGTAACGTTCACGGCGGCAACATCCTTTAGGGTTAACACCCGCCGGGTAGCCGATAAGCCAAAAACAATCCAGAGAAATTTGTGCATCGCACAATAGCCGATGCGTCCCCCCGCCCCAAAAAAGCGCCGGGGGCCTGGGGGAGCGGCTTCGCTCCCCCAGCCTTGACTTGTCTTATTTCAGACTTGCCAACACCGCCAACAACAGCAGCGCCACAATATTAGTAATCTTAATCATCGGGTTAACAGCGGGCCCTGCGGTATCCTTGTAAGGATCGCCGACAGTATCACCGGTGACCGCGGCTTTATGGGCATCAGATCCCTTGCCGCCGTGGTTACCTTCTTCGATGTATTTTTTGGCGTTATCCCAGGCGCCGCCGCCTGAGGTCATGGAGATGGCGACAAACAGCCCGGTCACAATGGTGCCGAGCAGCATGGCGCCGACCGCGGTGAAGGCGGCGGTGCGGTTGGCGATGAACGAGATGCCAAAGAACAGCACGATCGGTGCCAACACTGGCAGCAGGCTGGGGATGATCATTTCGCGGATCGCGGCTTTGGTCAGCATATCCACCGCGCGGCCGTATTCTGGCTTGGCGGTACCTTCCATAATACCAGGGATTTCGCGGAACTGGCGGCGCACTTCAACCACAACCGAGCTTGCGGCCCGGCCCACGGCTGTCATGCCCATCGCCCCAAACAGGTAAGGCAGCAGGCCACCGAGGAACAAACCAACCACCACGTAAGGATCCTGCAACGCAAAAGTTACGTGCAGTTCTGGGAAGTAGTGGTTGAGATCCTGGGTATAGGCGGCGAACAGCACCAATGATGCCAAACCGGCCGAGCCAATGGCGTAGCCTTTGGTAACCGCTTTGGTGGTGTTGCCAACCGCATCCAGCGCGTCGGTAACCTTACGCACTTCTGGCGGCAGTTCGGCCATTTCGGCAATGCCACCGGCATTGTCGGTAACCGGGCCGTAGGCATCCAGCGCCACAATCATACCGGCCAGGGCCAGCATGGTTGTCGCCGCCGTTGCAATGCCAAACAGGCCGGCCAGATGGTAGGTGAGCAAGATGCCGCCCGAGATCACCACCACGGGAAGGGCGGTCGATTCCATCGACACCGCCAGCCCCTGGATCACGTTGGTGCCGTGGCCAGTGGTGGACGATTGGGCGATGCTGCGCACCGGGCGGTACTCGGTAGAGGTGTAGTATTCGGTGATCCACACCAGCAGGCCGGTAACGCCTAAACCCGCAAGTGCGCAGTAAAACAGCGACATGCCGGTGGTGTTGGCTGGTGCATCGGGGAATGGCAGCACCGTTGCGAGGCCGACCATTTTGTTCAGCACAAAATAGATGCCCACAGCGGAAGTGATGCCGGTGGCGATCAGCCCTTTGTATAATGCGCCCATGATGTTGCCGCTGGACCCTAGGCGGACAAAATAGGTGCCGATGATGGAGGTAACAATGCAGATGGCGCCAATGCCCAAGGGCAGCATCATGGCGGCATCACGTAAGGTAGGATCGGCGACAAAGATGTTGGCGAGCAACATGGTGGCGACGATGGTGACGACATAAGTTTCAAACAAATCGGCGGCCATACCGGCGCAATCGCCGACATTATCGCCCACGTTATCGGCAATCACGGCGGGGTTGCGGGGGTCATCTTCCGGGATATTCGCTTCCACCTTACCAACCAGATCGGCGCCGACATCGGCGCCCTTGGTGAAAATGCCGCCGCCCAAACGGGCGAAGATGGAGATAAGTGAAGCGCCAAACGAAAGGGCGACCATCGATTCCATCACCGGGCGCAGATCGGCGCTGCCCATGGTGGCGCGGAGATAGAAATAATACAGCGACACGCCGAGCAGGCCCAAGCCCACCACCAGCATGCCGGTGATGGCGCCGGCTTTAAACGCGATGGAAAGCCCAGCCGCCATGCCTTTGCGGCTGGCCTCGGCCGTGCGCACGTTGGCGCGCACCGATACGTTCATGCCGATAAAGCCGGCAAGCCCGGACAGCACTGCGCCGATAACAAAGCCAGCGGCGCTGTGCAGGCCGAGGAACCACCCGAGAATGCCAACAATCACCACACCCACCACGGCGATGGCCTGGTATTGGCGGGTAAGGTAGGCGCGCGCCCCTTCCTGAACGGCAGCGGCAATTTCCTGCATCCGCGCATTGCCGGCGGGGGCGGCGAGAACCTGGCGGGCGGTAACCGCGCCATACAGCACGGCAAGGGCGCCGGCTGCGATGATCGCATAATCTACGATCTGTTGATCTGGTGGCATATGTGTGCGTCTCCATTCCGGCGCGGCTTGGTGCCACGCGGTTTTGTTTGTGTGGCCATGGAGGCAGCATTTTGGGCGCGAGACCGCACCCGTATAAACCCCCCGGCTTAGGCGGTGGCAAAGATGACAGAGTGGGCGGGTGGGTGCAAATATGTGCGGTTTGGCGCTTGCGGGGCAGGGGCGGGGGCTGCAGAAAGGCGCTTGCCACCCCCCGGTGCGCCTGTAGCTCAACTGGTTAGAGCGGGCCGCTCATAACGGCTAGGTTGCGGGTTCAAGTCCTGCCGGGCGCAGGGGGGTGGCGATAAGAAAGGCCAAGGGCTTCGTGCGCAGCACGCCTTCGCGTGTCGCCCCTTCGATCCGCATTAAAGGCGAGCCTTTAAAATCCCTTTGGTTGGGCTTGGGGGGAAGGGGGCCAGCACGATGCGCGCCACGGTAAAGGTCGGCCCCCTTCCCCGTAAACCCAATTACAGGGTTCGTATGGGCGAGCCCTTAGCGAAGTGTGGGGTGCGCAAGCTGTCGGTGACACGTGCTTTGCAGCGATCGGACTGTATGCTAGAATTCAAGCCCATGATTCGCAGAGTTCGCCAATTCCTGTTCGTGCTGATCGCGTTCGCCGTCATCGGCGGTAATTCGTCCTCGTTCGCCCGCGCGGCGGCGGATGCATCACCCACGATGCTGGCCGGCATGCCCTGCAACATGATGATGTCGCATACGGGGATGCAGGGCGATAAGCCGATGACGCCTTGCAAGGGTATGTCGGCTGACTGCATCAAGCAAATGGGCTGCGCCACAGATGCCGCCTTGCCGGCGCGCACCGTAAACCTCGCTATTGCTGCAAAGGTAAGCGGCGTCGATTATTGGTCGGCTGGGCCCAAGCTTGCCGATTTTGTGCGCGAACCCGAGCCCCTTCCGCCCCGAACAATCTGAGTCCCACCGGCGCACACCCGAGGTGCGTCCAGTCGACCAAGATTTGTTCACCGCCCGCACGGCACCTGCCGTGTAGCAGCGGGTTACGAAGGGTATTTTCATGATCTTTACACGTCTTTTTGCAGGCGCCGTGGCGCTTACCGGCGCTTGCGCGCTCAGCATTGGCCCGGCCCTTGCCAAGGCCGATGACTACCGTTTTGAGCTAATCGGTAAGCCACAGCCCAAGGCCGGTCGCGACATCGTCCAGGTTCGCCTTCTGCACACATCCGACAGTAAGCCTGTGTCTGACGGCGTGATCTTCGAAAGCTCGGCCGATATGGGGCCGATGGGGATGGCGACGATGACGGCACCCGTGAAGGCGATACCGGCGCCGGGCGGGGTTTATAGCTTCGCGGTGGAACCAAGCATGACCGGCACCTGGGCGCTACATCTGGCGGCCAAAGTGCAGGGCGAGCCGGAGACCGTTCGGGGCACCATCACCGCCGATCTGGTGAAGTAAGGTGACCGCCCAGTGGGTGCGGCGTGGGGCTAGCGGCGTGCTGGTTCTCGCCCTGATTGCGTACGCCCAAGTTCATTCGCAGGCTTGGGCCCAGACTGGGGCCCAGACTGGCGCCCAGACTGGCGCCCAGCCCTGGTCACAGGCTGCTGACCCGCTGGGCGCGACCGTTGATGACGTGCTCGCCGCCGGGCGACGCTTAAGTCCGGCATTGCGCGCCGCAGCCTTGGACACCGACGCGGCCTCTGCCCGCGCCGGCGGTGCTGACGCGCTCGATGACCCGACCATCACCGATAGTTACAGCTACTACAAAGATCCGAACGTCTTTAGCGCCCATACTGTGCTGCTAACCCAGGCGTTCCCGCTCTGGGGTAAACGCCGCCTACGCCGGGCGGCGGCCCTGGCGGAGTTGGATGCCAGCCGCGGCCGGGAACGTGCGGCGCAGGATGAGCTGGATGAGCAAATCAAGGTCGCCTACGCGCAGTATTACCTGACTTCGCGCGAGCAGGCAGTTAACCGCGACATTGCCCGGCTGGCGGGCCGGATGCGGTCTGCCGCGTCGGCCCGTTATGCCCAGGGCGGCGGCGACCAGGTGGCCGTCATCCAGGCGTTCGGCGAGGAGACGGCAGCCAAGACCGAAGCGGTCCGGCTTGCGGGCGGCCATGAGGCCGCGCGTGCGCGCCTCAATGTGCTGGTCGGCCGCCCGGCGCGTGCGTCCCTCGCGGAACCCAGCCGCGCGCGGCCAATTCCACTCGCCGAGCCCGCCTTGGAGATGTTGGTGGCGCGTGCCCAGTCAGCTAATCCGACGCTGGCCGCCAGCACCGCCTCGATTGACGCGGCACGTACGCGCAGCACCCTGGCGGGCAAAGCATGGTATCCTGATGTGACCGTCGGGGCGGGGCCGCTTATTCAGACCAACGACCGGCCCGTAGGTTTCGCGGCTACTGTCAGCCTCAACATCCCGCTTCCATGGGGGCGCGAGGCCGCCGGTGAGCGTGAGGCAGCCGCCCAGCTTGGCGCCTCGCAGCAACGCTATGACGTGACCCGGCTTGAGATCGAGGGCGCGTTGGCGGAGGGTCTTGCGAGATTTCAAGCCGCCCGGGCGACCGAGGCGATCTTGCAGCAAGAGGCGGCACCGCAGGCGCGCGCGGTAATCCAATCGGTGCTGGCTAATTACAGCCAGGGGCGTGGGGATTTGACATCTGCAATCGCGGCCGAGCGACAGACCCATGATATCGAACGTCGCGTGCTGCAGGCGCAGCTCGACGAGCAGGTCGAGCTTGCCGCGATTGAGCGTTTGATCGGCGGGAACCTGTGATGCGGCCTTTCCTGTTGGCATCGGCAATCACCTTGGCCGCCGTCGCCAGCCTGGCCCGAGCTGACGATCAGCCCCGCCGGCCACTTTTCTACCAGGATCCCGATGGCAGGCCGTTCTATGCGAGCGGCCCCAAGACCACGCCAGATGGACGGGCCTATCATCCGATCTTCGGCGATGCTGCCGCGCAACCCGCCGCGCCGATCGCGGCAGTACCGGCCGCCACGGCCATGCTCGCAAAGCCCGCTGGCGATCATCGCATCCTCTACTACCGCAACCCGATGGGTCTGGCGGATACCTCGCCCAAACCCAAAAGCGACAGCATGGGCATGGCGTATATCCCGGTCTATGCCGACGAGGGCAGCAAGGAAGACCCGCCCGGCACCGTGCGGATCACCCCCGGCCGCCTGCAAACCCTCGGAGTGCGGACAGAAGCCGCCGCGCTGCGGCTGCCCACCGCCCGCAGTATTCGGGCAATTGGTACGCTGGAATTCGATGAACGGCGGCTGGCGACCGTTACCACGCGGGTGCCGGGCTGGATCGAACACCTGGCCGTTGCGGCAAACGGCGACCCGGTCAGGCGCGGCCAAGTGCTGGCCGAGATCTACGCGCCGGACATGGTCGCTTCGGAAAAGGAATATCTGATTGCGGCGCGCATGGGCGGCGCGATCGGCGCGGCCGCTCTCCAACGCCTGCAAGCGCTCAACATCCCCGGCACTGAAATCGCGCGTTTGCGCCGGTCCGGCCGATCGACGCTGCGCATCCCAGTCATGGCCCAGGCCGATGGCGTGGTGATCGATAAGCCGGTGCAGGAAGGCATGCGGGTTGACGCTGGCGAGGCGCTTTATCGGACCGCGGACCTGTCCAGCCTGTGGCTGATTGCTCAGGTGCAGGAGCAGGACCTCGGCGCGATCGTGCCGGGCCAGGCCGCCCGCGCCAGCTTCGTCGCCTTTCCCGGCCGCAGTTTCTCAGGCCGGGTGGCGTTCATCTATCCGTCGCTATCAGCCGACACGCGCACGGCCCGCGTGCGCATCGTGCTGCCTAACCCCGACGGTGTGTTGCGCGCGGCCATGTTCGCGAATGTGCAGATCGACGCCGCCCCTACCGGCGAACCTGTGATGACGGTGCCCGACTCCGCCATTCTGGATAGTGGCACACGGCAAGCGGTGCTGATCGCCGCCGGCGAGGGGCGCTTTCAGCCGCGAGCCGTTACGCTAGGCATGCGTGGCGACGGCTGGGTTCAGGTGGTGGACGGGGTAAAGACAGGCGACCGCGTGGTCGTCGGCGCGACTTTTCTGATCGACGCTGAGAGTAACCTGCGGGCAGCGCTGCAAGGGTTCGGCAGCGGCGGCCAACCGCCAACCGATCAGCCCGGAGCCAAACCATGATCGGCCGCGTCATCGAGCTGTGCGCGCGCAACAAGATGCTGGTTTTGCTGGCGACCCTGATCATGGTCGGCATCGGCATCTGGTCGGCCGCTAACACGCCACTCGATGCCCTGCCAGACCTCTCCGACACGCAAGTCATCGTCTATACCGACTATCCCGGCCAAGCCCCGCAGGTGGTTGAGGATCAGGTCACCTATCCGCTGACCACAGCCTTGCTTGCGGTGCCACACGCAAAAGTGGTGCGTGGCTTTTCGAATTTCGGTGTGTCGTTCGTCTATGTCGTGTTCGACGATGGCACCGATCTTTATTGGGCGCGCGCGCGGGTGCTCGAATACCTCAATTTTGCCGCCAAGCGCCTGCCCTTAGGGGTAACCCCCGCCTTGGGACCGGACGCGAGCGGTGTCGGCTGGGTCTACGAATATGTCGTGCTTGGTGCCAACCGGACGTTGGCCGAGCTGCGCAGTATCCAAGATTGGATCGTGCGCTACGGCCTGGTGACCGCCAAGGGGGTGGCCGAGGTGGCAAGCGTCGGCGGCTTCGAGAAGCAGTATCAGGTTGTTGTCGATCCCAGAAAACTGCAGGCCTTCGGCATCCCCCTGGACCGCGTCTCAGACGCAATCCGTGCCAGCAATAACGATGTCGGCGGCCGCACGATCGAGATGAGCGAGACCGAATACATGGTCCGCGGCCGCGGCTACCTGCGCAACATGAAGGATCTCGGGGCGGTCGTGCTGAAAGCCGATCCAAACGGCTCGGGCACGCCGGTGCTGCTGCGCGATGTCGCCCGCATCGAACTCGGCCCGGACGAACGCCGCGGCATTGCCGAAATGAACGGAACAGGCGAGGTGGTCGGCGGCATTGCGCTGAAGCGGGATGGCGCCGATGCGCTAACCACCATCGACAACATAAAAACCAAGCTGGCGGAGATCGCGCCTGGCCTGCCGGATGGCGTATCGATCCAGCCAGTGTACGATCGCTCGCAGCTGATCGACAGCGCGATCTACACCCTCAAGCACACCCTGCTGGAAGAAAGTCTGATCGTTGCTGCGGTCTGCTTCATTTTTCTGCTGCATGTGCGCAGCGCCCTGGTCGCTATTCTAACGCTGCCGATCGGTATTCTGATCGCCTTTGCCGGTATGCACGCGCTTGGCATCGGTTCCAACATCATGAGCCTGGGCGGCATCGCGATCGCGCTCGGCGCCATGGTGGATGCGGCGATTGTGATGATCGAAAATGCCCACAAGCATGTTGAACGCCTAAACCCGGGCGAGCCACGCGGTGCGGCGCTGATTAAGGCCGCGAAAGAAGTTGGCCCGTCGCTATTCTTCAGCCTGCTGGTGATCGTCGCCGCCTTCCTGCCGGTGTTCGCGCTGGAGGATCAGGAAGGCCGTTTGTTCAAGCCGTTGGCTTACACAAAAACCTTTGCGATGGCAGGCGGTGCGCTGCTGTCGATCACTTTGGTGCCTGTGCTAATGCTGTTCTTCGTGCGGGGACGCATTATCCCCGAGGCGAAAAACCCGATCAACCGCGCGCTGATCTGGGTCTACCGCCCGCTCATCCGCGTCGTTTTGCGGGTGCCGGTCCTGGTCGTGGTTGTCGCGATCGCCATCCTGGGTGCCACGGCCTGGCCCGCGATGCAGCTTGGCCGCGAGTTCATGCCCAGTCTGAACGAAGGCACGCTGCTGTTCATGCCGGTGACGCTGCCGGGGCTGTCGATCACCAAGGCCGCCGAACTGTTGCAGGTGCAGGACCGGGTGATAAAATCGTTTCCGGAGGTTCAGTCAGTGTTCGGCAAGGCTGGCCGGGCGATGACCGCGACGGATCCGGCGCCGGTCGAGATGAGCGAAACCGTGGTCAATTTGAAGCCGCCTTCGCAGTGGCCGGCCGGCAAAACGCTCGACCAGTTGATTGCGGAGATGAACGCCGCCCTGCAGCTGCCCGGGGTCAGCAACGCCTGGACCATGCCGATCAAAGCGCGCATCGACATGCTGTCGACCGGCATTCGTACGCCCGTCGGGGTAAAGGTTTTCGGGCCGGACCTGCACGTGCTGGAGCGCCTGGCGACCGAGGTGGAGCGCGTCGTGCATGGCGTGCCGGGAACCACAAGCGCCTTCGCCGAGCGGCTGGAAGGCGGCCGCTATGTGGAGATCACGCCGGATCGCGAAGCCGCTGCCCGTTACGGACTTTCGGTGCAGGACGTGCAGAAGGTGGTGGCAACCGCGCTTGGCGGCGAAACGGTCACCACAACCGTCGAAGGCCGCGAGCGCTATGGCGTGAACGTACGATATCCGCGCGACCTGCGCGATGACCCGCAAGCCATCGCAAGCCAGGTGCTGGTGCCGGCGATGGGTGGCGCCATGGTCCCCTTGGGCCAGCTCGCCAGTATCCTCATCACCACTGGGCCGCCCAGTATCCGCACGGAAAACGCGCAGCCGGTGGCCTATATCTACATCGACCTGCAAGGGCGTGACCTGGGTGGCTATGTCGCCGAGGCCGCCCAAAAAGTCGCCGGGCAGGTAAAGATGCCGCCGGGCTACCACATTGAATGGAGCGGCCAGTTTGAGTACCTGCAGCGTGCCGAGGCCAAGCTCAAGGTGGTGGTGCCAGCAACGCTGGTGGTGATTATGGTGCTGCTATTCCTCAACTTCGGTCGGCTGACCGAGACTTTTATCGTCATGCTGTCCGTTCCTTTCGCACTGGTCGGCGGCGCCTGGTTGATGTGGTGGCTGGGTTACAACATGAGTGTTGCGGTAACGGTAGGCTTCATCGCACTTGCCGGCGTTGCGGCCGAAACCGGCGTGGTCATGCTGATCTACCTGGACCACGCGCTTACCGAGGTTCGCGAGGCGCGCCGTGTTGAAGGTGCGATATTGAGCCGCGAAGATCTGCAAGGGGCGATCATGCACGGCGCGGTCGAGCGGGTGCGCCCGAAGATGATGACGGTGGTCGCGATCATGGCCGGGTTGCTGCCAATCCTGTGGAGCACCGGCACCGGGTCGGAAGTCATGCGGCGCATTGCCGTTCCGATGGTGGGCGGGATGGTGTCGTCTACCATCCTAACCCTGCTTGTTATTCCGGCGATTTACGCAATCGTCAAAGGCTGGCGGCTGCCGCCCCGATCCACGGCTGGTGTTTCGGCTTTGAAGGAGCCCGCGCTACCTGCGGACTGACAGCGCGGTAAGTTCGGGACTATTTCCGCACGGTCGCTGATGGACAAAATATCCACTGCCGGGCGACCGCAGCCGACGGTCGGTCTAAAGCCGTGTACGAGCAAGCGGCGGGGTTTGCCATCGCCCCGCCGTTCGCAGACTGGCCAAGCCGCAGTGACACCTAGGATGAACAAGCGACCCTGATTCTGCATAGCTACGCAGATGACAAGCCATTTTCACGCAAGAAACGAACGGCCAGGGACTAACCACCTGGCCGCCATGCTCACGGCTGCGCAACCAGTGTCGGGAGTAGGGTCGCCATTGCGGGGGACCCTATGCCGGTCACCAGATCGAACCCAGCGCTGGCGGAGTAGCCGCCGTTACTGCCGATCTTAATATCCCGGAAATTCGCGGTGCCCAGCAATGGATAGATGCGGCTGTTAAGTTGTCCAAGTGTCGGTTTGCCAACCGCAAGACGCGAGCTGTTTACCAATGCTGCGAGACCAGCGCTCATTGGTGCGGACAACGACGTCCCGCCGATTTGCTGGGCTGCGCCATTTACGTAGACTAGCGCGCCGGTGCTGGGATTGGCATCGGTCGACATATCGGGCACGGCGCGCATGGCGTAGCTTAATGCCGATTGATAGGAGGGTTTGATAAATTTCTGGCTGATACCGCCACCGCTTCCGGTCCAACTTGTCTCAGTCTTGGTCGTGCCTGTGGTCGTAAGTTTCAACGTAGTACCGCCAACAGCCGTTACGTTAGGGCTGGTCGAAAAGAATGATGGCACGTTGGCGGTGCCTCCGCATTCATGCGAGCCACTATCGCCTGACGAGACGAACACTGTAGCGCCAAGAGATGACATGACCGAAAAGAAATTGTCATCCGTGGCAATTTCACCGGCTGGCGTCGACGTCTCGCAGCCGCCAAGGCTGATAGACACCTGGGTGATCACCACACCAGCCTGAAGATCTGTGACGACATTCTGGAACGCAGTATCGAGATTAGCGTAACTCAGGCTCTTCGATGCGTACACGCGCACCTTGCTGGCGGGGGCAACAGAGCTTGCGATCTGCGCGTCCATGCTCTCTTCCCCGGAAATCGCCGGCAGGGTGCCAGGAACCGTTTGGATGAGAGTTATGTTCGACAGACTCTGCGCGATACCAGCCGTAGCCCAGTATTTCGTCAGATCGGTTGTTTTTGGAAATGTGTCGATAATGATCGCAGTCGTTGTGTTTGCCCCGCCATTGCCGATGCCGGTAGCACCGTAGGCCTTCACAAAGGCGCCCGCGTAATAGGGAACTGCCGTATTGCTGAATGGATGAATAACGTTCATCTTGTGCGCATGCAGATGTGGTTGAAGGCCGTTGATGCTGAGCACAGCGCCAGCAAGACTAATCGGGATAGCAGGCGCACTATCAGCCGCGGTGAAATTGTGGCCTTCCGACACAATCCTGGAAAAGTGAACGCCGAACGCGCGGGCAACATTGCCGGCGCTACCACTCACCCCGATCGTTAGACGACTTGTAGCGGTAGTCTCGATGGTCAGGCCTTGGCCGCGGAGCCAGCCGACGACCGCATCATGATCGGCGCGGGTCGGCAAATACTTACGGTCTAGGTCATCGGAAGATAGATGAACGCGGGCTGCGTTGCTAGCGGCGAGTGCCGGGCCGTTGCGCAGGCGAAGGGCTACCTGGAAATGCATCCAATTGGCCGCATCCGCCTCGCCGAGTACCTGTACCTCGGGCGCAAAACGCGCGACGCTTTCCGTGAGCCCGACCGTGGTCTGAGCTGCCGCGGGAAGTATGGCGAGAACGATACCGGCTGACGTAAGTAATGCTGCGTGGCGGTTAGTGAGATGATGCACCGGAAGCTCCATTTGTGAATAAGGACGAGGATTGAGCGCAGGCACCGTTTACCGAAGCCGCAATGTGATCACAAGGCCGCGAGAGCGACACGCTAGCAAATCAACTATTTGTGATCCAACCGATCAGATGTGATCCGTTAGCCGTGTGCCTTGTGCCGGCGACTAGGTCAATCACGATCGCGACCGACATCGGCATCGCGACCGTTGGCGGCGGCACAGGCGTCATCAAACCTAGCCCGGCATGGTGATGCGCTTGATTATACTAGGCGAAGAATGCGCGGCAGAACTGCTTGGCATCCTTGATGCAGCCGCAGCATTTCGGGAATTGTGGTTGATATTTCAGGGTCTTGAAGTGGCTCTCCGAGAATGGGTTATCGTTTGAGACATGCGGACGGCTGTGAGATTTGGTAACCCCCAGGTCGGCGAGCAGGAAGGCGGTTGCTTTGGCTTTCATCGGCCCGCCGCGGTCGGCGTGCAGAGTAAGCGTGCCTGCTTGCACCGGATATTTGGCGATGGTGTCGTTGAACAAAGCCCTGAACAGAGATGATCTTTCAGCATCAGCGACGCGCCAGCCGACAACGCGGCGGCTAAAGATATCGATGATCACGTAGAGATAGAAATACGTCCATTTGGCTGGCCCTTTAAGTTTTGTGATATCCCATGACCAGACTTCATTCGGCTGCACTGCCAGTAATTCGGGTTTAGTATAGATGGGATGGCGCAGTTGCTTGCGGCGTAGGCAAACTTCGTTGTTCGCGCAGAGGATGCGATACATCGTGCTGATCGAACAGTAATAGGTACCCTCGTCGAGCAGGGTTGCATAGATTTCGGCCGGCGCGAGGTCGGCAAAGCATGGCGCGCGGAGCAGGTTGAGCACATTTTGCCGCGCGTCTGCGGGCAGCGTGCGAGGTGGGCTGCGCCTGTGCGCGGGTGGTGCCGGCAAGGCCGGACTAGACCAGGATTTTTGCCAAACATGTCGTTTATAAAAGCGATACAGGCTGGCACGCGAAAGGCCTAACGCCGCGCACGTCGCCGCAATCGCCACTTGGGCTGGCATCATAGCTGCCAGCTCATCGGTCAGGGCGCGTTGTCTGACCCGATCGGCGCCAGAGGAATTCCCAACAGATCGGCAAGTCTTTTTTGGACCTCAATAATCGCCTCGGCCCGTTCCGAGCGCCGCTGCAACGCAGCTTCTCGGGTGCGGTAAAACTGCGACGCCGTGGGCGATCAGACAGCTCAGGATTGGTCGGCGCGGGCGCCGGTGAGTTGGTTCGGCATGACCATGAGACATTCTCCTATCAAAATCCGAGCCCAAACTTCGCCCGGTGGTTTGTCTCATGATCATTGGCACAGAGGGGACCGCGTCAACGACAGGCTTTAATTTAAGTGTACCGATCGAGACTACCCCAATTAAAAATGGAATTCGTTCCGGCAGAAAAGCGCTAGCTGTAGTCCGCTGTTTTACTTATGAGGCATTTGGCAAGGTTAGACATAGTGCATTTTGCTATTACTCTGAGCCGGGGGTCACGAAAATCGAACATTCAAATATTTGTCAGGCGGCAACTGACTCTGATTAAAATTGAAGGTTCGAACATCGGGTGCCGGTGCGCGCGCCATGCAAAAAATCGCAGGGTGTCTGGGGGGGCGGCTTCGCTCCACCAGCCTTTTCTTACGCTTCAGCGATAGCCTTGCTTAACGCCTGCACGCCGGCGGCTGGGCCTTGCGGGTGGTCCCAAACGGCGCTTACCACAGCGAGGAAATTGGCGCCGGCGCGAACCAATGGCGCGCAGTTGGCGGCCGTGATGCCGCCGATGGCGACGGCGGGGAGTTCCATGATTTCGGTCCACCAGCTGAGCAGGTCGACTGGGGCTTCGATGTCGGTGTGTTTGGTTGGGCTTGGGAAGAAGCTGCCAAAAGCGATGTAGTCGGCGCCGGCATCGCCTGCGGCCATGGCGAGGTCGCGGCTATCATAGCAGGAGGCGCCGAGTTGGAGTTTGTCGCCGAGGATTTTGCGGGCGTCGGCCACCGCCATGTCGGTGCCGCCGACATGGGCGCCATCGGCACCGTGGGCGCGGGCGAGGTCGGGGCGGTCGTTGATGATCAGCGCGACGCCGCGATCGGCGGTGATTGGGCGCAGCAGGGCAATGGCGCGGGCCCAGGTGTCGTCATCCACCGGGGTTTCGGGGTTTTTTAGGCGCAATTGAACGGCGGCGACTTCGCCGGCGTCTAATGCGGCTGCCAGGTGGGTTGCGAACCCCGCCGGAAGTATTGGCGGGGTTAGCAGGTAGATTTGGCAATCACGTTCCGGGGCACGTTCCGGGGCCCGTTCTGGTGCCGGTGGTGGTTTGGGTGGCATTAGTCCTTGCCGAGGTAGATGTTGACGATATCGCCGAGCAATTTGAGGGCTTCTTCGCGCGGGCGCTGAAAGGTGTTGCGGCCGATGATGCTGCCGGATGCGCCGCCATCACGCAGGCCGCGGATTTCGGTGAGCAAAGCGTTGGTGTCGCCTTTGGTTTCGCCGCCTGAGAAGACAACGATACGGCGGCCGGCAAAGCTTGCTTGCACCACGTGTTGCACACGCTCGGCTAAGGTGGCGATGGGGATGTGTTGCGCTTCGTACACTTTTTTCGCGGCATCTTGTGAGAGGTGCGCGGTGGGGGGTTTGACTTTAATGATGTGGGCGCCGCAGAGGGCAGCCATGTGGGCGGCGTAGGCGCAGATGTCGACGGCGGTTTCACCGGCTTTGTCGATCAGCGGGCCGCGCGGGTAGCTCCATACCACGACAACCAGGCCGGCGGCTTTGGCTTCCTCGGCGAGTTCGCGCAGTTCTTCCATTTGGGCAAAGGCGTATTCTGATCCGGGGTAGATGGTGAAGCCGATGGCGGAGCAGCCTAGGCGGAGTGCGTCGTTAACTGATGCGGTGACCGCCTGGTCTTTTTCGGTGGCGAGTGAATTGCTAGAATTCATTTTTAGGATGGTGGGAATTTGGCCGGCAAAGGTGTCGGCGCCGGCTTCGATCATGCCCAACGGTGCGGCATAGGCGGAAAGCCCGGCGTCGATGGCGATTTTGAAGTGGTAGTGCGGGTCGTAGGCATCGGGGTTGGCGGCGAAGCTGCGGGCGGGGCCGTGTTCAAAGCCTTGGTCGACCGGCAGGATGACCAGTTTGCCGGTGCCGCGCAGTTTACCTTCCATCAGGATGCGCACCAGGTTGGCTTTGGTGCCGGGGGTGTCGCTTTCGTAATTGGCGAGGATTGCGCGGATTTTTTGGGTGGTGCGCATGGCGGCGGGCTCCTGGGGTGGGGTTTTGTGGCGACAAAAACTGTTGTGGGGCGATTAGGGCAAGGCGGGGGCGGTGTCACCCCCCTTGTGGGCACCAGTCTGTAGCCAGGTTTTGAGGTGATAGGCGGCGCCGGGGGTGGCGAGATCGAGGGCTGGCGGGGCTTCTGGGAATATTTGGGCGCCCAAAGTTGCCGCGCGGGCGGCGATGTCGGCGAACAGAGGGGCGCGGGCGCGCAGCACCAGCTGGGTTTGGCCCAGGCGGAGGGCGGCGAGCGCCGGGCCTGGAAAAATGCCGCAATCGAGGATGTCGATGAAGCTTATGGTGGGGTGGGCGGCGCGGGCGGTGGTGATCAGGGCGCGCCACCAGCCGGCGCCGGCGTAGGCGGCGGCACCGGGGGCGGACAGCAGGGTGATCGGCAGAGCCACGCCTTCGCCCCCGGCGGATTCGGCGGCGGTTAAGGCAGCCCTGGCCATGGCTGCGCAATGGATGATAACCGCAGGGGCGAAGGCGATTGGCTGATTTGGCGGGTGTGTTGGGTGGTTGGGTGCAATCATTGCTTGACGTTCAAGCCTCTCGGCGCTTCTTCTTCAAGTGGTATGGGAATTCGGCGCCGCCGTGGTCGCGGGTCGATTTTGGGGGCACATGAGCATTTCCGATAGCACGAATGGCGCGAGCGCCGGCAGTGGCGCGAAACTGGACGACGCGGCCCGCCTGGAAGCGGCGTTGGAGCGGATTGCGCGGGTGCACCGGTCACCCCGGCCGATTGTGTTGGGGGATGACAACGCGATTGTCGCGGGGCCGGGGCCGGATATTGCCGCGTTGGCCGGCCGTTTGGATGCGTTGATTAGTGAATTACGGGCCTTGTTGAAGGCGGATTGAGGGCGCGTTAGGCGCGCTTGTTTTAGGGATTAGCCGATGGCTCAAGTTACCATTCGCATTAACGGGTATGCTTACACAGTTGGTTGCGATGATGGGCAGGAGCCGCATTTGCACCAGATGGCCAGCGAGGTGGAATCGCGCATCAACAGTATTAAGGCGCTGGGCGGGCAGAGCGGCGAATCGCGCCTGCTGGTGCTGGCATCCTTGCTGATGGCGGATGAGCTGCACGATTTGGGCATAATGCTGGGCAATTTGCGCCAGGAACTGGCCCGCGTGCCGCAGGCGGAAGTGGACACGCGGCGGCGTCTGGCGCGCTTGGCGGACCGGGCCGAGGAAATTGCGGTGGGGTTGGAGCTGGAGGTTTAGGGCTGGTTTGCGCGCAAAGGCCTCGCGTTTTGTGCCGGCCGGGCGTAGGGTGCCCCCGCGGGGCTGCTGGGCGCGTCAGGCAATATATCCCCAGGGCCAATAAGTCTCCCCGAGGGAGTTGGCTCTGCCAAGGCCGTGGTCTTGGTACCTGACACCCACCTGCACAAGCAGGCTCTGGGAGGATATGACGCCAACGGTTATGGCGGCTCCGCACTTCTTTCCTGACGATCTCGACGGCGCCAAGCGGGGCTTGCGCACGCTTATGCGCGCGCGGCTGGCGGGGCTGGCGGCTGGGGTCGATGCCGGGCTGGGGCTGGTTTCGCATTGGCCGGCGCTTGGACTGGCGCCGGGTGCCGTGGTTGCCGGGTTTTGGCCGATAAACCACGAAATTGATGTGCGGCCGTTGCTGCAGGCGCTGCATGCGGCTGGGCACCGCATAGTGCTTCCGCAAACGCCCCATGTGGCAGAGCCGCTGGTGTTTCTCGGCTGGCGGCCAGGGTGCGCCATGGTGGTGGGACGGTTCGGCACGGCGGTGCCCGATGGGCCTGTTGCCGTGCCGGAGGTCATTTTGGTGCCGCTGCTGGCGTTCGATCGGGCCGGGCGGCGGTTGGGGCAGGGCGGCGGATTTTACGATCGCACCCTGGCTGCCAACCCGACCGCGCACGCCATTGGGGTTGGCTATGCAGCCCAAGGCGTGGACATTGTTCCAGTGGGGCCGCATGACCAGCGCTTAGACGCCATTTTGACCGAGCTTGGCGTGGTTATTCCGGATTAAGAAAGTAGGCCGCCCCGCGATGCGTATTTTGTTTTTGGGTGATGTAGTGGGGCGCAGCGGGCGCGATGCGTTGATCGCCCAACTGCCCGGGCTGCGGGCGCGGCTGCAAACCGACCTGGTGATTGTGAACGGCGAAAATGCCAGCCACGGGTTTGGCCTAGCGCCCGACATGGCGGAGGCGTTTTTTAAAGCCGGCGCCGATGTGGTGACCCTGGGCAACCATGCCTGGGACCGCAAGGAACTGGTGGGTTATATTGGCGGGCAGCCGCGCTTAATTCGGCCATTAAACTATCCGCCGGGCACGCCCGGTGCCGGCCACGTGCTGGTAGAGCTTCCGGGTGGCAAGCGGGCGTTGGTGGTGCAGGTGATGGGGCGGTTGTTTATGGAACCGACCGACGACCCGTTTCGCATGACCGCTGAATTATTGGGCCGCTACCGCCTGGGCGGCACGGTGGATGCCATTGTGGTGGATGTGCACGCGGAAGCGACCAGCGAAAAAGCAGGGTTTGCCCATTCGTTTGATGGGCGGGTATCGCTGGTGGTGGGCACGCACACTCATGTGCCCACGGCGGATGCGCAGATTTTACCCGGCGGCACGGCGTTTCAAACCGATGCCGGCATGTGCGGCGATTATGATAGCGTGATCGGCATGGAAAAAGGGGTGGCGGCGGCACGGTTCTGGCGCCGCATGCCGGGGGAGAGGCTGGCGCCGGCGGATGGCGAGGCGACATTGTGCGGGGTGGTGGTGGATACCGACGCGGTGACCGGGCTGGCGGTGGCGATCCGGCCACTGCGGATTGGCGGCCGGTTGGGCCAAGCTTTTGGGGATGGTTTGTAAGGGCTTCCCCTGGTCGGGTGGCACTGCTATATCGAAATTCTGTTGGCGATGGGCGCATAGCTCAGTTGGTAGAGCAGCTGACTCTTAATCAGCGGGTCGTAGGTTCGAATCCTACTGCGCCCACCATCGCAAAATCAATGACTTATACCAACCCGCTTAAGGGTTGATCCATGAAGAATGGATCAGCGCGGGTCGGCGTTAGTCTTTTTTCGCGTGCTGCCGCCGGCCAACCCGACTAATACCAAGTCGCATTGCCGATGGAAGAGTCATCGTCAAGGCGGCTTGGTATTAGTCGGGAATTCTCCGATCCGATAAGCTGTACCTCAGCATTGGCATGCGGTGAGTAACGAAAAGAGCTCACCGCATGCCAAACTGCCTCATAACATCCCAATAGACTGGAGCGACAGACTAGGCTGGACCTACAGAATGTCGAAACGGTCTGCGTTCATAACTTTCACCCAGGCCGCAACAAAGTCCCGCACGAACTTCTCCTTGTTGTCATCCTGTGCATAAACTTCGGCACAAGCACGAAGAACCGAGTTCGAGCCGAAGACCAGATCGACACGGGTAGCCGTCCACTTTACCGCGCCAGACTTGCGGTCCCGGACTTCGTATAGATTGATGCCGGCTGGTTTCCAGGTGTAGGCCATGTCAGTCAGGTTGACGAAGAAATCGGTCGTCAACGCGCCAACGCGGTCGGTAAACACACCATGCTGAGTACCCCCGTGGTTGGTTCCCAGCACACGCATGCCGCCGACCAGAACAGCCATTTCGTTTGCTGTCAGCCGCATCAATTGGGCGCGATCCAGCAGAAGTTCCTCGGCGCTGACAACATAGTCCTTCTTCTGCCAGTTGCGGAAGCCGTCGGATAAAGGCTCTAAAACTTCAAAAGATTCCACATCGGTTTGTGCGTTGGTGGCATCACCACGGCCCGGTGAGAATGGGACGATGACATTGAAGCCCGCAGCCTGGACCGCCTGTTCGATACCGACGCTGCCCGCTAACACGATGACATCGGCCACGCTGGCACCGGTCTCGGCGGCAATCTTCTCCAGCACGGCTAATACCTTTAACAGGCGTGCCGGCTCGTTGCCTTCCCAATCCTTTTGTGGCGCCAAGCGGATACGCGCGCCGTTGGCGCCACCGCGCTTGTCCGAACCACGGAAGGTACGAGCGCTATCCCAAGCGGTAGATACCATGTCGCTGATGCTTAGTCCGCTGGCGACGATTTTCGCCTTCACAGCGGCTACGTCATAGTCCGTGCTGCCTGCGGGGATCGGATCTTGCCAGATCAGGTCTTCCTTCGGCACATCTGGACCGATGTACCGTGACTTTGGTCCCATGTCACGGTGAGTCAACTTGAACCACGCGCGGGCAAAGACGTCAGAAAAGTAGACTTGGTCTTTGTGGAATCGTTCCGAGATCTTCCGGTATTCCGGATCCATTTTCAGCGCCATATCGGCATCGGTCATAATCGGCTTGCGACGGATCGACGGATCCTCGACGTCAACCGGCATGTCCGCTTCTTTAATGTCTACTGGTTCCCACTGACTGGCCCCGGCCGGAGATTTTTGCAACCGCCAATCATAGCCAAGGAGCATGTTGAAATACCCGTTGTCCCACTTGGTAGGATGGGTAGTCCATGCCCCTTCGATGCCGCTGGTGACGGCGTCGCGGCCAATGCCCCGGCTGGTGTGGTTCATCCAGCCCATTCCCTGTTCTTCAAGATTGGCAGCTTCCGGCGCCGGGCCGAGATTGGCTGCGCTGCCATTGCCGTGGGTTTTGCCAACGGTGTGGCCGCCAGCCGTTAAGGCTACGGTTTCCTCATCGTTCATGGCCATACGGGCAAAGGTCACGCGCATATCGTGGGCAGTCTTGAGCGGATCGGACTGGCCATCGACCCCTTCGGGGTTGACGTAGATTAGGCCCATCATCACTGCGGCCAACGGGTTTTCTAAATCACGCTCGCCGGAATAGCGGCTGCCTTTACTGCCGCTGGGGGCCAGCCATTCTTTCTCGGAGCCCCAATAAATGTCCTTTTCCGGATGCCAGATATCTTCGCGCCCAAAGGCAAACCCGAACGTGTTGAGGCCCACCGACTCGTAGGATATGGTGCCGGCGAGGATAATCAGATCGGCCCAGCTGATCTTGTTGCCGTACTTTTTCTTGATCGGCCACAGCAGCCGCCGAGCCTTGTCCAAGTTGGTGTTGTCGGGCCATGAGTTCAGGGGAGCGAAACGCTGATTGCCTGTGCCACCGCCGCCACGACCGTCAGCGATACGGTAGGATCCGGCAGAGTGCCACGCCAAACGAATCATCAGGCCGCCGTAATGGCCCCAGTCAGCCGGCCACCAATCCTGACTATCGGTCAGTAGAGCCATAAGATCATTTTTAAGTGCGCCAACGTCCAGATTTTTGAGTTCTTCCGGATACTTGAAGGCGGTTCCCATCGGGTTGGTTTTGGTATCGTGCTGATGCAACATGTCGAGATTGAGGGCATTCGGCCACCAACCCATATGGGCAGTAGCCGTGGTCGTGTTTCCACCATGCATGACCGGACATTCACCTGTATTTGCGCTGCTCATGCTTATCTCCTTTTTGGGTTCTGGGCTTCTGACAGGAGGGACAAATCCCCCACAAGATTACTTCAGCTTCATCGATAATAAATCCCTGATCATCTTTTGGCATTAAACAAGGTGTTGCACCCAAACAATCTATATCCATGATCTGCTTGCAATGCCTACAGACGAGATGATGATGATTGTCCGCAACTCTTGTTTCATAAAGCGAGGGCCTGCCTTTGGGCTTTATTTCGCGGATAATTCTGTGTTCCAAGAGCGTATTAAGGTTGTTGTAAATTGCCTGCAGCGACGTTGTCACAATTTTGCTTTTGACGAGATTGAAGATTTGCTCCGCTTCCGCATGAGGATTCGTTTGTAAAGCATCCAAAACAGCCAAGCGCACGGCAGTTAGGCTCAGTTTGTGACTTTTAAGAAGGGTTTTATAATCTGACGACATGGATAAATTATACTGATTAAAAATATTGAGTCAATACATTTTATGCCACTGTGCAGAGCCGATTGCTTGACGCCTCAAAGGCGCGATGCGTGCCTTCGTCAGTTGGTTCAACGCCAGTCCGCGCATCGATCCGGTGCTAAAAGCCGCTGTGGCCAATCTGTGGTCTGTGACCGTTCACGCTGTCGAGGATGGTAGCGGCCGAATCGCGCGGGCTATCGCGATACGGCGCTCGCCCGCTCCAAGGAAATTCTGCGCCGATTTTACAGCGGGGCGGCATTAGCCTTTTTTGGCGCGCCGCCGCCCGCCAACCCGGCGCGCATACTGGATCGCCTTGATCCTGGACTGGTCGTCATTAAGACGATTTGGTAAAAGGGCGCCCATGATAAACGCCACCAGCGCCCCGGCTTGAGCGCTCAAAGCGGCTTTATCCGCAGACAGGGTTCGCCGGGGTGCGCCGGCCACCCAAATCTTCGCCATGAACGCCCACATCGGCGGTGGCGCGGTCACCCGAGGCACGACACAATCGCCGATGCCAGAGCGGCCGCCGTCACTGGTTTGGTCAGCACCGCCGTCATACCCGCGGCCAAGGCGGCGTCGCGATCAGCCGCCACGGTGCTCGCGGTGATACCAATCACCGGCAAACCGGCGATCGGCGTATCCATCGCCCGCATCGCGCGCGTAGTTTGCGTGCCATCAAGCTGCGGCATCATAAGGTCCAGCAGCACCAAATCAAACTGTGCGCGGTTCAACTGCAACAGTGCCTCGACACCATCGCCAGCCTCGGTCACCTCGTGCCCCAACCGGCGCAGCATGGCACGCGCCACCAGCCGATTGGTAGCATTATCGTCGGCCAGCAAAATGCGCAGGTGCTGATGTGCCTTGGCCGCTGTGCCGCTAACACCCCCTTCATCCTGCGTGATCACCGGCCGGGCGATGCTAACCGATAAGATATCGGGTGACGAAAAATTTGATGCCGCCGTCTCGGCGAGGGCAATCAATGCCTCAACCCGATCCAGCAGAACGTGTGCTTGGTCGCGTAAAATTGATCCGGCTGCACGCACCTCATCTGCAGTGCCGCACGCAACCATGCCGGCAGCCGCCAGCACCGCATGTGCCGGGGTGCGCAGATCGTGACTTATGCCGGCTAGAAATTCCGTGCGTGCCTGGGTCGCCGCCGCTACCGTCTCGCTTGCTGCCGCCAAGGCCACGCGCTGATGGGTTTGCATGGTGATATCGTGAAAAACCGCCGCAACCCCCCCGCTGTTCAGGCCCTGCATGCGCACCCGCCACGTGCGGCCATCGTTCCCCTGGCTCAGCACTTCACGCAGCGCCTCTGGTTTATCAGCGCACGGGCTGCTCTGGGCATCCTGCCATAGCGCGCCGGGCATCGCCGGTGTGGCCCACGCCAAAACGTCGCGCAGCCGCGCACCAATCAGGGCTAGGTCGGCGGGTACGCCCAATGCGCTGCGGCCCGCGGCGTTCGCTGCGCACACCCGGCCGTTGGCGCCGGCTGCGATCACCCCATCGGTCAAACTCTCGATCGCGTCGCGCATTGCGTTGCAATCTGCAATCGCGCCATGCCAGCGCCACCGGTGCCAATGGCAGATCGCCACAGCCGCGGCCGCGGCGATGAAAGCCAATGGGTTCATTAGCATACCGCCCGTCCATCGCGCGCGATTTTCCCGGCCACCGTGCAGCTTTGCACAAAATTATCGTCAGCCATGCCCAATTCTCCGCGCCGGGGACTAGCCCCCTGCTGGCACAGGTCTTGCCAAGTTCGTGCCATAGGGTTTTTTGGAGTAGCCTTCATGGCGCGTTTTTTGGTCACCGGCG
>JBBARC010000003.1:0-64450 GCA_040400005.1 Acetobacteraceae bacterium | reverse complement strand
CTTGGCCTGCGCGCAACGGTCGCCCTAGGCGAAGGCCTCGCCCGCCTGCTCAATTCACCCGCTGACCACACGCACCGCCGCAGCCGGTTAGAAAATCCGTGCGTGGGTGGGTCGCTGCCGCTACCGTCTGGCGTGCTGCCGCCAAGGCCGCGCGCTGATCGGTTTGCATGGTGATATCGTGAAAAGCCGCCGCAACCCCACCGCTGTCCAGGCCCTGCATGCGCACCCGCCACGTGCGGCCATCGTTCCCATGGTTCAGTACTTCACGCAGCGCCTTTGGTTTATCAGCGCACGGGGTGCTCTGAGTATCCTGCCATCGCGGGCCGGGCATCGCCGGTGCGGCCCCTGCCAAAACGTCGCGCGGCCGCGCACCAATCAGGGCTAGGTCGGCGGGTACGCTTAATGCGCTGCGGCCCGCGGCAACCGCTGCGCACACCCGGCCATTGGCGCCGGCCGCGATCGCCCCATCGGCTAAACGGCCGATTGCGTCGCGTATTGCATTGCAATTTGCATGCGACCCTGCCAGCGCTGACGGCACCACAGGCAAATCGCCACAGCCGCCGCGATGGCGAAAACTATAGGGTTTATCACTATACCGACCCTCCATCGTGCAATATTTCCGCAATTATCGAGTGCCTTTGAGCCAATTTATCGTCTGCCATGCCCAATTTTCCGCGCCGGGAACTAGCCGCCTGCTGGCACAGGTCTTGCCGAGTGCGTGCCATAGGGTTTTTTGGAGTAGCCTTCATGGCGCGTTTTTTGGTCACCGGCGGTGCCGGTTTTATCGGCTCGCATCTGGTCGATGCCTTACTTAATGCCGGCCATCACGTGCGCGTGATCGACGATCTTTCTACCGGTAAGCTTACAAATCTCAATACGCGCGCCGAATTTTTACGTGGCGATATCGCCGATACAGCGCTTATGCAGAGCGCCATGCAGGGCATTACCGGCTGTTTCCACCTTGCCGCTATCGCCTCGGTTGCCCGCTGCACCGAAGCCTGGCTTGAAACCCATCGCACCAACATGGCGGGCACTATCACGGTGTTTGACGCGTGCCGCAGCGCCGGCAATGTGCCGGTGGTTTACGCCTCCTCGGCCGCCGTTTACGGCACACAAACCATAACACCGATCGCCGAAACCGCCTTATGTGCGCCGCGTAGTGCGTATGGTGCCGATAAGCTGGGTAACGAACTGCACGCCGCTGCGGCCCACGTTACTAGCGGGTTACCCAGTGTTGGCATGCGGTTTTTCAATGTCTATGGGCCCCATCAGGATCCTTTCTCGCCCTATAGCGGGGTGATTTCCATTTTTGCTAACCGCATGCGCGAAGATTTGCCACTGACCATTTATGGTGATGGCGGGCAGACCCGTGATTTTGTTTTTGTCACCGACATCGTCAGATTTCTTGCCGCTGCCATGACGTTAATCCGCGAAATGCCCCAGGTGCTGGTGCTCAATGCCTGCACGGGTGCCGCCACACGCATCAGCGATTTGCCCCATGTTATGGCGGCAATCTTGGGCACACATCCGTTGATCGCGCATAAGCCGCAACGTGATGGCGATATCCACACTTCAATCGGTGATCCCACTTTTAGCCATGCGGTACTTGGCCTGCGCGCAACGGTCGCCCTAGGCGAAGGCCTCGCCCGCCTGCTCAATTAGCCGTTGACCACGCGCATCGCCGCCTAATCCGAACACACCCACCGGCCACCCGAAAGCGCCGCCAAGCGGAGGGCTTGGTGGCGATTTGTATTTCATCGCCCAAAGACAAGCGGCGCGCAGAGTGTGCGACGAACGCCGCGCGCCGCAGCCCGCAACCGGCATCAGCCTGCCAGTAATCCGCGCACCGATCCCCAAAAATCGAGTGCTGCACGGCGCGATGGGGCGCGTAGCAACGATGCCGCCCGCAACGCGGCGGCGCGCAGCGGCTGGCCTTCTTCATAGGCAATGTCGGCATGTCCGCCGATCAGCCGCGCACGCAAGGTGTTTTCCGGCCACGTGCCAAATTTAAGCACATCATGGTGGTAGCGGCGCGCGATCAAATCCACAGCCGCCATGCGCGCGCGCAAATTGCGGGTAAGGTTACCCGGCCGGTGTATGCGGTAATCGGCTAAAATCTCTGGCACACAGCCAACTTGGCCGTGGCGCGCCAGGCGCAGCCACAATTCCCAATCTTCAGATGAAGGCAGGTCGGTGCTAAATCCGCCCAGCGCGCGCACCGTATCGGTGCGCATCATAACCGTTGACGTTCCCACCATATTTTCCGCAAATATCTGCGCAATCGCATCGCCACCGAGCACAAAGCCTGCGGTTTTGCCGGCGATATCGGCATGAAACCGTGGCCAGTAGGCAAAGCAACCGCCGCGATCCTCGCCTGCCATCGTCACGTGCCGGTAATCGGTAAACGAAAACGCGATTTCGGGAAATTGACGGTGCAGGGCCAGTTGTTTGTCCAGCTTACCGGGATACCATTCATCGTCCGCATCGAGCAGCGCAATCAGCGGCGCGCGCGCAGCCGCCATCGCCCGGTTGCGCGCAATCGACGGGCCAATGCCATCGCCACGCAACACCACAAGCCGGGGGTCGCGGGCAACCTGCGCCGCAAGCCAAGCCTGGGTGCCATCATCGGAGCCATCATCAAACACAATAATTTCAATCCGGCTGCCTGCGCCAATCGATGCTATCGCGCCAGGCAGCCAGGGCAGGCAGTTGCGGGTGGGAATAACAACGCTGATCTCGGGTGTCGGGCGCATCGGCCGGTCTCCAGTAGGTGACGTGGCGTTAGTGCCGCGCATGGCGGCGTCGTTGCACATGCCAGGCCAGCCCGGCCCGCAATTTGCAATCACCCTCGCACGCGCAATCTGCCGCGTCGCGAGTAACCCGGGTCTTATGCCAATGTCTCGAAACACTGCACATTATCAGGGCGTTGCCGGCTACGGCGGGGCCGCTGTGCGGCCTATGGGGCCACCAGCCCAGCACTTGCAAATTGCAATGGCGCTGCTCGCGTGCCTAGTCACGGCGGCGGCGGCCTATGCGCTACCCAATCCGGCGGTGATGCTGGCCGTGGCGCTACTACCGCTGGCCATGCTGTTTGCGGTCCACAATCCCTTTGTGCTGTGCCTAGTGTTCATCTGCTTTAGCTTTTTTCGTATCCACGAAGCTTTTATGGTACTCAATCCGTTGCACATCCCACAGATGCTGGCGATCGGCACGCTGACTGTGCTGGGTGGCCAAGTGTACACCAAACGCATGCAAATTGCCTGGACCGCGGAACTTAAGTTGTTCAGCATTTTCTTTGCTATGATCACCTTTGGCTGCCTGGTGGCCTCCGGCCGCGATGTCGCTTTTGGCTACTGGATAGATACGTTTTCCAAGATCGCGATCATGGTTTTTGCTATCGCGAGCCTAGCCCGCCGGCCGCAGGATTTTGCGCTTGCCTCGCGCGCGTTTATCCTCTCGGGTATGCTGATAGCATCAGTCGCGATCTATAATCACAGCCACATGCTGGAAGTGGTCGAAGGTTCGCGGGTAACCGTAGGCCGCAGCACAGGCTCGGTGCTGGGCGACCCGAACGACCTGTCCCTGGTGCTGCTTTTCCCGCTGAGTTTTGCCATGTCCCAATTACTTACCCGTGGCATGGGGGTGATCAACCGCAGCCTAGGCCTTGCCGGTATTATCACCATTGTTATTGCCATTCTGGATACCCAAAGCCGCGGCGGTTTGCTCGGCATGGTTGCGGTATCGGCGGTTTTTGGCGCCCAACGCATTAGGAACAAAGCGCTGTTGATCACCATCGGTGTGCTTGGCCTATTAGTGCTGTTTGCCATGGCCGGCATCAGCGGGCGCCATTCAGGCGGTGCTGCCGAAGGGGCGGTGGTGGATGAAAGCTCGGAAGGCCGCCTGCGTGCCTGGGGGGCGGCATGGCGAATGGCGCTGGCCCGCCCGCTGACCGGGGTTGGGCTGAACTGCTATATCTCGAACTACTATTATTACCAGGATTGGTGGGAAGGGTTCGCTAAAGCGGTGCACAGCACCTGGTTTGCGGTGCTGGCGGAAAGTGGCTTTCCAGGTTTTTTTATGTTTGTCGCGATGATCGTTAAAACCTTGCGCCTGGCGGCGCGCAGTATGAAATTGCTCTCGCCGCAGGCCTTGGGGGATGCTTACAATCCGGCGGCCTACGGTATGGCACAGGCGATTGTCGCCGGCATGGCGGGGTTTGTGGTCAGCGGATCGTTCCTCACCCAGGCGTTCACTTGGCCGCTATATATTTTGCTCAGCCTGGCAGTGGCGGTGGGCCGTTACATTGCCGCTAACCCCGCCATGGCCGATGGCGCAACGGCGCATGTGTAGGTGATCGCGCAAAGGCTGCCGCGCAAAGGCTGCCGCGCAAAGGCTGCCGCGCAAAACGCCCCGCAAATCGCAAGTTCTAGTCAGCTTACGGTGGCATTGGGTTTGCAGCCTTGCTCTCGTCCGCTGCCGCGGCCACCACGTGCGAAAAAACCTGGAGGATTACCTAAATGAGGTTCATCGCTCACGATGCGACAATAGCCCAGGGGCTGGCCGCCACCAGCGACGCGCAACACCCCGCTTTGCGCGATGCCGTTAGAGACGCCGTGCGCGACCTGACCGTTGCCATGCCAGGCCGCCCCTACAGCGATATCCCGCCGGCTATTCTAGCCCTGGCGCGTAGCAATGCCGGTTTTACCGCGCTGCTATTCGCAACCCTCATCGCCCACCTGGCGGCGCGCGCCGCAAGCCTTGGGGTGCCAACGTCAATTCTGCCCGAACTCGCCACGCAAGCCGCGCGCATCCTGGCCGCCTGCCCGGAAAACCTTGATAGTGACGCAGCCCGCAAAGATGTCGCGATCTGCCTTGGCTTAGCGCTGCCCTGTGCCGCCCAACTGGTGGAGGAAACCGGCACCATCATGCGCCGCGCGGTGTTGCCAACTGTGTTTGCTGGCAATTTGGCACTTGCCCGCCAACTGGTGCGGACGCGGTTTCGCGCCGGGCCATATTTGGAAATTCATACCCACACGCCGATGCTGCCAGCGTTCAACGCTGCTGGTTGGACCCGCTGTTACCATCTGATCGCCGACATTCTGCGCGCCAAGCCGCATGTGCTGGGCATGGTCGGCGGCAGCTGGTTTTACGATCCACAGCTTGCCGCGATTAGTCCACGGCTGGCGTATCTGGCAGATCTGCCGCTAGCCCATGGCGCCTTGCGGGTGCACGTGGGGGCAAAGGCTGCGGATTTGGAACTGGCAACGGCAACATCCCCCAGCCGCCGCGCCCTGGTGGAACAGGGCACATACGCGCCGCAACGCTGGCAATTGATCTGGCCCAGGGATGCGCTGCTGGCCTGGTCCGATCAGCACCGCGACGGCCGCCAAAATTCAGCGGTATCCTGATGCGACATGTAAAATTAATGGTTCTGCGGGCCGCCCGTGCTGCCGGCCTGTTTGCCATCGCACGCCGCGCAACCGCACCGGCTGTGCGCATTTTGTGCTATCACGGCACGTGGCGCGCCGACACCGCCGGCTTTCGCGGCGATGCGATGTTTATGCATCCGCACACTTTTGCCGCCCGCCTGGCGACCCTGCGCCGCTTGGGCTACCCGGTGGTTAGCCTCGATCGGGCGGTGGCCGGTTTGCGTGGCGATATCCCGTTGCCGCCCAACGCCGTGGCGATTACGATTGATGATGGCTGGTACGGCACCTATGCCGATATGCTGCCAGCCCTACAGGCAGCCGGCATGCCGGCAACACTCTATTGCGATACTCAACAATTGCAGGATGGCGGCACGGTGCCGCATGTTATGGCGCGCTGGCTCGCGCGCTTTGCAACCGAAACATCGCCCCAACAGCAGGCCTATGCGACTGCCACTGACCGCGGCCTCAGCCTAAATGTTCGCCGTGATGCTTGCGATGTTTATTGCGCGGCGGCCGGGATCGACACCACGCCCTTTATTGCCACGCGCAATTTTGCCTATATGACCGCGGCCGAGTTGCGAGATGCCGCAAGCCTTGGATTGGATGTTCAGTTGCACACCCATCGCCATGATTTGCGCGATCTTTCGGCGGCCGTCATCACTCGCGAAATCACCGATAACCGTGCCGCCCTCGGCGTCATTCTCGCGGCCAACGATCGGCCACGCGCAAGCGCCGCCCAGGGCTTGCATTTTTGCTACCCCAGCGGGGTTGCCTCGGCCGATGCCGCCGAAACCTTGCGCGGGCTGGGTCTGGCTAGCGCCACCACAACCCAGCAAGGCTTGGCTTGGCCTGGCGATAGCCTGTTTCTGCTGCGCCGCCTGATGGACGGCGAACAAATCTCGGCTATCGGGTTTGAAGCCGAAATTTCCGGCTTCGCTGATGTGCTGCGGGCTGTGCGGGGGCTGCTCACGCTGCGCACTCTGCGCCGGGCTGTGGCAGGGCTGGCCGGCACGATCCGGCGCAAGCAGGCACCGCTGCACGCCTAAATTGTTACCTGTGTGCCCGGTCTACTCTTGAACCCCCGGTGTTATCTTTAGCCCCCGGTTTTATCTCTAACCGGCGTGGCGGTTTGCATTAGCCCTGCCCGCCGGCGCAGGCGCACCTAAATTGCGGCGGGGTTGACGGCACCTGCGGTGGGCCCCGCACCGCTACCCAGCACGCCGCCGGCCCAGGCGCAGCCCAGGGCGGCCAGCCACAATGCGGACGCGATCGCTAAGGCTGATGCCACTGGCAGGTGGCTTTGCGCAGCCATGGCGGAGGCCACCGAAAACCCTGCCGGCGCCACCAGCGGCGCAAAGCGCCACGGCAGTGCCACCAGGCGCTGCGCCACCCCATAGAACAGCACCAGCCGCACGCTTTGGGCGGCAAGCGTTGCGCCAATCGCCCCATCAATCCCGTGATGCGGGATGAACAGCACATAGCCGGCTAAGGCTACCACGGCGGCAGCACCATTTATCGCCATTGGCACCATGCCGGTGCGGCGCGCGTAACAGCCGACATTCACCAAACTGCCAGCACTTTGCAGCGCCAGGCACGCCGCCAGCAACGGCACATAGATGATCGCCGCATGGTAAGAAACCGGGGTCAACGCACGGATCAAAATCGGCCCGGCGCAGGCGGTTGCGGCGGCCGCCAGCATAGTAAGTACTAGCCCGGCGCTGGCGATGCGCGCGCTGCGGGCGGCACCGCCGGCCGCGGCCAGCACGGCCAACCGGCGCGGATACCACCACAATTCAAACGGCTGGGTTAGCAAGGCCGCGATCAGCGAAATTTTCGCCGCCAGGGCATAATGCCCAAGTGATTGCGCCGATACGTGGCCGGCCAGCAACCAGCGATCGGCGGTGCCGAGCACAAAGCTGGCCAGCCCACTGCCAATCAGCGGCACGCCGTAGGCCAGCAAGCGCCCCCATTGCGCCGGTTGCACGCGCAGGCCGGTTTCCCGCCGTTGGGCGGCGGTTAGCACCACGGCGGCACTGACCGCGGCAATTGCCCCGGCGCCGAGCACGCCGGCGACACCAAACCCGGACACCAGCAGCACCACCACCAGGCCCGATTGCAGCGTGGCGCGCGCGCTGGCGGTTAGCGCATAGCGCCCGGCCCGGCCGGTGATGCGCAGCATCGCCATTGGCACCGCGATCAGCGATTCCAGCGATACCGCAATGCCCAGCAGCAAGATTTCACGAGGCCGCACGGCAAGCGGCATGTGGGCGGCAATGTGCGGCGCCAAAAGCCACGTTAGCCCTAACCCGGTTGCGGCCAGAACCAGGGCAAGCCCGAGTATTTCGCCTGCCGCCCGCCCCCCGGCCTCGCCGCCGGCGCCGGCAAACCGGTAGGCGGTATCGACCAGGCCGGCGCAGGCAAACAGGGCAGCAATTTCGGCAGCACTGGAGAGCAATTCGATCCGCGCAAAATCGGCCGGCATGAGGTAGGCGGTTAAAAAGGGCAAGGTGAGCATTGCCAGTGCCTTGGTCCAGCCCAGGCTTGCGCCATACCAGGCGGCGTCTTGCATTGCTTGCGGCAGGCGCCGCCAGATCGTTAGCGCTTTGGGCAAACGCTGCCAGCTTGTTAGCATGCGGGTCACGAACGGGCGGCCCTGATAGCTGCCGTCAGCCCCTGCGCCTGGCCAGCCAACGAAAAATGCGCCGCAATATGCGTGCGTCCAGCCTCACCCAACGCGCAAATTTGGGATTCCGGCAGCCCGGTCAACCACACCAATGCGCTGGCCAATGCCGCGACATCGCCCGGTGCCACCAGCCGCCCGCAGCGATCGTTGACCGATTCTTTTAGCCCCATCAGCGCCGATGCCACCACCGGCAGCCCCATCGACAGGGCTTCTTTCACCACGATCGGCCCGGTATCGCGGTCGCCATTGGCGCAAATGCGGTAGGGGGCGACAAATCCCCCGTACTGCGGGCCGTTGGCGGCAATCCAGGTGCTGGTCTGCGGGCCGAGAAAATTCACCGCCGTGTCGATACCCAATTGCGCCACCTGGTTGCGCAAGCACGCCTGCAGATCGCCGCCGCCAACAATATCAATCACCGGGCGCCGGTCGGCGGGCAGGGCGGCGAGCGCGGCAAACAGCACGTCGTAGCCTTTCTGTTCGCATAGCCGCCCAATCGCCAGCAGCCGGCCGTTGCGCGGCGCGGCTGCGGCCGCCCTGGGGCGGAACAGTGTGGGATCGATCCCGCATGGCACCATGGCAATACGTGCGCTGGGGGCCAGATTGGCGAAATCGCGGCGCATGTCTTCGCACACCGCCACGGCAAAACTGGCGTTTTGCAGTTTCATCGCAAGATCGGCGGGGCTTGCGTAAATGTCATAGCCATGGCCGGTAAAAGATGATGTCAGCCCAGCGAGCTTGGCGGCGGTGATGGCGGTGGCAGCCGCCGGCAGGGCGAAATGGGCGTGGATATGGGTGCAGCCATGGGCGCGCGCCACCAGGGCGGTTTTGAGCGCCGCCCACATCAGGCTGCGTGTGGGGATGCCGGTTTGGCGCCGCGAAAATTGCAACGCACGGGCCCAGCCTGCTGGGCTGAATTTTGCGCACGCCAGGGCGGCGCTGGCGACTGGGATATCGCCAAGCTGCACGGTTTCATCGCGAAACCCTTCATCCTGGGGCTGGCAGGCGCCGTGAAAATTCTGCAGCGCTAACGGCACGCAATCATTGCCAAGTGCGCGCATGGCGCGGATTTCATTGGAAATAAACGTCTCTGACAAGACCGGAAACGCGCTTAGCACATACAGCACCGATACCGCTGGGCTGGCTTTAGGCACTTGCTGGGTGATCTGGCGGCGTGGTGCGATGTGCATGGGAGGGGTCTTTATTTTGCTAACAAGGTTGCAGGGCAGGGTGCAGTCAGGGGGCTGCGGCGCTGGCCTCAACTGAGATACAGCGCGCGTGTCGCTTCCACGCCGACCGCCCGGCTGTAGGCTTGCGCAATCCGCCGCCGCGCCGCGCTGCTCAAATCCGCCCGCGCGCGCTCACTAAGGGCGAGAAACTGTGTCACCACGCGGACCAGTGCAGTGGCATCGCCGGACTGCGCCAAAAAGCCGTTTTTACCGTGGCTAATCAGATCGGGCAGCCCACCCATGCCAAAGGCGGCCACCGGCACGCCATGCGCCATGGCTTCGAGGGCTGCCAACGGCAGACCTTCGGCGCGTGAGCTGATCACCAATAAACCGATGCTGCCCCAATGCGGTGCCATGCTATCGACTGCCCCCATCAGGGTTAGGTTATTAGGCCGGTCCGCCACCAGCTCGGCGCGCATCGGGCCGTCGCCAAAGGCGCAAAACGCGGCACCGGGCAACTGGCGCGCAAGTCGGGCAAAAATATCTGGGCCTTTTTCGTGCGACAAACGCCCGGCAAAGCCGATCCGCCAACTGGTGGGGGGCGGCACATTGGCCGGCAAGGCGACAAAATTGGGGATCAGGGCCGCACCAAAGGGCAGCCGCGCCGCAATTGGGCGGCTGACCGCGACGCGCTTGCCGGCAAAGGCGGTCCAGCGATCAACCCAATCGTACAGTGCTAACCGCCCAGCTGGCCGCTCGCCGGCGTGATAAGTTGCGACGTGTGGCGTGCCGGTGGCCAACCCAGCAAGCCGGCAAAGGACATTGGCTTTGTAGCCATGGCTATGGATCACCAGGGGCCGTGCCGCGCGCAAGGCGGCGACCAGCCCGCCGAGCGTGCCGTTTAACACACCGCACGCAACACCTTCAGCCGCCAGGCGGCGCCGCAGTGGGTGCGGGCCGTAATCGGCCAGCAGCATCACCCGCGGCTGGTCCCCCGCCGCGAGCAGGCCGGCGGCAAGTTCGGCAACATGCGATTCAATGCCGCCCATGTTCCGGCTATCTAAAACCAGCCACACCCCGGCTGCCGAGCGGTTTGTGTTGTTCACCATCACCGTCAATCATTCCCGCATGGTTTCGCGGCCAGCCGGTTTGCCGGCGGCCCCTTCGTGGGCGTGATGCTTGCAATTGCTATGCCCGTGGCCAATGCCGTTGCCAGTGGCAAAGCTGCACGAACTGGCCGATTCCGTGCCTTGGCGTGCATTTGGCGTTGCAAATTGCAAGCGATCGGGTGCATTACGGGATTAGTTAATGGCACGAAGCTTGCGCTGGTGAGCGGAGATAAACCTCTGAACCGGAGACCTGCTCACCAAGACCAGCCTGACCACACGCACCACCGAATCCCACGGCCTGCAGGAAATCTGCCTGCATCTTGCCGGCTGCCTTGATGCCGACGGGGTGGCAGCCTTACGGCCGCAAATCGAACATTCCGCGCGGATTGATGCCGAGCGGATGGTGGTTGATCTCACCGATGTGTCGGCCATCGACGGCTCCGGCGTTGGTGCCATTTCGCATCTGTTCAAACAGGCGACAGCCAGCGGCCGGCAGTTTACCCTGCGCGGCGCCACTGGCCAGCCGCTGCATATGCTTACCGATCTCGGACTTGCCGGTCTGTTTGGCTTGCCGCTCAGCAAACCCGCCCGCGCCGTCCGCCGCCCGGTGTTCGCTATGTTCACCCGCGGCGCCGCCGCCGTGAGTAACTAGGCATGTTGTGGTGCTACGGGCACGCCCCCAAGACCCAAGGCCGGCGCCGGTCAGCAGCGCAGCTGTTGGCTGTCAGCGTGATCGCCGCCCTCGCCCTGTGCCAGACCGCGTGCAGCACTTGGCCCGACCCCATCGGTGGTGGCATGGCGGAATATGCCAAACCCGCCTTGGCGGCGGGCCAGTCGCGTTCGCCCACGGCCCGCCATCTGGCTTGCAGCCTGACTGGGTTGCACAGCGCCGCCGATCGCGCAGATCGCGTTGGCCGTGACGGCGGGCAGATTTTGGTGCTGCGGGAAAAAGCCGCCCGTGCCGAACGTGAATTTGCCGGTTTGATGCCGGACGACGCCGAACGCACCCTGCAAGCGCTCGACCACGATCTCGCCGCCCTGCCGATTGTAACCCCAGCGCCGCGCGCCCGCGCAGTATTTGCGGCCAACCAGGAGCCTTGCACCGCGTGACCCGAAACTTCGAGCGCCGTCTGGTTTTTATCATTGTGACCCTGGTGCTGCTTGGCGCTGGTGCGGGGATGGCGCACGCCGCGACGGGCCAAAGCCTGGCCCCGCTGGCGGTGGGCGATGTTATTCAGGTGGTATTGCCGGGCGAAGATGGTTTCACCCAGCCGTTCAAAATTGACCGCGACGGCAATATCGATCTGCCCGAGGTGGGTGGCGTGCCGGTGGCGGGCCTAGGTTTGGATGCCGCCCGCGTGCGGGTGCGCGATGCGCTGGCGGTGAGTTTTCGCGATCTTTCGCGCTTTACCATGGTGCTGAAAGAACATCGGCTGTCGCTGACTGTTCTGGGTTACGTCAAACAACCTGGGCCGGTGGATTTGCCTGGTGGCGCCAATGTACAGATGGCGCTGAATGCTGCCGGCGGCCTGACACAGGGCGCACAGCTGGATCACGTGCAGATCCATCGTGGCGGAGCAACGATTGCTTTCGATTATAAAAAATACCTCGATAGCGGCAATCTCAGCCTACTGCCCACGCTGCAGTCACTTGATGAAATCTTTGTGCCGGCATCACCGCTGACCGGCAATGTGCAGATCGATTTCGATCCTCGGCAGTTGGCATCTGCTGGGGATGCCGGCGAAAACCGTGCCGCCGTAAGGGTGTTTGGCGAAGTGATTTCGCCTGGCAGTTTTGCCTTCCGCCCCGGCATGACGGCGGTTGATGCGTTGCTGCGGGCCGGCGGGGTTACCCGGTTTGCAGGTGTCGAACAGATCCGCGTGATTGCCGGCAACCAGCCGCGCATTTTTAACCTCAAAGTGTATCTCGACAGCGGCAACCAGGCGCTCAACCTAGCGTTGCAAGCGGGCACCACCATTTTTGTGCCCTTGCAAACCGAAGAAGTTAAAGCCGGCCCACATGTGGTTTACGTGATGGGTGAAGTTGCCAAGCCGGGCGCTTACGAAATTCGCCCTGGCACTAAATTTCTCGATATTCTGGCCAATTCCGGCGGCCCGACACGCTACGCCGATAGCCGCCAGATACGCATTCTGCGCGACGGCGGCGGCGTCGAAAATTTTGATCTGTCGGCCTATACCGAGGGTGGTGGCCACATAAAATTGCCCGCAATTTCCTCCGGGGACGCGGTTTTCGTCCCCGAAAAAGTGGAAAATAACGAACAGGCGTCCTGGCTGCGCACGCCAACGTCACGCGCCGTGCGGGTGATTGGATCGGTTAAAGCCCCCGGCCGGTTTGAATGGTCTGACGATATGTCGCTGTTGGATCTGGTGGCGCAGGCCGGCGGGCCCACTGATCGCGGCGATCTTAACGCCGTGCAGGTGCTTACCGGCGATAACGGCGGGCGCAGCATTGTGTTTAACCTGCAGCATTTTCTCGATCACGGCGGCGCCGCTGGCAGCCTGCCAGTGATCCATGGCGGCTACACGGTGGTGGTGCCGGAACTGCCGGCAACCCCCAATGATGACCGTGCAACCTGGATCAAGCTGCAGGCGAGTAGCGCTATTTACGTGATGGGCTCGGTTGGCCACCCCGGCCGCTATGCGTTTGCCCCCAATCTCAGTTTTCTCGATGTGCTGAGTGCCGCCGATGGTCCCACGCCCAATGCCGATATTCTCAATATCCGGGTATCGCATCGCAATGAAGCGCGCGATCGGGTGAGCCAGGTGAACTTGGCCGCGTATTTTGAAAGTGGCGACGATACACTGCTGCCCGTGGTAAAACCCGGTGATGTTATTTTTGTGCCGGATCGCAACCGCAACTGGTTGGAGGAAGCGCCAGGCCAGACTGTGCGTGTGCTGGGATCAGTGGCGCACCCCGGGCGGTACCGGTTTACCGATGCGATGACCGTGCTCGATCTGCTGGCAGAAGCCGGCGGGCCGACCACCGATGCGCTGCAGGAAAAAATTGTTGTGGTGAATTTATCCTGCTGCGGCAATCAGGCACGGCTATTCAATCTGGTTGATTTCGCCAAAAGCGGCAATTTCTCAACCCTGCCGCTGGTACGGGCGGGCGACACGGTTTACGTGCCATCGGTCAGTCAAAGCGACTGGAAAATTTTTATGGATGGCGTGCGCGATTCCGCCTCGGTTCTTTCTATCTTTGCTCTGTTCAAGGTGCTGCTATGACCATGCTTTCCCCCTACCATCCCGAGGTTGAAGCGTTGTGGCAGGCGGTTGCCCAAACCGATGCGCGCAGTGTTGCCGTGGTATCAAGCCATGGCGGCGAAGGCACCACCTTAATCGCTAGTGCGCTGGCCCGCCGCGCCGGGCTTGCCGGCAAGCCGGCGCTGCTGGTTGATCTTAACCTCGCGCGCCCGGGCGTTGCAGGATTGTTCGGCGTAAGGCCGTCGCCCGATGAGATTATCGATCTGCCCGCCTTGGGCGTTGCCGTTCTCGCCAGCGTATCACAGGCCAGTAGCGAACGCTGGCGCGAGCCGGGCAAGCTTGCCGGCCAGATTGCCGAATGGTCGGCCCAGTATGGCCTTATTGTGATGGATACGGCACCGGTGCTGAGCACCGATTACGAAAACCTGCCGGCAACGGCTGCGGCCGCAGCGGCCGAGGCGACTGTGCTTGCGGTGTTATCCGGGCGCACGCCGCTATCGGCGATTAGGGTTGCGCGCGAAAAACTCGATGCTGCCGGGGCCCGGCTGATCGGCTCGGTGATGAATGACCGCGATAATCCTTCGCTGCTGACCGAGCTTGAACGCGAAACCTATCGGCTAGCGCCGTTTTTACCGCGCGCTATGGCGGCCTTGCGCAACCGCCTGCACCGCGCAACCATGCTGGCGGTGCGGGCATGATTAACGCGGGCCTGCTGGCACAACTGGCCGATGATGTAACTACCGATGATCTGCGGACGATTCTTGGCGCCTTTCATACCGATATGGACCGGCTGTGCGGACAATTGCGCGATGCCGCCGCAGCCGGCGATAGTGATCGCTTTCGTCGCGCCGCCCACGCCATCGCTGGTGCGGCCGGCGTGGTTGCCGCAACCGCACTGGAAGATTGCGCCCGCGTCGCCATGGATGGGGCAGAACCGCCCGGCCCCGCGATGGAGGCCAGCGCTGCCGCCATTTCGGCCTTGGCGGTCGCTGCCCAGGCAAGCCTGATCCAGTATTTGCAAACCGGCGCTTTACCGGCATGACCGCCATCACCGAGACCGGCGCGCAATCCGCACCTAAGGCGCGGGTGTTGATTGTCGAAGATACGCCAAGCCAGGCCGAATTGCTGCGCGCCTTGCTGGTTGGCCTCGGCCATGATCTTAAAATTGCGGCCACCGCGGGCGATGCTTTTGAACTTGCTAAAACCTGGCAGCCCCATGCCATTCTGCTCGATCTCGATCTGCCCGATTATCCAGGCACCGAGCTTATGCGCCGGTTGCGTGCCGATGGTACCGATAGTGCGGTGGTGGTGATCACTGCCAATGCGTCCCTCAGCACGGCCGTTGATGCCATGCGCGAGGGAGCGGTGGATTTTCTGGTTAAGCCTTTTAACAAGGCGCGGCTAACGGTTACCTTAAGCAATTGCCTGGAAAAACGCAGCCTAGCGGTTGAATTGCGCGAAGTGCGGCAAAAGCTCGACCGTACTCATTTCTTCAATTTCATCGGCGCCTCGCAAACCATGCAGGCAGTTTATCGCACTATCGAATTGGTCGCCAGCAGCAAGGCCAGCGTGTTTGTCACCGGTGAAAGCGGCACCGGCAAAGAACTCACCGCCGACGCGCTGCACCGCGCCAGCCCGCGTAAAAACAGGCCGTTCATCGCGCTCAATTGTGGCGCTATCCCGAAAGATTTACTGGAAAGTGAAATTTTCGGCCACGTTAAAGGCGCCTTCACCGGCGCCACCGATACCCGCGTGGGTGCAGCCAAAGCGGCTGATGGTGGCACGCTGTTTTTAGACGAGATTGGCGAAATGCCGCTCGATATGCAGGTCAAACTGCTGCGGTTTGTGCAAACCGGCACGTTTGCCCCGGTTGGCAGCACGCGCACGGAAAAGGTCGATGTGCGGTTTGTGTGTGCTACCAACCGCGACCCGATGGTTGAAGTGGCGCAAGGCCGCTTTCGTGAAGATCTGTTCTATCGGCTCTATGTCATCCCGCTCGATTTGCCGCCTTTGCGCGATCGTAATGGCGATGTGATTTTGATTGCGCGGCATTTTCTGACCAAATGCGCGCGCGAAGAAAATCGCCAGTTTCGCGGTTTTGCGCTTGAGGCCGAAAAATTGCTGGCCGGCTACGCCTGGCCTGGCAATGTCCGCCAGCTGGAAAACGTTATTCGCAATATCACCGTGCTTCATGATGGCGAGCTGGTGCAGGCGGCCATGCTGCCACCCATTCTGTTGCGCGGCATGGTGTTGCCGGCGCAAACCGGGCCACAAGCTGGGCCAAAAGCTGGGGCACCAACGCTGCAAGAAGCCTCGCCAGCAGCGCCATTGCCCGCGCCTCCCACCGCCACGCTGCAAGAAGCCGCGCCGCCGACACGCAGCCCAATCCCGCCGTTTTTGCCCGACGACCACCAGCCGGCCGCACGGCCGCCAGCACCTGCAGAGATCGAAATTTTGCCACTGGCCGAAATGGAACGCCGCCTGATTTTGGCAGCCCTCGATCGCACCGCGCACGACGTGCCCAGGGCGGCGGCGCTGTTGCAGGTCAACCCGTCCACCATCTATCGCAAATTGCAAAGCTGGCGCGACGCCGCCACTACCTAAGCAGACGGCTGCCCGGTGCCACGGTTGCGCCCGCCATTTTTGCGTCGCATTTTGCAAAAAACCGTCTTGTTTGCCGCCCCTAACAGGCAATGCGGCTGGCACGCGACATGCTGCTGTTCCCCCAGCTTCCGTGTTTGTCACGGGCAGAGTGTGGAGCGAGTAAAATATGTGTGGCATTGTCGGTTACGCCAATATCCGCCCGGTGGCGGAAGATCTTATCGAATCGCTCGGCAGGTTAGAATATCGCGGCTATGATTCGGCCGGCGTGTGCCTAGCGGCCCCCGGTTTTGTTATCCGCAAAGTGGCCGGCCGGGCCCGCGATCTTAATGCCGCGCTCACCGCCAGCGATCATCTTAGTTGCGTCGGGATTGCCCATACGCGCTGGGCTACCCACGGCAAGCCAGAGGCGCGCAACGCCCACCCCCACGCGTATAACGGCGTGGCTGTTGTGCATAACGGCATCATCGAGAATCACGCGGCTTTGCGGGCAACCCTTGCCGGCGCAGGGCACGTGTTTTTGTCCGAGACCGATTCAGAAGTGGTGCCCCACCTGATTGCCCAGGCCCGCGCCGCCGGCGACACGCCGGTGCAGGCACTGCGCCATGTCACCGCCCAGTTGCACGGTGCCTATGCGCTGGCGGTGATGTTTGTAGATTTGCCCGGCATTATTTTGGTTGCGCGCAAGGGCAGCCCGGTGATGGTGGGGTGCGGCGACAACATCGGCGCGGTGGCATCTGATCCGCTCGCCATGGCCGGTATTTGCAGCCGGTTTGCAGCCCTTGAAGATGGCGATATCGCCGAGATCAGCGCGCGGCAGGTGCACATCATCGATGCCAGTGGCGTGCCAGTGCGCCGCCCTTGGTGCGATACCGCCGACGACATCGGCACAACCGATATTGGCCATTTCGAGCATCACACCCGGCGCGAAATCGCCGAACAGCCGCAAGCCCTGCGCCGCACCTTGGCGGCCCTCGAAAACATTGCTGTGCCGGCAGCCATTGCTGCCAGCAGCCGCTTGGTAATGATCGCCTGCGGCAGTTCTTACTATGCGGCTGCCATTGCCCGCCCGGTTATCGAAAAACTCACTGGTATTCCCTGCGACCTCGAAATCGCCTCGGAGTACCGCTACCGGGATCCCATTATCCCGCCGGGTAGCACGATTGTTCTCGTTTCCCAATCCGGCGAAACCGCTGACACCCTGGCCGCGATGGCCCTGGTAAAAAGTCGCGCGGCGCCGATCATTGCCGTGGTTAATGTCGCGCATTCGGCAATGGCGCGCGGTGCCGATTTGCTTTGGCCGACCTCGGCCGGGCGCGAACAAGGTGTCGCTGCTACCAAATCCTTCACCGCACAATTGGCGGCGTTGATGCGCTTGGGCGTCGCCATCGCCGAGGCTAACGCAACCTGCCCGCATATTCGCCAAGATGTCATGGCGGGCCTCAATGGCGCCGCCCGTGCTGCCTTCGATGCTGAACAGTTAGAGCCGGCCATTGCCGAACTGGCCCGCGTTATCGCCTATGAAAACGAAGCTCTGTTTATCGGCCGTGGTGCGTACGCGGCTCTTGCCGGCGAAGCTGCCCTAAAATTGAAGGAACTTTCCTATATCCGCGCTGATTCTTATGCGGCGGGTGAACTGAAACACGGCCCCATTGCCTTGCTGCGGCTGGATTCGCCCGCCATTGTGTTTGCTCCCAACGATACGCTGATTGCTAAAACCATTGTCAGTGCCGAAGAAATGCGCGCCCGTGGCGCCCATGTTATGGCGATTACCGATATGGCGGGGGCACAGGCGTTCGCAGGTGTTGCCGATACCATCATTGCCCTGCCAGGCGAGGGCGTTGCCCATATCTTTGCGGCAGCGGTTGCCCAGCAATTGCTCGCCTATCACGCCGCCCTGGCGTTGCAGTGCGATGTCGATCATCCGCGCAATCTCGCGAAATCCGTGACCGTGGAATAAAGCATCATGTTCAGCGCGAGAAATTCTGTCATGCCGACACCACCATCAGCGTTTAGCGCAAATACCCTGCGCGCTTGGGTCAAAGCACGCCAAACGCCCAGTGCGCGGATGTTATATGCGCTGGCAACCGGCGTGCGCGGTGCGCGTATGCCGGTGGTGCGCCCGCTGCATCGCGCGTTGTATGCAGCCCACATTGGCAGCCGCGGCTTTATCGCGGATATCGTGCGCATTCTGTGGTGGACGCCACTTTTTGTCAGCCGCTTACAAACATCAGCGCCTGGACTGTATCTTTATGGCGGCATGCCGCAAGTGCTGGGGCCGCTTGCCATTCATGTTGGCCGCGGTGCGCGTATCTGTGGGAAAACGACGTTCGTCGGCCGTGCAGGTAGCGCCGCACCATTGCTAGAGATCGGTGATAACACCGATATCGGCTGGCAATGTTCAATTTCTGTCGGCACACGCGTGGTGATTGGCGCCAATGCTCGCCTTGCCGGGCGCTGCATGCTGGCAGGGTTTCCCGGCCACCCCATCGATCCTGTTGCGCGTGCAGCAGGTTTGCCCGATCGTGCTGATCAAATTGGTGATATCATCATCGAACCTGATGTGTGGCTGGCGACCGGGGTTATGGTAATGCCCGGGGTTCGTATCGGGCGTGGCACCATTGTGGCAGCAGGATCGGTGGTTACCCACGATCTGCCGGCCATGGTGCTGGCGGCTGGCGCACCGGCGCGGATTATTCGTGATCTTTGTGTCTCTGAAAGCCTTGTGCGGTCATTGGACATTGCCGCATGATCAGCGACCTTATTGTGTTTGGCGAAGATTGGGGCGGCCATCCATCCAGCACGCAACATATCATTGGTCATCTTGCCGCTACCCGCCGTGTGCTGTGGGTAAATTCTATCGGCCTGCGCCAACCGCGCTTCACCCTGGCCGATGCACGCCGCGTGGCGGGCAAACTCAAAACCGCGTTCTTGCCGCCTAAACAACCTAAGACTGCGGCAAGCCTGCATGCTGTTGCACCAGGGTTTGGCATCGTGCAGCCGTTGATGCTGCCTATGGTGCGCCACCGGGTTTTGCGCGCGCTCAACCGCTACCTGCTTGCCCACAGCGTGGGTGGTGCGGCACTGGCTGCCAAATTGCACCGCCCCGTGCTGTGGACATCGCTACCCTCGGCGGTTGATGCCATTGGCGCGCTGGGTGAAACCGCCGTGGTGTATTATTGCGGCGATGATTTTGGCGCGCTGGCGGGTGTTGATCACGCAACAGCGTTAGCGCAGGAACACGACCTTGCCGCCCGAGCCGACCTTATTCTGGCGGCAAGCCCGGCCATCGCGCAGCGGTTCCCGGCACACAAAACCCACATTTTGCCACACGGCGTTGATCTCGATCTGTTTTCCACGGCGGCGCCGCGCGCCGCTGATTTACCGCAAGGCGACCCCATCGCCGGTTTTTATGGGGCGCTCGCACCTTGGATTGATACCGATCTGATCGCCGCCACTGCGCGCGCCCTGCCAGATTGGCAGTTTGTATTTATTGGCCCGGTGCAAACCGATATCACCGCCCTTGCCGCGTGCCCCAACATAAGCCTGCTCGGGCCGCGCCCGCATGCCGATCTGCCACGCTATGCCCAGCATTGGACGGCCTCCATCATCCCGTTTCGCGATAGCCCGCAGATCCGTGCCTGTAATCCCCTAAAGCTGCGTGAATACCTGGCGGCCGGCAGGCCGATTGTCAGCACTGATTTTCCCGCATTGGCACCCTACCGCGCCGGCATTTCGGTGGCTTGCAACGCGGCCGACTTTGCGGTGGCCCTAAATGCCTGCCGCGCGGATACCAAAGCTGCCCAAAAAGCGCGGCAAGATTTGGTTGCCGGCGAAACTTGGGCCGCGCGTGCCGCCCTGGTTGCCCACCTTATTGCCGCAATCGCCACCTGATCGGACCGCAGACTATCATGTTTATACCACAACGCATTTTGGCAATTTTGGTGACTTTGGCTGCGCCCGCAGTACCGGCAGCGATTGACCTGCCGCTGGCCACACTGCCCGCGCCGCTCGCCGATATTGTTATCACCGGGGATAACCACACGGGCGATCCCGCGGCCATCGTGCTGCGCGCCGATGATGCGCCGGGTTTGGATTACGCCCACCGGGTTGATGCCGAACGCATGGTGGCACCGGGAAAATTTAGTCTGCGCCTGCGCCTAGCGTCGCTCACCACGCCGCGTGGCCGGCCGCTTGATCCGGCAAAACTTATCCTTGTGCGCGCCTTTACCAGCCAGCCTGGTATCACATTCGCGACCATCCGCACCGAACCGCCGGCGCCGTTGCCGCCACAAACGCGGGCCTGGTTTTTTGGCCCGAAAGCCGAAATACCGCTCGCCGGTATGGCTGCTGTCGCGACCACCGATCCCGCCGTGTCGGGGCCGGCGGTGCGTGAAATCCACCGCGCCAGTGCTGACCCGGTGATGGCCTGGGGCATGCGGCTGACCGGGTTTGAAGCAGACCTGCCGCCTGGGCGCTGGCATTTTACCCTATGGACCGAGGATCCCGGCGAGTGGGAAACATTGCCGCCGGTGTTTTCGCGCCGTATTCGGATCAATGGCGCCGATATTGTGCTGCAAAATAGTGGTGCTGCTGATTGGGTGCGCAGCCGCTACTTGGCCGGCCGCACGCAAGAAGCCGCACCCAACCTATCGCCCTATGATACCCTGGCGGCCCCCCGCGGCGGGCGTATCAGTGCCGATGTCACGCTGGCGAACGGCCATTTTGTGCTGGAACTGGCGGGCGACCCGCCGGCTGCAACCCATTTATCCCTGATCACGGCATCGCCCATCACCCAAGCAGGACCAGGCCCGCGCGAAGATGCCGCCGGCAACGCGGTCGATGCGGTGCGTCGCGCCCGCTTTGGCGAAACCTGGCCGGTGCTGCGCCCAGCCCCCACCATCGCACCGGTCGCACGCTTAACCCTGACGGGGGACACCACTGCCACCACCGCCCCCGGCGGGTTGGTGATCTACCGCCTAACGGCGCAGGCCCCAACTGCGATTAGCGCCACGACGGCCGTGCAATCCGGCGCCATTACCATCGATCTCGTCTGGGGCATGTGGCGCTGGCAACGCCCCGCCCCCGACGTGGCGGGGCTGATATTTTCGGCCCAGCACTTGCGCGGTGATAGTGCCAACATCCCGCTGCGGCCGGATCTGCCACGTCCGATCACGCTGGTGGCCCATGTGCCCAGTGCGACCCCGCCGGGGCAATACCATGTTGGCTTTACGCTGCGCGCCGGCAGTGCTGTGCAGCAGCGTGATCTGGTTTTGACCGTGCTACCGGTTAGCCGCCCCACCCCAAGCCAAACCGTTGGGCCGTTTCTTGATTTCGCCCCCCACCTTGCTGCCACACTTACCGATGGTTCTGGTGCTGGCCGCCGCCAAGCGGCCTGCGATATGGGGTTTTTGGCCGCGATTGGCCTTACCGCAGTTGCCCCGCCGCTGACCACCCCAAGCGAAGACCCGGCCGGCTTCATCGCTGATCTGGGTGCGGCCGAGAAAGTGTTTGCAGCCCCGCCCATCGCCTACGCCCAGGCCCGCCGCATGGCGTGGGCGCTGGGCACAACGCCCGCGGCAGCGGCCGTGGCGCGCGCCGATCAAGCCGCGCGTTTGGCAGGCCTGGCACCGCCGGTGTGGACGGTGGCCGACGAACCCAGCGCGGCCGGCACCATGGATGATGCGATCGCCCTTGCGTCCGCCATTCGCCTTGCAAATCGCGACGCACACCTTGCCGGGCACCTGAATGACCCCGCCGATACCCGCATTTTGCAATACCTGGATGTAGCGACGGTTAATCCGCGCTTTGGCGCTGATCCGGCGATGATTGCCAATTTGCGGGCGCGCGGTATCACGCCGTTTTTGTATAATATGCCAAACCAGCGCCTTGCTGCCGGCGCCTATTTGTGGCGTAGCGGGGCTGCCGGTCTGTTGCAATGGCATGCGCGGATGCCCACCGCCGATGCCTTCGATCCCACTGATGGGCGCGAAGGTGATGTGCAATTCTTTTGGCCCACCAACGATGTATGCGGAAAGCCCGATATCGACGAAAGCCTTTTGGCACTTGCCGAAGGCGAGGAAGACTTGCGCTGGTTCGCCTGGCTTGATGCCCAAGCCGAGGCAGGTCAGCCGCGCGCCATCGCTTTGCGCGCAGCCCTGCAAAGCAGTGTGGGCGATACCTGGGCGGCGGCCGCGCGCCTGCCGGCAAACGCCCCCGCCGCCATGCGCGCGGCGATTATCGCCCTGGCACGCGGCTTGAACAGATGACCGCAAGGTGCCCATGGTCGGGCATTGTGTGTAACCGGAGGCTCGCATGTTACCCCGCTCAGCTTTGGGCTTAACTTTGGGCCTAACGCCCGGTATCTTTAGGGCGTGCCTGTTTGCGCTGCTGGTGTCGGCCTGCGCCCATGCGCCGATGGATTACATTCCGCCCACAGATCGCTCCATGCTGCAGGCCCAGGCCCGGCTCGGCGGCGATGAAACAGCGGCACCCAAAACCTCGATCGCGGTTGATGATCTTTTGGCCAACGCCCGCACCCAAGGGGTCAGCCCGGCCCGCACGGGGCGGCTGGTGCTGCACTTCGAGGGCACGGAGGCCACCCTAGATGCCGCGCAAAAAACCGAGCTTGGCCAATTTGTGCAGGGCCAATCTGCGCAGGGCCAATCTGCGCAGGGATCGGCCGCGCGCACCCTGCGCGTTATCGCGCGCAAGCACGAGTTGGCCGAAGACCCTACCATGCTCAACCAGCGCCGGGCGGTGGCGACAGCTCATGTGCTGCAAGCCCAAGGGGCCAGCGCCGATATTGGCTTTGCGGTGACCACACCGCCTAACGATATTATTGTAACTGTAGCACCGCTAACACCGGCGCCTAGCCCTGGTGATGCACCATGATCGGCCAAACCGCGCGCGCCATGCCGGCCCACAGCCAGCCTCACCCGCCGCCATTGATCGAGATCATCCATAACATCGCCACTATCGCGTGGCGCCGGCGCTATCTTATCGCGCTACCCATTATACTGATGCCCATTCTGGGTGCGGTGATCGGTAGTTTTGCGCCGCTTAGTTATCGAACCAAAATGAGTATTCTTATTCAGGAGCCCGGCATACTAAATCCGTTTCTGGAAGATCTATCAGTCAAGACTAATCTCAAAGACCGCATGGTGGCACTGCAGGCTCTGCTCACTAGCCGCTACGTGCTGGGCAGTGTTGCGCGCGATCTGGGGCTGCTTGATGCCAACGCATCACAGGCCCAGCAGGATCAGGTGGTGGCGGGTTTGGGTAGTGCGGTGTCGGTTACCCTTATTGGGAACGAAATGGTCGAGCTGACTTATCGCGCCCGCCAACCAGGCGGCATGGCGCAAATTCTCACTCGTATCGGCGATCGCTTCATGGACCGTGTGAAAGCGCCGGAGGATAGCTCGATTGCGCAATCAGAAACATTTTTGCGTGGCCAGTTGGCGGATAATACCGCCAAGCTTATCACCGCCGAAAATGCGCTGTCGGATTTTCGCAATCGCAACGCCGATCAATTACCTGATCTGCGGGCAACCAATATCCAACGCGTAAGCCAACTGCGCGATCAATTGGCTGATCGCGAAGTGTCCTATGCCGGTGCTACAGCAGAGCTTGCCAGCATGAACGAACGCTTGGTGCAAACTGATCCGGTGATCGGCCAGATTGAGCAGGATATTGTGAGCACCCGCGGTGAATTGGCCCTGCTGCGTGCGCGCTACACCGAGGCCCATTCAAAAGTGCAGGCAGCCGCACGCAGATTAGAACGCCTCAATGATGAGCGCGCAGATCTGTTATCCCATCACGTAGCCCAGCCTGCCGATGCTGGCCGGGTATGGAACATGGCATCGGCGCAGTCGGCGCGCCCCGATGGCGTGCAGCCCTTGCTGATCAGCCAGGCGACGATGCTGGAGCAGGCACGCGTTCGGGTTAGCCAACTCACCAGCGAAGTTGCCAATCTGCACGCAGCGATCGCCGGCCTGAGCAAGCGTATTGGCCAGTCCGGTGATGTTGCCCGCGAGCTGTCTGATCGCGAACGCGAAGTGCAGGTGCAATCTGATCTGGTGGGCCAGTTGCGCCGCCGTTTTGATATGGCCAAAGTCACCGGCGCGCTATCACGCTATCAGGCGCCACAACGCATCGCCGTGATCGATCGCCCGGTGGAGCCCACCCGCCCCGAACGCCCGATGGCGTTACTGTTCACCCTGGGCGGCCTTGCCGCGGGCATCGCCCTTGGCATTGGCCTAGCCGCCATCATGGAACTTGCCGATACAACGGTGCGCAACATGCGCCGCCTGCAAGACGCAACCGGCCTGCCGGTACTCGCCCGCATTCACGCGCTGGAACCAAAATGGACCTGATCCGCACACCCAATCCCATCCCGCGCGCGCCCATTCTGCATATCGTGCAGCATCTGCGCCCCGGCGGGCTAGAAGTGATGGCGCTAGAACTCGCGCGCAAACAGGGGCAAAACCGCCCGGTGTTTGTGGTCAGCTTGGAAGGCACCGCCGACGATGCGATCGCCGCTTGGCCGCGCCTAAAGAGCCAACGCGCGCAGCTGATTTTTTGCGGCAAAAAACCCGGCCGTGACCCTGCCTTGTTGTGGCGCCTGTATCGGCTGTTTCGCGATATACGCCCGGCCGCCGTGCACACCCATCATATCGGCCCCATGTTGTATGCTGGTATCGCTGCCCGCGCAGCCAGGGTTCGCCGCATTTTGCACACCGAACACGATGCCTGGCATTTGCAGCAAAAACACCGCCGCCACCTGGCGCGCCTGGCCATCTTTGCTGCCCGTCCAACGCTTATCGCCGATGCGCCGCATGTGGCAGCAGCCGTTGCGCGCGCGCTGGGCTGCGCCATACCACAGGTTGTGCTGAACGGCGTCGATACCGATTATTTCATCCCCGGTAACCGGTGCGCGGCGCGTGCCACGCTGGGGCTGCCGCAAGCCTTGCGTATTATCGGTGTTGCCGCCCGGTTAGAGCCGGTAAAAGGGGTTGATATTGCTATATCAGCACTGGTAAATTTACCAATCGACCATGTATTAGCAATTGCCGGCACCGGCACCTGTGCGCAAGATTTGCGCGCCCAGGCGCAGGCCCTTGGTGTTGCCGATCGCGTTATTTTTCTCGGGCACGTTGATGCCATGGCGCCGTTCTATCAGGCGATCGATGTTCTGTGTCTGCCCTCACGCGATGAAGGCCTGCCGCTATCATTGTTGGAAGCGCAAGCTAGTTCCACACCGGTGGTGGCAGCCAACGTGGGCGGGGTAGCAGCAGCAGTTTCCCCGCGTGGCGGGCGGCTAGTGGCCGCTGGCGATGTTGCCGGATTTAGCCTGGCTTTGCGGGCGGTGTTAGCGGATGGCGCGCACGACCCGCGTGGTTTTGTTACTGAAAATGCAAGTTTAACGTTGGCTGCCAACGCCTACCTCGCCCTGGCCGATGCTGCCTAACCGGTGAACGCGACGCGCCCGCGTTGCAATTTGCACCACTGCCAGGGTCAGGCTGAAACACTATGTTGAATTTTGCAACAGCGACCGAAATTTGCGTCATAAATAACCAAGTTTTTTCGCAATTTGCAGTGATTTTTTGAAAATAATGCTGGCACGAATGCTGCGATGATAATGCTGATCCTTCCTCCAGGAGAGGCAAAATGCGTAAGCTATCATCACCCCATCGCCGCCGCTATGCAGCCCTGCCAACACCGGCCCAGCCAATACTAGCACTACCGCAGGGTGCAGTATCATGACCATCGCTAGTCTCAGTCTGCAGGGCGCAACAGTGTCATCACTGGCGCTGATTGCTTATCATCACGTATGTTATCCGCTACTGCTGCGTAAGGCCGCGTATAAAACCACGCAGATGGCGCCGCTTGCGGGTATGGATGTACCAACACTCACCCTGGTCATGCCGGCCTATAACGAAGCCCGCCACATGGCGCGTAAGCTGCGCAATATAGCCGCGCTCGATTATCCCGCGCATCGCCTCAAAATTCTGATTATGTGCGATGGCTGTCAAGATGAAACTGCCGCAGTTTGCCGTGCAACGCTTGCCGAAAGGGCGTGCCAGCATCTTGATGCTGAGATTATTGAAAATAGCGATAATCAGGGGAAAGTTGCCATGCTCAATGCCGGTGTTGCGCGTGCACGTGGTGAAATCGTGATCCTCAGCGATGTTTCGGCATTGCTGCCGGGCCATGCTCTGCGTGCTGCCGCTGCCCACTTCGCCGATCCGCAGCTTGGCGCGGTTGGCGGCACGTATCGCATTCAAAATAACGGTAGTGACGGGGAAGCCGCCTATTGGCGCATGCAGCTTATGGTTAAACGTGGCGAGGCCGCTTTTGGCGCACCGTTGGGTTTGCACGGCGCCTTTTACGCTTTTCGCCGCAGCGCCTATGTGGTGCTGGGCATCGATACCATCAACGATGATTTCATTCTGCCGATGTTGATCTATGGGCAAGGCTACCGTGTCGCCTACGACGAAACCATCACGGCGGTTGAACTGGAACGGATCGGCGCCGACGCCGAACGCCGCCGCCGCCGCCGCATAGCCGCCGGTAACGCCCAGCAATTGTGGCGCCTGCGGGGCTTGCTGCACCCCAAGCATGGCGGGGTTGCCATGTGCTTTGCATCCGGCAAAGCGTTGCGCGTGGTGATGCCCATTCTTATCGCCATCGCCTGTGCCGGCAGCCTGGCACTGGCCGCTGCATCGCCACTTTATGCGGCCCTTGCCGGTGCTGAAACGGCAGCAATTTTGCTCGCGTGTGTGGGCCTCGCCTGCGGCGTGCGTGGGCCTAAAATACTGCGCGTGCTGGGCTATATCGCGGGTGGCCACGCCATGAGCCTGGCCGGCATCGGCGATTTTGTCCGCGGCCGCTACCGGCGCGGCTGGCAGCGCGCCCAAGGGGGTGGGCAGGGCGGCGCATCTGGCGCCATACACGTGCCAAGCAGTGTTATGCTGGCTAAACGCGGGATGGATATTGCGATTGCTCTGGTGGCGCTGGCTCTTTCCGCACCTTTGTGGCCCATTCTTGCGGTTGCTATTAAACTCACCAGCCCTGGTCCGGTGATTTTTCGGCAGTCCCGCATCGGCCACGCCGGCACACAAACGGTTGCATTGTTTCAAATGCTGAAATTCCGCTCGATGTATCAAGATGCCGAAACGCGCAGCGGTGCGGTGTGGGCGGTGCGCCACGACCCGCGTATTACCCCGGTGGGTTTGTTTTTACGCAACACCCGGCTCGATGAAGTGCCGCAGCTGATCAACGTGTTGCGCGGCGATATGTCGATCGTCGGGCCGCGCCCGGAACGCCCAGGTTTTTACCGTAAGCTGGAAACCGCCATTCCGTATTTTGCAACACGCACCGAAGGTTTGCGGCCCGGTATTACGGGCTTGGCCCAGGTGCGCCAGGGCTATGATACCAGCATCGACGACGTGCGCCGCAAAGTGGCTTTCGATCACGCTTATGGCATGCGGCTGTCGGGGATTTGGTCATGGTTGCGGCTGGATGTGTCGATCATGCTGCGCACCTTCGCGGTGATGGCAACCGGGCGCGGCCAGTAGCGCGGCCAGGCCCCCCCAGCTATGTAACCAGGGCCTGCAACCCGGGGGGCTGCGGCGGCGCTGGGTGGGGCGGGTTGCCTTAAGACTAGCCCTAGCGCAGGTTTGGTTTTGCTGGTCATGCAATAAACGGTGGTGTTCATGGGCGATGGCTGCAACAACGCAAAGCGTGCCGGCAACCGGGCCGCTATAGCTGCGGCCAAAACCGCGCGCCCCCAAATCGCACGACGATAGCGCGATGACACCGCCCAGTTCGGCTTTGCCGCCGCAAAAACGCCCGCCCCGGCTGTATGCCGAGGTGATGATTTGCGTTGTGCTCGGGCTCGGCGTGCAGGGGGTGGGCCTGATGGTAGCACTCGCGCACATCAGCCGCACTGATCGGGTTTCGGTCACCACGCTGATACTGGTTTTCGTCGCATCGGCCGCCCTAAATCTGGCAATCGCTGCGGTTTTTCTGCACCGCGTGTTGCGGGTTGTTGATCAGGTCAGCGCCGCCGCCGCTAGCCTGGCAAACGGCCCCTTGCGCGGGCTTGCCGCCGCCCTGCAGGCGCTGGGCCGCGGCGAACTTGATACCGCCCGCATGGCGCAATCCGCGTCCTCCCTGCCGATCGACCGCAGCCGCGAACTTGGCGCCATGGCACAAAGCTTTAACCTGATGGCGCGTGAGGTTGATCACGCGGCACGTGGACTGGACCAAGCCCGCGAGGGCGTTGCGCACGCCCGTGCAGAGTTAACGGCGGCGCGCGATAGCGCCCAAACCGGCGAACGCAGTAAGGCCGAATTTTTAGCAGTGATCAGCCACGAATTGCGCACGCCGCTGAATGGGGTGATTGGTTTGGCCGGGCTGTTGCTCGATGGCACACTAGACGCGCAATCGCGGCTCTATGCCAAAATGCTGCATGAAGCGGGCGATCATCTGCTTGATCTGATCAACGATTTGCTTGATGTTACTAAGCTGGAAGCCGATCACCTGGCGTTCGATCATATCCCATTCGACCTTGATAGCCTAGTGCAAAGTGCGCTCGACATGGTGGCGCCGCGCGCGCACGTGAAAAAGCTTGAATTTGGCGCCTACGTGCCGCCCGATATCCCCCCAGTGCTGAAAGGTGATCCTGGCAGGCTGCGCCAGGTGTTGATAAATCTGCTGGGTAATGCGGTTAAATTCACCAGCGTTGGCAACGTCACACTCGAAGTTGCCATGCTGGCGCAAAACGCTGATATGGTCACGCTGGATTTCGCCATCAGCGATACCGGCATCGGCATTAGGCCCGAAGATCTGCCGCAATTATTCGAAGTGTTTGCCCAGGTCGACCAATCCGTCTCGCGCCGCTTTGGCGGCTCTGGGTTAGGCCTGGTCATTTCCGAACGTCTGGCGGTGCGTATGGGCGGGCATATATCGGTAGATAGCAAACTTGGCGACGGCAGTGTGTTTCACTTTGTCGTGCCGCTAAAACTTGGTGCCGCCGCGCCGGGCCAAACGCCGCGCGGCACGGCGCGTTTGGCGGGCGAGAAAATTCTATTGCTTCATTCCAACGAAACCGGCACGCAACTGCTCACCCGCAAGATCGTTAGCCGCGGCGGCCGGGTTGAACGCACCGTTGTCGCCGGTCGCGCGCTCGATCTGCTGCGCCAGGCGTGCGCCCGCGGCGCGCCGTTTGACGCGGTTCTGGTTGATCATGCTCTTATCGCCGACGGTGCCACCGATTTCGCCCGCCGCCTGCGCGCCGACCCCACCATCGCCACCACCCGCGTTGTGCTGATCAGCACATCTGAATTTGCGAATACCGGCGCGGCGCCCGCTGGCACCCGCGCAGAGACCCCAGCCGCCCCACTGTTTAACGCCAAATTGCTGCGCCCGGTGCCGGTGGATACGCTGATCTACCGTTTGCAGGGCGAGGCTGCCGGCAACCCAGCCGGCCCCAACGGCCTAGACGAGCACGACCAAACCGCGACCCGGCCGCCCGGCCCGGCCCTGCGCATTTTGGTGGCCGAGGATAACCACACCAACCAAACGGTGATCCGCGCGATGCTGGCTAAACTCGGTCACCGCGCCGATCTGGTTGCCGACGGTAACGAGGCACTGGGGGCGATCGCCGCGCGCCCTTACGATGTGGTGCTGATGGATGTGATGATGCCCGAGCTCGATGGCCTTGCCGCCACCAGCCTGATCCGCGCCTTGCCGCAGCCTGCGGGGCAGGTGCCGGTGATCGGCCTCACGGCCGATGCGTTGGCCGACCACCATCACGCGTACCGTAGTGCTGGCATGCAATCGGTGCTGATAAAACCGGTCACCTTAGCCGCCTTGCAATCGGCCCTTGCCGCAGTGACGCGGCCCAAGGGCCCGCCCGATCCACAGGATTCTGTTCATTGACCGTACTCGCCCCCGCTGCAACGCCCGGCCACAAACCCCACCCGCGCACCATTGGCTGGCTCGGCACCGCCGCGTTGGGCATGGGCGGCAGCAACCAAAGCCTGTTTCTTATCAGCGCCCTTATCATCGGCCAGGGCGACATCCCAGGGCAGGGTAGTGCCGCCATCCCCTTGCTGATTGCAGGCCTGCTGCTCAGCTATGCGGCGGCCCCCGGGTGGATTGAACTGGTGCTGATGTCGCCCAACCGGGTGGGTGGCATCGCTGCCAGCTGCACCGCGGCGTTCCGCCCCTACAGCCCCATCCTCTCCGCCCTGGCGGGTGTTTGCTACTGGTGGGGCTGGGTGCCGACCTGCGGGGTGACCGCATTGTTTTCGGCTACCGCGATTGGCCAATGGTTTTTGCCGCAGGTGCCAGTGCCGGCCATTGCTTGCGGGTTGGTTGGGCTGTTCACTGCTGTTAACCTATGCGGTATCAAACTCACCACACGCCTTGCCCTGCCAATCGCCACGGCATCTGCCGGGCTTGCCTTTGTTTCTCTGCTGGCGCCGATTTTCGCCGGCCGCGTCGATTGGCACCAGGCCACCGATTTTCACCTCACAACCCCGTTCCCCGGCTGGTTTGGCACGGCGACCTCACTGATGGCCGGGCTTTACCTTATCGGCTTCGGCGCCCCGGCGTTTGAAGCGGCCACCTGTCACGTTGCCGAAACTATCAACCCCAACGTCAACGTGCCGCGTGCGGTGCTCGCCAACGCTGCCATGGCAGCGGTGTTTTTTGCCTTCCTGCCCATCGTCTGGCTCGGCGTGCTTGGCGCCCCGGCGGTCAGTGGTGATCTCAACCAAGCGCTCGGCCCAACCTTTGCGCCCCTGCTTGGTGCTGGCGGTAAATCGGCCGCCATCTGGTTCATGATGGTCAACATGTTTCATGGCACCATCCAGCCGCTCGCCGGTGCTGCGCGCACGCTGTCGCAACTGGCCGATGATGGGCTGGTGCCCAGCGCCTTTGGCCGCCGCCTGCGTTCAACCGATGTGCCCTATGTCGCAACCCTGCTGACGGCGGTGCTGTCGATCCTGTTTTTGCTCATCGGCGACCCGATTTGGCTGATCGCTGCCGCAAACTTCACCTATCTCATCGGCATTGGCCTGCCCAGTGTGGCGGTCTGGCTACTGCGCCGTGATGCGCCACACGCCCACCGCCCGTGGCGCGCACCGCGTTACACGATTGGCCTGGGGCTTGCGGCGGCGTGCATCTGGGGCCTCAGTGCTTTGTTTGGCTTTCAACAATTCGGCCTGCCTACGGTGGTCATCGGGCTTTTGTTTGCCTATTCCGGCGCCGCTCTGTTCGCCTTGCGTAAAATCGAAGATCGTGTGCGCGCAGGCCTGCCCGCGCTGGCCCCCAGCCTGCACGTTACCCTTACCGGCGCGATGCTGCTGGTGCTTGCGCTTGATGCCGTGGGTTACATCATCGCGGTTAGCCGCATGCCGCACGATAACGGCGCGCTGATCGTGGCGCTGGAAGATATTTTTGTCGCTGTTGCCATCCTCACCATTACCGTGGGCATCGTTCTGCCCGGTATGATTGCGCATTCTGCCGATCAAATCAGCGCAGTCGCCAAACGCTTGGCGAGCGGCACGCTGCGCGAATTTTCCAATGCCATGGCAAGTTTGGGCCGAGGTGATCTGGAAGGTGCGCGCGCAACACTCGATATTGTGCCGGTGGCGGTGCGTTCGCGCGATGAACTCGGCACCATGGCGGAAAGTTTTAATTTGCTGCAGGAAGAGGTCAAAACTGCTGCGTCCGGCCTTGATCGCGCCCGCGAAGGGCTAAAGGCCGCACGCGCCCAGTTGGTTGATGCGCGCGATGCGGCGGAAGCCGGCAATCGCAGCAAAGCGGAATTTCTAGCGGTCATCAGCCACGAATTACGCACGCCGCTGAACGGGGTTATCGGCATGGCAGGCTTACTGGTCGATTCCAACCTCGATGCGCAATCGCGCCGCTATGCCGAAACCTTGCGCGAAGCGGGCGATCATTTGCTGCAGTTGATCAACGACGTGCTGGATTTCACCAAGCTTGATGCCGGGCGCCTGCCGCTGGAAACGATCCCGTTTAACGTCGAAGCCCTGGTGCAAAGTGCTTTGGAATTGCTCGCCCCCAAGGCCCACGCCAAGGGTGTGGATATGGGCGCCTTCATCGCCCCCGATATTCCCAGCATTGTGCTGGGCGACCCCAGCCGCCTGCGCCAGATACTGATTAACTTGGTTGGCAACGCGGTTAAATTCACCGAGCGCGGCTCGGTATCGGTGGAAGTGGCCACCCTTGCCACCAACAGCGAAAAACTGGAGTTGGCATTCGAAGTGCGCGATACCGGTATCGGTATCCCGGCCGATCGGCTGGGCGCGCTGTTTCACGAATTCAACCAGGTCGATAGCTCCACCTCGCGCCGCTTCGGCGGCACCGGCTTAGGCCTTGCCATCAGCCGCAAGCTGATCGAAGGCATGGGTGGGTCGATCACTGCGGAAAGCGAGTTTGGCAGCGGCAGTGTGTTCCGTTTTTGGGTAAGTCTCGGCATCGGCCAACCGCGCACAGGCGAAGGCGCGGCCGTGCCCCGCCTAGCCGGTAGGCGGGTGCTGGTGGTTGATGATAACGCGATGAATCGCGATATCTTTGGCCGCCAAATCGAAAGTGCGGGCGGCAAATTTGCCTGTGTTGCCACCCCCAACGAAGGTTTATCTGCCCTGATTACGGCGGCGGCCAGCGGCAGACCCTACGATGCTGCCGTGATTGATTACACCATGCCGGGCGCCGATGGGCTTACCCTGGCCCGCGCCATCCGTGCCCAGGCGGGCCTCGCCACCCAGCGCCTGATTCTGGCGACCTCGGCCAATCTGGATACCGACATCCGCGCCGATGCCGATGCCCTGTTCAACGCCGTGCTCACCAAACCAGTGCCGGTGCTGGATCTTTTGCGCGCGATCATGCCGACTGCGGCCAAACCGGTGACGACCAAAACCCCGCAGCCCGATATCAACACCGCCATCCTTCCGACAACCGCGCACCCTGCACGGCATCTGCGCATCCTGGTTGCCGAAGACAGCGCCACCAACCAGGCGGTGATCCGCGCCATGCTGGAAAAACTTGGCCACCGCGCCGATGTCGTCGGCAACGGCCTCGAAGCGGTCGAAGCGGTGAAGGCGCTGCCCTACGACGTGGTGCTGATGGATGTGATGATGCCGGAAATGGACGGGATCGAGGCAACCCAGGTGATCCGCGCGCTGCCAGCCCCGCTATCGCTGATTCCCATTCTTGGCCTCACCGCGCATGTTTCCACCGACGATCACGCGTCCTATCGCCTTCTCGGCATGGACCAGGTGATCAGCAAACCGGTCACCATGCAGGTGCTGGTTGCAGCCATCACGGCAGCAACCGATGGCCACGCGCCGCCGCCCGCCGTGCACAACGGGGCAGGGCTGCCGCCATTAGGCGGTGCCAGTGCCTAGTAGCCAGTGCCTAGTAGCCAGTGCCTAGTAGCCAGTGCCTAGTATCGTTTCGCCGTTGCGCCGCGGTGCACCAAAGTATCGGATCGGCGATCTCACTAACGGGAACGGCATTATCCGTGTACCCTATGGCGGCGCCATAAATGGCGCCATTACAGTCTCGCCATAGGCAAGTTTGCATAAATCGGCAAAATCCTCACCACCATAAGCATGCAGTCCGCCGCCGATCTGCACCACCGACCCGGTGACAAAACTGGTGTGCGCACTGCATAAATGCAGCACCCCTTGGCCAATCACCTGCGCATCGGCACCGTCACCCAACGCTGTGCGCTGCCGCAGCTGGGCTTGCAGGCTGGGCGGCATCAGGGCAGCGGCCTCGGTTTTTATCCAACCGGGCGAAATGCAATTAACATTAATACCAAAGGGTGCCAGTTCCAGGGCGGCACCACGGGTGAGCATTTCCACTGCCGCTTTCGATGCTGAATAAGGCGCCATAAACTTTATCGCCTGGATTGCCGCAGCCGATGAAATGGTCACAATCCGCCCGCCGTTTTTCATCATCGCCAGGCCGGCATGTTTAATGGTTAGCGCAGTTCCCGTGATATTAAGTGTGTTAACAAAGTCCCAGGCATCTTTGGGCATCATCAAAATCGGCCCAGGGATCGCGCTGCCGGCATTCGCCACGGCAAAATCTAACGCCCCATTGGCCGCCGCCGCCTGCACGGCGCGCTGCAGATCGGCTTCATCGGTGACATCGCCGACCACGGCGCGAATGGCGCTGGCGCCAAATTCAGCGCGCAAAAGTGCGGCCGCCGGGTCGATCTGGTCGGCCAGGTGGCCCATCAATGTTACCGTGCAGCCAGCCTGAGCCAGGGCCTGGGCGATGGCGAAGCCAATGCCGGTGCCGCCGCCGGTCACCAGTGCCGTGGTGCCGCTAAAATCATAGGTAATGGTGGTCACGGCGCATTCCCCCGCTGTGTCGGCGCATTCGCACCACTGTTCGGCCCGCACTGTGCGGCGCAATGGCGGCGGCCGAAAGCCCAGCGCTTGCCACGCACCCGCCAAACGCCAAGCATCAGAACCAAGGGTAATACCAAGCGCAAAAAGTACCGCGCACAAAACCGGATGGGGAGACCGCAATTGCGCAAATGGCAGGTGACCGGCCAGGGTGAGCCGATCGATGTAATGGCCCAAACCAGCGGCGACGTAGGCCCCATCGGCCCCGGTGAACTGCTGATAAATGTTGCCGCCTGCGGTATCGGCCTGCCCGATGTGCTGATGTGCCGTGGGACTTATCCGCTTAGTCCGCCGCAGCCATTCACCCCGGGCCAGGAATTTGCAGGCACGGTGGCAGCGGTAGGTGCCGGGGTTAATACGCCGATTGGCACGCGCCTGATGGGCGTTGCCGCCTTCATGGTTGGGCGCGGCAGTTTTGCCCAAGCATGCACAACTTACGAGCCGATGAGCTTTCCGCAACCTGCCGGCATGGATGATGCCACCGCCGCCTGTTTCACCATCGCCTACCACACCGCCTATCTGGCCTTGGTGCGTCGGGCAAAATTGGTGCCAGGTGAAACCGTGCTGGTGCATGGCGGCGCCGGCGGCACCGGGGCTGCGGCCATTCAGATCGCCCGCGCGTTTGGCGCAACCGTTATCGCCACCGCCAGCGGCGTGCAAAAAACCGCCCTATGCCACGACTGGGGGGCGCATCATGTGGTGGATATAATGACGCAAAATTTTGTGTCGAGGGTTGACCGGTTAACCGCAGGGCGCGGTGCCGATATCGTGTTTGATCCTGTCGGTGGCGATACATTTGAACGATCGGTGGATTGCATTGCCTGCGAAGGCCGCCTGCTGCCGATCGGCTTTGCCAGTGGCCGATGGGGGGGTATTTCGCCGGAAATTTTGGCGTTTAAAAACATCTCCATCGTCGGCGCCCTGGGCGGCGGGTTCGACCGCGACATTATGCTTACCATGCACGCCGATCTTATGGCGCTGCATGGCGACAGAAAATTACCATCGTTGATTGATAGCACAGTCGGGTTTGGCGATATTGCGGCGGGCGTTCAGCGCGTCGCTGATCGCCAGGTGCGCGGGCGGATTGTTGCCATTGTCTAGGATCGCCGCTTAAGATCGGGGGTGTAAACTCAGGCGCCTTTCACCAAAGTATAGAGCCCCACGTCGATGGCGCCGGCGCGAAAGCCGCCTTCACAATATTGCAGGTAATAGGTCCATTTGCGGCGAAACACGTCGTCGAACCCGTGGCCCTGCAAGCTGTGCCAGGCCGCATCAAAACGCTTTTGCCAATCTGCCAGGGTTGCTGCATAGCTTTGGCCAAAATGTTCCAAGCCCGCAAGAGTTAGGCCGGCACGGGCTATTTCGCGGTGCATAATGTCGATAGTGGGCAGCATGCCACCGGGGAAAATATGGCGTTGAATAAAATCGGGACGCCGCACGTAACCATCGAAACGATCCTCGGCAATACTAATCACCTGCAACACCGCGCGCCCACCAGGGGCTAGGCAATCATGCAGGCGGGTAAAGAAATCCTGCCAATAGGCAGCCCCCACCGCTTCAAGCATCTCGATTGACACGATGCGGTCGTATTGGCCAGTGACATCACGATAATCCTGCAGGCGTAGATCGGCCGGCACGCTTGCTGCAACGCTGGCTAGCCGGGTTTGCGCATAGGCAAGTTGCGCCGGTGATAGGGTAACACCGGTGACCGCCGCCCCCGCATCGCGCATTAAACGTTCAGCAAGCCCGCCCCAGCCACAGCCTATTTCCAGCACCCGGGCACCGGGCTGCACATCCAATAACTGCAGCACCCGATCCTGTTTGGCGGTTTGGGCATCTTCCAGGCTCATGCTCGGGGTTTGATAAATGCCGGATGAGTAACTCATGCCCTCATCCAGCCAAGCTGCATAAAATGCATTGCCGAGATCATAATGCGCTTCAATGTTGCGGCGCGCTTGGCGCTTGGTGTTGCGCCGAATAGCGTGGCTTACGCGGCGCGCTAGGCGTGAAAAAATCGTGCCTTGCGAATTCGCTTCCGTGACATCCGCGTTGCAGGCGGCAAGTTCAATGAAGGCGGCAAGATCGGGGCTATCCCAGTCACCATCGACATAGGCCTCGGCAAAACCAAGATCACCGCCAAATAGCAAACGCAACAACGCGCGCCAGCGATGCACGGTAACATCGGCGTGCGGACCGGGGGCGGCGCCAAGATTAGCAACCGATACACCTTCTGGCGTGCGCACGGTTAAACTGCCGCGCGCAAGCCGCCCGTTCATCACCCGGCGTAACATACTAGCGGCTAATCTTCCGCCAAAGCCCTTGCTGGCCCATGGGGTTTGCCGTTGCGTACTCATCGGCGGGGCACTTGCACTACGGGTATTGGGGTGAAGGTGATGGCCGATGCGGGTGGCGGCGGTGCCGGCCGAAGTTTGATCCCTTTTGTCCACAGTTTTACCGCTTCCCAATGAATAGCAAACAAAACTTTTAAGCCGAGCACGGGCATGCGCAGCGCTGCCCAGGCAAGGTTTACGTTCGAAATATCCTGCCGGCGGCCAGCAAAACGTGCGGCCAGCATGGTGCCGGTATCATCGTCGGTGAGGATAGACAGCGCCACCCGCGCACCCGGCGTACTGACGCGAAATCGATAGTGCATGTCCATGTCCATAAAAGGCGATACATGAAACATCTTGGCGCAGCCATGCGCCACCGGGCTGGCATCGCTGTCAGCCGCCAAAAGGTAGGCGTGGCGCTGGCCAAAGGTATTGCGCACCTCGTACAGCATGGCCTGCAAATTGCCATTGGGGGCGGAACAGAAATAGATCGTGATCGGGTTGAAGCAATAGCCAAACACCCGCGGCATGCTCAGCACGCGAATGGCGCCACCAGTGGCAAAACCGTTATCGGCCAAATGCTGGTCAACCCAGCGGCGCAAACCATTGGCGCTGCCATCGCCATGGTCGGTCTGCCAGAAACTAACAACGCCTGGCCGGTCAAAGCCAAACAAATCAACCCGCCGCGCAAGGTTGGGGGCTTCATCAAGGTCTAGCAGCATCATAAAGATGCGGTAGCGCAACACGTGGCGCACCGGGCGCAGGCGTTGGTGGCAAACCGTACCATGATAGAGGGCAGATGCGGTCATGCTGCTAACGGATCGGTTAAACGGGCCATCATTAGGCCGGCATGTGCGTGTAGCCGGCCAGATTGGTCGGCCACTGTCCACGGCCGCCGCACACCGCCCAACGCTTCGGCAACAGCAAGCCCTGACTGCACGCCATCTTCGTGAAACCCCGCACCCAGATAGGCACCACAAAACCAGGTCCGCCGGCGCCCTTGCAGGGGCCAGATACCTTGTTGCGCGGTTAAACTTGCGGCATCAAATACCGGGTGGCTAAAATTTTGCTCAGCATAACACACCGCGGGTGCAGGTTCGCGGCTTGGGTTTAGGGTTACAAACAGATCGGGCCCCGGCAAATTCTGCAGGCGGTTCATCCAGTAGGTCACGCAAGGCGGGTCGTGCGGGTTGTCTGTGCCTAAAAAATTCCAGCTACTCCACACCGCCCGGCGTTTGGGCATAAGGGCGGCATCGCCATGCAGCACGGCGCGGTTGGGCAGACCACGAAACGCCCCCAGCACTGCGCGTTCGCCGGCGTCGGCATCGGTGAGCATGGCGCGCGCTTCATAACCATGGCTGGCAATCACCACATGATCGTACACGGTGCGGGCGCGGTCGCGCGTGGTGATGGCAACGTCGCTGGCGGTGCGGTTAATGCTATCAACCGGGCAGCCGGTTTTGATCACCCCGTTAAAATCGGCAGCCAGGCGCTGCACATAGGCCCGCGCGCCGCCGGTGACCGTACGCCACTCGGGCCGATTTTGCAGGCGTAGCAGGCCGTGATTATCGCAAAACCGCATGAAGGCGGCAGCCGGCTGGTCGCGCACTGCACCCGCCGGGCAAGACCAGATGGCGGCCGCCATGGGCAATAAATGATCGCGCTGAAAGCCGGCTGAAAATTTATGCCGGTCCAGCCACGCCCCCAGCGACAGCGTCTCATCGCTAGCACTATCTTCATTTGCGGGCGATGGCGCCAGACGGTAAAGCCGCAGCAATTCGGCCAGCATGCGCCAAAAACGTGGCCGCATCAGGTTGCGGCGCTGGGCGAATAGGGCTGCCAGATCGTGCCCTCCATATTCGAATTCGCCATCACCCACCGATATGCCCAGGCTCATGCAACTGGCCTGGGTTGGCACGTTCAAATGCTTAAACAACGCGGTTAGGTTAGGGTAGGTTGGTTCATTATAAACAATAAACCCCATGTCTACAGCCATACGGCCATTTGGGCGCGCCACATCGACAGTGCAGGCGTGGCCGCCTAAGCGGGGGGCCGCTTCATAAACGGTGACGCGATGGGTGCGGCTAAGCAGCCACGCGCAGGACAGGCCGGCGATGCCGCTGCCAATCACCGCAATGTTCAAACCCTGCCGATCAGTCACGCCACATCTATCCACACCCGGTTTACCTAGTCTTTACGCCCGCCGGCCCGGTTTAGATGCACCCGCCCGAACTTCTCATATGGGGGTGGTTTGCTATTTGGCATCCGGTCCCATTTAACAAGGTGGGTGTTTGCGTTAGGAGCCCTGTTAAGGTGAACGATACAACCATTTTATTGGCGGCAGGCCCTTTTCTGGTCGTCAGCATGGCCTGCGCATGGGCCGTGCAGCGCGTCACACGCAATTGTGGTTGGGTTGATGGCATCTGGTCGGCGGCGACGGCGTTTGCGGCGGCGGCCGCGTGCTTACTACCAGCCAGGGCGGGGCCGCGGTCATGGCTTGCTGCCGGCATGGTGCTGGTGTGGGGCGGGCGGTTGGCGGCCCACATCCTGCGCCGCACCCCTGGGGCGCCGGAAGATGCACGCTATGCTGCGTTTCGGTTGGATTGGGGCGCGGCGTTCGAAACCCGGCTGTTTTGGTTTCTCATGATCCAAGCCGCTTGCGCCTGGGTGCTGGTGGCATCGGTTTGGCTGGCGGCGCACAACACAGCGCCACTCGGCTTGGGCGATATCGCCGGTGTTGTGCTGCTGGTGGTGGCGGTGGCCGGTGAAACGCTGGCCGATACCCAAATGCAGCGTTTTCGCGCAGCGCGCAGCGGCGGCGTGTGCGATACCGGCTTATGGGGGTTTAGCCGTCACCCGAATTACTTTTTTGAATTTTTGGGCTGGTGCGCCTATCCCTTGCTAGCAATAGATGTTTCCGGGTTCGATGCACGCGGGTGGTTGGCGCTGTCGGGACCGGCCATGATGTACTGGCTGTTGCGCTACGCATCTGGCGTGCCGCCGCTGGAAGCATCCATGCTGGCGCGCCGCGGTGCGGCATTTGCCGATTATCAGGCGCGGGTAAACGTTTTTTTTCCTGGGCTGCCCAAGCGGCGCCGTGAACCACGGGTGGGTTGATGCCGGTATTTGCCGATGCGGCGATATATGCCGCCGAAAATTTTGATTTGTCGGATGCCGTTTTGGGCGCAGGCATTGCCAGGATGGTTGCCAAAACCGCGGCACAGCTTGCCAGTTTGCCTAACCAAAACGCTACTTTCGTCGCCGCCATGGCAGGCTTGCCGGTGGCCATGAACACGGATGACGCCAACGCGCAGCATTATGAATTGGCGCCGGCGTTTTTCGAACACGTGCTGGGCCGGCACTTAAAATATTCCAGTTGTTTTTATCCGCAACGTAACGAGACCTTGGATGCGGCTGAGGAGATTGCCCTTGCCGCCACCTGCGCCATGGCAGATTTGGCCGATGGCCAGGCAATACTGGAGCTGGGCTGTGGTTGGGGCAGCCTGAGCCTGTTTATGGCGGCACAATATCCTAATACGAAAATCACGGCGGTTTCTAATTCACAAGGCCAGCGTGCGTTTATTGAAGCGCAAGCAGATGCCCGAGGGTTACAAAATTTGGTGGTGATCACCGCCGACATGAACAGCTTTGCCCCAGCCGCGATGTTTGATCGGGTGGTGTCGGTTGAAATGTTTGAACACATGGCGAATTGGCGCGATTTATTGAACCGTGTGCGCAACTGGCTGCACCCCGATGGCCGGCTATTTATCCACGTGTTTTCTCACACCACCACGCCATACCGGTTTAATCCCGATCGCACAGATTGGATCGGCCAGTATTTTTTCACCGGCGGGCTGATGCCGAGCCACCGGATGATCGATCAGTTTGCCGATTTGTTCACGCTGGAGGCAGAAAACATCTGGCCGGGCACGCATTATCAACGCACGGCATTGCAGTGGCTGGAGAATTTTGATCGCAACCAGGCGGTGATTATGCCACTGCTGCGCGCAACGTACGGCGCACAGGCCAGAGTGTGGCGGCGCCGCTGGCGCTTGTTTTTTCTGGCGGTGGCCGGGTTGTTTGGCCACGCCAACGGCCGGGTGTGGCAAGTCAGCCAGTACCGCTTAATTCCCCAAGCGTCGCCATTACAAACGCCAAAAAATTAAACATCTTTTGCTTCTTTATCTTCAGAAAAGGTAACTGCCCAGGTAGGGTCGAAGCTACACAACCCATTGAAAACATTTATGGCGACTTCGGGTTTAGGTCTGGTTTCGATACGCAAACTGCCGAAAAAGGGACAGTTTGCGTCGGTAACGTAATGGACTGCGCGCCGAGAGTTGAGTCTTTTGAGGCAGTTAGCGTTCTCCCCCCTACCTGGGCAGTTACCAGAAAAGAAGACCTGCTCTTAATGGGTAAAAAACTGGCGGAACAGCAAGGTTCCGCCAGCTGCGTTAGTTAGGCGTGCGCCAATCAATACACCGCGAAGTGATACCCCAACGCGATCATCGCCGCACCACCCGCCAGGGCCACGTAAGGCAGGATGCCGGCTTTCATTTCCACCGGCGATACCACCGATCCTGGCTGCAAATCGGCTGCCAGTTCGGCTGGAAAAACGCCTTTATCCTGCACATAATGGCGGAACAGGAAGATCGGCAGGATCATAAACACACTGATCAGCCCCCATTTCAGCACACCCGCACCGTACACATTTGCGCCCATACCAACCAAGAACATATTGAAAAACCCAAACAGGGCGCCGGCCGCCAGCAACCAGTTGGGCGATTTGAACGGGCGGCTCCAATCGGCGCGATCCATGCGATGTATCCAGCCGGATTGCAGGTTAAGGAAGATAAAGATCATGTAGCAAACGTTGCTGATAGCCAGCAGAAACACGTTGTTCGACAGCAGCAGAAGCAGAAGATTGAACACAAGATCGGTCCACATGGCGCGCATCGGCACGCCGTGGGCATTGGCTGTGGCTAGGTATTTTGGAAAGAAGCCATCCACCGACGCCTGATACAATGTGCGCGAGGTGCCGGCGATGGCGGTTAGGATCGATAGCAACAAGGTTAGCACAAGCATGGCGATGATCACGCTACCCAGTGCACCGCTTAAACCCACCATGGCCGCCATCGCGGCGCCAACCCCAGAACCATCATAGATGCCGGGTTCCAGCAGGCCTTTCAGCCCAAGCGCGCCCTGAAAAGAAATGGGCACCAGCGTGTAGAAAAACAGGCACAAAAGGGACGTGCCGAGGGCGGCTTTGAACGTATCGGACGCCGGGTTGCGAAATTCGCGCGTATAAATCAGGCAGGTTTCAATGCCGTAGGTGGACCATGCGGCGATAAAAAGCCCACCGGCAAACAAGGTAACCCCGCCCATATCCCAAACGCCGGCAATAAGATTGCCGGCCGCATCATGGGCCAGCGGCGCGAAGGGTAGAAAATTGGCAATTGGCGCCTGGCCGGTGAACAAGGGCACAATACCAACTAAGCCAAGCGGCACCAGCGATGCGATAGCGACAATCATCTGCGTACGTGATGCCCGCAGTAGCCCGCCATGCTGCACAGCAAAGCAGCCGAGCACCATAACAACGCTGATAATATAGGCAAAGTTTATGCGCAGCGTCAGCTTATCCTGTATGAAGCCAAGATCCAGCAGGGTCAATTGCCAGGTCATCAACGGCGATGTTGCCGGTAGCAGGGCGGTCATGATGTAGCCAGCGGCAATGCCGGTGCCGATCGCCACCACCGGGGTCCAGGCGAGCCAGTAGGTCCACACCGAAACAGATGGAAAAATTTTGCCGTAGGGCAGCCACGCCATCGATCCGCTGACCGCTGTGCCGCCCGATTTATGGGCGAACATGCCAGCGATTTCGGCATAGGTGAACATCTGGAACGACCCAATGAGCACCGATAGCACCCAAACCATCCAGGAAGGCGATCCCACAGTTGCCGCAATACCGCCGATGGAGAAAAGCACCAGCGCAGGCGAGCCGGTGGCGACCCACACCGCCTGGGTCCAGTTAATTTCCCGGCGCAACGCGCCGGAGTCAAGCTCTTGGTTAAAGACTTCGACGGTAGATTCCGACATTGTAATGGCCCCTTTTCAGTGATCTCGCCTGATAAATCTAAGATAGAATTTCACTCGGAAGGCAATTTTCATGCCACAGAGGAAACTTCGATTGGTGCGGCGCCGCTAGCAGCGGGGCCTAGCCAAATTCACAACGCCGTTGTTTGATCTGGCGATGTTCCTGGGGCGATCGGTGCACCATCATCGAATTGCGCGAGCCACGCCACCGCCATGGGTTTGAAACGCGGCAAACCTTTATAGTCGGCAAGCGCCGGATCAAGATCGCGCAAAACCCGGTGCAGGCGCTTACGCCATTTTTCAACGCGCGAAATGTCCTGCAAATTCATCAGATAGCCGCGAATGCAAAACAAAATAGCATTGCTGCGGGGCAGCCGAAACAGGGTTTGCAATTCCACCCGCAAATGCACTTTTTGCGCGACGTTTTCAGGCGTAACACTCAACCGGTCGGGGCCCCATTTGGGGTAATTTTCAGGGGATGTATCCATGCGCGGGTTAATGGTCATGGTCCAGTTCAGCCGGCGCACCGGGCGGCCATGCTGTAAGCGCAGTAAAAACTGCAGGGCGCGGTCGAAAACGCCCATTTCATGGGCCATGGGTACTGGGCCATGCCATTCCTTAAACGACATACCAACATCAAAATCCAGCGACCAATCGGCCTGCCCGGTGATCATGCCGCCATCCATCCACAGATCACCATCACGCTGGTCCTGCAGGCTGAAATCTCCCTGTGCCTGGCGGGTGATATATTCAAACGGTGGCAACGATAACGTGCTGGCATCGCCAAACACAAAACTATCTTTAATGCCCAGCGGCCGATTTTCCCACATCCAGTTATCGCCGTTACGGGTTAGGGTAAAATGTTTAGGATAATCAGTAGAAAGGCTTTCCATCAGCAATTCCACTGTATCCCACTGGGCTGCCATCATATGGGGCAATACCTGGCAGCGCTTGGGGTCGGCGGCTAAGGTTAGCGCGCGCTCGCGGCATTCGGCGATATAATGCTCGTCGATATCGATCACCGCATCATAAGCGGCGGTAGGGCCACCGCGCAGATGGGGTTCGATATTAACCGAATACATATAACGATCTTCGTGAAATGGAAATGGAAAACGCAAAATCGCAGTCTCACTGTTGCGATAGGTAAAATCATCGCGGTAGGTTTCAGTGGGCTTGAAAACGATGGTCACGATGGCACCTCTCGCAAATGTTGTCGGCGTTTAGATATCCAGAACCAGCGTCGCAGATTTCGCCCGTGATACGCAGGGCATGATTGCTGTATTGGCGGCACGCTGGTCTGCGGTGAGAAAATGATCGCGATGCTCAGGGATCCCCTCCAGCACCGGCAGGTAACATTGCCCGCAGGCACCGCCACGGCACATATAGGGCGCATCAATACCGGCGGCTTCTAGCGCATCAAGCAAGCCCTGATCGGCGGGCACATCAATGGTTATCCCCGATTGGGCCAGCACGGCCCGAAAGGCGGTGCCCGATGTTGCACCGGTAAAAAATTCCTGATGAATACGTGCGGCCGGCCAGCCGATGGCTGCAGCGGTCGCGGTGATCTGCGCCATGAATGGTTCGGGTCCGCACATTGACAGATGCGTGCCCAAAAATTGGCCCCCAAGCACCGCGCCAATATCCAGGGCAGGGCTGCCATCATCGGGGTGGACATGGGCATCGGGCCAGGCCGCCAGCAAAGCTGTAAACACCGCCACATCGTCGCCACGGCAACACACATGAAGCTCAAACTTCACCTTGTTATCCGCCAGAATCGGCAAGTATGATAAAAATGGCGTAACCCCAATGCCGCCGGCCAGCATCAGGTGTTTTCGCGCTATGGTGGCGATCGGAAATAGGTTAACCGGCAAATCCACCATCACTGTATCACCTGGCTTGAGGTGATCGTGAATATAGGCCGATCCGCCGCGCGAATTGGCCACCCGCCGCACGATGATAGTGTAACTGTCGCGGCAATTGGGTGGCGACACCACCGAATAGGCATTACGCCATAGGTGATCACCATGGCGTAACGCCAGTCGGATGTGGGCGCCGGCCGATCCGGCGGGAAACAGCCCACCGCTTTCGGGCACCAACACGACGCGGCGCAGGCCAGGATGCAGGGATTCGCAACTTGCCACGCGTGCGGCAATGGGATCGGAATGGATCATGGATAAAACGTTTCGGCTGGTGGCACGTCGCCGTGCACTTCGCTATCGATACGCACGCCCATAAACGCCCGTAACCTGCGCGAAAAATGGTCACGCACAAAAAGATGTGCGCCGCAGCCGGCGCATGGCACAATGGATGTGGTCACTGCGTCCGTCATGGTCTGGCAATGGGTGCAGTATATGCGCCGCTGCCAGCTGCCGGCCTGGCACATAAAAAATTCACCGGCCCCCATGCCCGTGTCGCGTGCAATCGCTTCGGCATCCCAGATAAACGCCTCAGTGCCGGCCGCATAAAGCCTAAAACCGGCGTGTTCGCAGGCCAGCCGCGCCGCAAGAGCGGTAAGCATGTCGCCTGTGGTTGCAAAGGCGGACCCAGAAGATCCGGCCCCAGGAGGTGCTGCCCTTGGTGCTGCCCTTGGTGCTGCGATGTGCCACAGCTCCGCACCATCGGGCGGCACCGCGAAGGCTAGACCGGGCAATTCGGCCTGGTCGGTTATCACCAAATGCCGCCATCCCGTCGCATCCAGTGCTAACGGTTGGTAGCGCGGCCGGCTCTTAATGCCTTGGTCCATACTGCGCCTATCCCATCGCCGTGCGTTTGGCTTTGTGGGGATCATCGAACGGTAACGCCTGGGCGGTGGCGGTCATCACACCACTGGCATTATGCACAGTCAGTGGCACACCAGCCATCGCGCAATCCGGCGTCAAGCGGGCGATAGCCATTGATTTACCAGTCAGGGTCGAAATCATCGCGCAGGTTACCACGCCCACTTTACGGTCGCCGGCAAAAATCTCGGCGCCGTTATCGGCGGCAGTAGCGCTATCCGCCAGCAACCCAAATATCTTAAACCGTTCGCGCCCTTTCAGGCGGTAATGTTCCGGCGCGCCGCGAAACCCGGTTTTGCCGGGACTTACGGTAAAATCCAAGCCCAGCTCCCACAGGGTATCACCGGGGCCTTCATTTTCAAACGGGTACATTTCCGAATTATCGTAGGGATAAAAGAGCAGATAACTTTCCACCCGCAGTAAATCCAACGCGGTAAACGCACACGCCACAATGCCGAGATCGGCACCTTTTTCCAGTATGCTGTCCCAAATCATCGGCGCATCGCAGGCGCGGCAGAAAATTTCATACCCACGTTCACCGGTATAGCCCGTACGTGAAATCATCACCGGTGCGCCAAACAGGGTTGTTTGCATGTGGTGGAAATAGCGCAAATCGCGAATACCAAGCACGTGGCGCGCCAGAAAATCTACCGCCAACGGCCCCTGCAGCGAAAGATCATGCATGTCGTCATCGAACAGCATGGCGACATTGCGGCCGTAACTGGCCGCGGCCAATGTTTCATGCCCGGCGCCACTGCCATGCACTACGGTCCAGGCATTCGGCCCGGTGCGGTATAAAATGCCATCATCGATGAATTTGCCAGCATCATTTAGAAAACACGCATAGGCTGATTTGCCTGGGGTGATTTTGCGCACGTCACGGGTGGTGACGTAATCCAGCACGGCCGTTGCGTGCGGCCCCACCAGGTGCACTTTTTTAAGGCCCGATACATCCATTAGCCCCGCCCGCGTGCGGATGGCCACGTGGGCATCCTGCACATCGGTTGCATAGCTCCATGCGGTGCCCATACCGTTCCAGTCTTCCACTGCCGAGCCCAGCGCGCGATGCCGGTCGGCAATCGCTGAAATTCGCCACGATGAGGTCATGCTGTATCCTCCATTTTAAACATTAGTTTTCTTATCAGTCGGCAGATTGTGTTTTTACATCCAGGAAAGTTTCGAGCGAATCGTCCAAGGCCGCCATCCACGCCGTATGGTGCACCGGCGCCATGGTGCCGGTTAGTGTTGATGGGTAAGACCTGTCGCGGTACGTTAAAATACCTTCTACCTTGTGATGTTCCCATTCTTTAAACAAACGCGCCACCATATCTACATCCAGCGGCGGGTAATCGGTAGGGGCGAGCAGATCGCGCACATAATCGGTTTGGTAGTCAATCGCCTGAAACGGGTTTTCCAAAGTTTCCTCGCGCCCGCGCCACAACGCAATATCTTTCGCCATCGTCGCCGCATCGGGAAGGGTGATCCGCCCGAGGATAACATCGCGGGCATACCAGGCCTGGGCGTCGAACATGTTGAACGTATAGTACTGATCTTGCATGCCGATATACATCAGCTTGGGGTTCGTATCCCAAAAAATACCCTTATAAAGACCCAGCGGATATAAGCGGTTATTGGTTTTCAGGCGCAGTTCATCATCCAAAAACGGAAAATGATGCAAATAACCGGTGCACAACACAATTGCATCTACCGGCTTTTGGCTGCCGTCCCTAAAATGCGCATTTTTCCCCTCAACATGGGTCAACAACGGGCGTTCTTCAAAACTTACCGGCCAGTCGAAACCCATCGGCTTCGTGCGATAACTAAAAGTAATTGATCGCGCACCATATTTGTGGCATTGTGTACCAATATCCTCGGCTGAATAACTGCTGCCCACCAAAAGCACATCTTTGCCGGCAAATTCGTTAGCATCGCGAAAGTCATGCGCATGTAAAACGCGGCCAGGGAATTTCTCGAACCCGGGAAAACTCGGTATGTTTGGGGTTGAGAAATGGCCGCTGGCGACGATGACGTAGTCGAAGATTTCAGTATACAGGCGGTCGGCGGCCAAATCTTTGGCGGTGACATGAAATAGCGCAGTCGCTTCATCGTATTTTACGCTGCGCACTGGCGTACGAAAGCGAATTTGTCTGCGCACGCCACTTTTATCAATGCGGCCCTTAATATAATCGTGCAGCACCGCACGTGGCGGGTAGGATGGTATCGCCCGGCCAAAATGCTCTTCAAAGCCGTAGTCCGCGAATTCCAGGCATTCCTTGGGTCCGTTAGACCATAAAAACCGATACATGCTGCCGTGGACGGCCTCGCCGTAATCGTCTAATCCTGTGCGCCAAGTGTAATTCCACAGCCCGCCGCAATCATCCTGCTTTTCAAAACACACAACCTCCGGCACGTCGGCCCCGAGGTTTTTGGCGCTGGCGAAGGCGCGCAAGGCCGCCAAACCACTTGGGCCGGCGCCAATCACCGCAATTCGCTTGGTCATTTGCGCATTTTCACTGTTCATTGATCACCCCAAATCCTAACACGACAAAATTCATCGGCAATAGATATAATCGAGAGAAAACTCTGTATGGGAGCAAACGCTGTGCGGGCCGATAATACTGCATCACCCGCGCACCCGTGTTTTATCCGGGTCGTAATGCGGAAAGCGGCACACCGTCGCATCCAACCGTTTTTGGTGGCCGTCCAATTTACCAATGCTCACGCGCTGGTCAATGCCGCTGGCCCGCACATCCAACCGTGCCAGCGCAATCTGGCGCCCCAACACGGGCGACTGGGTGGCGCTGGTTATCACGCCAATCTGCGTGCGCCCGGAAAAAACCGGGTCGCCGTGGCCGGTTGCGTCGTTGCTATCAATCGCCAGCCCTACCAGCCGGGCCTGCGGATGCGCGCGGCGGTCCGCGAGGGCTGCCGCGCCACAATATGGCGCGGTTTTTTGCGCCGGCACAGCAAAGCCAATCCCGGCGGCAAACGGATCGGTCTGGTCGCAGAACTCAAAACCTGCAAACATCAGCCCCGCCTCGATGCGCAAAATCTCCAGCGCGGCAAGCCCTAAAGGGGCTATGCCATATTCCCCTCCCGCGGCAAAAATGGCGTCCCACACCGCAACGCCTGCATCGGGATGGCACCACACTTCATAACCCAGCTCGCCCGTATAGCCAGTGCGCGACACCAGCACCGGCACACCGGCCAGGCGGCCAATCGTGAAGCGAAACCAGCTCAGCTCGGCAATACTGGGTTGGTGTGGCGGCGTTTGCACCAAGCCCGCCAAAACATCGCGGCTGCGTGGCCCTTGCACTGCCAAATTATGCAGCTGATCGGTTGCATTGCGCACCCACACCTGTAGGGCATTTTCTGCCGCCATTTGGCGTAGCCATACGCCGCAATAGGCATCACCGCATACCACCCTAAAATTTTGCTGCCCTAACCTAAAAATCGTCGCGTCATCTATCATGCCGCCCTGCGCGTTGCAGATCGCGCTATACACCACTTGGCCCACCGCCAATTTGCGTACATCACGGGTTAGCGCCATCTGCAACAAGGCTTCGGCGTCGGGGCCGGTCACTTCCAACTTGCGCAGGGCCGATAAATCCATCACCGCAACCCGTTCGCGGCAGGCCCAGTATTCATCAATCACGCCGTGCCCGGCAAAGCTGTCGGCCAGCCAATACCCTTTATAATCCACCATGCGGCGCGACAGTGCGGCCGTGCGGCTATGAAAGCCACTGGTGCGGGTAAGTTCCGGCTCGCTATCTGGCGTCATGCGATGGGCTACTCCCTGCGAAAAACTGTTGGCACCATCGTAAACACGCACATGAATGTCGGTCGGGTTCCAGCCATTGGCGGCATCAACATCATCAGCACAGCTGGATGACGCGCACACCACATCGGTTAGCGCACGCAGTAAAACATAATCGCCCGGCCGCGACCATGGTTCGTCGGCGCCGATACTGCCATCGGCGCGCACCATCGTGTTGTAAAAAAAATTCACCGCCGGCCAGCCGACACGCGCCGGCACGCCAAAGGGCCGCAGGGCTGCATTGAAATTATCCGAACAATTGGCATGCCCAGGGTAGCCCATGTCGTCGTAATACTTGGCCGCGCACGCCAGCATAAACGCATCATGGCGGCCCACTGTATCGCGCACAATCTCCACCAGGGGCACCATGCGCGCATCGAAATATTTGGCATGCAATCCGGGCCGCGGCATCGTGTTGCCGATCAGCGTACGCGTCGTGGTGGGGTCTATGCCAAACTCCTGCCCGCGGTCCAAAGCCTCAGCATCAAACGCCAAAAAATCAGAACATTGTTTGCCATCGACATCAATAATCTGAATATAATCGCCACGCGCTACGCGGTATGCCCGTGCGCTGGCAGCCGGCACCGGCACAGCCAGCTTGATGGCCGCTAACGGCGCCGGCAGGCTGCCGGGCACCCGGGGCGGTAAGCCCAGGCGTAAGCTTGTCGCAGGGGCCTGCTGGTCGGGTGTCATCGCCGCACTGGGCGCACATACCACGTACAACGCGCATGCGCTGGCCAGTAAGGTTACCGCGTGGCCGGCGTTCTGGGTGCCGGCCAACGCCGTGTGCGTCTGCACCAGGTCAAAATCCAACCCGGCCGTGCGCGCAAATACCGCGCTTATCGCATCGCGGTCCGCACCGGCTTGGTCCAAAATTGCCGATGCTATAGGCCCAAGCATGCCGCCAGCGACGGTTTGGGGGCCGCTGGCGCAAGGCACCACAAACACCACTGCCGCCTGTAAACCCTCGGGGTCGGTTAGCGTCGCATACTGGCCGGCATCCAACAAAAACGCTGCAGCACCGCCACCGCGCACCCACGCAAACCGGCCGGCCATGGGGGCTGCAACCGCATGGGCAAATGTCACGCTGGCACCTCCCGTTCTAGCTTAAGCCCCGGTGTTTATCCCCGGTGTGTATCCCAGGTATTTATCCTAGGTGGGTAACCTAGAAGTTTACCATACCGGCTAGACCACGGTCATGCCATCAAAATTTCTTCTCAGGAAGATATGTTTCTTGAAAATTTAGCGCTGCGCAGCAGCATTTGCCGCCAAATTAGGCAAACGGGTTATTCCTGCAAAAGTTTCAGTCGCTTATACCCACCCGCTTAAGGGTTGACCCATGAAAAATGGATCAACGCGGGTCGGTAGTACTCTCTGTTTGGCGCGCCGCCGCCCGCCAACCCGGCGCGCATACCAAATCGCCGTGATGATGGCAGGGTCATCATCAAGGTGATTTGATATTAGCCAGCTTCCATCACTACCCGCATAGCTGCCGGCAAATGCCCCGCCAGCAACGCCGCCATGCGCTGCTGCCCAGCCGTATCAGCGATCAAATCCTGGCGTATTTCCAACTCCAGGCTCACCAAGTCGCGCTGCTCGCCATGCCGCGGCACCGTGTAATCGGTCACCTGGTCCAGCGCGTAAGGTTCGTTATCGGCAACCACCAGCCCGCCCGCCGTGCGCAGCATGCCGCCCAAGGCGCGGGCAAGCCGGGGGTCGCGATCGTACAGCAGCCCAATATGGCAGCCCCGCGCATTGCCCTGAAACACCGGCGTAAAACTATGCAGCGATAGCAGCACGCTGGGCCGCTCCACCGCAGCCCGCGCATCCAGCATGGCCGCAATCAAATCCTGATAGGGGTGAAAAATCGCGTCCTCGCGCGCCGCAATCTCGACCATACTCAAACCCTGGTTTACCGGAATAACAGTGCCATCACTGATTGGCGCCACCGATGTCGCATGCCCCGGCGGGCGGTTACAATCGATCACCAAGCGCGAATAGGTCTGCGTAATGGTGGTGGCGTCCAGCAACGCGCCCAAGCATTCGGCCAAGCCCGCAGTGCCGATGTCCCAGCCAATGTGGCGGCGAAGGTCGGCAGCAGTTATTCCCAAATCACCCAAAGCCGCAGGCACCGCCGAGCCTGCATGGTCGCACACGATCACCAGCGGCGATGTGCCATCGGGCCGCGCGATACGCGCCGGCGGCGGGTCGGTGGGCCGCAGCAGGGTTAGGCGCGGCATGTTCATTGCATTATTCTCCGACAAGACGGTCTCCATTGCGAAGGCCACCCTTTGCGGCCATCCTTACCACTTGGTTCAGGAAAGATGCGATGGCGCGGTTAACGGTTCGGCACACCAGCACCTACTGCTACCGCCAGCCGGTCGCCTTTGGTGAACATCGCATCATGTTCCGCCCGCGCGATAGCTATGATCAGCTGCTGCTTGATGCCAGCCTCGATATTACCCCTGCACCCAAAACACTGCACTGGATGCACGATGTGTTTGGCAACTGTGTCGCCATCGCAAGTTTTGCCGGCCGCCACGACCGCCTGTGCTTTCAAAGCGTCATCACCCTCGATCACAGCCCCGATGCAACCCAAGAATTTCCCATCGCCGCAAGTGCCCAGCGCTACCCGTTTAGCTATGATCAGGAAGACATGCCCGATCTACTGCGCCTGATCGAACGGCAGTACCCTGATCGCAATAACGATCTTATGCACTGGGCAAGGTGTTTTACCGGCGGGCTCGAGCGCCGCCATGATGGTATCGCGACGCGCGATCTGCTGGTTGCCATCACCTGCGCCATTGGCGCCGACTTCACCTATGTGCGGCGCGAAGAAATGGGCATTCAGCCGCCCCTGCAAACCCTGAAGTTACGCAGCGGCAGTTGCCGCGATTTCGCCCTGCTGATGATGGAAGCCGCGCGCGCGCTAGGCTTCGCCGCCCGGTTTGTGTCGGGCTACCTCTATGCACCAGGCCGCGATCAGGGCGACGGCAGAGCGCACCAGGGGGGCGGGTCCACCCATGCTTGGGTGCAGGTTTACGTGCCAGGTGCGGGGTGGATGGAGTTTGATCCGACTAACGGTATCGTCGGCAGCCACAACCTTATCCGCGTCGCCGTCGCCCGCGACCCCGCCCAGGCGATACCATTATGGGGCAGCTGGACCGGCTTCCCCAGCGATTCGCTCGGCCTAACCGTGCAGGTGCAAGTGACCTGCACCGAAACCACCCGCGAAAAAAATCAAACCCCCATGCAACCCCAACGCCGCGCCATGCCTTAAGCAAGTTTCCAACGCAAAAACGCAATTGTCGAAAAGGTCGCATGCCACATGAAGATACGCGCCGGCTATGAACTGACCTACGAATGCCCCGACCGCGTCGCCATGCTGATGATGATCAGCGTGCACAGCTCGCGCCTGCCAGATCTCATAACCCCTGCCACCATCGCCGTTACCGGCGGCAACATCGCGCGCACCTACGAAGATCGCTTCGGTAACATCTGTACCCTGATCAGCGCCCCGCCCGGCCAGTTGGTTATCGCCAGCGATTTTCTGATCAACGATTCCGGCCTGCCCGATGACTACAACCCAGATGCCATTCAACACGACGTGATCGATCTGCCCACCGAAGTGCTCACCTTCCTACTCGGCAGCCGCTACTGCGAAACCGATCGCCTCAGCGATACCGCCTGGGCCCTGTTCGGTCATATCCCCCCCGGCTGGGGCCGCGTCGCTGCCATCCTCACCTACGTCAACCAACACATCACCTTCGACTACCAGCGCGCCCGCAGCACCCGCACCGCCTGGGAAGGCTACCAGGAACGCATCGGCGTCTGCCGCGACTTCGCCCACCTCGCGCTCACCTTCTGCCGCTGCATGAATATTCCGGCACGCTACTGCACCGGCTACATGGGCGATATTGGCGTGCCTTTAGTACCACCTATGGATTTCAGCGGCTGGTTTGAAGTGTATATGGGCGGCCGCTGGTACACCTGCGATGCCCGCCACAACGTGCGCCGCATCGGCCGCATCCTCATGGGCGTCGGCCGCGATGCAACCGATGTCGCTATTTCCAACAGCTTCGGCAACGCGCTGTTGGTCGGGTTTGATGTGATTTCCGATGAGATTGGATGAGGCAAGGCAGGGCAGGGTACGGTAGGGTAGGGTAGGGCTAAAAAACGTCTTTTCTGAAGAAAAGAAGCAAATGACTTTTGTTGCTTTGGCACCGTGCGGTGCAAGCGCCGCTGGGTAGTTGGCTGATGCCGGGATTGGCGCCAACAGGTGGCGTTTGCTGGCGCAGGGGCATTTGTTTTGGCATGGCGCTGGTAAGGCAACCTGGTATGCGCGGCCGTGACGATTTCGAATCGGCCATTGCTTGCGGTTGTGGGCTAAAAGCCCACCCTACTCTTCAACTTTACCATTTTAGCATGGGCATGGGGTTGGTTGGGGTTTTACGCAGGGCCGCCATACTAAAACGCCACAATGTCCGGTGAAATTCGGCATTGGGGAAGGTTTGGCGCACTTGACGTACAAAATGTTTGGGGAGGCCAAAGCGCACCAGGCCGAGGCTGACATCGGTGGTGTCGGCGCGGCGGAACGCCTCGATCATCGGGCGGGTTCCGTCGGGATACCTTGTGATTTTGTGGTGCTGGGTGATGACGGCGCAAATTTCGTCGGTCCAGGCTGATTTGCCACATTGCCGCAGGTAGGTTGAGGCATTTTGCGCTGATGGCGCCAGATAATCCCAGGTGTGGTGGGTCCAGATGCCGCTATCGTGGAAGGCGGCGGTGATCGCTATTTTGTGCGCGGTCTCGTCGGTTGGCGGCAAATGTGCTGCGCAAAAATTGGCAACCCGCTGGCAGTGGTTGCGGTAGCCCTGAAAATCGGCACCGATTGCCGTGCGATAGGGGGCCAGCAGTATGTCTATCGTGGCGAAAATGACGCAGGTGGGGTCGTGGGCGGGCATCGTGGGGGGCCTTGCTTTAGGGGCGGTGGGCCTGAAACATTGCGGGGAGAGTGTCCCGATGCTGGCGGTGACGCTACTGTGGCCAGGTGGCGGGTGCAATGTTGGCCCGCAATTGTTGGGAGTGGGTTCGTTCCGTGAAAACTCTGTTGATTGTTTTTCACAGTATGACCGGTGCCACCCGGCAGATGGCGCACGCCGTGGCATCGGGCGCAAACCACGAACCCGGTGTTGCCGTGCGCCTGCTGACAGCAACCGACGCCACACCTGCCGATGTGTTGGCGGCCGACGGATACGTGTTTGCCACGCCGGAAAATTTGGCGGCGATGTCTGGCATGATGAAGGATTTTTTCGATCGCATTTATTATGCGGCGTTGGATCAGTTGAACGGCCGGCCGTTTGTAACGTTGGTGTGTGCTGGCAGTGATGGCGAAAATGCGGTGCGCCAGATCGCCCGCATTGCCACCGGTTTGCGGTTACGCCAGGCGGCAGCGCCGGTTATTGTGTGCACGCATGCGCAAACGACTGCAGCGATTGTGGCAGAGAAAGTGATTACGCCGAACGATTTGGCGCGCGGCGAGGCGTTAGGCCAGGCGCTGGCGGCAGGCTTGGCCCTGGGCATTTTTTAATCCAGCCCGGGCGCTGATCACGCATAGCGGCGTAGCAGCACAATACGATTGGTGTTAGTGCCGCCGGTGTTGTTAGAAATGCCCCAGCATTGGGCGGTTTTGGTAAAACTTTGGCTGTTTACCATTACCCCGAGCCGCGCAAATGGCAGGTTTTCGGCAGCGCTCCACACGCGGGTTTCCAAAGGCTCAGTTCCGCGTTGCACCTCGCCCACTTCAAACGCCACATATCCGCCAGGACGTAGAATGCGGGCCTGTTCTATCAGCACCTGGCGCACCATCGCCTGCCAGGCGGCAACACCGGCGTGTTTGGTTATGGCAACGCCGGCCATATCGATGCCGGCAAACCACGCGCGTAGCCAGTTATCCTCGGCATACTGCACAATATTCAAAAACGGCGGCGAGGTAACCACCAGCGCCACCGATGCCGCAGCAATGTTTGGCGTGGCCCAGGCCGGCCCCGTGGCGAAATTATGCGTGGCCGTTACTGGCACGGGCGTGCCGCGCAGCAGGGACGCGGTTTTTTTCAAAATGATCGCGGCGATATCGCGCGGCGGTGGCGATATGCCCAGCCGGGCATTTATTTTGAGCTGCGATGCCACCGACACTGCCTGGTTAGGCGGCATGGTGCGGCCAGAAAAATAACCGCTGGAATGGCCGGTGAGGCGATTGAGCGCTACCATGCGAATCCAATCAATATCCGGGTCCGGCGTTGGGTGACCCAGTGGTGCGTGCGTTAACAGCCAGCTGCGCAACGCCGAAAGATCGCGCAGGGTTTGCCGGTGATAGAACGCCAGCAGCTCCGGGTTTTCGATGCAGCCGGTTTGCCAAGGAATCCGTGTCAAATGGCGCCGCAAAGTTTTGCGATCGGGCGTGTAAAGTCGTGGCCTAGTTAGCAAAACGCACAACGGGTTGATGTCGTTACCCGATGGCACGCGGCTCAGCAAAGCGGCCTCTATCGGTGTTGTGCCGCGCCCCATAAACGGATCGTGCACCACATCACCGGCGCCGGTTGTGCGGGTGATAAAAAAATGCGGCAGTTGCGGTTTAAAACACGCCCGGTAACTGATTTCGTGAACCGGGTGGCCTTGGCGCTGTGCCGCTGTCCAAAATGCGTTGACCAGATACGGGATGCCATTGATCGTTTCGCACACCGTAGGGCTGCCCATGGCAGTGAACGCAGCGATCTCGGCAAGCAACGGATCGGGCACAGCGGCGATCAGCTTGGCACCCGCGCCAGCGCTTGCAGCAAACTATCGGTGACCCCAGTCAGGATAATTTGCACGCCCACGCACAGCAGCAAAAACGCCGAAATACGGGTAATCACTTCGGTGCCGGAATCCCCCAGCAATTGCGATAATTTGGCGGAAAACCGGTAACATATATACACCGCGCCGGCCATCACTGCGGCGACCAGCGGCAAGCTTAAATCTTTCAGTGTGCCAAGCCCGTGTAACCCTGCGTGGTTGGCGCCTAACGCCACGGCCGTTGCCATAGTGCCAGGCCCGGTGGTGAGCGGCACAGTGAGCGGAAAAAACGCCATGCGGTCGATCGGCGCGGTATCCATGCCGCCTGGCGCCGCTTTGCGGGCACCGGTGGCGTTCAGCATACGCCAGCCGTTGATCGCCACAGCCAAGCCGCCACCGATGCGCAAAGCGGCCAGTGTAATGCCGAAAAACCCCAATATGTACACACCAAAATACAGCGATACCAGCAACACGCCCAGGCTGTTAATGGCGATGCGGCGGGCCAGCCGGTTTTGTTCGGCAGGCGTTAGCCAGCGCGACATATCGTAAAAAACAAAGGCCATGCCAACAGGGTTGATAATGCTGAACAGTGCCGTAAAACCAATCAAAAAATCGCTCATGGCGGGGCCGCCTTGCTGGTACGGGCGGCATGGGCATCGATCAGCAGATCATGGGCGAGTGCGCGGCCGAGGCAGGCGTGCAGGCGCTGTGCTACCAATGTGCGATCGGCGCGGGCGGTTTTTTCCAAGTCGATTGCGCCAAATTCCACCCAATCGCGCATAATATCATAACGGTGAAATACGCTAACCCCGGGCAGGGCGCCTGCCGCCTGCATGGCATCCAGGTAGGGCTGCACATTGGCGTGGGCGGCCAAAAAGCGCGAATACTGCGGCTCGATCAGCACCAGGTCGGCGCCGCCGCTGGCGGCCAGCGCCGCACCATCGGCCAAGGTTTGATAAAACGTATCCGGCGATACCCCGCGCGCGGCATCAATCGTGCCGGTTTGCCAGATTATCAGGTTGTAGCGGCTTGTGTTGCCAAGTTCGGCACGCAGCACAGCCAGCAAATCGGTGGCGGCTAGGCCGCGTGCACCGCGGGCGGTAAGGGTGAGTTTGACGCCATGCACAGAGGATTCCAGCGCATGCGCCATTTGCCAGGGGAAAAACGGGGGCGCGGCCGGTGGTGCCACTTTGGCGCTGTGGGCAAATGGCGTTGCCGGCGGCGCGGCTTGATCGGCCGCGGTCCACGGGGCTGAGCCGACCACCAGAACCGCCACCGTCGCGCCGGGGTGGAGGGCGGCGGCGAGTTGAGGCAGGCTTGCCGTATCGCTGGTGGCAGCGTCGGTTGGCGGGCAGGGCGGGTTACCGGCGGCACGCCCGCACGTGGGCGCCAAAACCAGGGTAACGGCCAGGCCTAGGCAGACGCGAAATTGTGTGGCGATACGGGTAATCATTCCAATTCTCTTACCATACTCGGCCGCGCCGCAGCCCCGCCGCCGCGGCCTTTATTGCCATACCAGGCGGCCACCACCGCAATCAGCACCATCGCCGCCGCACCGCCTGCATTCACCGCTGCGTCCATCAGCCCGCTATCATCCCATTCGGTCAGCAGTCGGCCCATAAAGCTAAGAAAAATGCTGGCGCAGAATACCGGTAAGGAATGCTGCCCCGCCAGCACAAAAGGGCCGGCAAGGCGCCACCGCAACCAGCTTGCTTCGCGCGGAATGCAGCGCGCCACCAACCAAGTGTAAGCACCGATCGACAGCAGCCGAAACGGGTGCAACCCTTCCTTATCGACCGACATCAGCAAGCGCACGATATTTGCCGGCAGAAAATCGGTGTAATCCGGGTGCACCCACACCACAAACTGCATCAGCACGCCAAACCCCACCATCAGCACTGATGCCGCATCAATCGCCCGGCGCTGGGTGCGGCCCGATTTAGTACGGGTGGCGGGCAGAATATTGGCGCGCAACACTTCTGGCGCGAACGACAAAATGGCGCCGGACACAAACAAAAGCTGCCAGGTAAACGGATTAAAAAACCAGCCGCCGCCAGTCCAGCTCGGCAGGTTAAGATCAAACACCCGCGCTGCCGCATACATGGCCAGCGACAGGCCTGCCAGCAGGCGCGGCCGGTACAGCAACGGTAAGCTTGCGGCAAACATCAGCAGCAGCGCCACATATAGCGGCAGCACGTTTAAATACGCCGGCTGGAAATGCAGGGTGAGCGCCTCCAGCAAGGCGCGGTAGGGCGCTTCCCCCACCACATCTAAATGGATCTCATCCAGATAATCGGCACGGTCCAGCGCAGTTGCCGAATAGCCAACTTGGGCGGCGAAAATAACAAACAGAAAAATATGCGCAATATACAGCGTCCACGCCCGGCGCACCACGTCGGCCGCCGCCAGCAACCAGCCCTGGCGGCGCAGGGTGGACCCATACGCCAAGCCGCCGGCGTAGCCCGCCAACAGCACAAACACCTCAGTGGCATCGCACAGCGCGTAGTTGCGTAGGGAGAGACTGCCCAGCCAATCGGCTGGGATGTGATCGGTAAAAATCCACCACAGGGCGATGCCGCGAAAGAAATCAATGCGGCGGTCGCGGCCATCGCGAATAAGCGGCATGCGAGGGGGAAGTTGAATGGCCACACAAAGGTGGTCGCGCGGCTGGGGCGCGGGGTCAAGGTTGGGCGAGGCAAAAGACTCTTCTTTTCTGAAGAAAAGAAGCAAAAGACTTTTATTTTGTTGGGGTTGCCGTGTGTTCTTGCGGGGGTGCGACGCTCAGGGTTTGGGCTATCGCTTGCACATCTTGCGCGGCGGCACTGGTCGGGTGGCGCGTTAGCAGCGGGGATTGGCGGCGGATCGCATCGCGCACGTGCGCATCGGCGCGTATAATACCGGCAAGCTTCGGGGTTAGGTGCAAAAACGCATGTGTCGCCCGGGTCAGGGCAGCGTACGTGCGCGCACCAGTGGCAGGTGTGCTGGCTTGGTTGATGACAATTTGCATGTCCTGGCCAGGGTTATCCTGGTTGGCGATTTTTAGGACTGCGTAAGCATCGGTCAGCGACGTCGGCTCATCGGTTGCCAACACCAGCAGCGTATCGGCGGCACTGGCAAGCGTGCGGGTGGCGTGATCCAGCCCGGCGCCGAGATCCAAAATGATATCGCTAAAATTTTGGCGGCGAATCTGGGCAATCAGGGCGGTGATGGCAGCGTGCGGCAAACTTGCCAGCGTGCCGGTGCCCGATCTGCCCGCGGCGATGGCAAAGCCGCCTGAAGGGTAGGGGTGGATGATTTGCGCCAAGGTTTTGGCGCCGCAGGTAACTTGGCCGATATCAGCAATGTCGCCCAAGCCCAGCTGAATATCGATATTGGCGAGCCCCATATCGCCATCCACCAGCAGCACCCGGCGGCCGGTTTGGGCGCCAGATTGGGCTAATGCCTGGGCAAGCGTGATGGCGAGCCAGGTTTTGCCCACCCCACCCTTGCCAGACGCGACAGCGATAAGGCGGGGCATGGTCATGAACACTCCGGCAGTGGGGTAGGGCCGCGGCCTAGGCGCGCGGCCAGGGTTTGCGCGGTGATCGGGGTAAGGCCGCTTGCGGCACTCGGGCTGGTGCCGGCCAGGCACAACGGCAAATTGCCGGCAATCGCCGCGGTAACAATGCAGCCAATGCGGCGGGCAAGATCCAGCCGCGTCGGCAGCAAATGGGCGGCACCACATGCGGCATACGCATCGGCCAAATCGGCCGCCTCCATCGCATCAATGCCGGCCGGCAGCGCCAGCACCATGTGGGCGGCGGCGGCCGTGGCGAGATCGGCAAGACCTGCGGTGCTGGTGGTGCAAAAACCATCCGCGCCGGCGGTATCGATCAGGGCCGGGGCGTTTGCCGGGCGGCGGGCCAGCGCGCGACGCAGCAGATCCGGCGTGGGGGCCACCACCAAACTGAGGCCCAACACATGCGTGTAGGCGGAAAGATCCTCGGCCGCACCAGCGCGGTTGGCGTCCGTGGTGATAACGTAAGGCGGGCACCCGGCGCGCACTAACTGGGTGGCCAGCCGCGCAATTGTTAATGTTTTGCCGGCGCCGGGGGGACCCGCCAGCAACACCGGACCGTCGGTCGCGGTTAACGGCAGCGGCACAAAACTAAGGATTTTGGCCAGCATCGCGGACAAATCGCCCGATTGGCGCAACCGGGCCGCAAGCGGCGGCGGGATGCCGTGCCAAACCAAGTGATCTGCCGCTGGCGCTGGCGCTGTGGGCACGGCACGCGGTACCGGCACCAAATCAGTTTCATCGGGGATGGCGGCGGTGATTTCCACGCCCCCGCCAACCTGGCGGGTGGACAGAATAAGCGCATCATCGCCCAGTTCTGCGCGCATTTTGGCTATGGCTTGGTTGATGCGAGGGGCGCAAAACAGTTTTAGGCGCATGCGCGGTGGTAGCGCGCTAAGGGTTACCGGCGCGTTGCCGGGCCGGCTTAAATGCCCAGCACTACCCGGCTCGAGTCAATCGCCCGTTTGGTATCGGCGGTAACGCCATACGCATCCAAATTTTCATAATTTACCCAGGCACAGCTTGCGGCATCGCCGCCCGCGCGGGCGTCTTGGCCGGGGCACAGGGCGCAAAAATGCAGCAACGTGTAGTGGTAACGCGGGGCCGCGCTGCCCGCCGGAATAATTATATCCGCGTGGCCAGCAAGCCTCAGCGGCCCGCTCAGCGTGATGGCGGTTTCTTCGTGCAATTCGCGGCGCGCAGCGGTTTCCACCGTTTCGCCCAAAATTTGCGCGCCACCAGGCAAGTGCCACGCGCCAACGGCCGGCGGCTTGGCGCGCTGGATCAGCAGAACAGCGCATGCGCGAGGTGACACCGCGCGCAGCACCACAATGGCGACACCAACCCAGGGGCGGGTGGGGTATTCGCGCGGCGAGTCTGGCGATGAGTCTGGCGATGAGTCTGGCGGCGAGTCTGGCGGAGACTCTGGCGGCATGGCGGCAGCCCGATCAAAAAATGTGGCGCGGCGGGCAGGGTGCCGCGGCCCATCCTTGCCGGGGGCAGGGCGGCCCGCGCAAGCTTGTTGCGATAATGGCCGGCGTGCCTGCCAGGGTGTGGACAAAACCGCGGGGCGGCATAAGGCTATCAATCAGTGCCCCGCCAGAGGGCAAGGAACGCTAGCAGGACGACCCAAAACATGGATCTTTATACCGGCCCGTTTTTTGAACAGGCACGCACACAATTTACCGTGATCGCCGATTATCTGAACATCCCCGCGCATGAGCGCGATAGGCTTTTGCTGCCCAAACGATCGATCATCGTATCGTGCCCAATCCACCGCGATGATGGCACCGAAGCGGTGTTTCACGGCTTTCGCGTGCAACATCACCTCACCATGGGGCCAACCAAAGGCGGCACGCGCTACGCAGCCGATCTGCATTTGGGCGAAGTGGCGGCGCTGGCCATTGCCATGAGCTGGAAATGCGCCCTGGCCGGCCTACCCTACGGTGGCGCCAAAGGCGGCGTCGCAGTGAACCCGCATAGCCTCTCGCCGCGCGAACTACAGGCGGTATCGCGCCGCTACATGACCGAAATGATCCCCTTTGTGGGTAGCCGCACCGATGTGATGGCACCCGATATGGGCACCAACGAACAGGTGATGGCTTGGTACATGGATACCTACAGCATGTACCGCGGCGAAACCGTGATGGAAATCGTCACCGGCAAACCCGTCGATGCCGGCGGCACCGTGGGCCGGCGCGAAGCCACCGGCCACGGCATTGTGCACTTGGTTAATCGCGCCATGGAAAAACTGCACATGGGTCCCACCGGTGCCACCGCCATTATCCAGGGGTTTGGCAATGTTGGCAGTGTCACCGCCCAAACATTGGATCAGCAGGGCATTAAAGTGATCGGCGTATCCGACCACACCTGCGCCTATTTCGATCCGCGCGGCCTAGATGTGCCTGCCATGATCCGCCACACCGAAACCCACGGCGTGCTGCGCGGATTTTCCACCCAAAGCCTGTTCGACCCCGCCGAACTGCTCGCCCAAAAATGCGATATTCTGGTGCCCGCAGCCCTTGAACGCGCAATAGATGGCCCCATGGCCGCCCGCCTGCAATGCCGAATCCTCGCCGAAGGCGCCAATGGCCCGACCACGCCCGAAGCCGACGTCATCCTCAACCAACGCCGCCGCGAAATCTTTGTCATCCCCGATATTCTGTGCAACGCAGGCGGCGTCATCGTCAGCTACTTCGAATGGGTGCAAGACCTGCAACAGCTATTCTGGACCGAACCCGAAGTGCGCGACCGCCTGCACCGCATCCTGGAACGCAGCTTCCAAGCCGTGATGCAGCGCGTCGACCGCGACGGCGTGCCTAACCGCGTGGCGGCTATGGCCATTGGTGTGGAGAAAGTAAAGAAAGCCAAGGAAACGCGGGGGTTGTTTCCATAAGGCAAGGCAAGGCAAGGCCAAGAATTTTCTTTTTCTGAAGAAAAAGAAACAAAAAGACTTTTGTGAGTTGGGGGCTGGGGCGTTCGGGGCAGTGTGCCAGGGATATGGCCGTCGTGCCGCACTACCGCCGGGGCTTACGCACCATGCCAATACGAATACGGATTAATAATTAAAAGTGTTTTTGCTTCTTTTTCTTCAGAAAAAGAAGAGTCTTCCCCTTATCCTAAAACCTTACGGCGGCGTAAGGCTACGAGCACCGACACGGCGGCGGCGAGCATGGCGAGGGAGGCGGGTTCGGGGATTTGGGTGCTGATGCCATCGAGCAGGGTGAACGGCGGTTGGCCGTTGGGGGTGCCCAGGGCAAGGAAGGACAGCACTTGGGTTGAGCTGCTGGCGATGAAATACATGGTCGAGGTTTGCCAGCCGGTGAACCCGTGATTGATGTTGTTCAGCGACGTGGTGCATTGCACCTGGGATTGGCCACAGACATTGGCGTAGCTGAAGCTGCCCGGCACGGTGATGGCGCTGTTGCCTAGCAACACTGCCATGGCTTCGGTGGTGGTGCCATTAAAGCCGGATTGCTGGGCGCCGGCCCAGTTGAAGGTGACGGCATAGCTGACGCCGGTGGTGAGGCCGGTGAGGGTTTGGTAGATTGGCTGTTGCTGGAAGGCGCCGTCGAGTGCCAAAAAATTGCCGGCATTGGGGCTGGCGGTGATGCTGTTGGCGCCACCGTTGCTGGTGTCCCATAGGGATAGCGTGCCAAATTGCCCGGTGACACCGGTGGCCGCACCGGCGGCGGAATTGAATAGGAAGGTGTAGCCGCCGGACCCGACGGTCCAGCCGGTTGCGTTGACGTTGTAGCCAAGCTGGCCGCCGGTGGTGCTGCCGGTGGTGGTTTCGAACCCGCCATTGGTGACCAGTTCGACGCCGGCGCGGGCTTGCGGCACGACAGTGGCACAGGCCAGCAGCGTAAGGGCGGCCATACGGGCTGCGCTAAGCCGGCTGTTGAGTGGGGCGTGCAGGCGAAGGCGCATGTTGGCTCGGTTCCGGGGGGATGGGGTGCGCGTAGCGGTGGCGCAGTTAAATAATAACGCCGACGTGATAGAGCAATCTAATAGAAAAGTCTATGTGCGCGAAAATATTATTTTTGAGACGACGCGCCGCGCGGCTAAGGTGTGCTTAGCGCAGTGGTGGGACGGATGAGCGGCAGCGCTACCCATCGCTTTCCAGAACAACTTTTCTAATACAACTCTATCTCGGCGATCTCCTATCAGGCACCGCGCTCTCCAAAATGAGTATCGGGGCATCAGGTTCCGAGGCGGGCCCGTTGGGGGGGCGCGTCGCTCACCCATCCTAGGACTGTTTTAAGCGCCAGGCTGATACGAGCATCTACCAATTAGCAAAAGTCTTTTTGCTTCCGTTTTCTTAGAAAAAGGTAACTGCCCAGGTAGGGTCGAAGCTACACAACCCATTGAAAACA
>JBBARC010000002.1:0-130243 GCA_040400005.1 Acetobacteraceae bacterium | reverse complement strand
ACACCGTAACCGGTCAATTACTATCCGAGTCGCCTACCTGGGCAGTTACCTTTTTTCTTCAGAAAAAAGAAAATCCTTACTTCGTTGCATTCACTCGATTGCCAAGGCTTGCGTATCTAAAACAACGATAACTGCGTTTCTGCGGCGGCCAGTGCGTTGCCCGGCGCGTTAAAAAACCGTGTGTTTAGCGCCTCGGGTTCGACAAACCCCCATTGCCGTGATGCCCGGGCAAACCGCTTAGCCAGCAGATCGGCATACGGGCCTTGCCCGACAAACCGGTCGTGAAACTTGCTTTCGGTCAGCGCGCCGCCGCGGGTATCGCGGATGAGGCTGAGCACGTGCTTGGCGCGATCGGGAAAATGTTCGCCAAGCCAGGCTTCGAACAGCGCGCGCACCTCGTGCGGCAGGCGCAGCAGAATATAGCCGGCACTGGTAGCACCGGCACGGCTGGCGCGTTCCATAATACCTTCCAACTCGGCATCGTTCAGCCCGGGGATCATCGGTGCGGTCAGCACCGCCACCGGCACGCCGGCGCCACTCAAGGCGGCAATGGCCGAAAGCCTGCGTGCAGGGGTTGCCGCCCGCGGTTCCATGCGGCGGGCCAAATCGGGGTCGAGTGTTGTCACCGACATCCACACCCGCACCAGGCCACGCGCCGCCATGCGCTGCAAAATATCCAGATCGCGCAACACGCCGGCCGATTTAGTAACAATACTCACCGGGTGGCCAAACCGTTCCAGCGTTTCCAGCACCGACCGGGTTAGTTTTAAAATGCGCTCAATCGGCTGATAGGGGTCGGTGTTAGACCCCAGCGCCATGGTTTGCGGCACGTAGCTGGCTTTGCGCATTTCGCGTTCCAGCAAATTGGCAACATCGGGCTTGAACACCAGCTTGGTTTCAAAATCCAACCCGGGCGAATAGCCGAGGTAAGCGTGGGTTGGCCGCGCATAACAATACACACAGCCATGTTCGCAACCACGATAGGGGTTAACCGCCCGGTCAAACCCCAAATCGGGCGAGCTATTCCAGGCAATCACACTTTTGCTGTTATCGCGGATCAGCGTTGTCGGCAGGGCAGGCAGTTCTGCCAAATCATCGATGGTGCTCCAGCCATCATCAAACCGCTCGGTGCTTTGCCGATCGAACCGCGGCGCCGGGTTTTGCGTCGCCCCCCTGCCGCGCCGCAACGCTTGCGGCACATCATGCGCACCTGAGGTTGCCCCCATTGGCCCCGGATCCCGCCTAGGCCGATGGCCGGCAGACGCCGCGCCTGACATCGCGGTTGCACAGTTGGGGATAGGCGGGATCGGGGCCACATGCATAACAGCGTTCTCCGTTCGTTCCAACGAAATTTCACCGAAGGGCAGAACGAAGTCAAGAACAAAATGCGAACATCGTGGCTTTTAGGTTGCGCCGAGATGTTCCTGCAAACGCGGCATAAGCTCCACCAAATTGCACGGCTGGTGCCGGCTATCTAACTGAAAAACCAAGATATCATCCCAGCCATCCTTCACCGCCCCAGTGCTACCAGGCAGCGCAAACAAATAAGTGCCCCCGGCAACCCCTGCCAAAGCGCGGCTTTGCATGGTCGATGTGCCGATTTTTTGAAAGCTCAGCATGCGAAACAATTCGCCAAACCCTTCAATGCGCTTTTCCAGCACCCGATCGAACGCTTCGGGGGTCACATCACGCCCGGTAATCCCGGTGCCGCCGGTGGTAATCACCACATCAATCAGCGGATCGGCGATCGCATCGCCCAGCAAAGCGGCAATCGCGTCCACCTCGTCACGCACAATATGGCGCGCCGCCAGCACATGGCCGGCACTGACAATGCGAGCAGCCAGCGTATCGCCGGAGGTGTCGTTAGAAAGCTCGCGGCTGTCCGATACCGTGATCAGCGCAATCCGCACCGGTAAAAACGCACGCGTTACATCAAGGCGGGGCATGCTAGCACTCCTCGGCACAGTATATTAGTGCAGGGTCACCTGAATGTTGGGCGGTGTCGATAGTGCCACACGCGAAAACCGCGGCCAGGTGCCGGCGGCAAGTTCGGCTAACCCTGGGGCGCCGGCGTTAAACCGCGCCGCATACGCCCAGGAATGGCTCAGAATCCGCTGCACAAAATGGCGGGTTTCGTCGGTTGGGATGGTTTCCAAAAACATCAACGGATCGGCCGCCACATTCACCTGCCAGCCGGCCACCCGGCTGCGGCCAGAATTATAGCTCGCCAGCACCAGCAATAAATCATCCCCCGCCATGTCGGCGCTGGCCAGCCGCGCCAAATAGCGCTGGCCAAAATCCAAATTACGCGCCGGGTCGCGCAGCAGGCGCGCCGCACGCGCCGGCGTTTCGTCGGTCAACCCAGCCGCATCCGGCATCAGCTGCATCAGTCCCGCAGCCCCAGCACCCGATTGCGCGCGCGGATCAAAATTCGATTCCACCCGGGTTACCGCATACACCAGTGCCGGCTGCAGGCGAAACCCGCCGCGCGGCGCCAGCGGCGATGGCGGCAAATTGCCCGGCAACAGCGATGCCCGCGCATCGGCCATAAACCGCTGAAATCCCTCGGCATTGGCCACCAGCAACAGGGCGCGGCGCAGCGCCGGGTGGGCCGCCTGCTGTTCCCAAATCTGGCGGGCGTCTTCTTCCGCCCATGCGCGGGCGCCCACTTGGAGTGCCGCAAACATGCGCTTGCCGGCGGTGGTATCGCTGAGGGCTGCGAAATCAGCCTCGCTCAACAGCGCTGTATGGCTAGCGGCAAGCCCGGCCAAAATACCCGGCCGGTCGTGCGCCGGGTCGTGGCGATGAAGCAAACTCAGCGTCAGCCGGCCATGCAGCGTGTGCGGGTAGGCCGCCGCCCGGTTGGCCCACGCCGCGGCGGCCAGCGCATCGCCATCTTTTTGGTGCGCGCGTGCCGCCCAAAAGGCACCGGCCGCGGCCAAACCCGGCCCGGCGGTATCCGCCAGGGACGCCGCCTCAAACCAGGCCGCCGAAGGTTTGCCCAAGCGATACGCGGCCAGCCCCGCCACATACGCCGCCGCCCCATCCTGCCGGCGCGACAGCAAAAACGCCTCACGCGCCAAGCGGTAGGCAACATGATCATGCCCGCCAATCAACGCCGCCCGCGCCGGGCCGCTATTGCCCTGGGTATCTTCGGCCAAATCCCCAGCCCCAGGCGCACTAAGGCGCAAAGCCGCAGGGCCCGCCGGCAGATCAGCCCGCCACGGCAAGCTCGCCAGCAACGCCGCATACACCCCTGGGGCTGCCGTATCATTCGGATATTTTTGCAGGAAATCCGCCAATTCCGCCGGCGCCGGATGGTGCCCGGGGCTCAGCAAGCGGCTTGCCCCTATATGGCCCAGCAAAGTCGCATCGGTCAGCTTGGCCGTCGCCGCACTCGCCGCGCGGTGCAGCCCGGCCTCATCCAACTTTATAATCGCGCGCACCGCGGCCGCCTCGCTCGGCGCCAGCGGCTGCGGCAGGTTAAGCCCGCCGAACCGATCAGACAGGTCAAGACGCGGCAAAACCATTGCGGTTTCTACCAGCGCCGTGCCGTCAGGTTGGAACGCATCACCAGCTGTGGGCGCAGCATACACCGGCGCCGTTGCGGCACCGGTGAGCAACGCCGCGCCCGCCAATGCCGCCCGTGTGGTACGGGCGAATGCGGCGCGGGAAGCGGTAATGCGGGAGAGGGTAGCCCCGGTCTCTCGCATGAGAAACGCGGGTAACAGTAACCAAAAATTGTGGCAAACTTTTTATTCTTGAAACTACGCGGCCGATTCGCAAGAGAAATCGCAAAAGTAAGTGTTAAAAAGGAGTTAAGAATTGGCGTTAAACGCATATCTAACCGATTAATCGGTGGCAGCATCCAGTTTCTGCCGCAGTGCAATAAGATCAGCCCAGGCATCGCGCCGCGCCGCCGGTAGCTGGCGCAAATAGGCCGGCGTAAACATCGGCAGCAACGCAATCGGCGGCGCACCGTTAAACTCCAGCGTTTGCCACTGGCCGCGCAGCCGCCGAATGCCGGCACCGCTGCCGGTGAGGGCGGCGGTGGAAAGTGCCCCCAAACTCACCACAATGCGCGGCGCCAATAATGCCAAGTGGCGCTGCAAAAACGGCAGGCACATCGCTATTTCAGCTTCCGTCGGCGCCCGATTACCTGGCGGCCGCCAGGGGATCAGCGTGGTCAGCAGGCAATTTTCCCGGGTGATGCCGACCGACGCCAGCATGCGATCGAGCAATTTCCCCTCAGCCCCAACAAACGGCAGGCCCGCTGTATCTTCATCGGGCCCGGGGCAATCACCGACAAAAACCAGCCCCGCCGATGGGTTGCCATCGGCAAACACCAAATTGGTCGCCGTGGCGGCCAGCGGGCAATCGGTAAACCCAGCCAGAGCCGCCCGCAAATCGGCAATAGTTGCGCAATTCTTGGCGATTTGGGCCGCCCTAAACGCCACCGGAATAGTTGCGCGCGGCGCAGGTTTCACAATAGGCGGTGCGCTAACCAGGGCAGGTGCTGCCACGCGGGGCGCCGCACTTTCTGCAAACCGATCAATCGGCGCATCGGCTAGGGCCTCGTCTGCCCCCCAATCCACCTGCACTTTAAGGGCGGCCAACGCATCCATACTGAATGTTTTGACAACACTGGCCCGCGCGCGCAATGCGCGACAGATGCTATGCCGAGATGCTTGACTATTTGGCATTGACGTATACGTGAACCAGCACGGATGTGGGAGTACGGTGATGAGCGAACGCGAAGCAATGGAATTCGACGTGGTGATCGTGGGGGCAGGGCCCGCAGGCCTAGGTGCGGCGATCCGGTTGAAACAGCTCAATCCCGATTGCGCCGTCTGCGTGGTCGAAAAAGCCAGCGAAGTCGGCGCCCATATCCTTTCCGGCGCGGTGATCGAGCCGCGCGCGCTGAACGAGCTGCTGCCCGATTGGCGCGACCGCGGCGCCCCCTTACTCACCGAAGCCCGCGAAGACCATTTTGTCTTCCTCACCAAAAATGGCGCGCTAAAAAGCCCGATCACGCCCCCGCAAATGAACAACCACGGCAATTACATAGTAAGCCTAGGCGACGTCGTGCGCTGGCTCGGCGCCCAAGCCGAGGAACTGGGCGTAGAAATCTACCCAGGCTTTGCCGCTGCTGAATTACTCATGGAAAATGGCCGCGTGCTCGGCATCGCCACCGGCGATATGGGCATCACCAAAGAAGGCAGCCATGGCCCCAATTTTCAGCCCGGCATGGAATTGCGCGCAACCTACACCCTGTTCGCCGAAGGCTGCCGCGGTAGTCTGACCAAGCAATTGCTCGATATTTACAAACTGCGCGATGGCGTTGGTCCCCAAACCTACGGCATAGGCATCAAAGAATTGTGGGAAATCCCCCGCGAAAATCACAAACCGGGTTTTATTATGCACACCGTCGGCTGGCCCGCCGATACCAGCACCTATGCCGGATCATGGCTCTATCATTTCGGTGATGGTCTGGTCAGCTTCGGCTATGTGGTAGGCCTGGACTACGCAAATCCCTGGCTATCGCCGTTTGAAGAAATGCAGCGCCTGAAAACCCATCCCCACATGCGCAAACATTTCGAAGGCGGCCGCCGCATTTCCTACGGTGCCCGCGCCTTGTCCGAAGGCGGCTATCAGGCCATCCCCAAACTCACCTTTCCCGGTGGCGCCCTGATTGGGGACGCCGCCGGCTTCCTCAATCTGCCAAAAATCAAAGGCACCCACACGGCGATGAAATCGGGCATGCTGGCGGCTGAAGCCGTGGCCGAAGCCCTCGCCGGTGGTAAACCCGCCGAAATCACCGCCTACACCGAAAAATTCAAAACCAGTTGGGTGCACGACGAACTCTACCTAGAACGCAATCTGCGCCCAGCTTTTGCCAAATTCGGGCTGTTCGGCTTCCTGCTCTATTCCGGTCTAGATACATTTATCCTGCGCGGCAAAGCGCCGTGGACATTTAAACACACTCACCGAGACAGCGACGTTTTGCTACGTGCCGACCAAGCCCCCAAAATCGCCTACCCCAAACCCGACGGTGTGCTCACCTTCGATCGGTTATCGTCGGTGTTCATCAGCAACACCAACCACGAAGAAAACCAGCCGGCACACTTAAAACTTATCGATCCCGCCAAATGGCTTGGCACCAACTGGCAGATGTACGCCAGCCCAGAAAGCCGCTACTGCCCGGCCGGCGTTTACGAAACCGTGGGTGTGGAAGAAGGCCAACCGCGCCTGCAAATCAACGCGCAAAATTGCGTGCACTGCAAAACCTGCGACATTAAAGACCCCACCCAAAATATCAACTGGTGCACGCCAGAAGGCGGCGGTGGGCCTAACTATCCCGGCGGTATGTAGGACGTTAAGGATTAAGGTTTTCTTTTCTGAAGAAAGGAAGAAAAAGGCTTTTATAAATTTAGGATCGTAGCGTAGAACGGGCTTTTCCCGCCGTCGATACAGCCAGAATTATCGATGCAAAAAAGACGTTGATGATTTTATTTTTTGCGAGGAAAGGCGAAACCGTTGACGGCACAAAACGTATCTTACTACGGACTAATTCTTGCAACGATCATCGGTGCACAGGCTCTCGAGATCCTCAGGTTCAGATTGCGCGATCTGATTCTGACAAGCACACTGCCCGATTCCCCGCTTCACCTTCACTACGTGCCCCCCAAACCAACGAAGTGGCATGTCGACAACGGGCTTATCGACCAATGGTCAAAGCGGGTTTTTGGCACGGCTTGGGCCTGGCGTGTTGCGACGGCGGGGCTTGTGACGCTAGCCATTATAGCTCTTACCGCAGCCACTGACCGACATATCAGTGACAGCTTTAGCGTCATACTAGTGGTGCTGCTGCCCGTAAGTTACCGCCAGTGGACCGCAATCAACCAAATCATCAGCGACCTTGCGAAACTGCGATAGGGCGATAGGGCGCGCCGCGCCCGCCGCCTGCAAACCGCATCCTCCGCGCGTTCACCAAAAACACCACGCCACACAAAATTGTCTTGACCAACCCCCCGCCAGTCCCAACTCTGCCTCCATCGCGCGCGGCCACGCCGCGCCCACCACCAAACCGGGGAACCACACCACCAATGCGCACCCATCTCACCGCCGCCACACTGCTGGCCGCCCTCGCGTTTGCACCTGCGGCGCAGGCCAACAATGTGCACCTCTATCCCGCCAACCCTGCCCGCCACAGCCAGCAGGCCACCGCCGGCACCACCATGCTGTACTACGGCGGCCCGGTGCTGGCCAACGTCAACACGGTGGCGGTCATTTGGGGCGGCGGGGTTGCTGCCACCACTGTTTCGCGGATTGGGCCATTTTTAAAAGCGCTGCCCAATAGCACCTATCTCGATTTACTGACGCAATACTCAACCACGCTAACGGCGGTTAACGGCAACCCCGGCACCAACCAAGCCATCGGCCGCGGCACCTACGGCGGGCAGTTCAAAATATCCCCTACCAACACCGCCCTGGCGCTTACCGATAAAGCGATCCGCATTGAGCTTGCAGCCCAGATCAAAGCCAAGCACTTGCCAGCATCCAACGCCAATACGCTCTATATGGTGTATTTCCCACAAACTATCACGATAACTACGGGCACCGCGCAATCCTGCGTGGCGTTCGGCGCCTATCACAGTGCGTTCTTTACCAAAACCATCGCCAACAATGTTTATTACGGGGTGATGCCAGATTGCGGTGGTGGCTTTAACGCAATTAGTGTTACCTCATCACACGAATTCGCTGAAGCGGTGAGCGATGCTATCCCCACACCAGGGTCACACCCCGCCTACCCGCAAGCCTGGAACACATCAAACGGCTACGAGATCGGCGATCTTTGCGAGGGCCACAATGCAACCCTGGCGGCTGCCGGCAAAAACTATATTGTTCAGCAAGAATTCGATAACAGCAAAAAAGCCTGCGCTACCGCCGCCACTTATAGCAGCCCCTAACCGCGGTATACCGAGATATGCGCGGTGCCTGTTTAGGCACCGTGCAATTCGGTTACCCCCAGCACTACAAGGCCAATCAGCAGTAGCGTAAACGCCACCAGCGACCCCGCAAACAAAATCGCCATGCGCACCAAGGTACCAATCACCCCGGTGCGGTAAGTGCCGCGCATATGGGCAAATAAGTGCACCGGTGATAGCGCCAGGGCCACCCCCACTGGGGCCGCGATAAAGTGCCCGGCCAACACCACGCCACTGAGTATGAACCCCTGAAAGCTCAGCGAATGCATCGAAAAAATAAAATGATCGTACAGATACACATCGCGGCGCCAGAAAAACATTAGCCACAACAACGCGGCCGACAGCGGTAACACCATAATCGCCAGCCGGTGCGCCCATTCACGCATGGCACGTAGTAACGCGTCCGGGTGCTCAATCGCCAAAGGTGCATTCGCCCGCACCCAAGCCGTGGCAGCGTCGCTGGGACCGAACCCCAAATTCACTTTCATGTCGCTGTCTTTAAGCGCGGCTTCTAGTTTGGCAGGCTCTAGCTTGCTGCCGTCCTCCAGCCGCACGCCGTTCGGGGCGCGCCCGCCGACAAGCCCGCCCACCAGCAAAACCACAAACACGGTGACCAAAAACAACCGCAACGGCGGAATCTGGCGCACCCGCCGGCCATCGAGATAATCGCGCGTCAGCCGCGCAGGGCTTACCGCTAGGCGCGACACCGTGCGCCACACCCGCCCATCGAGGTGAAAAAAATCCTCGAATGCTTCAGCAACTAAATGATACGCCGCCCTGTGCGTATCACGCGCGCCTTGCCCGCAAACATGGCACCAATGCCCCTGCAACACGGTGCCGCAGTTAAGGCAGTGCCCGCGGGCAGAACCAGACGCTGCCACGCAGCCGCCTTACTTCGCGTGCAAACGCTGCGCGCCGATGGCATCAACAAGCGTCGCCATATCTTGCGCACCCGGCAATACTTGATCGCCGATCACAAACGTCGGTGTGCCGGTAACCCCCATTTCGCGCGCCAGCACAAGGTTGGCCTGAATTTTATTGGTGATATCCGCACTGCCCATATCCGCAATCAACTTATCCGCATCCAACCCCAGCGCGCGCGCTTTATCGCGAATGGTCGTTTCCGTCGGCTGCCCGCTATCGGCCATTATGGCTGCCTGCATCGGCAAATAGGCGTGCTGCTTATGGGCGGCCAAAATCGCCCGCACTTCTAGAACACTGGCTGGGCCCAGCACCGGAACATCTTTGTAGATGATTTTCAGCTGCGGATCACGTTTCAACATGGTCGCCAGATCGGCCACCACCCGCCGGCAATACGGGCAGCGCGGATCATAAAATTCCACCATACTGACATTGCCGCGCGGATTGCCGGCAAATGGATCGGCCGCATTGTCAAACAACGCCGCGTGTTTCTGCCGAACCATGCCAGCTGCTGCGGTTTTTGCCCGCACATCATCGTCAACCTGCAACGACCCCACCGCATCGCGCAGGATAGACGGATCGGCTTTTAACGCGGTGCGCACAATCCCAACAATTTCCGCCCGTTGCGCCGGCGTAAAACTATCGGCCGCCCGGGCCGCCAACGGCGCCCCCGCCAGCAAGGTGGCAAGGAAAAGAGCAGGTAATTGGCGCAGCATGGGGCGGGTCATCCAAATGTGTTACAGGCTTCTACCCAGGGAGTGGGGTAGAAGGAAGGCCTTCTTTTGACTTACGAAAAAGTAGCAAAAAGCCTTTTATCACGCTGGGCCTGGGGTAGCCCAGCTACCGAGCACTCCGCACCAGCATCATAAAAGTCTTTTGCTTCTTTTCTCCAGAAAAGAAGACCTTAACTTTTTCTCAGCCCCCCGTGGTTGTCCCGGCGCGGGAAGCCGCGTAAGCGGTTTGGGTTAGGCGTAAATTTGGCGGAGTACGGCGGGCGTGGCTAAAACTGGCAGTAATTTTATCCCCACCATGGCCGCCCTGGCGTTGAGCACTGCTATGGGCGGTTGCAGCACGGTCGGCCGCGTAAAAAATGCGGTGATCGGCGGCGAACCGGCGCAGGGCAGTCTGCTCACCGGCTATATTGGTGGCGCGGCGGCCGATGAACCCAACGCCGTGGTTGTCGCCCGCGATGTGCTGGCGCGGGGCGGTAATGCTGCCGATGCAGCCACTGCGTTGGGCTTTATGCTGCCGGTGACCCTACCTTCGCGGGCGAGCTTGGGGGCCGGGGGCGCGTGCCTGGCCTATCAGCCGGGGGCCGATAGCCCCAACAAGGGTGCGCCCGAGGCCATTATGTTTCTGCCCGTGCCCGGTGGTGCCGGGGGGGCTCGCCCGGCGGCGGTGCCGATGTTGGCGCGTGGTCTGTATTTGCTCAGCGCTCGGTACGGATCGCGCCCGTTTGCCGAGATGGTCGGGCCGGCTGAACAGGCCGCCCGCTTGGGCCACAAGGTTTCGCGCGCGCTGGTGCGTGATATAGCGGCCGTGAATGGCCCGCTGGCCGGCGATGCGCAGGCCGCCGCGTTGTTTGTGCCGGGCGGCGCGCCGTTGGCCGAAGGGCAAACCCTTATTCAGTCCGATCTTGGTGGCAGCATTGCGCAGATACGCACCGTTGGTGTGGGCGATCTCTATCAGGGGCTGCTCGCCCATAAAATCGCCGATGCCAGTGTGGCGGTTGGTGGCGGCATTACGGTTGATGCATTACGTGCAAGCCTGCCGTCGCTGGCGAGCCCGATTATGCAGGCGGCGGGGTCCGATCAGGTCGCCTTTTTGCCAAGCCCGGCTGATGGTGGTGCGGCGATGGCCGCTGGCCTGCTGGCGCTGAGCCAAAATAGTGCCGACCAGCAGGGTGCTTATGTGGCAACCCTGAACACCGCAGCCGCCGCGCGCGGCGGGGCAAGCCTGCCAGCGTTGCCGGCGTCCACCAGTTTTGTCGTGGTTGATCGCAAAGGCGGGGCGGTGGCTTGTGCTATCAGCATGGGCAATTTGTTTGGCACAGGGCGCATCGCGCCCGGCACTGGTATTGTGCTGGGTGCCTCGCCTGCCGCCCGGCCCGCGCCACTTTATGTTGCCGCCATAGCCTATAACGCGAATATCGGCGCGTTTCGGGCGGCGGTTGCGGCATCCGGCCAAAACGCTGCCGCGGCTTCTGGTGCCATTACCCTATCCAGCGCGCTTTCCGGCACCGCCACCCCATCTGGCCCCGAACCTGGCCGCGCCAATGTCGCCGCCTGTGGCCGTTATTTGCCGGGTGATCCCGCATCGTGCCGCATCAGCGCCGATCCGCGTGGCTATGGCCTGGCCAGCGGCGGCTAAATCGCCCGGGGGGCTGGGTTTGCCATGCTGAAAATCGGCCGCGGCGCGAACGCGCCACCGTTTATGGTGATGGACGTGATTGCCGCCGCCAACGCGCGCGCGGCAAGCCTGCCGCCGGGGGCGCCGAAAATCATTCATATGGAGGCCGGGCAGCCTGGCACTGGCGCGCCGTTGGGGGCGCGTGAAGCGGTTATTCGCGCGCTCAGCGATGGCCATGCGCTGGGTTATACCGAAGCCCGCGGCAACGCCGATTTGCGCCACCGGATCGCCGCCCATTACCAGCATTGGTATGGGCAAACTGTGTCGCCCGATCGCATTTTGATCACCACCGGCGCCTCGGCAGCCTTTCCGCTGGCGTTTTTGGCGGCGTTCGACCCTGGCGATCGGGTGGCGCTGGCGTGCCCCTATTACCCGCCATACGTGAATATTTTGCGTGCCCTGGGGTTTGTGCCGGTACTGCTGCCCACCGATGCGCAAAGCCGCTTTCAGCCTAGTGTTGCCATGCTGGCGGCCCTCGATCCACCGCCGGCCGGGCTGCTGATTGCAAGCCCAAGCAACCCCGCCGGCACCATGCTGAGTGCTGCGGAATTTGCCGAAATCGCTGCCTGGTGCCAGCAAAACGGGGTGCGCCTGATATCGGACGAAATCTACCATGGCCTAACCTACGGCAAGGCGGCCAGCACCGCTGCTAATTGCGAAGGTGCCGTGGTGATCAATAGTTTTTCCAAATATTTTTCGATGACCGGCTGGCGCATTGGCTGGATGGTGTTGCCGGAAGATTTATGCCGCCCGGTTGATTGCCTGGCCGGCAATTTTTTTATCTCCGCCCCGCATATTTCCCAGGTGGCGGCGTGTGCGGCGTTTGATTGCCATGATGAATTGCAGGCTAATGTGGCCGTTTATGCAACATCGCGCGGCCAATTGCTGCGCGATCTGCCGGCGGCTGGGTTTGCTCATCTTGCCAGTGCTGATGGCGCTTTTTACCTGTTTGCCGATGTGTCTGATCGCACCACGGACAGTGCCGCTTTTTGCGCCGCTATGCTGCGCGATGTTGGCATTGCCGCGTGTCCTGGCGTGGATTTTGATCCGGCGCACGGCAAGCGGTTTATCCGCATGAGCTATTGCGGGCCGCCGGCAGATTTGATCGACGCCGCCCAACGATTGCAAAATTTTGCCCGTTAAACCTGCACCGGAGGCACACGCCATGTCAGACCCCAAAGTCTGCGTCATTACCGGTTCCTCCTCCGGCATAGGGGCCGCCACCGCTTTGTACTTTGCGCAAAAGGGCTGGCGCGTGGTGATCAATTATTCGCGTAAAGCTGAACCTGCGGAAACGGTGGCGAGCGCCTGCCGTGCTGTGGGTGGGGAAACCCTAATCATCAAGTGCAATGTCGCCAGCAATGACGATTGCCTGAGCTTGGCGCAGGCAGTTAAAAAAACCTGGGGCCGGGCTGATGTGCTGATTAACAATGCCGGCACCACAAAATTCGTCGACATTAAAAATTTGGATGCCGTTAACGCTGATGATTTTCACAGCATTTACGATGTTAATGTGATTGGCGCCTACCAAATGGTGCGTGCGCTCACGCCTATGCTGAAACAAAACCCTGGTGCTGGCATTGTTAATATCTCGTCGGTTGCTGGCAGCATGGGGATTGGTTCATCGCTGGCCTATATGGCGTCTAAGGGCGCGCTTAATGCGCTTACCGTGGGTTTGGCCCGCGCGCTTGGCCCGGCTATTCGGGTTAACGCCATTGCCCCTGGCTTGGTTGATACGCCGTGGCTGCGCGAAGGCTTGGGGGCTGATCGCTATGCCGCGACGGTTGCCAGCTATGGCGCCCGGGCGGCCTTGGCCGATGTTATTGCACCGGAGGATGTCGCCGCGGCGGCTTGGTTTTTGGGGGTGGAAGCCCGCAAGACCACTGGTGAAATTCTGCTGCTCGATGCTGGCCTGCGCATCACTAAGGCCTAATTTGTCATGACGTTGCTGGGGGCTGGTGCTATCATGCGGCTTCAGAGCGGAGCCCAGTATGCCGAACCGTCATCTATTGGTCAGCCCGGTCGTGCTGCAAACTGCGGCGGAACAAGCCGATGAAGCCCTGGCCGCGCGCCAAATTTTTGCCTTAAATGCTGATAGCTGGTCTGCGTTCATGGCAGCCCTTAATGCGCCGCCGTGCCCATCACCCAGGTTGCAAAAATTACTGCGCGAACCATCAGTGTTTGAATTACAAGCATGATCGTGAAGGCTGGAGAATGACCGCTGGTTCGAACCGAACGGCGAATTTCATCTCTCTACACAGTAGCGAAAGCACGCGGCCATTTACGTACACTATGTATCTACCCACGTGGAAAAGGATACCGGCCATGCCGCAGGCCAAACCATCGCAGCCGTCCAGCCCCCAGCACAGCCGCGGCCTGACCCGGCAGGGAAACACGACCAACCAGCAAGTGCCAGCCCCGCCCCCCATGCAAGTGGTCACTAAAGGCTGGTGGACGCTCCGCGATGAGCAAGCGAGTGTTGAAGACTTAGAGCGGCTGGACCGAGCCGGAACATAAAGAACTACTCACCAAAGGCAGAACGCCAGCCACAAACGCCAAAAAACGCCGGGGGTCTGGGGGGGCGGCTTCGCCCCACCAGCCTTAACTTTCTTAAGCCTTAGCCTTAAACCTTAATCCGCAGCCAAAGCCTCAGCCGCCGCCCCGAGCCTGCGCGCTTTTAATTCCTCGGCGACCAAAAACGCCAGCTCGAGCGATTGCTCCGCGTTCAACCGCGGGTCGCAGAACGTTTCGTAGCGTGCGGCCAGATCGTGTTCGGTGAGTTTGTGCGCACCGCCGACGCATTCGGTGACTGGCTGGCCGGTCATTTCCACGTGCACGCCGCCTGGGCGTGCCCCTTCGGCAGCAAACACGTCGAAAAATCCGCGCATTTCGGCAAGGATTGCATCAAAGCTGCGGGTTTTGGTGTTGTTGGCGGTGGAGATGGTGTTGCCGTGCATGGGGTCGGATAGCCAGGTCACGTGGCGGCCTTCGCGGCGCACGGCGCGTAGCAAATTGGGCAAATGGCTGGCCACTTTATCGGCGCCCATGCGGCTGATCAGGGTTAGCCGGCCGGCTTCGTTCTGCGGGTCCAAAATCTCAATCAAGCGCAGCAAATCATCTATGCTTGTGCTAGGACCAACTTTTAGGCCGATCGGGTTTTTTACGCCGCGCAAAAATTCGACATGCGCGCCATCAACCTGGCGCGTGCGATCACCGATCCACAAAAAATGCGCAGAACACGCATACCAATCGCCGGATGTGCTATCCACCCTGGTTAGTGATTGTTCATACGGCAGCAGCAACGCCTCGTGGCTGGTGTAAAACTCGGTTTCGCGGATATGCGGTGTGTTATCGCTGGTGATACCGCAGGCGGCCATAAAGCCCAGGGTTTCGTCAATGCGGGTGGCCAAATCGCGGTAGCGCGCGGCGAGTGGTGAACGTTCGACAAAATCCAAGTTCCAGCGGTGCACCTGGTGCAAATCGGCATACCCGCCCGATGCAAACGCGCGCAGCAGGTTTAGCCTGCCGGCCGATTGAAAATAGGCTTGCTCCATGCGGTGCGGGTCGGGCACGCGGGATACGCTGTCAAAACCTGGGCCGTTGATAATATCACCGCGGTAGCTGGGCAGGGTGACGCCATCGACCGTTTCACTATCCGATGATCTTGGTTTGGCAAACTGCCCCGCCATGCGGCCAATTTTGACCACTGGCACGGTTGCGCCAAAGGTGAGTACCACGGCCATTTGCAGCAGCACGCGAAAGGTATCGCGCACTGTATTAGCGGTGAATTCGGAAAAGCTCTCGGCGCAATCACCACCTTGCAGCACGAAGGCGCGGCCATCGGCGGCCAGGGCCAGGGCGGCTTTTAGGCGCCGTGCTTCACCGGCAAACACCAGGGGCGGGTAGCCCGCTAAGCGCGCTTCGGTTGCTGCCAGGGCCTGCGCATCAGGGTAGGCCGGCACCTGGCGAATGGGCCGGTCGCGCCAGGTTGTTGGGGTCCAGTCTTGCGGTGCGGGCATTGCACAAAAATCCGTCTATTTCGCCGTTATGGCGCGACATATGGTGCAAAATGGCCCCCTGCGCAAAGCCATGCGGCGGGGGGGAGCGTTGCGCCGGTGGGCCGCGTTCTTTTTCGTCACGAACAGGGCAGATGCTTACCGTTCCTCAACCATGGCGGCACCATGCTGGCGCGATGGCCGAGTCCGCGCCCCTGGTTGCCCTTTACTACGCTCTTGATCCTGCGGCTTTGGCGCCGCGCATTAATGGTGTGCGCGCGTATGTGGCACAGGACCGCCGTGATCCCGCGCGGCGATTGTTGGCACTGCCCTGTGCGCAAACCGCACCGCCGCAGGCCGGCTATCTGGCGCTGCCGCCGGCCGCGCAGGCGGTCAATACTGTGCTGCCGGTTGATTTTGGCACCGGCCGCGACCCGGCCACTGGTGCTATGGCGCTGTTCGTTATTTTCCCCGGCCTGCCGGCCAGCTCGCTTGCTGATCTCACCCGCCCCATGCCCGAGGCGGAGCTTATCCAAACTGTTTTGCTGCCGGTGGCGGCAGCCCTCGATCAACTGGCGGCGTTGCACCTTACCCACCGCGCAGTGCGGCCGGATAATCTGTTTACGGCCGGGCGCAACACCCCGGTGATGCTTGGCCCGGGCTTTGCGGCACCGCCGGCCAGCCATCAAGGGGCGGTGTTTGAACCGCCCTACGTCGCCTGGTGCCACCCCACGGCGCGCGGCCCTGGGCTGATCGCCGATGACGTTTATGCGCTGGGGGTAACCTTGCTGACGCTACACCGCGGCGTTGTGCCGCTGGCCGGCATTGATGAGCGCGAAATCATCCGCCGCAAAATCGAACTCGGCTGCTATGAAGCGCTCACTGCCGGCACGGTTCTACCGCCGATGCTGGCCGATTTACTGCGCGCGATGCTGGCGGAAGTCCCCGACCATCGGCCAACACCGGCGGCCCTATTAACCCCTGAAACCGCCCGCATTCGCCGCCTGGCCGCCCGTCCGCCGCGCCGCGCGCAACGCCCGATCGATCTCGCCGGCAGCATGGCGTGGTCGGCTCGCGATTTGGCCTATGCCATGGCTAGCACCCCAGATGCCGCCACCGCCGCGTTGCGCTCGGGCCAAATTGATAACTGGATCCGCCGCGGCTTGGGCGATAGTCAGCTTGCGCTAAAACTGGAAGATTGCGTGCACGCCCGCACATTGGATACCGATGATGACGGTTTCGCAGGCCCCCTGGCAGTGATGCGCGCCATCGCCGTGCTCGACCCCCTAGCCCCCCTGGTGTGGCGTGGCATCGCAGTGTTTCCCAACGGGCTGGGCCCGGCGCTAGCCAGTGGCGCCGGGCAGGGCACGGGCGCTGGCCTTGGCGCCGATGCGATTGCGGAAATCATCGCCCATGATGTTATCGCCAGTTACGCCGCCTGCCTGCCACGGGCGCGCCGCACCATTGTGGCGGAAGCCCGCGAATGGCGCACCTTGCTGTTACTGCGCGGTATCGCCGGCGGCATTGCGCGGCTGGTGTGTGTGCTTAACCCTGGGCTGCCCTGCGCCTCGCCGCTACTGGGCGGGCGGCTGCCGACCAAGCTCGCCGATCTGCTCGCAGCCCTTGAACAGGCCAGTGCCAGCGCCGATCGCAAGCACCCGCCAATAGATCCCAGCATTGCCTGTTTTATTGCCGCCCACGGCGATGGCGCCATGCAAAACGATGCCGCCAGTATCGCCGGCCTCACCACCACTGCTGACCAACTGGCCATTCTGCGCCTGTTCGCCCGCCTGCAGGTGCGGCTGCACCCGCAACCGCTGCCCGGGCTTGCTGCTTGGTTGCTGGCGGCATCGGGGGCGTCGCTCGCGCATTGGCAAAGCCGCAGCCAGCGCGAAGCGGCCCAGGCCCAGCTGGTGATCCTGGCCCAGGCTGGTGGTATCGCTCCCATGCTGGCCGTGCTGGATAATCCGGCCGAGCGCGATGCCGACCGCACCGCCGCCACCGACGCCGCCAACCGCGCCAAGCTTCTGGCAACCCTATTGGCCGATATCGCCGCCGGCGCGCCGCGGCGCAAAACGGCCAACCTAAAACTTGGCCACGACCTTGCTGCCAGTATCGGCCTTATCGCCGCCTGCGCCGCCGGGCTGCGCCTAGCCCTTGGCTAAAGCCCGCGTTAGCATAACAGATGTTAGCAAACTCGCCAAACCGCGCGGGTCGCATGCTTGGCTGCACGGTATGCTGTGCGGCGCCGCGCTAACCTTTGCAACCGCCGCCACGCTGCTGGCCGCCATTCTGCTCGCCCCCGCCCTGATCGCGGCGGTCAGCGAACGCAACCCGGCAAAACCAATCACCCGCGCAGTAACCCTAATGGGGGTCACCTTTACCGCAGCCCCGGTTTGGCGCGTGGTGCAGGGCGGTAATTCGATTGCCGCCAGCCTGGATTGCCTGACCGACCCCGCGGTGCTCGCCACCGCCTGGCTCGCCGGCGCCTGCGGCTGGGCGTTGTGCGAAATGCTGCCGGTGTTGCTGACCGGCGTCAGCGAATGGCGTGCTGCGGCCGCTATGGCCAAGCTGACCGCAGAGCTGGAGGCTGAGAAACTTGAGTGGGGGTTGGATCAGGATTAAGAATTAAGGTCTTCTTTTTCTGAAGAAAAAGAAGCAAAAAGACTTTTAATACGCTGGTTTGGAGATCTCGGTGGCAGCGTTGCCCCAGGCCCAGCATAGTGAAAGTCTTTTGCTTCTTTTCTTCAGAAAAGAAGACCTTTCCTTCCCTTATGCCCCGCATCGGAGCCCCGTTGCCCCAAATCCTCATGCTGCTGCCAGCCCGCGATTTTGACCCCACCGAGGCGGCGGTTACCTGGCAGGTGCTCACCGCCCTTGGCCACATTGTGCGATTCGCCACACCCGATGGCCGGCCGGCCGCCGCCGATGACATCATGGTGACTGGTCAGGGAATGGATCTGTGGGGGTTTATTCCCGGCCTGCGCCGGCTGGTTGGGGCAGGGCGGTTACTACGCGCCAACGCCGATGCACGGGCGGCCTACGCCGCTATGCTGGCCGATCGATGTTACCACGCACCGGTCACCTGGGCGGCCTGTAGCCTTACCGGCGTTGATGGCTTGGTGTTACCCGGCGGCCACCGGGCGCGTGGCATGCGTGCGTATATCGACAGCCCGGCGTTACAAAGTTTGGTGGTGGCAGCGTTTGCCGGCAATGTGCCGGTGGCGGCCATTTGCCATGGTGTGCTGCTGGCGGCGCGTAGCATTAACCCGGTCACCGGCAAATCGGTGCTGTACGGCAGGCGCACCACGGCGCTGACCTGGGCTTTGGAAAAAGCCGGCTGGCAAGCCGGCCGGGTGTTGCGGTTTTGGGACCCCAGCTATTACCGCACGTATAGCGAAACCGCCGGCCAGGCGGCGGGGTTTATGTCGGTGCAGCAAGAAGTGACCCGGGCGCTGCAATCGCCTGACGATTTTTGTGATGTCGCGGTTAACGACCCTAATCGCGGCGCGAAAACCGGCGGGCTGAACCGCGATAGTTGGTCAAACGATACGGCGGCGTTTGTTGTGGTTGACGGCAATTACGTATCGGCCCGCTGGCCCGGCGACACCCACAGTTTTGCCCGGGCGTTTGCTAAAGTGTTAGATTCAAACAAATGAAGCCGCCGAATGCTGGGCATTCGGCGGTACCACTGTTTAAAAACCGATAGGGTTTAGACTGAAACCATCAGCAACGCTTAATCGGCGCTTGCTGCCGGTTGCACCGACAGCGCAAAAGCCTCGGTGTAAACGATGGTAAGCAGGTCACCCGGCTTGACGTGTTTTAGCATCGCTTGGCGCGGGGCTTCGCGCACGTGAAGGGTTTGCACCGGGCCACCATTTTCGGGCACCAAATCCACCGTTTTCGCATCCATATCAACGGCGGCGATACTTAACGTCACCACAGTTTGCTGCACGGCACCGGCGCCTGGCTTGGCGCCGGGTTTGGCGGCACCTGCGGCCGAAGCGACGCTCATATCAGGTGCTTTGGTGCCGGCCGCGTGCAGTTTGAAGTGCACAGACTGAGCGTACACCGCATTCACCGTGTCGCCCACTTTGATCTGGCTAAAATTATGCACTTCGGGGCCTGCCTTCATGGCAATCTCGGCGCCGTCGGGGCCTTTTAGGGTGACCATGCGTGTGGCCGGGTTTATCGCGGTGATGGCGGCTTTTTCGGTGAGCGTTTCGTAATCGCCAGCAAGGCTGGGCACAATGATCTGGGCGCGGGCCGCCATGGGCGCGCCAGCCACAGCCAACACCAGGGCCAGCACCAAGGCAGATGCTATGCTAAATGTATTGAGTTTTATCATGATCGGTTTATTTTGACGCGGGCAGAAATTGTTGCAAGGTTATATCAAAAACCTATCCAGAAACGGCTTGCTTGTTCAAAGATGCCAGGAAAAACGGCCAGAACAGGTGGCGTCCTACGCGACGGCCTGCCGCCTGCACCCACCGCCATCGTGTCAATACTCTACCGGCAAAGAGTGGCAGCCTGACCGCGGGGCAGGGGCTCAATCCCGCCCGCCGGTGCCTAACAGTATCCGGCGCGCGACGCTAAGTTCAAGCGCTCAACCGCACACCGGGCGTGGCGCCAACCATTACGTCCACATCCGGTTCGGCGAGAAACGCATCGATCAGTGGGATGGAACTGCTCGGCTTGGTTACCATAAACAAATGCCCGCCCGGCACCACTTCTAGCCGGCCGCGTGGAATAAGCCCGGCCAAAAATCGGCCATTCACCAGGGGTACGATCTGATCATCTTCGCCCATAATCACCAGGGTTTTTTGCTGCAAAAACGGCAGAAAAAACGCGCTGGTCCAGCCCGCCATGGCGCCAAGCTGATACAAATAGCCGCGCTGTGATGGGGCGCGCAGATTATGCGTGTGGTCGCTATCGCCCAGTTCGTCGCCATATAGGGTTTCGAAATTCGCCCGCATATAGTTGGGGTCAACATAGCGCCGCGGGTTGGCCATTTTTACCAGGGCGCGCGGGTTGCCGGGCACCATCAACATGCCGGCGGTGGTTGCCGCCAGCACCAGTTTGCCCACACGATCGGCATGCTGAAAGGTAAATTGCTGCGCCATGGCGCCGCCCCAGCTTACCCCCATCACGTCAACTTTGTCTTTGTAACCAAGCAGGTTAAGCAGGCGCGTGGCGCACAGTGCCATGCTCCACGACCGGTACGGAATAAGCGGGTTGGGCGATCCACCCACACCCGGCATATCAAAGGTAATAATATCGCGATCGGGCAGCCACGCAGCCAACGGCGCCATCAATTCCATATTGGCGCCGATGCCGTTAAAAAATAACAACGGCCGGCCCGGCTCGTGCCCTGGGCGGGCTTGCGCTTGCCACACCGCCACACGAAACTTGCGGCCCCACGCTTGCATGGTTTGAATGTGCGGCGCGCGCGGCGGGGCGTGTAGGCGGGTGACGTTATGCGGCACGAGAAAATCCTTTGGCTCAGGTAAAGGCGTAATGGCCGGGGGCGGCATCGCCGGCGGGGTGCGCGGCCGATCCCACGGTTGCGGGTGCGGCCTTCACAACAGCCGAATGCGCTTGCAGCCAGCTTGCCCATAATGGCCACCACGATCCCGCATGTTCGCGCGCATCATTGGCAAGCCAGGCATCAACATCGGCGGGTGGGCGTTTGTCGCTTTTGAAATATTTTGCTTTTGGGTTGCCCGGCGGGTTTAGTAGCGCCTGAATGTGGCCCGCTTGGGACAGAACAAATTCAACATTGGGCGACCCCACCAACTGGGTTAGCCGGTAACACGCTTTCCACGGCGTGATATGATCGGTAACCCCGGCCACCACAAAAATATCCTGCGTCACCTTGGTCAGATCCACCAAATGATCGGCGATTTTTACTTTGCCGGGGTTGGAAAACGGCTGGTGCTGATACACATCCAGATAATCGGAATGCAAACGCGCCGGCAAATTGGTTGAATCGTTATTCCAGAACAGCACATCAAATGCCGGCGGGTCATCGCCATGCAGGTAATTGTTGATCACGTAATTCCACACCAAATCGTTCGGCCGCAGCCAGGCAAACGTGCGTGACAGTGATGCCCCTGATAGCACACCAGATTTTGCCGAACGCTGACGCGCCAGTTCAATGCCGTGATCGGATACCAGCGCACCGGTAGTGCTATCGTTGCGCTGGGGATCAAGCACGCACACCATCAAGGTTGCGGCATTGATGCGGTCATCGTGGCTAGCCGCCAATTTGCTCAGCAAAGTTGCGGCCGTTATGCCGCCCGAACACGCGCCCGAGATATTGATCTTGGCGCTGCCAGTGATCTCGCAAATTACCGCAATGGCGGTCACCAATTCGCGCACATAATCATCCAAGCCCCAATCGCGATGTTCGGCGGTAGGGTTACGCCAGCTCACCATAAACGGCTGAATTTTACTCGCCGTCAGCAGCCGGATAATACTTTTTTGCGGCGTGAGATCGTTGACATACGCTTTGTTGATTTGTGGCGGAATAATCAGCAGCGGGGTTTCGTAAACCTCATCGGTGGCCGGCGCATACTGCAGTAGCTCCATCATTTCGGTGCGGTATACAACAGCACCTTTCGATGTTGCCAGATTTTCGCCCACCTTGAACGGGCGTTTATCAACCTGGCTAACAATGCCATCGTTTTGGGTCATGTCTTCGTAAGCGTGTCTCAGGCCGCGCAGCAGTGACCCTCCATTGGTTTCAAACGCCCGCTTTAGTGCCGATGGGTTGCCCAGCAGCGCGTTGGTCGGCGCCAGGCTATCCATGATCATGCCGGTTACAAAGCTCGCCCGCGCGCGCTCGGTTTCGTCAAAATCCAGATCGGCCATCCAATCGCCCATGCCTTTGCGTACGGCCAAATAATATTGCATGCCGGCCCGGTAAAACGGGTTGGTGCGCCAGGCGGGGTCGGCGAATCGCTTGTCGCCCTTTTCGGGTTGCAGATCAGACCGGTTGCTGACAATGCGCACCACTTCGCCGCCCAGCTTGCCCATGTGTTTGAGCGTGTTCACCGGCTTGCCGGCGGTTTCGCGCAGCATCATCGCCACCGCGCCGAGCAAATCTTCGCGCGCCACCCCCACCAGCGGGTTAAGCGCCACGGTGGTTTCGTCGGGTTCGCCGGTTAGCTCAATACCAGTTTTTGTCATGTTCAGTCTCCCTGGCCACGACATTGCCCTAATCCCGCGCCGGCGCAAACGGTTGAGGCAGTAGGGCAGACGGGGGCTGGCCGAGGCGGGCCACCGCGGGCGCCGCATGACGTTCATTTCATCGCCCTGTCAGGCTGCGGTTTGGTGGGTTAGGGTTATTGGGCCTCGTCGCGGCCGTACGGCCCCACCACTAAACGCAACCACCGGAGACCACATGGCCCCCCGCACCAAACACCGCCGCCTGACCGCCACCCTGCTTGCCTCCACCGCCGCCCTGACCGTAATTCTCAGTGCCCCGCTGCCCGCCTTCGCCGGCGACGCCGCCCAGCACGAAGGCGCTATTCAGCCAACCGAGCTGCCCCACGCGCTGCCGGATTTCGTCGCCTTGGTAAAACAGGTCAAACCCGCGGTGGTGTCGATCACCAGCAAAATGCGCGTCCCCGCCGATGAACAGCCGCAGATGCAGGGCGGGTTCCCCGGCTTTCCCGGCTTCCCCTTCCCCGGCGTGCCGTTCGGCCAGGCCCAGCCGAGCCGGCCACGCACCACCGAAGCCCGCGGGTCGGGCTTTATCATTGATGCCGATGGCACCGTGGTGACCAATAACCACGTGGTGAAAGGTGCCACTTCGGTGACAGTCACCCTGGCCGATGGCACCGAATTGCCCGCCAAAATCCTCGGCCGCGATGCCCGCACCGATCTGGCAGTGTTGAAAATTACCTCAAAAAAACGCCTGCCTTTTATTTTGCTGGGTGATTCTAGCGCCGCCGAACCAGGCGCCTGGGTTGTCGCCGTTGGTAACCCGTTCGGCCTCGGCGGGTCGGTCACCTTGGGTATTGTCTCGGCCTTGGGCCGCGACATTGGCGAAGGGCCATACGACAGTTTTATGCAGGTCGATGCCGCCATCAACCCAGGCAATTCCGGCGGGCCGCTGTTTAATCAGGATGGCAAAGTGGTCGGGGTTAACACCGCCATCACCTCGCCATCGGGTGGCTCGGTCGGCATTGGCTTTGCCATCCCGTCCAACACGGTGAAAGCCATCGTCGCGCAGTTAAAAAAATCCGGCCATGTCACCCGCGGCTATATCGGTGTTGAAACCCAGCCAGTCACCAGCGCCATGGCCGGCGCACTGAAATTGCCTGAGGCGGATAACGAAGATCGCGGCGCCCTGGTTGCCGGTGTAGAACCCGATAGCCCCGCCGCCCGCGCCGGGCTGCAACCGCGCGATGTGATCCTCGGCGTGAACGGCACCAAAGTGGGATCGCCCAAAGAACTGGCCATCGCCATTGCGGGCGTCGTTCCCGGCAGCCACGCGTCCTTAAAAATCATCCGCAACGGCGCGGCTGAATCGTTGGATGTCACCGTCACTACCCTTGCCGCCGATCAAGGTGCCGCCGGCGTTGGCGATAACGGCGAAGGTGGCTCCGGCGGGTTGGGGGTCAATCTCTCCCCTATCACGCCGCAGCTACGTCAGCAGCTCAACCTGGCCGATAGCGCCCGCGGAGCCATTATTACCGAGATCAAACCCGGATCACCCGCCGAATCGGCCGGCCTGCAAGCCGGCGACCTAATCACCGGCGTAGGTGATAAAGCGGTATCCACGCCCGCCGAGGCAGCCCGGGCCATTCGCGCCGCCATTGCCGCCAACCCTGCCCAGGCCGTGGTGCTACGCATCCTGCGCAATGGCCAACCGCTGTTTATCGGCGCTCAGATTGGTGGCGGGGACCAGCCTGATGGCGATAGTGGGGATGGGGCACCTTAGGTAAGGATTGCTAGGAAAGGTCTTCTTTTCTGAAGAAAAGAAGCAAAAGACGTTTATCATGTTGGTGCGGAGGTCGCGGTGGCTGCGTTGCCCCAGGACCAGCATACAAAGTCTTTTTGTTTCTTTTTCTTCTTGTCTTGGCCTTTTCCCTACAGGCCAGTGGGTGTGTAGCGCCACACGGAAGCGGGGGGGAAATTCAGCGGCGTCCAGGCTTCGCGTTTGGCGGTCAGCGCGTGTTTTTTGTAGGGCAGGGGGGATGTGACGCAGTAGCTGAAGTGCAGGAAGCCGACGCCCGGGGCGACCGATTCGATGGCGTCGATAAAGCGGCGTTGCTGGGCTAATGGCAGCAGCACCAGCGGGATACCGCAGACCACGGTGCTGATTTTGCCGTGCCAGTGTTGCGGGATGAGATCGGCCAATTCGCGGGCATCGCCTTCGATCACGTTAGCGCCGGGCAGGGCCTGGCGCAGGTGGGTTGCCATTTCGGGCACGATTTCAACCACGAAAAGTTTTTCTGGCGGCAGGCCATGGTTGACCATGGCGCGGCTAATCACCCCGGTGCCGGCGCCGAGTTCCAGCACGGCCTGGCCGGGGGTGATGTGCATGTGGCGCACCACGCGGCTGCATAGCGATTGCGATGATGGCACGATGGAGCCCATTTGCAGTGGGTTTGCCATCCAACGGCGAAAAAATAGCCCGGCATTAGCAACGCTTGCGCCAAAACTTTGCGGGCGTTGATCAACGTTAAGGGTGTGCGACATGGCGGGGATATCCCAGGGGTTGGGTGATTTTGGTTTGGGTTTTACCCCCGACCAAACCACATCCCTGTGCCACGCAAAACGGCCGGGTGGTAAGCACCCCGGCCGTGAAGATTAGATGACAGCAAATGGACCCGCCCGACAAAAGGGGCGGGGCGGATTACTTAATTTTAGCTTCTTTGAACACGACGTGTTTGCGCACCACGGGATCGTATTTTTTGAATTCCATTTTGGCGGTTTTGGTGCGGGCGTTTTTCTTGGTGACGTAGAAATAACCCGTCTCCGCGGTCGACACCAACCTGATCTGCACCACGTTACTCTTAGCCATCACGCACCTCTAACGGCCACGGGCTGCCTTGCTGATGGGCAGCATCACCGTGGAAAAACAGTAAAACCGGCGCGTCACCCGACGCCCGGCGAACGCGGGTTTTGCCTGCTGTGGCGGTTGGGGTCAAGCCCTGATGCTTTGGCCTGGATGCTTTGGCCCGGATGCGTTGGTTTGTGGCGATGTGACAGTTGGGGGTTTACCGGGCCGGGCGGGTTGGCTATAGCCGGCGAACGGGTCCCGAATAGCTCAGTTGGTAGAGCAAGCGACTGTTAATCGCTTTGTCGTAGGTTCGAGTCCTACTTCGGGAGCCACCCTTTTTCTCCGTGCGGCGTGCCGGTCTGGTGCAAGCCTTGCAGGCGACCCGGATGTGACCATGCGCTCTGTGCTGACCAACGCCCGCCTTGTGTTGCCGGGCGCGGTTGTGCGTGGCGCGGTGGCGTTTGGCCGCGCGATCGAGCGGGTGGGTGGGCAGTTTGATCCCTCCGGGCTGTTTGACTGTCCCGTCATCGATTGCCAGGGCGATTTTGTGTTGCCCGGGGCGGTTGATCTGCACACCGATAATTTGGAACGCCAGGTGCAGCCGCGGCAAAAAACCCGCTGGCCGTCGCGATCGGCCATGATAATGCACGATGCCCATTGTGCGGCCGCCGGCGTCACCACAGTGTTTGATTCGCTGTGTGTCGGCGATCTGGGTTTTGACGAGGATCGCCATCGTACTTATGTCGAAGGGGCGGCGGATTTGCAGGCCTTGCACGATGTGCTGCGGGTTGAGCATTTTTTGCATTTGCGCTGTGAATTGCCGGCAACCGACATGCTGGCAAAGCTGGCGGTGGCGCTGCACCACCCGGGCTTGCGTATGGTCAGCTTGATGGATCACACGCCAGGGTATGGGCAGTATGCCGATGTGGCGCGCTACCGGGTGATGCGCCTGGGTGATGGGGAGCGCGCGGAAGTGACCGAGCAGCGCATTGCCGTGCTGGCAGCCCAGCGCGCGGCAATGCGCGAGGCCAATCGGGCAGCCTTGCTAACGCTGCTTGCCGGGTTGCCCGTGGTGCTAGCCAGCCACGATGATCGCACAGCCTCCGAAGTTGCTGAAAACATTGCGCTCGGCATTGGTATTGCAGAATTTCCGGTAAGCCTGGAGGCGGCCCAAGTTGCCCGTTCCGGCGGGCAAGGCATTATTGCCGGGGCGCCGAATGTGGTGCGCGGCGGGTCGCACACCGGCAACGTGGCGGTACGCGATTTAGTGCGCGCAGGCCTGGTGGATGCGCTGGCGTCCGATTACGTGCCGGCATCCCTGGTAGAAGCGGCGTTTGCACTGGCGGCTGCCGGGGATTTGGAGTTGTGCGATGCGGCGGGGCTGATCAGTGCGGCACCTGCCGCGATGGCAGGGTTTAGCGATCGCGGGCGCATTGTGCCGGGCTTGCGGGCTGATTTGGTGCGGGTGCGGCTGGTCGATGGGCTGCCGGTGGTGGTTGCCACGTGGTGCGCTGGGGTGCGGGTGTTTTGATGCGGGCGGCGATTTACTGGGCGCCGGCTGTTGATGATGCGCTGTGGCGGGCCGGCTGTGCCTGGCTCGGGCGCGATGCGGAAACCGGGGCGGCATTGGTGGCGCGTGACGTGGCGGGGTTTTCGGGCCTAACCGCCGATGCGCGGCGCTACGGGTTTCACGCCACCTTGCGCCCGCCGATGCGGCTTGCCACCGGCTGGGATGAATTTTTGGCCGCCGCCCGCGGGGTGGCGGATGGGTGTGCGGCGTTTGCTTTGCCGGCGCTGCAGGTATCTCTGATTGACGGTTTTTTGGCGCTGACATTGGCCGCACCCTGTGCAGAAATGCAGGCCTTGGCCGAGGCGGCGGTGCGGGCGACCGATCGGCACCGGTTGCAGCCGGATGCGGCGGAATTGGCGCGTAGGCGTGGGGCGGGGCTGGATGCGGTGGGTGAGGCGCTGCTGGCGGCGCACGGGTATCCGTATGTATGCGAACGCTGGTGCTTTCACATGACGCTAACCCGGCGGTTGGCGGTTGGCGAACAGGATGGCGTGATGGCGGCAGCACGGGCGCATTTTGCCGGCGTGCTGGCCGGGCCGCGCTGGGTGCGCGATCTGGCGGTGTTTACCGAGGCGGCGCCGGGGGCCGATTTGCTGGTGGCGGAGCGGTTTGCGTTAGCAACGAGGGCCTGAGGCGGAGTATTATGCCAGCGGCTTTGGTCCGCCACAGGGTAGCTGCGCCAGTCGTGCGTGGGTGATTTAATCGGGCACTACCTCGCGGCCACAATCAGGGCCCCAATCATAGGCATCGCGATAAAGGGCGCGCCACTCGGCGGCTGTTTTACCCGCCAATAGCCTAGTGATGGTGACAGGCTGGGTGGGGCTGTTGCCCGCTAATTTGGGTGTATCTGCTGACATTGAGGCCCCCCGGACGTTTGGTGGATAACAAAATCGATTTGGTGCCACTGCCGACGGCCCCGTGTCCCTGCTACTCAGCCACGGTGAAATCAAACCTGTTCTTCGCAAAATTCGGGTTAAAATGGGGATCGTTCTCCATATACCTGGCCCAGCGCGCCACAAACCGGCGGCGTTCATCAGGGTTTTGGTAATTACGCGGCGCCGAGGCCCCTTCAAAATGAAACAACTGGCAGTACGGCGTGTAGACCACGCGGTAACCAGCTTCCAAAATTTTCAAGCATAAATCTGTATCATTAAAATCAACCGCAAAACTTTCATCGTGCCCGCCAACCTGGCTCAGCACAGATTTGCGGGTGGCAAAGCAGGCGCCGGTCACCGCTGAATAATTGCGGATCAAATGGGTAAACCCGTTATAACCAACAAATTCGCCAGGGTAGGAATGGTACACGTGGCTGGACCCGCCATTAACCCCGATCACGCAGCCAACATGTTGCACGGTGCCATCGGCGTGCAGCAAACGGGCGCCGACGGCGCCGATTTCGGGGTCTTGCGCCAGTTCCACCAGCGCTTCGAGCCAATCTTCGTTGATAATTTCCATGTCGTCGTTCAGCAGCACCAGTAATTCGGTGCGGCACATTTTAACCGCGAAATTGGCTTTGGCAGCGTAGTTAAACGGCTGCACCTTGCCGGTGAAATTTTCCACCCGCACCCCCAGCCCTTTGAAACGCGCAATCTGGGCTTTGCTGAGTTTGCTGTTATCCACCACCACAATTTCGTAATTTTGGTAGGTCGTGCGGCGCAGAATGCTATCCACCATGTTATCGACCATGGCGAAGCGGCCGCGGCCGGGCAGGTCGATCTCGGCGTTGTTGGTCAGGATCAACAGGGATACGCGGGGCACGCCGGCAATATCGCGGCGCACCCTGAACGTGCCGGGCAGCAAACCTTTTTCAACACGGGCCTTGCGGCCGTGTTTTTCGTGCACGTGTTCCGCCAGTGCCCGCTCGCCAGCATCCAGCGCCCAAGGTTTGGCATCCACCACAGCGGCGGCCGATCCCGGCACGGCGCGCCAATGGTATAAAGCTTTTTGAATGTGGTGCACGTTATGGGTGTGGCGCGATAGGCGCAGCATCAGATCGTAATCCTGCGCGCCGGCAAAGTCTTCGCGAAAACCGCCAAGCTGCAGGAACAGCTTTTTACGCACCACCAGCATGTGCAGAATATACATGACGGATTCGAGATGTTCTGGCGAATAATCCGGCTTAAAATAGGTATCGATCAGCTTGCCATCGGCATCTATTTTGTCTTCATCGGTATAAATAACATCAATGGTGCCATCGGCGAACAGGGCGCGGGCGATTTCTAACAGGCAATCTGGCGTTATGGTATCGTCGTTATCTAACATGGCAATAAATTCGCCGCTGGCCATTTCGGCGGCCGCATTAGATGCTCCGGCGATACCAAGGTTTTGGCTAAGCCTGCGAATACGAATGCGCGGATCGCTACCTTGCAATTCATCCAGCACGGCAATCGTTTCCGCCGCGGTACTGGCATCATCGCACAGACAGAGCTCCCAAAACGGGTAGGTTTGCACGGTAACCGATTGCACACAGGCGCGTAAAAACGCGGGCGCTACGTTGTACACCGGTACAATCAAGCTAATCACCGGGCGGCGCTGGCCCAGCGCCATGATGGCGTGGCGATCATGTGGCGATAACGCCGCGATCAAAGCAGGCCCGGTCAGGTCACGTGCTTGGCCAAGCCAGTTGATAAATTCGGGTAACTGGGCATCTAGGCCAATCTCGTGCAACCGTGTGGCGATATCGGCACCGACCGCTTCCACGCTAAACTCGGTGCGCATTTTGGCCGCCGCCGCACGGCCGCGTTTCCACGCATCGGCCTGGTTTTCGTAAACCCGTTTGAATTGCGCGATGAGACTATCTTTGGATGGTTCCGCCCACACCGCAAACGGCATGTAGGGGCCGGCTTCGGTTTGCACCTCGGTCAGCGCGTACTCGATCGGAAAACCGGTTTTATCGTCGAAAAACTCCATGTTGCCAGAATACGCAGTGGCGATCACCGGTTTGCCCTGGGCCATGAATTCGGCAATGTTCAGCCCATAACCTTCGCTGCGATGGGCCGAGACAAAACAATCGCACGCCGCCTGCAACTGCGCCATATCGTGATCGGTGAGGCGATCGGCGATCACCAACACGTTATCGGCACCTTTTAGCGCCCGCGTAATATCGCGGGTAATCGCCGGTTCCAATGATGTCGAATGAAACTTGATCACTAAAAACACGTTTTCGTCGCCGGTAAAAGCGTCGCGAAACGCCTGCACCACCATGCGCGGGTTTTTGCGCGCCGACGTGCTGCCAACGTCAAACGCCACCAAAAACACCAACCGGTCGCGCGGTATGCCAAACAGGTCGCGCGCATCGTCCGATTTTAGGCTGTTGGCTTCTACGGGTAGGCGGATTTTGTGCATCGGCACCGGCGCCACGGCGCCAATACTTTCCATCTCGAAGGCGCTATTGGTCCATACTTCATCAAGGGGGGCAAACGCCGAGTACCAATCGTTACGGAAATTTGCTAATTCCCAGGCCCATACGCCAATGTTATACGCATCATCGAATGCGCCGGCGGGGTAAAGTGCCACCAACCGCGCCACTTGGTCAGCATTGGCCAGCAACAAATTGATGCGATATTCAGGCTTGCGGCCGCGTTCGGCGCTGGTGATGCGGGGCAGGGCGCGGCTCACGTCAAACGCGTGCAGGGCAAACGGGATGCCGCTGCTGGCCACCGCGCGGGCAAGCCCACGGGCGGCGGTGCCTAGGCCAGATGTTGCGGCAAACGGCCCAAAAATATTGATGCCAAACGGTTTGCCAAGCACTCCGGCGGGGCTTGCTTTCCACGCTTTATAGGGGGCGATGCCTGGCCCGTTGCGGCCTTCAAAGCGACCATGGTTGAGCCAGTGATCCTTGGCTGCGGCGGGATCATTGTTCACCGCCAAGCGCACATCAGGATACAGCACAAAATAGGTTTCTGCATCAAACCCGGTCATGTCGGGGTCAGTGCCCAAACCGGGCGGCGGCACGCCGACATAAAGCTGATCCTCGCCCAAGGTTGGGCGCAACCCTGCGCGTTCCTGCTCGGCGCCCACGGCCAGCCAATGCGATAAACCGCTGGCGATTTCGCCGCGCGCGATGGCCGCTGCTACATCGGGATTTTGCGCCAGATAGAGCGTTTCTAAAAACTGATCTTCGGCCGATTTGGCCCGCTTGGCTGGCGGTTTTGGCGCCACATAGGGCCGCGCTTTTTTAGAAGCCGTCAGGCTGATGTGTTTTGGCGATTGCGGCACTGGTTCATCCACCACCCGCGGCGGTAGCACCGATCGTTGTATGCCCGGCCTGCCGCCATGAAACGGCGATGGCCGGCCGCCACGGGCAATTTCGGCGCGGCCATATTTATCGTAGTGATCCCAGGCGCTGACCAACGCGCCACTTTGCACGGCGGCGCGGATATCCAAAAACGCGGATAAATAAATATCCTCGGGGAAATCATCTTCGGTGAAATTGGGTTCTGCATACTCGGGTTCGTCCATGGATGCTCCGGGGCGGCAGGGCGGCCCGAAGCCTTGGGCCGCCCGCGCGCTAAGTCTGCCTTATATCAGAACGATGATGCAACACCGTAGGCGGTCATCTGGCCCATGATTTTGGCGACATCGTGGCTCAGGATCACGATATCGTGGCGCTTGCCCTGGCGATCTTGCACCTGTTCGCGCAGCAACCCTTCACTGCGAAAGCCCAAACTTTCAAACACCGCGATGGCGCCGGTCTGATCCAGGGTCATTTGGGCGGTGATTTTTTCCATGCCATTTTGCAACATAATCGCAAAGCAGGTTTCAATCATCGCGCGGCCCAAACCTTTGCCGCGCATGCCGGCCGATGTCACCACACGCAATTCGCCAACATGGGGCGACCACGCATGGGGATCGCGCACGATGGCGGCGGTGCCAACCACGGTTTTACCATCAAGCGCCAGCACGGTGGTGAGTGTGCCGCGGCCAATCTCGCGCACCCAGGCCGATAGCACTTTGGGTTGCGCAATATCGCGCGGCAAAAATAGCATATCGTGGTCGGGCAAGGCTTGCGCGAAGGCCAGCACGGCGGCTTCGTCTTCTACCGCCATGTAGCGCAGCGTGATCAGCCGATCTTCGCAGGCAACTTCCCGCGGCAGCGTATCAACGGCGCTCACAGCGAACGGCCGGGGCTGCAGAGATTGCGATTTTTAGGCATGAGGTCCTCCGTATCGGGTGAGCCGAACCAAGTTAGGGCACGCTGTGATGGCATGGGCGGCAGCTTAGGCAAAGCTGCGCCCCCGCGTGCTGGGTATATCTGCCGTGTTGCCAGATGAACGCAAAGGGCGAAAGCTTTCTTGCAACACGGGCGCGCAAGTGTAGCGTGAGTTTTGCGAATCGGCGCCAAAAATAGAGCCGACCGGGGCTACCCGGCGGGATTTTGGGATTGGAGACACAGTTTACATGGCCGCTTCTGCCAGTTTTGCCGCGACGGCCCTGCCGCCGCCCAGCCGTTTTTTGTTGTTCGCCGAAATCCGCGCCCTGGGGGAACTCGCCTTAGGCATCGGCACGCTGCCCCTGCTGGCCGCGGCACCCCGTGGTGATGGCCATACCGTGCTGGTTTTGCCTGGGTTTTTAGCCTCAGACCGATCCACCGAGCTGCTACGTCGCTATCTGCGCGCGCTCGGCCATAATGCTGTGGGCTGGAACCAGGGGCGTAATCTCGGCGGGGTGTATCGCATGCGCCCGCTATTGCAGGACCGGGTCAAGGCGCTGGCCGATAAATCTGGCCGCAAAGTATCGGTGGTGGGGTGGAGCCTGGGCGGCGTCTATGCGCGCGATCTGGCACTTAACATGACCGAAAACGTGCGCAGTATCACAACGCTGGGCAGCCCGTTTGCCCGCGACTTTCGCGCCAATAACGTGGGCCGGCTTTATGACACGCTATCGGGGGAGCAGCTCGAACACGCGGTGCCAGCCGATATTGAAGCGTTGATGGGCGATATGCCGGTGCCGGCGACATCGATCTTTTCGCGCACCGACGGCGTGGTGCACTGGCGCACCAGCCAGGTGCGCGTGCGCCACGATGCGGAAAATATCGAAGTGATCGGCGCCAGCCACATTGGCCTGGGGGCTAACCCCGCCGTGTTGTGGGCGGTGGCTGATCGTTTGGCGCAAAAAGAAGGCCAATTCACCCCGTTTGGCCGGCGCGGGCCGTTTTGGGCAGCGTACGGCAAAAAATAAATTTTTTAGTTTAGCCGCGTGCGAAAAACCCTTTCCTAGGCTACTGGGAAGGGGTTTTTTATGGCCGCCAGCCACATTGCTAGCCACATCGCCAGGCGGCCGGGTTTAGCCAATTTGGCCTCTGATAAGGTGTTCACATGCCCCATGATACTGGCCGTTTGTTGTGTGCGATGGCGCATAATAATGCCTGGGCTAATCACCGCTTGCTGAACGCCTGCGCGCGGCTAAGCGCGCACGATTTTACCGCAGTGCGCACCAGTTTCTTCCCCAGCCTGTGCGAAACGTTGAACCATAATCTGATCGTTGACTGGTTTTATGTGGATGGGCTGGAAGGCGGCACGCTGGGGCCGGTGGCCTGGGCCAACCGCGTGCCGTGCCGCGATATTGCCAGTTTGCAGCACGAGCAAAGCCGGGTTGATGCGCGCCTGATAGGGCATTGCGCCGCCCTAACCGACGCCGATCTGGCAGCCCCCGTCACCCTGCAACGGCCAGGCGGGCAGCTGCAGATCGAGGCGCGCGACCGGCTGTTGCTGCATCTGTTTCAGCACCAAATTCACCATCGCGGCCAGGCCCATGCCATGCTGGCCGGCACCGATGTTACGCCCCCGCCGCTGGATGAGTTTTTTACCGCGGGCGACGCCACCTTGCGTGCAACCGACATGGCGGACCTGGGCTGGGCTGATCACGCGATCTGGGGCGGTAGCGTCGATGCCGCCTGACATGCCGCCCGCCGCCCGCGACTCGCGAAGCAAAGTCCCAGCCCTGACGCTGGGGTTTTGGATCATAAAAATCGCCGCCACCACCTTAGGCGAAACCCTGGGTGATGCGCTTTCCATGACCCTGCAGCTTGGCTACGCGCTGAGCAGCGTGATTTTTCTGGCTCTGTTTGCGGCAAGCGTTGCCTGCCAGGTGCGCACCAAGCATTTTCACGCGTTTCTCTACTGGGCAGTGATCATCGCCACCACCACAGCCGGCACAACCATCGCCGATTTCGCTGATCGCTCGCTCGGCATTGGCTACACCGGCGGATCATCGATTTTGTTCGTGCTACTGATGGCATCACTGGCCATATGGTATCGTGTCGCCGGCAGCATTTCTGCAAGCCACATCACATCGCGCCGGGTGGAAATTTTCTACTGGATCGCCATCATGTTTTCGCAAACCCTGGGCACTGCCTTGGGCGATTGGGCAGCCGATACCGGCGGCCTCGGCTACGAAGGTGGCGCCGCGGTGTTTGGTGCAGGGATTGTGATCGTGCTGGCGTTGTATCGCTTCACCGCGGTTTCACGCACAACCCTGTTCTGGGCCGCGTTCATTCTCACCCGCCCGTTGGGTGCAACACTCGGCGATTTGCTCGATAAGCCAGTGGCACACGGCGGCCTAGCCTTCGGCCGCTTTAGCGCTTCGGCCATTTTGCTGGTGTTTATAGTGGCTGGTGTGGTGTTGAGTAAGCGTAAGAAAGAGTCATCTTTTTCTGAAGAAAAAGAAGCAAAAAGACTTTTATAAATGGAGCCAGTAGACCTCGGTGGCGGCGTTGCCCCAGGCCCAGCGTCATAAAAGTCTTTTGCTTCTTTTCTTCAGAAAAGAAGGTTCTTTCCTAATCCCCGCATCACGGCGCCAAATAAATCTCCACCCGCCGGTTAGCGATGCGGCCATCTTCGGTGCCATTATCGGCGACCGGGTTTTGTGATCCGAACGCTTGCACGCGGCCGGGGGTCATGCCGCGGGCGGTGAGGATTGCGGCAATCGCATCGGCGCGTTTTTTCGAGACATCCATATTGGACGCTTCGCTGCCCTGGCTATCGGCAAAGCCGACCACGACCATTTTGCTGGGCGGCGAATGTTCTGACACCAGCAGGTTAAACAGGCCATCGATAAAGCGCATGGCGTGCACGTCGGGCACTGTCGAATTGGGATCGAAGTGGATTTCGAAGTTGATTTTGTGCAGGCCGGCGAGGGCCGTTTGGGCGGTGGCCGGCGCGCCGGGGGCGGCGCTGGCGACGACATCTTTGGCGCCGGTGCCGATGAAACCGGCGTGTTCCACGGTCAATTGGCCGGCGCTGGAGGCGGCGAATTCGGCAAATCGTTGCACCAGCACGTTGGGGCTGGTGGGCGATGTGTAGAAATACAATTTGCGGCTAAGCGGGTATTCGCCACTGGTGATATTGGCTTTGGTCGGTGCCACGGCTTGTGCCTTACCGGTAATGGCCAGGGCTTTGGCGCTCCCCACATCGCTGAGGGCGACGATCGCCAGGGCTGAAGTATCTTTTTGCACGGCGGCCGCAACAGCCGCACCGTTGGCGGCCGGGGCCAAGCTGATATCGCCCACCTTATGGCCCAACAGGTGCAGATCGGCGCTGTTGCCGCCAAGGTCGCCCCAATCTTTGATGCTGCCATCAAGCACAGCGCGCAGCTGATCCACCGACACAGACGTCAGGTCGTTGCCTGGCGCGACGATCACCGCGACGCCATCGAGCCCAACCACGTGCTGGGCGGCCGGCGAGGTAAGATCGCCGGCCGCGGCCAGGCTGGTTTTTTCGGCGGGCGTTATGGCGCGCGCGGCCAGCGCCACGTCGGCGCCGCCGCTGCCCAAGGAAGCCAGGCCGTCTTCCGTGCTGGTGGAGGTGATGCTGATGGTTTCCTGGCGGCCGCCACGCAGGCCGGTGACGGTAATAACGCCGGCCTCGGTCGGGGCCGCGGCGACGCTGGTATCACCGCTGAAGGTGAGAAAGCCGGCGGCAAGTGCGGGTGCCAGGGTGCTGGCCAATGCGCTATCGCCCCGTAGGCGCAGAAGCACGGTCTGGTCGGCGCTGGCTGCCGGCGCCATCGCGACGGATGTGGCTGGTATGGGCGCTTGGGCGGTCGGCGCCTGGGTTGCCGGTGGGGCGATTGCCGCCGTGGGGGGCACGGTTGGGGCAGGTGCCCTGGTATGGCCAAACATCATCCAGGCGGCCAAGCCGCCGGCGGCGGCAATCAGCAGAAAACCACCGCCCAGCAGGATGGGCGCCATGTTGGTGCCGCCGCTGCCACCGGCCACCGGCGCGCTCAGTGGCTTGCCGCATTCCGGGCAGATGAAAGGTTCGCCCAAGCGCACCTCAAGCTCCTGGCGGCTATCCGCCTTGGAGCAATAATCCATATTTGTGCAGCGGCCGCGTGTAGTAGACATTTGCCCAGAACCCATTTCTGGCGCCCATCGCCGCACCGCCAGATTGTCTGGCCGCACGGCGCGTAAGCGCGTTTTTCATTTCCCCGACGATGCCCGGCCTAACGGTGCCCGGCAAATATCTTTGGACAGTTTGCGACATTCGCGTCACAAAACACCCGCTCAAAATCAATAATGCGACAATTTGATGACATTGCAAGCGGTCCCCGCCGGGTGGGCAAGCGGTCCCCGCCGGGTGGGCAAGCGGTCCCCGCCGGGTGGGCAAGCGCGTCCCTGCGCGGCAAGCGGTCTCGACCTGATCATGCAGCGCTGGTAGACCGGGCGCATCAATCGAAGGGACGATTTATGAGCGAATCAGACACGCCCACCAACCAGACCGGCACCCCCCCCGAATTTCTGCACCTGGAGCTAAAAACCGGCACTGTGGTGATCCGCCTGCGTGCCGATTTGGCGCCCAAGCACGTGGCGCGGGTGAAGCAACTGGCCGGCGAAGGCTTTTATGATGGCACGGTGTTTCATCGCGTGATCGAAGGCTTTATGGCACAAGGTGGCGACCCCACCGGCACCGGCAGCGGTGGCAGTAAGCTGGGCAATGTGCCGGCTGAATTCAGCCGCACTGCCAAATTTTTGCGCGGCACCGTGGGCGCCGCCCGCACCGGTGACCCGAACAGCGCCAACAGCCAGTTTTTCATCATGTTCGCGCCGTCGTCGCACCTGGATGGCCAGTACACCATTTGGGGCGAAGTCACCGAAGGCATGGATCACGTTGATCAAATCAAACGCGGCGCCGGGTCCAGCGGCTCGGTGAGTGCACCCGATAAGATCGTTAGTGCTAAGATAGGGTAACGGGTAGAGTCTTCTTTTTCTGAAGAAAAAGAAGCAAAAAGACTTTTATCATGCAGGTCAGGGGTAACGCTGCCACCCCGTTCGCCGCACCAAATTCATAAAAGTCTTTTGCTTCTTTTCTTCAGAAAAGAAGTTTCTTACTCACCTTTACTTCCCCCGCAACCGATCCAAAACCCTAACAAGCCGCCGGCGCTTAGCCAGATTATAATGCTCGCTGGCATAAAATAGCCCGTTAGCCTCGCGTGTGGTGTCACGCTTGGCGCCGTGGTCGAAATAGCGCGGGCGGCGGGTTGCCGGGCAGAAATGCCCAACCAGGCTTTGGCGGGTCAGGTTTGGGTTTTCAACGGCCGCCCCGCCATGCGCCAAATCGGCATGCCAGATCAGGATATCGCCTTTGTGCGGCAGAAAATGCCGCACGCTTAGGCCGCGTTGTGCCGCTTCGTCGTGTATCCAGCGCGACCAAGCTACGTGCACGGCGTCGCCATCGGTGGTGGCAAGCCAGTGTTTTTTGGCCCCGCCAAAGGCAAAATCAGGGAAGCGGTGGCTGCCCGGTACATAGATTAACTCGCCCGACCCTGGTTGCACATCTTGCAGGGCGATCCAGCAGGCGGCCAGTTCTAAAGGGTGATCCACCACCACATAGGCGGTATCCTGGTGCAGCCCTTGCTGGGACCCTTGGTCGAAACTGAGGCTTTGAAACAGCAGCGGCGGGGCGGCAAAGATTGCCGACAGAAAGCTCAGCAGGGCAGGGCTTGCGAACAGGTCGAGCGCCTGGGGCAGGGGTACAAAACTATCGACCACGCGGGTGCCTAGCCGGTTCACCGGCTTGGTCAGGGCGTGGTTGTGGGTTGACCCGTGGTGTTGATACAGCACATCAGGGCGGCCCTCGCGAAATGCATGGTTGATCTGCGCCTGAAAGGCATCAACCGCGCCGGGGCGGGCTGCGTTGTTCAGAATAACAAAGCCATCGCGCACAAAACCTTCGACCAGGGCAGCACAGGCCGGGGTAATCGCGCCCGCAGCGAGACGGGCTGCCAGGGTTTGCGGCCAATCGGGGCGATCGATCCACAGGCCACCATAGGCGGAGTGGTAGGGGGGCTGATCGTGCGGGGGTTGGCTCGGCTGGTGCATGGCGGACGCTACTAGCACCCCGTTTGACTGATGAGCAAAACCGGCTAGAAGACCGCCGGTGCGGGCACGTAGCTCAGTGGTAGAGCATTCGACTTTTAATCGAATGGCCGAGGGTTCGACCCCCTCCGTGCCCACCACCGCACCCTTTCACATCAGCAGCGCCTTTTGGCGAAAACTGTGCGGTAAATTTGCACACAGCGCGGCGGCGGTCTGCGCGCAATGAAACCACGCACGGGGCGTCCGGCCAGGCACCATGCGCGGATAAGCATACTGGGTAGGGCCGGGCCAAATACGCCGCGCGAATTTTTCCGCGCGGCGGTTGGTTTGGTTTAATGCCCGGCGATCAGCGCGTTGATAAACGCCTGGCCTTTGGGGCTGCCAACACCGGTCACCAGATCGTAGCCAATGCCAGCACTGAACTTGCCACTTTTGCCAATCCGCACATCATGAAATAGATTTTTGTAAGTGGTGCCAGCCGCCAGCGCGTAAACGGTGGGGTTGATAAAGCCCACCACCGGCTTGCCGGCAGCCACCGCCTGCTGGTTAGCCATGGCAATAATGCCGGCCCACATCGGGCTTGCAAAACTGGTGCCGCCGGTGCCGCCGCTGCACGTGCCGTTGGCGCAAATTTCCATGTCGGTATCCGAATTTAACGCAATATCCGGCACGTTGCGGCGAGTCGTTGAAGCCCCCAGCGTGTTTTTGGAAACCAGCGCCTGGTACGGGGTGATGGCAATGGTCGCGTCAAGCGACGGGCCGCCAGCACTACCGCTCCACCCGGTTTCGCCGGACCATACCCCGCCGGGGGTGAGCGTTGATACATCGGTGCCACCAACCGCCACGATGTTGGCATCTTCTTCCGGCCACGGGCCGCTGGCGGCAAGCGACGAATTATCGCCGCTGGCGGTCAGGTTGGTTTGGCCCTGCACCGCGTATTCTTTGAAAATAGCATCGTCGGTGGCGAAATTCTCGCTCCAGCCCCACGAGCTGCTAATGATTTTGCTGATATTGTCGGTGGCCATGGCATTGAGAATATCTTCGGCAATGCTGCCAACATAAACCCGCACGCTGGCAAGGCCGGGGGCCAGCGATATGGCGTATTCGATATCCAGCACCTGTTCGCCATCATCACACGTGCCCGTGCAGGTAAGCGGTTTTTTATCGGTTTTAACGCCGATCACCGGCACGGTGTTGGCCGGGCCGTAACCATTGGCGAAAAACTTGTTCACGTCAGCAATGTTGTAGCCGGCGAATTCAAACAACGCGATCGATTGGCCAGCGCCGGTCAGTGTGCCGGTGGGGTAATAGGCTTTGCGCATGTCGTTGCCGGTAAACTGGCCGTTGGGGCCAGACCCGATCTTCCCGCCGGCGCGCGGGCGCTGGTTGCCACGAACAAATTTTGCATGCGGGCGGACAAAATCATCAAGCCCGATCACCTGTTGCACGGGCACCGCCAAATCCAGCGTTGGCGCACGATCGGGGGCCATAAACAGGCGCTGTTCGGTGGGGTGGCGATACATCCCGATTTTTACATGAAACACACGTTCAACGTCGGCGGTGCGGCCATCGATATCTAGCAACACACGGTTGGCGCTGCGGCCGCTAACGGTCAGGCCCTGGGCCTCGAAGAAATCCGCCGCCGCTTCGTAATCGGCGCCGCTTGGACCAAAGCGCGTAGCAAAATCGGCGGCCGAGATATAGTGGCGGAAATTCGGGCTCGCCGGGTTGCTGATATCCTGTTGCAGGGCATCGAGGGCGGCCATGTTGCGCAGCGGCAGCGAAATTGCCAGGTGCATGGGGGCATCTGCGGCCGCGCTGGCGGCAAAGGCGGCGTTGCCTTGGGCGACAAGTGCCGGGATCTGGGTTGCCATTGTCGCGCGCGGGGCGGCGTGGGCGGCGGGCGCCAGCATTGCGAGCAAGGTGCCGCAAACGCCGGCCGTGGTGTTGCGCAAGTTGGCGTGCATCTAGGGGTACTCCGGTTGATTTTTTGCGCGGGGACATCGCCGACGCTGACGGTGGGGAGGTTAGGGGGAAACTGGGGTGCCGGCCAGGGGGCACGCGTCACCGACAGGGGGCACGCGGTAGCTTGCTGCCAAAGTGCCAAGATGGGAGTGCCAAGATGGGAGTGCCAAGATGGGGGCGCGCAAATTGGGGCCTTAACCCTGATTGTTTTAACCGGGGTCCCGTGCAAGATCGTGCGACGGCGGGATTACCCCCGCCACGGGAGCTATAAAGTGCACAAAGGCTCGTTCGATTTTATGCAATTGCTGGCCAGCCGCCACGCTCCGGCCGGCGGCACCGTGGTGGATATCGGCAGTTGCGATGTGAACGGCAGTTACCGCGCCATTTTCCCCAACTTCCGTTACATCGGCATCGATGCCGCTGCCGGCCCCAATGTCGATCTGGTGGCAACCGACCCGTATCGCTACCCGCTACCGGCGAACGCCGCCGATATTGTGGTGTCTGGCCAAACTTATGAGCACGTCGAATTTTTCTGGATGACTTTTCTGGAGATGATCCGTCTCACCCGCCCCGGCGGCCTAATTTTCCTCATCGCCCCGTCGCGCGGCGCCGAGCATCGCTACCCGGTCGATTGCTGGCGTTTCTACCCCGATGGTTACCGCGCGTTGGCCGCTTGGGGCGGGGTGGAAATGCTGGAAGTGTCAACCGATTGGTGGGGCCACCCCGACCCCGAAAGTGCCGCCTGGGGCGATACTGTCGGCGCCTTCCGCAAACCACACTCGGGGGTTGCCGGCCGCGTTCGCCGGGCCGCGTTGCGTCAGGCGATGCGCTGGCTGATGCCCAGCACCCGCTTTGCAACCCCCGCCACCGGCGATGGTTTGTAGCGACGGCCTCGCCCCGTTAATCACCCAAGACAGCAAAGCTTTAGGTATATAAAAGAAAAAATTGTAGGCGGGTAAGCAAAGCGCCCCCTCCTCGGCGCACACCGCCACAAACCCCCAACCTCAAACAAAAAAGTCTTTTTGTTTCTTTTTCTTCAGAAAAAGAAAATTCTGACCTTAAACTTAACCTTGCCTGTAAACCCTCAAGCAAAAATCGCAATCACCTGGCGCGCCAGCAACACCAGTGTGCCGGCCTCGGTCCAAATCGCCATATCTTGCGAGCTATATCCGTCGCGCGCATCCTCACCCAAACTCTGCATCAACAGCCAGCCATCGTCATCCAATGCGGCCTGCGCATCCACCATATCAATCGACCACGTCACGGTACTAATCGGTGCGGGTGCGCGAAACATCGCCAAGGCCGCCGGCGGTGGCGCATCGGCTAAGGCAATCAACCCCGGTAGGCTGGCCATGGCGCGCGCATCGTTATGCTTTAACCACAACAAAAACTGCGGTATTGCCGCCCCGCTGATCGGCGCGCCGCCGCCTGCCTGCAAGGCCGCAAAATGCTGTAAAAACACCGGCCCTTGGCCTGATCTAAAAAGCGGCGCGCAATCGTCCGGCGCCGGCATCGCCGGCATCGGCCGTGCCCGGTACGAAATACTACTCTCGCGGGCGGCGCCAAAACTCAAAATTGCGCGGGTTGCTAAGCCTGCTTCACCGGCCAAATCAACACTGATAAACACACTCGATTTACCGCGCCGCAAAACACTGGGCGTCATCACCACATCGCCGCCGGCGGGCCCCACAAAGGCAAACTGCGCCGATCGCAGGGGGGGCAAATCCGGCACCATTTTTTCTGCCGCCGCCACACACAAGGCCGCCGTCATGCCGCCGAACGTTGTGCGCCCCTGGCGCCAATCTTGCGGTACATGCGCACGAACACCTACGCCATCTTCGCTGATGGCGGCAAACAAATCCGAAAACGGGGTCATGCGTGCAATGCTTCTTCTACTTGGCCCAAACGTTCCTTGCCAAAGAACATCTCGCGCCCAATCATGAACGTGGGGATACCAAACGCCCCGCGGGCAACGCTATCTTCGGTGTTCGCTACAAGCTCCGCCTTAATCGATGGGCTATGGCAATCGGCCATAATTACGTCCACTGGCAAACCGGCTTCGCGCAAAACCTGTTCAAACACCTGCGCGTCATCCAGCTTTAAGCCGCGTTCCCACATAGCGCAAAACATCGCTTCATCGTAGGCGGCCGCCACATCATGGTGGCGCGCCGAAATCGCCCCGCGCATGGCAAGCAAGGTGGTGACTGGAAAATGCGGGTTAAACTGATACGCGGTTAAATGGTGCTTTTTAATAAAGCGCTGCATTTCCAGCATTTCGTAATCTAGCTTGCCCTGCACCCCGGCAAACGCCAGCATCGGTGCCTGGTTGCCGGTGGCCTTAAAAATCCCGCCCAGCAAACACGGAATGGCATGAATGGTGGCGCCATTGCGTGCCGCAATCCCGGGCAACACCCGATACGCCATATACGCATTTGGGCTGGCGAAATCGAAGAAAAACGCGATGGTTTTGTGGGTAACTTTGGTCACCAGATTTCGCTCCATGGCCGTAAATCCATTTCATGTGTCCACGCCGACCGGCCCTGATTATGCAACCAGACATAATTGCGCGCAATTTCAGCCGGGTCCAAAATCTCGCCACGCGCCAGGCGGGCGTCGATATCGGCAAAGTTACTGCGGGCGAACGCACCATCAATCATGCCGTCAATAATCACATGCGCCACGTGAATGCCCTGCGGCCCCAATTCCCGGCATAGGCTTTGCGCCAACGCCCGCAACGCATGTTTGGCCCCGGCAAACGCCGAAAATTCCGCCCGGCCGCGCACGCTGGCCGTGGCGCCGGTAAACAGAATGGTACCCCGCCCGCGCGGCAACATCACCCGCGCCGCCTCGCGCCCGGCAATGAACCCGCCCAAGGCCGCCATTTCCCACACTTTGGTGTAAACCCGTGTGGTGGTTTCGGTGATCGGAAACCACACATTGGCACCGACGTTAAACACCAGCACCTCTAACGGCCCATGATCGGCCTCGATGCGGTCGATCAGCGCCACCACCGCGGTTTCCTCACGCGCGTCCACCCCATAGGCAAACGCCTGCCCGCCATTATCGCGGATACTTGCCGCCAGATCTTCCAACGCCGCCAAATTCCGCGCCCGCCGGGATAGGCACACGGTGTAGCCTTCGGCTGCAAACGCGCGTGCAATGGCGCTGCCAACCCCGACCCCGGCGCCCACCACCAAACAGGTTTTTGTAACGGCCATGCCTGCGTCCCCCAGCGTCCCGCCATTGATCCCGGGATCATCGCCAAGGTGGGGCGCTGCCACGGCAAAGGCAAGGTGGCGCACGGCCGGTGTCAACGCAAACTAGACATCTCCCCTCCCCTCGGCACCGACTGTGCAGGCATAGCAGCCCGCGTTGCCACGATCGCCTCCACCCGGGCAGCAATTTGGGCGCAATACATCGTGCAACCGCTGCGAAATGTCAGCGCCTTGGACGCCACCCGCTGCTCGCGGCGGGCCAGGGTGTCGTCGAGGGCTTGCGCGGGGCCGGTCGAAGGCCGATGCGCCGAGACAATGACTGATACCAAGCCGCATTGCCGATGGAAGGGTTATCGTCAAAGCGGCTTGGTATCAGTCATTGTCCGGCGGCGCAGATGACGGGGCCTCGTTGATAAAACTCTGGGCAGTGCGCAGGCTGGCGATCGGGGTAAAGGGGCGCGCCGTTATGAGGGAAAAGAATTCTGCCATGCGGCCGCGCGGGGCCGCGGCAAAATCTGCGTAATTACCATAAATACTGTTGCCCGCACCAATAAATCCAAGGTGAAAATTCTGCTCGGTAAAATACAGCAGGCTGCCGAAATCATAGACAGTGTTGCTGACATAATGCGGCGGGGTGTAAGCAGAAACCACGATCAGCGGCACGCGAAAGCCATAGACATACCCAGCCCCCCAGGCTGGTGCAACCGGCGCTGGGGGTGGTTTGACGTGATCGAACCAGCCGCCCCAATCATCCCAGGTGATCAGTATAGCCGTATCTTTCCAATAGCTCTCGCCGTGGCTGCAGGCAGCTTGGCTGCCCACGGCATTGACGATGCTGGCAACCCATTGCGGCCCAGTGCCTGTTGCACCGGTGTTTGGATGATCCGAATTAGCGGCAGACGGTGTTACCCAGGCAACCGCAGGCAACTGGCAGTTGGCAATATCGGTCAAAATCTGGTTGGAATTGTTTGCCGCAACGTTTTTAACCCAGCTCGACCCGGTGCATTGTAGCGTGCCGGCGACGTGCTTGGCCTGACAGATCGCGCCGATCGCGTTTGGCGCAGTCCAAATTGAATTTGGGCTGGCAGCATAGTAATGCCACGATAGACCGGCAGCATCGAGCGTATCCGCCAGGGTTGGGCGGATGAAACATGGGTGGATTGGCAGGTTAGCTGTTTCACTGCCCTGGGCATTGATCACGGCGACCGCAGCAGTATGGGTCGTGGCACAGCCGACGCCGGTGGTAAGAGCTGCGTTTTTGTGCGGGTTTTCTGCCGCAAATAGTGGGCTGTCTGCGCTGGGCGCGGAAGTGCCGCCAAAGATAAACTGGTGGGCTGGAAAACTTGGGCCCTGGTTGGTTTGAAACATCCGGTTGGCAAAACCGAAATTGCTCGCGAGATCGAAATAAGGCTGCACCGTAGCGCTGCGATTGTCGACATATTTGTAGGCAGGATTTAGCGGTATCTTGCAGCCCGTGCTGGCGGTAGCCGCAACCTTGTCGGCGCCGTAGTTGAACATATTGGTAAACGATAGATGATTATGGCCAAGATCGTAGCATTGCGCCAGTGGTGTTGGCGATAGCGCCACCGTTTTGCCGTGCGAGGTAATGCCAGAGCTGGCGATATCCACCCCTGGCTCGAAAGTGGGGTTGCTGCCAAACAAATTATCCGGTGTGCGGTTTTCCTGAAAAATGATGATCACATGTTTGAAGCCACCGCGTGGGGCTGAGTGAGCTGGCTGGTGCGCCAAAAGTGCCCAGAGAGCTGTCAGAAAAAATATCGTGATACGAAACAAAATGGCAATCTCCAGCGTGATCGGTAGCGCAGCACCCGGCGATGGTTGGGTGCTCGGACGCCAGCATAGCACCAGCAGCAAATGCCGCTTTAAACGCAAGGCCTGCAAGGTCTGTCTCACGTCATTGTTATAACCTACATGAATAAATATTTGCTTAAGTTCGTTTTTATATTAAAACTAAATCATCATGCAGCCGTTGCCAACGCTGGACTGTGTCACGCCGATCGTGATGGCATGCGCGGCTCTGGTTGCCCGCCAGTTGCTCCACGTTTTGGCCAGCCCAACCCGCCCTCCGCACGATGGCACAGATGGGGCGATGGGCAGCGGCGCACTCCTAGGCCCGGTTCTTGCTTCACTTCCTCCAAACGCGGATAACCTGCCCCTAACGCGACCCGCCCTAACAACATTGAGAGAGAGAGAGAGGCTAGCCCCGCATGACCCTGCACGTGGCTCTCACCCACCGCACCAGCTATGTCTATGATAAGCTGGTTAATTTGGGCCCGCAAACGATCCGCCTGCGGCCCGCCCCGCACGCCCGTACGCCGATTTTGGCGTACTCGCTCACCGTTCTGCCAAAGCCCAATTTTCTCAACTGGCAACAGGATCCGCAAGGCAATTTTCTCGCCCGCGTAGTGTTCCCTGAACGGGTGCGGGAATTTTCGGTAACCGTCGATCTCATCGCCGATATGGCGACAATCAACCCGTTCGATTTTTTCCTCGAACCCGCCGCCGAGCAAGTGCCGTTTGTCTACGATGCTTGCCTTGCCGAAGAACTGGCGCCCTATCTGGCAACCGAACCCATGGGCCCGTTATTGGCAGCACTGGTCGCCGCCCACGAACCGGCTGGCGAGGCGAGTGTCGATTGGCTGGTGTCGCTAAATCGCGCGATACAGGAAAAAATTGCCTATATTGTACGCATGGAACCAGGGGTGTTCACCCCAGAACAAACCCTGGCCCGCGGCGAAGGGTCCTGCCGCGATTCCGCCTGGCTGCTGGTGCATGCGCTGCGCCATTTGGGTTATGCCGCGCGCTTTGTCTCGGGTTACCTCATTCAGTTGGTCGCCGATCAGGCACCACAGGATGGGCCCGCAGGTCCTGCCGCCGATTTTACCGATTTGCATGCCTGGGCCGAAGTGTTTTTACCCGGCGCCGGCTGGGTCGGTTTGGATGCAACCTCGGGATTAATGGCCGGCGAAGGCCACATCCCGCTAGCGGCAAGCCCGGCGCCGCAATCGGCCGCCCCCATTTCCGGCATGATGGAACCCGCCGAGGTTGCATTTTCGCACGACATGTCGGTGCGCCGCATCGCTGAAACACCGCGCGTCACCAAACCTTATACTGATACGCAATGGCAGGCGATTTTGGCCGCCGGCGACCGCGTCGATGCGGCCTTAAACCGCCAAAATGTGCGCCTGACCATGGGCGGTGAGCCAACGTTTGTTGCAACCAACGATCCCGATGCGCCGGAATGGAACATTGCCGCCGTCGGCCCCACCAAACGCGCCTATGCCGGGCGGCTGCTGCGCAAACTCACACCACTATGGGCGCCGGGGGCGGCGTTGCAAAATGTCATGGGCAAGCATTACCCCGGCGAACAATTACCGCGCTGGGCGCTGCACGCGCATTGGCGCGCCGATGGTGAACCGGTGTGGGCAAAGCCCGAGCTGCTGGCATCCGATGATGATGTCACCAAGCCAGATGTCGCGTTTGCGCAATTGTTTGCGCAGGCCTTAGCCGAACGCCTGCAAGTGGCACCAGATTTTGTAACGCAAGCCTACGAAGACATTCATTATTATTTGTGGCGCGAACACCGGCTGCCGGCCAATGTTGTTGTAGAAGATAGCAAACTCGGCGATCCGCTGGAACGTGCGCGCATGGCGCGGGTATTTGGCCATGGCCTGAATGCCCCGGTGGGATCAGTGCTGCCGTTGCGCCGTAGTTGGGGCGATGGCGGCAGGCGGTGGCAATCCGGCCGTTGGTTTGTGCGCGGCGAACATTTGTTTTTAAGCCCCGGCGATGCGCCGATCGGCCTGCGGCTGCCGCTTGATCAGTTGCCATGGGCGGATAGCGCGATGATCGATGGTGATATCCCCGCCGATCCATTCGCGCCCCACGCGGCCTTGCCACCCTGGGCCGGCTTGCGCGCGAAAGGGCAGGGGCGGGCGTACCAGCCGTTGATGGAACAGCAGGCGCCGGTTATCGGCGTGCCAGACCCCGATGTGGTGCGTACAGCGTTGGTGGTGCAACCGCGCGATGGCCGCTTGCACGTGTTTTTGCCGCCCTTCGCCTATGCCGAGGATTTTTTGGCGCTCACCGCGGCGGTCGAAGCCACTGCCGGCGAACTCGGCACCCAGGTGGTGCTCGAAGGTTATCTGCCGCCGCGCGATCCGCGCTTGCTGCAATTTTCGATAACCCCTGATCCCGGCGTCATCGAAGTAAATATTCATCCCGCCGCCAACTGGGCCGATATGGTCGGCCGCACCGGCCAATTATACGAAGCCGCCCGCGAAGTCGGGTTGGGGGCTGAAAAATTTATGCTCGATGGCCGCCACGTCGGCACCGGCGGCGGCAATCACGTGGTGATGGGGGCGGCACAGGCACAGGATAGCCCGTTTTTACGCAGGCCCGATCTGCTGAAAAGCCTGCTCGGGTTTTGGCATAACCACCCAAGTCTGTCGTTCTTGTTTTCCGGCATGTTCATTGGCCCAATGAGCCAGCATCCGCGCATTGATGAAGCGCGCCAGGATAGTTTGGCCGAATTGGAAATTGCCTTTGCCGAAATTGCCCCGGGGCGGGAGACGCAACCTTGGCTGACCGATCGGCTGTTTCGCAATATTTTAGCCGACATGACCGGCAATACGCATCGCACCGAGTTTTGTATTGATAAGCTCTACGCACCCGAATCGGCGACCGGCCGGTTAGGCTTAGTCGAATTTCGCGCACTCGAAATGCCGCCGGATGCCCGCATGTCGGCTGCCCAAATGCTGTTGATGCGCGCCAGTATCGCAGCCTTTTGGGAACGCCCGTATCAGTGCACGCTGGTGCGTTGGGGCACCCGTTTGCACGATGATTTTATGCTGCCGCATTTTGTCGCGCAGGATTTTGCCGGCGTGCTGGAGGAATTAGCAAATTTGGGCTACCCTCTCAACCCCGCTTGGTTTACCCCGCACCAAGAATTCAGGTTTCCCAAAATTGGCGATGTCACCGCGCAGGGGGTGAAACTCACCCTGCGCCACGCGTTAGAACCTTGGCATGTGCTGGGCGAAGAACCGGCCGCAGGCGGCACGGCGCGCTACGTCGATAGCTCGGTGGAACGGATCGAGGCGCGCGTCGCAGGCTTTGCGCCAGAACGTTACATCCTGGCGTGCAACGGCTGCGAAGTGCCGTTGAGTGGCACCGGCATTGCGGGGGATTTTGTCGGTGGCGTGCGGTTTAAGGCGTGGAACCCGCCATCGGCCTTGCACCCGACCATTGCACCGCATGCGCCACTGATGTTCGACATTTATGATCGCTGGAGTGGCCGCAGTGTCGGCGGTGCCACCCACCAGGTGGCGCACCCTGGCGGGCGTAGTTACGATCGTTTTCCGGTCAATGCCAACGAGGCGGAAGCCCGACGGCGTGCCCGCTTCATGGGGTTTGGCCACAGCCCCGGTGCCATGGCGGAGCCCCGCCCCTTTACCGCCGCCGAAACCCCGCGCACGCTAGATCTGCGGCGCGGCGGATAGGAGCATTAGTGTGGGGTTGGCTTGCCAGATGGCGCCGGGTTGGGTGCGCAGCCGCGGCGGTGTGCGCTGATGGCGGTGCCAGACCTGTGTCCCGATGACCTGCGTCCCGATGACCGGCCAGAATCACGTGACGAGCTGCTCGATAATAGCGGCCGCTTGCGCGCGCCGTGGCGGCGTATGCTCGGCACCCTGCTGGGGTTAGGCACGGCAACCTTGCGCGAACGGCGGGCAGAAATCGATCGGGCGTTGGCCGAGGTCGGTGCCAGTGCCGTGCTGGCGGGGCCAGGGGCGGCCCAGTGGCGCTGCGACCCGATCCCGCTCTTACTCACCGAGACCGAGTTTTTAAACATCGCCGATCGCCTGGCGCAGCGCGCCACTGTCATCGAGCGTCTGCTGGCCGATGTCTATGGCGCCCGCCATCTCCTCGCCGATGGCGTGCTGCCGCCGGCCTTGCTGTATCCATCACCGCACTACGTGCGGGCGTGCCGCGGCATTGCCCAAAAGCGGCATGTAACCCTGTATGCGGCAGATTTAATCCGTAGTGCCGATGGCGCCTGGCGTGTGCTGGCAGATCGCACCGCGCAGCCGGCAGGCTTAGCCTACGTGCTAGAAAATCGCCGGGTGATGGCCCGCGTGCTGCCCGAGCTGTTCCGCAATTTGGATGTGGCGGAAGTGCGGCCGTTTTTTGATGCCTGGGCGGATCTACTGCAACGGCTGGTGCCGGCCGGTGTGCAAAACCCAGGCCTTGCCCTGCTCACCCCAGGCCATGGCGATCAGCGCTGGTTCGAACACGTCACGCTGGCCCGTACTTTGGGCCTGGCGCTGGTTGAAGATGGCGATTTGACCGTGCGCGACGGTGCCGTGTGGATCAAAACACTGCGCGGGCTGCAACCGGTGCACGTGTTGATGCGCCGCCAGGATGGCCGCCATGTTGATCCCCTGGAACTGCACAGCGATCGCGCAGCGGTAACCCACGGCACGCCTGGGTTGTTGCAGGCAATGCGCGAAGGGGCGGTGCAGGTGGTCAATGCACCAGGTGCGGGCTACGCCGAAGCCCCGGTGCTGGCGGCATTTTTGCCGGATATCGCCAAAAACTTGCTAGGCGAAGATCTCGCCATGCCATCCATGCCGGTGCTGTGGCTGGGCGATCCAACAGCGTGCGGCACGGTGTTAGCCGCACCAGACACGATGATTTTCCGTGATGCGTTAGATGGCGATGCCAAACCCCTGGTGTGGGCGGCGCTAACCGATACCGCGCGCGCAGCCCTCCTGGCCGAGATTGCCCAAAACCCCGGCGGGTTTATAGCCTTCCCCCGCGCCGCTGCCAGTGCGGCACCCTGTACCGGCGAAGGTGATATGCTGGAGCCGCGCGGGGTCATTCTGCGCATTTTTCTCATTGCCGATGGCGATGGCTGGCGCCCGCTGCCGGGGGGGCTTGTGCGTGTGCTGCACGATGATGATATCGCCGGTGGTGCGTTGCCGCGCGAAGCACTTTCTAAAGATGTCTGGGTATTGCGCGAAGAAGGCGATATTTTGGGCAGCGTTGGCAATCTCGGCTCGCAGGCGCTGCTCATACGCCGTACCGCTGGTGATCTGCCCAGCCGGGTTGCCGACAATTTCTACTGGTTTGGCCGCTATTTAGAACGGCTCGATAGTGCGGTGCGCCTGCTGCGCGCGTTGTTGGCACGGCTTGGCCGGGGTGCCGTGCTGCCCCATGAAATGCCAGAAATCGCGGTCCTCGCTGCGTGTTTAGCCGAAGCGCGCATTATCGATGCCGAACTCACCACCGCCAGCGGCCAGGCGATTTTGGCCCAAGCGCTGCACCAGTCGCTCACCGATGATAAGGGCAGGGTCGCTGGCCTCATCGCCGATGTGCAGGAAGTGACAGCGCGGCTGCGCGACCGCCTAAGTGGCGAGATGTATCACAGTGTTAGCCAAGGCCTGCGCAGTTTAAAAGGCGCGCGCCTCGCCCTGCGCAGTGCGCGCCAGCTATCGCAAGGGCCGGCGCCGCACGGGTTACTATCTGATTTTTGCGGCCGCGTGCTGGAATTTTCGGCAACCGTATCGGGCTATGCCGCCGAAAACATGGTGCGCGGCGGCGGGCGGCTGTTTTTAGATTTGGGCCGGCGCATCGAACGCGCCCAGCGCATTGCCATTCAAATCCGCCACGCGCTAGACCAGCGGCCCGAACGCATCGAGGCCGGCCTGGCCCTGGTGCTGGAATTATGTGACAGCACCATCACCTATCGGGCACGCTACCTCAATGTGGTGCAGCCGGCACCGGTGCTCGATCTGGTGCTATCGGATGATGGCAACCCGCGCGGGCTGGCCTACCAGCTCACCCAGGCGCGCAGCTTACTGGCAGCTTTGGGCGGCGGGGCAGAGGCTGAGCTTGCCTGTTTGCTAGACCCCTTATTGGCAGAAACACGATCAATCGTCGCCGATCTGCTGGCAGCCGATGATCAGGCGGTAACGGCAGCCCTGATGCACGACCGGCTGCGCGCGATTGAAACCCAGCTCGCAGCCCTATCCGATGCCGTCACCCGGCGCTATTTCGCCATGCTGCCGATGCAATCCACCGCCCATTTAACCCAGGATGGCCTGGTGTTCACGCCATGATTTACAAATTACGCCACGAAACGCGCTACGATTATGTGCGCGATGTCGATGTGGCAACGCATTATGTGCATTTGGGCCTGCGCACATTGCCGTGGCAGCGGGTCATTTCCAGCAGCATTAACGCAACCCCTCAACCAAGCCATTTTGTCACCGGGCTAGATTGCTTCGGTAACGGTGCCGGCTGGCTGTTTATGGATACGCCGCACCCACGATTCGCCGTGGTACTTGATGCCGTGGTGGAAATCGGCCGCCAGCCGTGCCCCGATGCCGATGCTACACTGGCGTGGGAAGCCGTGGTCCAGGCGGCAGCCAAAGGCGGGGTAGATACCGTGGAATGCACAGAATTTCTCTATGCCAGCCCAATGATTATGCCGTTTGCGGCCATGCGCGCCTACAGCGCGGTCAGCTTCCCACCCGGTTGCGCGGTGATGGCGGGGCTGGTTGATCTCACTATGCGCATACGGCGCGAATTCGCCTTTCGCACCGATGCCAGCGAAATCGGCACGTCGCTTGCAACAATTCTAGCGCAAAAAGCCGGTGTCTGTCAGGATTTTTCCCATCTTATGATCGCCGGCTTACGCGCACTCGGGCTGCCGGCGCGCTATGCATCGGGCTACATTCGCACACGGCCACCGCCGGGCGGCAAAAAACTGCGCGGCGCCGACCAATCGCACGCCTGGGTGTCGTGCTGGCTGGGTCCGGCGCACGGCTGGCTCGATGTCGATCCCACCAACGGCGTGATTGTCGCCGATGAACACGTGGTGCTGGCCTACGGGCGCGATTTTGCCGATGTCAGCCCGGTGCTTGGGGTTATCCTCGGTGGTGGCGCGCATAAAGTGCGGGTCAGTGTTGATTTAGAACCGGCAGAAATGCCGGTGCGCACATCATAATGGCTCGCGTAAAACAGGTGGGCATAAAACAGGTGGGCATAAAACAGACGGGCTTGATAAGGGCGGCGTGCTGGCCTGTGGTTTGCATCGCGCGGCTGGCGGACATGAGTTTGGCACCCGTGCAGCAGTTTTGGGAAGGATCTAACGATGACCGTAGCTGACGGTAAAACTGCCGGATTGCTCGATGGTTACGACCACAACGGATTCTATTGTGAAATGCTAGATGGCGCCAAGCGCGATCCGCGGATCGCCGATGTGCTCGCCCGCATCGCCCGCATCGCCCCGGATGATTTGCGCCGGCGTGCGGAAATTGCCGAAGCCGAGCTCTATAATCTGGGTATTACCTTTACCGTGTATTCGGAAAAAGATGCGATCGACCGCATATTGCCGTTCGACCTGATCCCGCGCATTTTAACCGCCACCGAATGGGATGTCATCGAACGCGGCGTGCGCCAGCGGGTGGCAGCACTCAACAAATTTATCTGGGATATTTATCACGATCAGAAAATCCTTAAAGATGGCATCGTGCCGGCGAAACTGGTTTTGGGTAACGAAAATTTTCGCCCTGAGATGATCGGGCTGAATGTGCCCCACGGCACCTACGTTCATGTCTGCGGCACCGATATTGTGCGCGATGAACACGGCCAGTTTTTGGTTCTGGAGGATAACGCCCGCACCCCATCCGGCGTTTCGTATGTGGTCGAAAACCGCCACATGATGCTGCGCATGTTTCCAGATTTGATCGATGGTATTGCCGTGCGGCCGGTGAGCAATTACGGCATGCAGTTACACGCCGCTCTGGCGCAAATTGCCCCCAGTGCGGTAAGCGACCCGCAGGTGGTGCTGTTATCACCGGGCATTTATAATTCGGCCTATTTTGAACACATTTTTTTGGCCCGCGAAATGGGTGTGCCGCTGGTCGAAGGCAGCGATCTCATCGTTGATAACCATCGGGTGTTTATGCGCACAACTGCCGGGTTGGCACCGGTGCATGCGATTTACCGGCGCTTAAACGATGATTATCTCGATCCCGCGGTGTTCCGCCCCGATAGCACGCTGGGTGTGCGCGGGCTGATGGATGCCTGGCGCCGCGGCAATGTGGCACTTGCCAATGCGGTGGGCACGGGGGTTGCCGATGATAAAGCCATCTACGCCTACATGCCACGCATCATTCGGTATTATCTCGATGAAGATGCGATACTGGCGAATGTGCAAACCAATATTTGCGCCGAACGCGAAGGGCTTTCCTACACGCTGGATCATTTAAATGAACTGGTGGTCAAGCCGGTGGGCGAATCCGGTGGCTATGGTTTGATTATTGGCCCGCATGCCAGTGCTCAGGAACTCGCCGAATTCCGCGATAAATTGCTCGATGACCCGGAAAATTACATCAGCCAGCCAATGATAAAACTATCGGTATCGCCCACTTTATGCGGCGGGCGCCTGGCGCCACGCCATGTCGATTTGCGGCCCTTTGCCATTACCGGGCGCGATACCTGGGTGTTGCCGGGCGGGCTGTCGCGGGTGGCGTTGCGCGAAGGATCGATTGTGGTGAATTCATCGCAGGGCGGTGGATCTAAAGACACCTGGGTGTTGGAATAGGGGGGGTGGCCATGACCGAGGATAGTATGTCGCGCGGCAGCCCGTTACTGTTATCGCGCTATGCTGAATGTTTATTCTGGCTCGGGCGCTATATGGAACGGGTAGAAAATCTCGCCCGCATCTTGGATGTAACAGACACGTTTGTGCGCCATGGCGCCGATCTGCGCGGCTGGAAATCTGTCGTGCAAATCAACGCCGATGAAAAACGGTTTTTTGCCAAACACGAAACCGCTACGGCCGAAACCGTGCTGCAATTTTATCTAAACGACCGCGAAAACCCCAATTCGATTGCCGCCACCTTGTTTGCCGCCCGCGAAAATGCGCGCACATTACGGCCGCTGATTTCTACCGAAATGTGGTCACAAATAAATATGTTTTATAATCGGGTGCGGATGTTTACCCCAGATGATGCGCGCACCTCCCGCCTATCTCAAATTTGCGGGTTTTTGAAAGAATCCTGCCAAACCCATACCGGCATCACTGAGGGCACGCTGTTTCGCGATCAAGGCTGGGCGTTTTATTCGATCGGCAAATATCTCGAACGCGGCGATCAAACATCCCGGCTGGTCGATATAAAATACCACACGATTCTGCCGGCCGTTAGCGATGTCGGTGGCGCGCAGGATGTCAACCAGTGGCATGCGTTGCTGCGGGCGGCCGCCGGCTACCATGCGTTTCGCCGGGTTTACCCCAGCGGCATGACGCCCACCGCGGTTGCCGGTTTTTTGCTGCTCAACCATTCGTTTCCGCGATCCATTGTGCTAAGTGCGTATCAGATAGAAACCTATCTCACCCAATTAAGCTCGGGCTATGGCCTGCGCGGTGGCTATGCGGCGCTGGAATGTTTGGATGAATTGCGCGCAGCCTTGATGGACCAAAGCATTTCGCAAATTGTTGACCGCGGCCTGCACGAATTTTTGGATTGGGTGCAGTTGCAGTTCAGCCTGCTGGCCGACGTGATGGCAGATAATTTTTGGCGCCCGCCGGCGGATGTGGCGGCAGATTAGAGCGCCCGCCAAACCGGGGCGTGCCCCAACGGTGCACGCCCGCAACCCTTACCCAGCTGGTGGCGCACTGATCCGGCGGTGAACATCCTGGGTCAGCGCTTCCACCCGTGCCACCAGTTGATGCACCGTTTCGGTTAACTGGGTATTTTGCTGCATCAAATCCACCAGCAACGCCGTTTGCGCGGCGGAAGCATCTTGCCGCTCCATGCTGGCCTGGTTCAACGCCTCGCGGTGTTCGGCATCGGCCAGCGCGTGCACCTTGTCGCGGTCTGATTGGCGGGTTTGTGCCAGCAGAATAAGCGGTGCGGCGTACGCCGCCTGCAGGCTGAATGCTAAATTGAGCAGAATGAACGGGTAGATGTCGAAATGCACAACCCCCGCAGCGTTCAGCACAATCCAGATGCCAACGACAATCGTTTGGCCGATCAGGAATACCGGGGTGCCGAAAAACCGTGCAAACGCCTCGGCTTTCAGGGCGAACCAATCATCGCCGAAGGTCGAGGCCAGGTGCACATGCGGCAGATGAAAGCGAAAGGCGTGGCGTTGCTGCGTATCCATGCGGTGCTCCGTATCCGTTGGCGCCCCGCCGGTTTGGCGGCACACAATTGCCCTGCAGTAATGACACGCGCACAACAACCCGCCAACCGGCTGACACCGTGAGTGTTGCCCGAAAACGCACGACTGAAAACGCACGACTGAAAACGCACAACCCAAAACGCGCACAACGGCCGCCATGCCGGGGCAAAACACCTGGCCTAAAACCCAACGCAATTGGCCGGTTACCGGCGCCACAAAAGCGTGGCATGGTAGCCCGACGGGCGAGGCTTCAATCGCCGCTTTTTGGGGATGCGCACATGATGATGGAACACCGTCTAACCGCCGTGGTAACCCTGCTGTCGCTGCTGGCGTATGTCTGGATGGGCATGCAAGTGGGCCAGGCGCGCAGCAAATCCGGCATCAAAGCCCCCGCCATGACCGGCGACCCGCAGCTCGATCGCGCCGTGCGGGTGCAGACCAACACCCTGGAATGGCTGCCTATTTTCCTCGCCAGCCTGTGGTTGTTTGCGGTTTACGTGAACGAACCGGCGGCGGCCGCTATGGGCGTTGTGTGGATCGTCGGCCGGCTGGTTTATGCCATTGGCTACATGGCAGATCCGGCCAAGCGCGGCCTGGGTTTCATGATCCAGGCGCTGGCCAGCGCGGTTTTGCTGTTCGGCGCGCTAGGCAAGGTTGTTTACAGTTTGGCGGTGGGCGGGGGCTGACCGGGGCAGGGCGAAAGCGGCCATTCGCAACGAAATTCTGCACCACAGGGCAATCTGTTGTAGCCGCGTTAGAACGAAGTTTCTTCACTTTGCCTCACGTCCATGCTTCACCGGCCCCTGTTCCACCGGGTTAAAAAGGATGTCGTCCATGTGGGCTGCGTCATCGCGGTCATCGCGGCCCGGGCATCGCGGCCCGGGCATCGCGCATGGTGTGCTGCCAAAACCGCCGCTGCCAGATACCCCGCGCCACCTTGCCATGCCGGCTCGCCGAGCGGCATTCGCACGGGTGGTATGGGCTTGGAAAATGCGGTTTTAATCGCCTGCTAGCGGGCCGCCCCCCTATGGTCCCGCTTACGCCCTTTAAGGCGCCATCGTGCCGTCCCGCCGCCAAGACATAAGGTTGAAGCCCTTGCCCAAGGGCGGGCTGACAGAAACTTTGGCCCGCGCGGCAACCCACAGGCGCGTAATTTGTTGGGCGCGATTGGCTACCTGCAAAGCGCGGCGGGGGGGGGGGGGGGGGGGGGGGGGGGGGGGGGGGGGGGGCGTGGCCGCAGGGCCAAGGTGACGGTGGCGCCCACCCATCCGGCCAGCCAACCGACTGCGGTATCCTCTTAAAAAACGACAGCAAACCGCCGATCCAGCGTGGCTGCCCCACGCGGCTGAGAGGAACCCATCTTGCGGCCAGGGTAAATCGCTGGCCACACGCAGGGGGTAAGCAATGACCGTTTATGACGTGGCGCCTGGGGCACCAAATCACCGTGCGCCTCGGGTGGCGTTTGGCGCCTCCCAGATCAGCACCGCGCACCGAACCTCTTGAACGATCGCCACATCAAGGTGCTAAATAGCCGTAACCCGACCGAGTTGTTCACCACCGGCGTCACACTAGAATCCTGAATCTGCCTCATAAAAAAAAGAGTCTCACCGATGACCACCCCCACGCAAGCCGACCGCGGTGAAATTAACCGCGCCCTGATTGGCTTGCTGCTGGCGCTATCGTTGGCATCCCTTGACGGTAACATCGTTGGCCCAGCGCTGCCGCGTATTGTCAGCGATTTGGGCGGGCTTGCGCATATATCCTGGGTGGTGACTGCGTTTGCCGTGGCGGCCACTGCCACCACGCCGCTGTATGGGCGCCTATCGGATCAGTTTGGCCGCAAACCGGCGTTTTTTGTCTCGATCGGGATTTTTGTGTTGGGGTCGATGCTGTGCGGCTTAGCGCAGAGCATGGCGCAGTTGATTGCGTTTCGAACGGTGCAGGGGCTTGGCGCGGGCGGGTTGCTGACGCTGACGCAGACAGCACTGGCCGATATCGTGCCGCCGGCCGAGCGAGGCTATTATCAGGGGTTTGTCACCGCGGTATTTGCGGTGTGCAGTGTGGCCGGGCCGCTGGTCGGCGGGGTGATAACGGACGCGCTGAGCTGGCCGTGGATTTTTTACATTAATCTGCCGGTGGGGCTGGTGTCGCTGGTGATGATATCGGCGTCATTGCGGCCGCAGGCGGCACGGGTGGCGCGGCGCATTGATTTTGCCGGCTTTGGCTTGCTGATAAGTGCTACCTGCACTGGTATGCTGGCGCTAAGCTGGGGCGGCGTTGTCTACCCGTGGGGATCGGGCGTTATTTTGGCCTTGCTGGCGGCAACGCTTGCGCTACTGGCGGGCCTGGTGGTGGTGGAACGCAGTGTGCGCAGCCCGGCGCTGCCGCCGCGATTGTTTGTAACACCGGTGTTTACCCGCGGGGCGGCGTGCATGTTTTTGTCGCTGGCCGCGCTGGCCTGCGCCACGGTGTTTATTCCGCTGTATTTGCAACTGGTGGTCGGGGTCAGCGCCACCGCTGCGGGCTTACGCATGGCGCCGATTATGGGCGGCATTATTGTAACCTCCATTGCGGGCGGGCGGTTTGTTGCGCGCACCGGGCGCTACCGGCGGTTGCCGGTGATTGGGTTGAGTGTGGCCGCCGTATCTTATGGGTTGCTGGCGGCAGCGGTTGCGCGTGGCATCGGTACGGCGGGGTTTGAAGGGCTGCTGGTGTTGCTCGGGTTGGGGTCTGGGCTGGTCATGCCCAACATCACAACGGCGGTGCAAAACGGCGTGCGGCCGCGCGATTTGGGGGTAGCCACCGCCACGTTGGCGTTTTTCCGGTCGTTAGGGGCAGCGTTTGGCGTGGCTTTGGCCGGCATGTTGCTGGCGGCATCGTTGCAGTCTCGCCTGCCACCCGATCTCGCCGGCGGCCCGGGACGTGCGGGGGGCGATGCAGTGCTGGAACACGGTTTGGGCGCCTTGCGGGCCCTATCACCGGGGGCGCGGGCTGCGATTTCAGGGGCTTACGGGCATGCGCTGAGCAGTATTTTTCTCACCTGCTGTCTGATCGCCACCCTTGCGGCGGGGATTGCGGTTTTTCTGCCTGAACTGCCGTTACGCGGGCGCGCTGAGGGGAAAGCGCCAGGCTGAAGGAGGGGCCAGGGCAATCGGGTGAAAGGTAAAACGCTTCTTTTTCGGAAGAAAAAGAGTAACTGCCCAGGTAGGGGTGAGAACGCTAACTGCCTCAAAAAACTCAACTCTCGGCGCGCAGGCCATTACGTTACCGACGCAAACTGTCCCTTTTTCGGCAGTTTGCGTATCGAAACCAGACCTAAACCCGAAGTCGCCATAAATGTTTTCAATGGGTTGTGTAGCTTCGACCCTACCTGGGCAGTTACGAAAAAGAAGCAAAAAGACGTTTGAAACTGCGGGCCGGGGCTTTGGGCTGCATCGAATTCAGACTAAAACGTCAAAAAGGTCTTTTTTGTTTCTTTTTTCTTCAGAAAAAAGAAAATTCTGACTTTTTGCATTCGCTCGATTGCCTCACCGCCGTGTCGTGGGCAGTTGCCCTCCCGCCGCCACAACCGTAACCTGATTTTTTTGCTGCACCTGGATCGCCCTGCATGTTCCCTAATTTTGTCAGCCGCCTGCGTGCCAATGGGCTGGCGGTGTCAATCACCGAATACCTCACCCTACTGGGTGCCATGAAGGCCGGCGTTGCCGATTACAGTGTTGATGATTTTTATTATTTGTCGCGCGCAACCCTGGTGAAGGACGAACGCCTGCTCGACCGGTTCGATCGGGTATTTGCCGAGGTGTTTAAGGGGCTGGAGCGCGTCGATCGCGCGACCGAGGCGACAGACATTCCCGAAGAATGGCTGCGCCTGGTTGCCGAAAAAGTTTTAACCCCCGAAGAAATGGCCGAAATTCAGGCGCTCGGCGGGTTCGAGAAACTGATGGAAACCCTGCGCCAGCGTTTGGAAGAACAGAAAGAACGCCACCAGGGCGGCAATAAGTGGATCGGCACCGGCGGCACATCGCCGTTTGGCGCCAATGGCTATAACCCTGAAGGCGTGCGCATTGGCCAAAAGGAAAGCCGCCATCGCCGTGCGGTCAAAGTGTGGGACAAGCGCGAGTTTCGCGATTTAGATGGCGACATCGAAATCGGCACGCGCAACATGAAAATTGCTCTGCGCCGGCTGCGCCGCTTTGCCCGCCAGGGCGCGGCGACCGAGCTTGATCTGAACGGCACAATTAATGCCACGGCCAATAATGGCGGATCGCTGGATTTGAAAATGGTGCCGGAGCGCCACAATGCGGTGAAAATTTTGCTGTTGCTGGATATTGGCGGATCGATGGATGATCACGTGCGGGTATCGGAACAGTTATTTTCGGCGGTGCGCACCGAATTCAAGCACCTTGAGCATTTTTACTTTCATAACTGCGTGTACGAACGGGTATGGAAAGAAAACCGCAGGCGCGATGAAAGCTCAATCTCGACTGAGGATTTGATGCGCACCTATGGGCGCGATTACAAGCTGGTGTTTGTCGGCGATGCGACCATGAGCCCGTATGAGATTGTGCAGCCTGGCGGCAGTGTAGAACATTGGAATGCCGAAGCTGGCCGGGTGTGGATGGAACGCCTGACCACCCATTTCCGGCGTTCGGCGTGGATCAACCCGTCGCGTGAAGAACACTGGCGCTACACCCATTCGATTGATTTGTTGCGCCAATTGATGAGTAATAGAATGTACCCCATGACACTATCGGGGCTTGATGACATGACGCGCGAATTGTCGCACTGAAACTGACCGCGTTGGCTTAGGGGAGTACACCGATGATCACGGTTCACCATTTGGAAAATTCACGCTCGCAGCGCATTTTGTGGCTGCTGGAAGAACTGGAAATTCCCTACGAGCTAAAAATTTATAAGCGCGATGCGAAAACATCGCTGGCGCCACCTGCGCTAAAAGCTATTCACCCGCTCGGTAAATCACCAGTGATTACCGATGATGGCCGGGTGATTGCCGAAACCGGTGCGATTGTCGATTACATCGTGACCAAATACGGCATGGGCCGGCTGGTGCCGCATGCCAATACCGATGAGCATTTGCGCTATGTGTACTGGTCGCATTTTGCCGAAGGCTCGGCCATGCCGCCACTGGTGATGCGCCTGGTGCTGGGGGCCGCCGGCGAGCGGGCGCCGTTTTTGCTGCGGCCGGTTGCCAAATTGATCGGCAAGGCGATTAACGATTCGTATCTTGGCCCGACCATCGAAAACATTTTTGATTTGATGGACAACGAATTGGAAAATGGCGGCTGGTTTGCTGGCACGGCATTTTCGGCAGCTGACGTGATGATGAGCTTTCCGGTCGAGGCGGCGGTTACCCGTGGCGGTTTGGGCAATCGGGCGCGGCTGAAAGATTGGCTTAGCCGCATTCACGCGCGGCCGGCGTATCAAACGGCGCTGCAAAAAGGTGGCCCCTACGCTTACGCCTAACCGGCGGCAGGCGGCACGCTTTTTCTAGCGGCCGCCCCCACACCACGACCTGCCCCGCTTTACCGCATCGTGCCAATGCCCGGATCGGTCAGGCTATCTTTGCCGTTTTCGACGTGGCCGGCCAGGCGCCAAGCGAAATCATTGTCGGTATCGACGCTCACTAAAATATCGTACCAGCCGGTCGTGGCGCTCAGCGCCCAAGCGGTGGTCAGGCTGGCGCCGGGCGCCAGGCTTTGCGCGTAGGCTTCCCCCGTATAGCGATTGCTGGCGGTGACCACGACATTTTTCTGATCGTTGTTGATAATGGTGGTGGTGATGCTGCGCCCGGCGATGTCGTAGGCGCTGGTGACGCCAATATTGGTGCTAACGCCGCCGACAATGCCGCCTTTGAACTGGCGCATAAAGCCGTTCGGGCCGTAGACGCTGAGATCGTAATTGGTTTGGCCATTGGCGATAACCGGCCAATCATCCGACAGGTGCTTTTTGCCGCCAACGGTGTAGGTCCACGGCCCTTGGCCGGCATTGCCCGAGCGCACCTGAAAAGCGGCGCCCACGCTGCCGGTGTTTTCGAACACGATGTGCACTAAGCCCGCCTGAAAGCGGGCCAGCCCATTGACGTTAAACCGGTAGGGCAGGGCACGCGCCGGGCGCTGGCCAATTTCGACCACGGGCAGTGACTGCACTGCCGGCGGGGTGGGGGTAAAATTAGCCTGGCGTTGATTGTCCGGCGGTAAATAGGCCGCCGTGCTGGGCAGTTTAACCACCGCCGCATTGGGCGTTTTGAAGTTAAACGCCGATGTCAGGTCGCCCGCCACGCAGCGCCGCCAGGGGGTGATGTTGGTTTCCGCCAAGGCGCCGGTATTGTTACCAAAGCGCCGTTCGATGAAGCGAATAACCGAGGTGTGATCGAACACTTGTGAATTGACGTAACCGCCGCGGCTCCATGGCGACACCACCAGCATGGGCACGCGCACGCCCAGGCCAAACGGCCCTGGCGGGAACCCTGCTTTGCCGGCGAACATTTCCAAGCTGGCATCGGCGGTGGTGCGGCCTTGGGCGCGGTTCATTGGTGGGGTGGGCGGCACGACATGATCGAAGAACCCATCATTTTCATCGTAGCAGATCAGCAGCGCGGTTTTGCTCCACACTTTGGGGTTGGCGGTGAGCGCGTCGAGCACTTGGGCGATATACCAGGCACCATAATTGGCCGGCCAGTTAGGGTGTTCGCTCAACGCCTCGGGGGCGATGATCCACGATACCTGGGGTAGGGTGTTGGCGGTGACATCAGCGATCAGGCTATCGAACAGCGTGCCGCTGGTGTTGATCGCGGTGCCGCTTTGCGCATTAACCGCCAGCGGCGATCCCGCAGCGGCGGTCTGATACTGGGTGAACAGCAATAGGGGGTTATCGCCAAAATTGCCGGCCAGCGGGTTAAAAATGTCCCAGCCAAAATATTGCGCCGCGGTCACGCCCAAACCGACATCCTGATACACTTTCCAGGTGATACCGGCGGCCTGTAATTTTTCTGGGAACGTGCCCCAGGAAAACCCTTCGCCGGAATTATCCACCGCCGGGCCGCCGCCAACCCCATCATTGCCGGCCCAGCCGGTGAACAGATACAGCCGGTTGGGGTCGGTCTGGCTTAACACCGAACAGTGATAGGCATCACAAATGGTAAAAGCATCGGCCAGGGCATAGTGAAACGGGATATCGGCGCGCGTCAGGTAGGCCATGGTAACCACGGTTTTGTTGGGCACCCACTGGTCGTAATTGCCATTATTCCAGGCGGCGTGGGTGGTGGTCCAATCGTGGGCGAGGTCTTGGATGAATTTCAGGCCGATATTGGCGCCGGCCGGGTGAAAGGGCAGCACGTAACCGGTGCCGTTAGGCCCGGTGCTGTTTGGTTGGTACCAAACCGGGTATCGGTTGGGCAACGTCACCGGCCGGGGGTCGCCGTAGCCGCGCACACCGTTCAGCGTGCCGAAATAGTGATCGAACGACCGGTTTTCCTGCATCAGGATAACGATGTGTTCGATATCTTTAAGTGTGCCGGTGGCATTATTGGCGGGTATTTCCAGCGCCCGCGCGATCGAGGCCGGCAGTGACCCGGCCAGCGCACCGCCGCCAACCAATTGCATGAATTTACGGCGGTCTGGTGTGGTCATTGATTTTTCTCCCCAATCTTTTCAATTTTTTTTTGTAGAATTTTTGGTAGCGCGGTCATGGGCGCGGGCAACGTCACAAATCTGTCATAAGATGGTAATATAACCTTTACCGCTTTCAGGCGAGGGCTAAGTTAAACATAACCCCTGGGCGCGCCGGGCTGGTCCGCGCAGGTGCGGGTATGCGGCCATTTGCCGCATCGGCCGGGGGTAGCTCTGGCCGGGGTTTTGGGCGCAATATCACAAGGCTGGCGCCCAGAATGGCACGCCGCGTGTCGATGGGGAGGCACCACCATGTTTAAGGTTAAATTTCCAACCGTGCGCCAGGCTCTGCTACTGCAGGTAGCGTTGGCCGGGCTTGCGCCAGGTGCGGCCTGTGCGGCGCCGGCGCAGATGCCCACTGGCCAGTTTATTACCCCCACCCTTGCCACCGGTGCGGTGTTTCAAACGCTCAACCCAGGGCTTGCCGGTCACCCCAATTACCGCGCCGGGCAAGCGCTGAAAACGGCGCTTAGCCCCGATGGTAGCACGCTGCTGATTATGACCAGCGGTTATAACAAGCTGAGTTACGAAAGTGGCGCCAATATTGGCAACAACGACCCGGCCGCCAGCAACGAATATATTTTTGTGTTCGATGTGTCGGGCACCAATGCGCAGGCGCCCAAGCAACGGCAGGTTTTGCAGGTGCCTAATAGTTTTGTGGGGTTGGTGTTTGCGCCTGATGGCAGCCGGTTTTATGCCGCCGGCGGGATTAACGACAGCGTATTCGTGTTCAGCAAAACCGTTAATCTGTGGGCGCAATCGTCGGTTATTGCGCTTAATCACCCATCGTTTGGGGCTAACCTTACCGGCGCCAATGCCGGCTTTGCCGCTTTTGTGAAAAACGGCGTGGGCATTTTGCAATCTGCCGAAACCGCCGGTTTGGCGATAACGCCGGATGGTAAAACCCTGGTTGCTACCAATATTGGTAACGATAGCATTTCGGTTATTGATACGGCTAGCGGCACAGTAAGCTGGGATTACGATCTGCGGCCGTTCAACACCACGCCGGTGCGGGCAGGGTTGCCCGGGGGTGAAACGCCGTTTGCGGTGGCGATTAAGGGCAGTGCCGCCAGCGGATATGTCGCCTACGTCAGCGCCTTGCGCGACCGCGAAATGGTGGTGGTGCCGTTGGGGAATGCCGCCCCTGCCGCCAATAGTGTTGTGCGCATTGCGCTGCCGGGATCGCCTAATTCTGTGTTGCTAAGTGCCGATCAATCCCGGCTATTTGTGGCGCAGGATAATAGCGATACGGTGGCGGTGATCGACACCCAAACCAATGCGGTGATCGAGGAAATTTCAACATCGGCGCCAAACGCAGTGTTTCGCGGTAAGCCGCGGCTGACCGGTGCTGCGCCGAATGGGCTGGCCTTATCGCCCGATGGCAACACGCTGTATGTCACCAACGGTGGTGCCAATTCGCTGGCGTTGATCAGTTTGGCCGGGCTTGCGCCGCATCACACGCGTGGCTTGGTCCCAACCGGGTGGTATCCGCATTCGGTAAGTGTCAGTGCCGATGGCAAAACCCTGTATGTGGTGAACGGCAAAAGCGATCCTGGCCCCAACCCGAATTACACCCAGAACAGCGCCAATCAGTATGTTGAGCAGTTACAGCAGGCCGGTTTTTTAACTGTGCCGACGCCGGCGAAAGCGGATTTGGCGGGCTTAACCCAGGCGGTGGTGAGCAATAACGGTTATGGTAGCGTTGCCAGTGCGCAGGATGCCGCGACCATGGCGTTTTTGCACCATCACATTCATCATGTGATTTACATCATTAAAGAAAACCGCACGTTTGATCAGATTTTGGGTGATTTGACCAACGGCGCCAATGCCGACCCCGCCATTGTGATGTACCCTGCCGCGATTACGCCGAATTTTCATGCCATTTCTACTAACTTTGTGACACTGGACAATTTTTACTGCAGCGGCGAAGTCAGCGGTGATGGCTGGGCGTGGAGCACCGAAGGGCGCGAGAGCGATTTCGGTGTCAAAACCATTCCGCCCAATTATGCCGGCCGCGGTTTTCAGAATGATAGCGAAGGGTTGAACCGCATTGTGAACGTGGCGCTGACGCCGGCCGGGCGTGTGGCAGCTTACCCCAATTTGGGCGGTGACCCGACCAAAAATATTTATAACATTGTTGGCAGTGCGTTTCCCGGCGGGGTTGCCAACTTGCTGCCGGGCACTGCCAACGATTTCGCAACCGATGGCCCTGGCGGCACGCCGGCGCAGTTGGGGTATTTGTGGGATAGCGCCTTTCGCGCCGGCCTTTCGGTGCGCGATTACGGATTTTTGGTGGATATTGTGCGCTACAATATTCCCGTGGCGATTGGCGGTGCCGATTTGATCGAAAACCCGGCAGCCACCCACACCACCATTGCCTGGCCAGCCAACCCAACGCTTGCACCGGTCACCGATCCGTATTTTCGCGGCTTTGACAATGCCTATCCTGATGCTTGGCGCTTGGAAGAATGGACGCGCGAATTTAGGCAATATCAGGCGCTGGGCAATTTGCCGAATTTGTCGCTGGTGCGGTTAATGCACGATCATACCGGCAATTTTTGCTCGGCACCGCCACCTTATACCGCGGCGGGGTGTCCGGCGGCCGGCTTGAACACGCCGGAATTGCAGCAGGCGGATAATGATTTTGCCGTCGGCAAGTTGATAGAAACCGTGGCGCACAGCCGCTACGCCAATGATACGCTGATTTTTGTGCTGCAGGATGACAGCCAGGATGGGCCAGACCACGTCGATAGTCATCGCAGCACCGCCTATGTGGTGGGGCCGTATGTAAAACAGCACGCGGTGGTGTCGAAGCGCTATTCGACAGTGAATATGGTGCGCACCATGGAAGATGTGCTGGGCATTGCGCATTTAAATCTGAACGATGCGTATCAGCCGCCAATGACCGATGTGTTTGATACAGCACAAAAAACCTGGACCTATACCGCCACCGCCGCGACCATTTTGAAATCGACTGGGTTGGCTAATTTGGTCAACAGCACAGCACGCTTTGCCGCCGGGCCAGACCGCACGCCCACGCATACCGGCGCCTGGTGGGCGGCGCGCACGCGCGGGTATAACTGGACCAGCGAAGATAAAATTCCCGCCGATGCCTATAACCATGTGTTGTGGGAGGGTTTGAAAGGCGATGCGCCGTACCCGGCACGTAAAGGCGTTGCCCGCCAGACTGCCGACAAAGATAACGATGGCGATTAGGGTTTTTTAATGCGGCTGCGGATAGCTGGGGCGCTGATGATCACCGCCCTGTGCGGGGGGGCTGTGCCTGCGCGTGGGCAAACAGTGCCGGTGGCAGCAGGTATCGTTACCGGTGCAGATGCCAATGCCGCCAACACCGACATTACGGTGATTGGCCGCACACCGCTGGATAGTATTGATGCTGATCGCGCCCAGGTGGCGGCAAGCGCCTGGGTGCTGAACGGCGCGCGGATTGATCGCGATAAGGTGGCCGATCTTACCGGCAGTTTGCTCGCGCATATCCCCAGTGCCAGCGTAAACAACGCCGAAGGTAATCCGTTTCAGCCAGATATTTTGTTTCGTGGTTTTACCGCATCCCCGGTGGAAGGCACCAACCAGGGGTTGGCGGTGTACCTTAATGGTGCACGGTTTAACCAGCCGTTTGGCGATACGGTGAACTGGGATTTAATCCCCAGTCTGGCGATTGCCCGCATTGATGTGGAAGGCGCCAACCCGGTGTTTGGCCTAAATGCGCTAGGTGGCTCGGTTTCGGTAAAACTAAAAGATGGGTTTTCGTATCAGGGTGGCGATTTTACCACCTACGGTGGATCGTATGGGCGCGGTGCGGGATTGCTGCAGTATGGCAGGCGCGATGGCGACTGGGCGGTGTATGCGGCGGGGCAAATACTGCATGAAAGCGGCTGGCGGCAAACCAGCCAATCGGATTTATATGGATTTTACGGCGACGTTGGCGTGCGGCGCGATTGGGGCGAGCTGCACGTCAATATGCTGGCCGATAGTAATGCGCTGGGTAACCCAGGTGCGACGCCCGAACAGGCGCTGGCGGTATCGCGATCGGCTATTTTTACCGCACCGAACGTTGTGTGGAATAAGGCGCTACAATTTGGGCTGCCGGGAAGTTTTGATCTGGCGCCTGGGCTTTCGCTGCACACCACGATTTCCTACGCAAACCTAACCCAGCGGCTGACCAATGGGGTCACCACCGAAGTGGCGGCCTGTGGCGATGGTAGTGGCTTGTTGTGTAACGGTGATGGCAGCGTGGTCACCGGGCGCGGCGGCGTGGCTATGCCCGATTTTTTGCATGGCGGCCGGTACTCTGGTTTGGGATTGCAGGGCACCAATAGCAATGCCTATGGGGCATCGGCCGAGCTGATTGATAAAACCCCTTTTTGGGGCCACGATAATCACGGTGTGGTCGGGCTAAGCCTTGATGGTGGCAGGGTGGGGTTTGATGGCCAGCAAAAAATTGGCGGCCTAACCGCGGATAGGTTTTTTATCGGCCCCGGCATCACCCAGGATCAGCCCGATGCTGGCATCGCACCGACCAAATTAACCACCACCAACCAGTATTGGGGGGTGTTCGCCACCGATTTATTCACGCTTGTGCCTGGGCTTACGCTGAATGTATCGGGGCGGTTGAATGTGGCGGTCATTGATCTGCGCGATCAAATTGGCACTGGCTTAAATGGCCACCATCGTTTTTCAAGCTTTAATCCAGGCGCTGGGTTGGCTTATGCGCTAGGCCCCAACACCCAGGTTTATGCCAGCTACGCGCAGGCCAATCGGGCGCCCACGCCGGTAGAATTATCATGCGCCAACCCGACCCAACCCTGCCAATTGCCAAATTTTTTTATCGGCGACCCAAATTTGGCCCAGGTGGTGGCACGCACATTTGAAATTGGCCTGCGTGGCGATGTGCGTGGTGGTAGCACTTTGAAGGCCGGTTGGGGGATTGATGCCTACCGCACCAACGACCGCAACGACATTATTTATGTGGCAAGCCTGGTGCCGGGGTTGGATTATTTTCGTAATGCCGGCGGCACCAGGCGGCAAGGATTTGAGGCCCACGTGAATGCAAGCGCGGGCCCGGTGCACGCAACCTTGGGCTACGCGCTGACCGATGCGACATTTCGCTCGGCATTGACCTTGGCAAGCCCGTTAAACCCGGGGGCGGATGCGCAGGGCTATATTTATGTGCGGCCAGGCAACCGCCTGCCCGGCATTGCGCGCAACCGGGTGGTGGCCACCGTGGATTGGGATGTCACCCATCGGTTGCTGGTGGGGGCTGCCATGACGGCGGCGAGTAACCAGGTGTTGTTTGGCGATGAGGCTAATCTGACCAAGCCGCTAGCTGGTTATTTTGTGCTCAATCTGAATGCCAGTTACCGGGTGAGCGATCGGGTTTCGGTGTTTGGTTTGCTGACCAATATCACCGATACAAAATACAACACCTATGGCACGTTTGGCCCGGTGGCGGATGTGGGTTGGGCGGATATTACGCCCAGCGGCACCTTAATCAGCACGCGCGACGTAAGCCCGGCGCCGCCGTTGGGGGCGTATGGCGGGGTGCGGGTGAGTTTTTAGCCCGTCGGCCACAGCAAACGCGTCGGTTTGCGGCATTGTGGCGTGTGCGCGCACCCTAAAAATCGCCGGGAGTTTTTTTTGGGGGGGGCCAGTGCGCAGCATCAGTGCGCAACATCAGTGCGCAGCATCAGTGCGCAGCATCAGTGCGCAGCACGCCTTCGCGTGACGCCCCACCAGCCTTTCTTCCTTCCCCCCCCTCACAATGTCCGCGTCCGCCCGCCATCGACATCCAAAATAGCACCCTGGCAGTAACTGCCGCCGGGGCCGGCCAAAAACAGCACAGCGGCGGCAATTTCTGCCGGCTGGCCGACCCGCGCAATCCCCATGGATTGCGGCAATCGCTGCTCGGCGGCGGCCAACGAAATCCCTTCAGCCTCGGCCAAAGCGGCAATCCAGCGCGCAAGCCGCCCGGTCGCGATCATGCCGGGGTTCACCGCATTCACCCGCACGCCATCGGTTATACCCTGGTCGGCCAAGGCTTTGGTCAGCGCCATGCAGGCGGCGTTTACCGTGCTGCCGATGGTGAAATCGGCACTTGGGGTGCGGCCGCCGACGCCGATGATGTTCACCACCGCCCCTTGGCTTGCGCGCAGGGCCGGCCACAGGGCGCGGGTTAAGCGTTCGGCGCCGAAGAATTTCAGCGCAAAGCCGGCTTGCCAATCGCACTCCTGCATCTCGGCCCAGGGCCCGCGTTTGGTGGCGCCGGCGTTGTTCACCAGCACGTGCAGGGTGCCAAAATGGCGGGTGATCGCGGCCGCCACCTGCGCGGCGGCGGTGAGGGTGGCCAAATCCACTGCCAAGATTTCGATGCGCCGGCCGGTGCTGGCGGCGATTTCGCTCGCCGCTGTTTGCAGGGTTTGCGGGTCGCGCGCCACCAGCAGCACATCGTTGCCGGCCTCGGCCAGGCTTTGGGCAATGGCGCGGCCAATGCCGCGGCTGCCGCCGGTGACCACGGCGTGGCGGTTCGGGGTGTGCGGGGTCATGCGTGTCTCCCATGGGCCGCCACCGCACGTGGGGCTTATGCCCTGGGCTGCGTGCCGTTATAAGGCGCGTATCATGGCAGTTTTTTTTCGCAAAATGCACGGCGCCGGCAATGATTTTGTGGTGCTGGATGCGCGGGTAAGTGGTGCGCCCACCAGTGCGGCGCGGGCGGCGGGCTTGGCCGATCGCGCCACCGGCATTGGCTGCGACCAGGTGATTACCCTGCTGCCGGCAAGCCCGGGCAGCCGCGCCAGTGTGCGCATGCTTATTCAAAACCCCGATGGCACCGAAGCTGGCGCCTGCGGCAATGCCAGCCGCTGTGTCACCGATCTACTGGCCGGCGAAACCGGCCATAGCAGTTTTGCCATTCAAACTATCGCCGGCATTTTGCAGGGCGAAAGCCTGTGCCCAGGGGAAGCGCGCGTCGCCATGGGGGTGCCGGGCTTGGCTTGGCAGGATATTCCGCTGGCCCACGCGGCCGATACGCTGCATTTGCCACTGCCCGGCGACCCCGCAGCCGCCAGCATGGGCAACCCGCACGCAACCTATTTTGTCGCCGATGTGGGTGCGGAAGATGTGCTGCGCCGCGCGCCCGGCATTCAGGCCAATCCGTTATTTCTGGCAGGGGTTAATGTCGGGTTTGCGCAGATTTTGGCGCCCGATCGGATGCGGCTGCGCGTGTTCGAACGCGGCGCGGGGTTGACGCGCGCCTGCGGGTCTGGCGCGTGTGCAGCCCTGGTGAATGCGCGGCGGCGCGGATTGTGTGGGGCTTCGGCTAGTGTGGAAATGGATGGCGGCACGTTAAAAATTTACTGGCGCGAGGATGATGGCCAGGTGCTGATGGCAGGCCCTGCGGTCACATCGTTCAGCGGCACATTTGATCCGGCGAATTTTCCACCATGAGCGCCGAGATCAAAAATTTTGGCTGCCGGCTGAACATGTATGAAGGCGAGGTGATGCGCGCGCACACTGCGGGCCTGGATAATGTTGTGGTGATCAACACCTGCGCGGTAACCGCGGAAGCCGAGCGCCAGGCGCGCCAGGCGATACGCCGCACGCTACGCGAACGGCCGGGCGCGCAAATTGTGGTCACCGGCTGTGCGGCGCAAATTGCCCCCGAAGCCTGGGCGGCAATCCCAGGGGTTAGCCGGGTGTTGGGTAATGCCGAAAAACTGGAAGCATCTTCGTGGGCGCCGGGATCTAACGCCGGCGTGGGCGATATTATGGCGGTGCGCGAAACCGCCGCCCACTTGCTAACCGAATTCGCCGGGCGGGCCCGCGCGTTTGTGCAAATTCAGCAAGGCTGTGATCACCGCTGCACATTTTGTGTCATCCCGTTTGGCCGCGGGCCGAACCGATCGGTGCCGATGGGTGTGGTGGTGAACCAAGTGCGCGCGCTGGTGGCGGCAGGCTTTGACGAAATTGTGTTAACCGGCGTGGATATTACCAGTTTTGGCCCGGATCTGCCTGGCGCGCCGACCCTGGGGCAGCTGGTGCGGCGCTTGCTGGCGCTGGTGCCGGAATTGCCACGGCTGCGGTTATCGTCGCTGGACCCCGCAGCGATCGATGAAGATTTTTGGGCGGTGTTTGCCCAGGATACGCGGCTGCTGCCGCATTTGCATTTATCGTTGCAAGCCGCCGATGATATGATTTTGAAACGCATGAAGCGCCGCCATACGGTGGCAGGTGCTGCGGCGGTGATTGCCCGGGCGCGTCGCTTGCGCCCAGATGTTGGAATTGGCTGCGATGTGATCGCCGGTTTCCCTACCGAAAGCGAAGATGCCTTTGCCAACACAGAAAATTTTCTGCGCCAGCACGCGATACCTTACGTGCATGTGTTTCCCTATAGCGAACGGCCGGGCACGGCGGCCGCCCGCATGCCGGCAATCCCGGTGGCCGAACGCCGTGCCAGGGCGGCCCGGTTGCGCGCGGGGGCCCAGGTGGTGGCCGGGGCGTATCACCAAAGTTTTGTCGGGCGGGATGTGCATGTGCTGATGGAAAAGGGCGCTGTTGGCCACAGTGAACATTTTGTGCCCGTGCGCGTGGTGGGTGATGCGATGGGGCTGGTGGGTTGCCGGGTGATCGCGGCCGATGCCGCCGGCCTGACGGTGGAGCCGCTATAATGGCAGGTTTTTTTGGCCGCCTAAAAGATGGCCTTTCGCGCAGCACGCAAAAACTCACCGGCGGCATTGCGGCAACATTTACCAAGCGCAAGCTGGATGATGAGGCATTGGCCGAACTGGAAGATATGCTGATCGGCGCCGATCTAGGCCCGGTGGTGGCGCAAGGGGTGATTGCGCGGTTTCGCCGCACCCGGTTCGGCACTGAAGTGTCCGATGTTGAAATACGCAGTACACTGGCCGAAGAAATTGCCGCCATTCTGGAACCCGTCGCACAACCGCTGATGATAGATTTGGCACGCCGCCCGCATGTGGTGCTGGTGGTCGGGGTAAACGGCACTGGCAAAACCACCACCATTGGCAAGATGGCGCTGCAATACCGCGAAGATGGCTTAACCCCGATTTTGGTCGCGGGCGATACGTTTAGGGCGGCGGCCGTTGAACAGTTGCAAGTGTGGGGTGCGCGATCCGGCTGCGAGGTTATTTTTGGCAAGCCGGAGGCGGATTCCGCAGGCCTTGCTTACGATGCGTTAGATCGTGCCAGCAAAGCCGGCGCTGATGTGCTGTTGATCGATACGGCCGGGCGCCTGCACAACAAAGCAGCCTTGATGGATGAGCTGAGCAAAATCATTCGCGTGCTGCGCAAACGCGATGCCACCGCACCACATTCGGTGCTGCTGGTGCTGGACGCAACAACAGGGCAAAACGCCATTCAGCAGGTGCGCATATTTAAAGAGATGGTGGATGTGACTGGCTTGGTTGTCACCAAACTGGATGGCAGCGCGCGCGGCGGCATTGTGGTGGCGCTGGCCAAAGAATTTGGCTTGCCGGTGCATGCGGTAGGGGTTGGCGAGCAGGTCGGTGATCTAAAACCGTTCGATGCTGGCGAGTTTGCCCGCGGTTTGGTGGGGGCGTAAGGCGGATTTCTTGTATCCGCCACCGATGCACGAACGGGAAAGCAGCAGATAAATCCAACCGCTTTCCCGCCCGTAATGGCCCAAGCTACTTAGGCCCAATCTATTTAGGATCGTAACCGGCAATATATTTCAGTGCCATTTTGGCCCGCCCTTTATACGGCGGCTTCAAAAATTCTAGCGCCGAGAAAAACCCCGGCTTGTGAATGCCGCGGGCATGCGAAAAACGGTAAAAACCGTCGCGCCCGTGATAGCTGCCGGTGCCGCTGGGGCCGACACCGCCAAACGGAATATCATCCTGCGCCACGTGCATCATGGTGCCGTTGATGGTAACGCCGCCGGAAATGGTCTGGTCAAGAATTTTGCGCTCGGTTGCCGCATTTTTGGTAAACGCATACAGCGCCAGCGGGCGCGGCCGGGCATTAACGAACGCGATGGATTCGTCGAGCGACCCGCTGCGCACCACCGGCAAAATCGGCCCAAAAATTTCTTCCCGCATCAGCCGGCTATCCAGTGGCGGATCCAACACCACGGTGGGTGGAAAATGCCGCACATTGCCGCGCGCACCGGCTGCATCCTTGTGGCGCAACACGGTGGCACCGCCCGCTTCGGCTTCGGCCAAAATGGCAGTCAGGCGCTCGTGGTGGCGATCGGCGATAATGGCAGTGTAATCACCATTACCGGCAAGCGTCGGGTACATGGTGTTGGCAGCAGCAATCACCCGGGCGGCAAACGCATCGGCCTTATCGCGGGCAACCAAAGCGTAATCGGGCGCCACACAGGTTTGGCCAGCATTGAAAAATTTACCGAACGCCACAGTATCGGCGGCTTTCAGCACATCGTAATCATCGCCCAAAATCACCGGCGATTTGCCGCCCAATTCCAGGGTTACCGGCACCAGGTTTTCGGCCGCAGCGCGCATCACGTCGCGCCCGACATTGGTCGACCCGGTGTACAACAAATGATCAAACGGCAAGGCGCAAAACGCGCGCGCCACCGCCACATCGCCGGGCACCACGGCGACTTCATCTTCTGAAAAAATCTCCGCCATCAACGTGCGCAGCAATTGCGAGGTGATGGGGGTAAATTCCGATGGTTTGATCATGGCGCGGTTGCCGGCTGCCAGCACATCGATCAGCGGGCCAAAGGTGAGGTAAATCGGGTAGTTCCACGGCGCAACAATGCCGATAACGCCCAGCGGTTTGTATTCAATACGGTTGCTGGCGGGCTGAAAATTCATGCTCACATGGCGCTTTTGCGGCTTCATCCAACTGCCAAGATTTTTTTGGGCAAATTTGATGCCTTCCAGCGTCGGCACAATTTCTGCCATGATGGATTCAAACGCCGCCCGGCTGCCGAAATCGCGCATGATGGCATCAACAATGTCGGATTGGCGCCGTTTAATCAGATCGTGCAGCTTGCCCAAATTGGCCCGGCGGATGTTTGCCGATGGGTTGGGGGCAGCATTAAAAGCAGCGCGCTGGCGGCCGAGCAGGGCGGCCAGGCTGGCGGCGGTGTCATTGGGGGCGATCTGGTCCATGTGGCGTGTCTCACTATCCCTTGGGCCGCCTAGCACTAAGCGGCGGGCCGGTTCTGGCCCTGTTAAAAAATTGTCGACCTTAACTAAACACGGTTAGCCGTGGCTGTCAGCTTGCTATCTTGCGGCTGGCTTACGGCTGGCTTGTAGCCGGGCGCGCCTCGGCTTTTGCGCCCCGCCCAAACCGCGCCACCAACCCTGCGTGCAGCGCATCGAACACCAGGCGAATGCGCCGGCTGCGGTTCAGGTCCTCGTGCGCCACCAGCCACAGCGGCAGGGCCGGGATCGGCAAGTCGGGCATCACCCTTTCCAGCTCGGGGAAATCTGCCGCCTGCCACAGCGGTATTGCGCCGATGCCTAAACCGGCGCGCACCGCCGCTTCCTGCGCCTGTGAGGTGTTAGACCGCAGCCGCAGGCGCAAATCGGCGCCGGACCTGCCCAGTGCAGTGACAAAACTGCGCACCTCCTCGCCCGCCAGGCTGGAGGTTAGCGTGTGGGTGGATAGCTCATCCAGCGTGCGCGGCCGCCCGGTACGGTCGAGATACCCGCGCGCTGCAAACAGCCCGATGGGCACATCGCCGATGCGCCGCGCCAGCAAACTATCCTGGCCGGGGCGGGTAAAGCGCACCGCAATATCGGCATCGCGGCGCACTAAATTCTCCAGGCTGTCGTTGGCAATAATCTCAATCTCAAGCCCTGGGTGCGCCGCCATCACCTCGGTCAACAGATAGGGCACCACCAGGCTCGCAAAATTATGGGTCATGGTGATGCGCACCAGCCCGGGCAACTCTACGATACGGGTGGCGAAGGCGCGGGAAAGCGCGGTCATGTCCTGTTCAAGTGTTTCGGCCCAGTGAAACAGCGTTTGGGCACGTTCGGTGGGCAGCAATTTGGTGCCCTGGCGCACGAACAAAACCTCGCCCGAGAGAGTTTCCAACTCGCGTATGTGGCGGCCCAGCGTGGGCTGGCTGGCACCGAGCTGGCGCGCGGCGGCGGTGAGGTTGCCAGCGCGCATGACCGCCACAAACGAGCGGATGAGCTGCCAATCGGCTTCCGCTAAGGCCGGCGCCGCGATCGTGTCCCCTATTGGCGTCTGGTGTGGCGGGCCAGTCTTGCCGACCATGGTCATCCATTCATTTTTGCATGATACTAATATAGACGTGCGGAATATGCATGGGCAAAGAAGCCTGTCAAACCTGCGTCATCAACGGGCGGCCATCGCCTCCCCAGCAGGAGTAAAGACCATGAACCGTCTCGTTTTCGCCAATCCCGCCCCTTGTGCGACGGCAGCCAAGGGCATGGCAGGCGACGAACTGCCGGCAGCGGTTTTGATGAATTTGGTGATGGTGGCGGCGGCGGTTAGCTCGTCAGGCTTGGTGCTGTATGCGCTGCACACCGCTTTCGCCGCCAATTGAAGCTGCGCCGGGTAGGCGGCGCGTGTTTGGCTCCCGCTCGGGCAGCTTCGATCGGACCGCGAACACATATTTCGCGATCTCACTCATGCGACCGGAAAGGCCGTCACAACCCGGCACTTGCTGGGCATCGGCATCGATGCGAAAGGCCTGCCGATCAATCTCTTTACAGTCAACAGTTGGGTGACAGGCGACTTGATGCTGAACTCCTTTTTGAATGCGCAGTTGTTGTCGGCGATGACACTAGATACAGGATTCGCAACGATTGATGCTGTCTTATACCAATTTGCCTAAATGATGACTCTTCCATCAGCAAGGCGGCTTGGTATAAAGCGGTCGTTAACCTACGACCAGGCAAGGAAATCAGCGGGCACAAAGCCTTCACGCTTGCCACCGGGATGACGGTATATTTTGCCCACCCATCGTCGCCCTGGCAGCGCGGCACCAATGAAAACACCAACCGCCTGGTGCGCCTGGTCTGCCCCAAAGGGGCGGAATGCGATCAACGGCCTGCAGGGGCGATACGTCGGGCACAGAACCGCTTGAACGACCGCCCCCGCAAGGCGCTACGCTACCGCACACCCAACGAAGTGTTACCCCCCGCGTTGCCCTAAATACTTGAATCCGCAGAAAAAAAGGCAACAGAAGAACTTTGGATATGGGAACGGTGCCGATCAAATACCATAGTCCTGGGGGCTCTGTCCTGGGGGCTCTGGCCTTAGCGCCCGCACCCCATTAGATTGCCCATCATGATAGATCCTGCTGCACTGCCCAAAGCTTGGCCCTTTGAAGAAGCCCAAAAACTCGCGCAGCGCGCCGCCGCCGGCGGCAAAACCGAGGTTTTGTTTGAAACCGGCTATGGCCCGTCCGGCCTGCCGCATATCGGCACTTTTGGCGAAGTCGCCCGCACTTCCTGGGTACGCCATGCCTACACCGTGCTCACCGGCGGAAAATCCCGCCTGCTGGCGTTCAGCGACGACATGGACGGCCTGCGCAAAGTGCCCGACAACGTGCCAAACAAGCAGATGCTCACCGAGTATCTTTACCGCCCGCTGACGCGCATCCCCGATCCTTTTGGCACCCACGAAAGCTTTGCCCACCACAACAACGCCCGCCTGCGCGGCTTCCTCGATCGCTTTGGCTTCGACTACGAATTCGCATCTTCCAGCGAATACTACGCAACCGGCCGCTTTAACGCAGCCCTGACCCGCGTGCTGGAATGTTTTGACGAAGTGCTGGCAGTGATGCTGCCCACCTTGGGCCCCGATCGGCGCGCCACCTACTCACCTATTTTGCCCATCCACCCGGTCACCGGCCACGTCATGCAGGTTAAAATCGACCAGGTGGATGCATCGGCTGCCACCATTATGTGGCGCGATGAAGCCGGCACGCGGTTTGAAACCTCGGTGCTCAACGGCCAGGCCAAATGCCAGTGGAAAGCCGATTGGGCGATGCGCTGGTTTGCACTCGGCGTCGATTACGAAATGTCCGGCAAAGACCTCATCGATAGCGTAAAACTCGCCACCCGCATCTGCAAAATTTTGGGCGCCCCGCCGCCGATTAACCTGACCTACGAGCTGTTTTTGGATGATCAGGGCCAAAAAATCAGCAAAAGCAAAGGTAACGGCCTCAGCGTTGAAGATTGGCTGCGCTACGCACCGCCCGAAAGCCTCAGCCAGTTTATGTTCAACCAGCCGCAGCGCGCCAAAAAGCTGTATTTCGATGTTATCCCGCGCGCCGCCGACGAATACGTCGCCAACGTTGCCCGCGCCAAAACCGAAACCGGCGATGCGCTGATGGCAAACCCCGCCTGGCATTTTTGGGCAGGTAGAATCCCCGAACACGCCGGCAGCCCCATCGGCTTTGCCATGCTGCTTAATCTGGCAAGCGTGGTGAACGCCGAAACCCCAGATATGCTGTGGGGCTTTATCCAGCGTTATCTGCCCGCGGCTACCCGAGACACCGAACCTTTCCTGGCCCGCCTAGTGGAACACGCCATCCGCTACTACCAGGATTTCGTCCGTCCCAAAAAAATCTACCGTGCGCCGAGCGATCTGGAACTGGCGGCCCTGTTAGATCTGGCGGCAACTCTGCACAACATCCCCCCCGGCACCGACGCCGATACCATCCAAACCCAAGTGTATGAGGTGGGCAAGCGCCACCCTTTTGCTGGCCTAAAAGATTGGTTCGCTTGCTTGTATCAAGTTCTGCTAGGCCAAACCGAAGGTCCGCGGTTTGGCGGGTTTGTCGCACTCTACGGGGTACGCGAAACCATAACGCTGATCGAAGCCAAACTTGCGGGAAACCAGGCGTGACCGTGCGGCCCGAGATTAAATCTTGGGCCAGCCGCGTGCTGCGCCAACTGCCCACGCTGTTTGGCGTGCTGCTGTTGGGTGGTGCGGTATTCGTGGTGCAGCGAGAATTTCGCCACTTAAATGTGCACGAAGTCGGCCTGGCCCTGGCCAAAATCCCCCACCACGCGCTGGTCATTGCAGCGCTATGGACTTTTGTCGCCTACGGCATTCTCACGTTTTACGATAAACTCGGCACCATTTATGCCGGCACCAAAGTCAGCTACTGGCGCAATGCGTTTGCCTCGTTCTGCGCCTATTCGCTGGCCCATAATTTGGGCTTTGCCGCCGTTTCGGGCGCCGCCGTGCGCTACCGCCTTTACGCACACTGGGGCCTATCGGCCGGTGAAATCGCCAAAGTCGTGGCGTTCTGCAGCCTAACTTTTGGCCTCGGCGGCATGACACTCGGCGGTTTTATCCTGTTTTTAGAACCCCGCGCGGTGCCCTATTTTGGCACGACCTTGCCACTATGGGCGTTGCACGCGGCAGGCCTGCTGCTATGGGCCATTGTGCTGGCCTACGTGCTGGTCTCGCTGTTTTTGCCGGTGTTCAAAATTCGTGGCCAGCTCATCGAATTACCAAAAGCCCGCATGGCACTGGTGCAAGTGGCGCTGGCAACGCTGGACGTTGGCGCTACCGCCTCGATCTTTTACGCGCTATTGCCGGATGCACCGGGCTTAACGTTCTTTCGTTTTCTGGCAGTATATCTTGGCTCATACGCGGCAGGCTTGATCGCCAACGTGCCCGGCGGTTTGGGCGTGTTCGATGCCGCCATGCTGGTTGGCCTCGATCCCTATTTGCCCGCCCCCATTGTGCTATCAGCCATGTTTGTGTTCCGGCTGTACTATTATGTGATCCCGCTGTTCATCGCCGGCAGCCTGTTCGCCGGCAACGAAGTGGCCATGCGTAGCCGCAGCCTGGTGCGCGTGGCACCAGCCGCCACACGGTGGAGCGAGCCTGATTTTGCCGTCGCCGCCGCCACCGGTGTTGTGGCGCTGTCGGGCGTCGTGCTGCTCTCGATCGGCGTGCTCGATTCCCATCCTGATTATTCCTGGATGGATGCCGATTTTTCCGCTGCCGCCGCCAGCGCCGGCCAATATATTCCCTCCCTTATTGGCACCACGTTGATGGTGATGGCGGTCGGCCTTTCATTGCGGGTAAAACTGGCCTGGGGCAGCGCCATTGCCCTGCTGATTGCCGGCAGTATCGTCACCGCCCTGCAAGGCGAACCGCTGTTCGTGCCAGGGTTTTTGATCGCCGCCGCCCTCATGCTCGCGCCGTTTCGCGCCGCCTACTACCGCCACGCCCGGCTGTTCAGCCAGCCCTTGCAGGCAACCACGCTAGTGCCGTTGTTTGCTTTGCTCAGCAGTATTTTTTGGCTCGCAAGCTTCGAACCCAAGGTGCGCTACCTGGCCCAAACCAGCTGGTGGCAAGTGGTTATTTCGCACGCAACCCCAACCCCGGTGCGCTATGCAGTCGCCTTGGCCACAGTGTTTGCGCTTACCGCATTATGGGGGGTGCTGCGCCCGGCCAAAATCTGCGCCCTACCGTGGAACGGCACCGCGCGGTTAAAATACGCCGCCATGGGCGCCGCCCCGCCGGCAATGGCCGATGGGCTGGTGCTGGGGGAGGCCGGCCGCGCCGCCATTCCGTTCCGCCGCGTCGGCAATGTTATTTTGGGCCTGGGTGACCCCGCCGGCAGCCCGGCCGATCGCGTATCAGCCATCTGGCGCCTACGCGATCTCGCCCGCGCCGAACGCCGCGCACCGGCATTTTATCGCGCTGGCACCGAGTATTTGAAAATTTACGGCGATCTCGGCCTTACCGCCTTGCCGCTCGGCGCCGATGGTGTGCCGCTGGCGCGCGATAAACTTGGCCCCCTGCCAGGCCGCATGTATTTGTGCTGCGTTGCCGAACGCGATTTGCAAAGCCTGCTGCCGTTGTTTGGCAACGCGCCGCCGATCGACAGTACGGTGGCGGCCGAAGGCTGATGCCAGCATCATTACCTCCATGGCTACAAACGGTGGTTGATGATCGGGGGGCGTTGCTGGCCATCGCCGCTGGCATGGGCACGCTCTGCGTCGGCCTGCTTATCGCGATTTTGCTCGCCGCCCGCCGCACTCAAAAATCACTAGCCGCCGGCGAGATGGATGTGCTTATGCGCCTCGCCGCCGACCAAATGCTAACTGGTTTACGCAGCGAAACCGAAACCATGCGGGCGTTGTTCAACCTGCACGAACGCAACGTTGCCGCCAGCATCGCCGATCTGCGCCTAGCCAACGAACAGCGCCTCGGCACGCTAAGTGCGGCCATTGTGCAAGCGCAGGGGGCCAGCCAAACCACACTCGATACCCGCATCGCCACCTTCACCACCGATAACGCAACGCGCTTAGGCAAAATAGAAACCAATATCGCCACCGCCTTTGGCGCCGTGCGCACGGCCATGGAAACCCGCCTGGGCGACCTTTCCACCACCATCACCCGCGGCCAGGGTGATGCGCGCACTCTGCTAGAAACCAAACTGCGCGAAATGGCTGAACACACCACCCAGCGCCTCGCCGATATCCAAAAAAGCGTCAACGAAAACCTGCACGAAGCGGTTGAAAAGCAAATGACCACTAGCTTTCAACGCGTCATCGACCAGATCGACGCCGTACAAAAAACTATGGTCGATGTGCAGGCGGTCACCGCGCAAATCGGCGACATCAAACGCATCTTTTCCAACGTCAAAACCCGCGGCGGCTGGGGCGAAGCGCAACTGCGCGCCCAGTTAGAAGATATGCTGCAACCCGAAGCTTATGTGGTCAACGCCAAACTGCGCGAAGGCAGCGCGGAAGTTGTGGAATTCGCCGTCAAAATCCCCAGCCGCGGGGGCGATGCTATGCTGCTGGCGATCGATGCCAAATTTCCCGTGGCTGATTACGAACGCTTACTTGCCTGCAGTGAGGCCGGTGATGTGGAAGGCGAACGCGCCGCCCGCCGCGCGCTGGAAACCCGGCTGCGCCAGGAAGGCCGCAAAATCGCCGATAAATACATTGTGGCGAACGTAACAGTCGATTTCGCCATCATGTATCTGCCCACCGATGGGCTATACGCCGAAGCCGCCCGCGTGCCCGGCCTAATCGATGATCTCGGCCGCAACATGCAAGTTATGGTCATGGGCCCCAGCCTGCTACCCGCTTTACTGCGCACCGTACGCCTGGGCTACATGACCCTACAACTGGAAGAAAAAGCCGCCCAAATCGGTCAACTGCTCGGCGCCACCAAACAAGAAATGCAAAAAATGGACGGCGTGCTCGATAAACTCGCCAAAAATGCCGGCACCATGAGCAAAACCATCGACGATGCCCGCGTCCGCACCCGCGCGGTAACCCGCAAACTTAAAGATATCCAGTTGCTGCCGTCTGATGTTGCGGTGGACATGCTGGAAATTGATGTGCCGGCGCCGGAAGGGGAAGAGTAGGTTAAGAATCTTCTTTTCTGAAGAAAAGAAGCAAAAGACTTTTATGAGTTGGGGGCTGGGGCGCTGCCCGCACCGTGCGTCGGGGCCGATTTCTGCTGCTCAGCATGTGGGGTGGGCTTCAGCCCACCATGCGATTAGTGACTCATGGTATCGGGCAACCTCTGAAATTCCGTTGTCGGACATGCCCACATTGTGTCGTGTCCATCTGCGTGGTTGGGCAAGCGTAGGGCGTGCTCCAGCACGCCAACCCAAGCAATCCGAAAGATGTCGCAATACGTCGAACACGTAAGCGGGTGCAAGTTACGAGTCGTGCACCTTCTAAATGTATCGTTACGACAAAAACACGATACACAAAAAGAAGGCTAGGAGAGTCTCTTGCTTGCGTCGGCATGCTTAAGCACGCCCTACATTGGCTGCGTTAATTTTGCGCGATGCTGAATGTCCGTATTCAGTGCGTAGGGCGCATAAGCGCAGCGTCATGCGCCGCCGCAAGTTACCAACGGAACAGCGGCTGGATTAAGAACGGTTATCTGCATGCGTTGCCAAAGGCGGCGCATGACGCTGCCCTTATGCGCCCTACAGACTACCTTTCAGCGACCCATGGTATCGGGAAAACCGCTGAAATTCCGTTGCTGGACATGCCCACATTGGCTAAGGATCGGCCGAAATGCGCACATTACTGCAGCACCTGCCGTGCGCCTGCGTTGGCTGGTACTGGAAATTCTAACTGACCCACCGCCAAGATTTTTTGTCAGTTAAGGGCGGGGACGCTGCCCGCACCGTGCGCTGGGGTCTATTTTCTGTAACTCAGATCGAACGCAATTTTCGCACCCCCCGGTCCCACATCAAACCCGGCATCGTCAAACTTCGGCCTGCCCATCCACATCTTCGCATTATTGGAAACACCCATACCTTCCTTGGGCAGCCCCAGCACATTGCGATCCAGCCGGCTATTGGCATTTTCATCATGAAACGCCTGCGCCGCATAACGCCCCGGCGGCACATCGTGAATAATCACGCTCACCGCACCAAAATGGGCCAGCGCCCGGCCACGCCAGCCGCAATGGCTGTGCATAAAATCGGCCTTGGCACAAATCGCCACCAGCACAACCCCCTGGCCGTTGCGCACATTATTGATGGTCACCGTCACGTCGGCGGCCATTACCGGCGTCGTCACCAGCGCCCACACCATCGCCAAACCGAAAAATTTCATGGCAGCGCCTTGCGATAAACCATAAACCCCGAACGCTCCGCCACCTGGTCGTAAAGCCGCATCGCCTGGTGGTTGGTTTCGTCGGTCTGCCAATACACCCTGGCCGATCCCGCCACCCGCGCCTGTTCGTACACCGCTTCAATCAATGCACGCCCCACCCCGCGCCCACGCGTATCCGGCGTTGTGAACAGATCCTGCAAATAGCAATTCGGCCCAATCGGCACCGTGCTGCGATGAAAAATGTAATGCGTCAGCCCCTGCAAAATGCCACCACTTTCGGCCACCAGCGCATGCACCGGCTCGGCCGCATCAAAGAATCGTGACCAGGTGGTGCGGGTAATATCGGAGGCCACGGCGGTTGGCCCCAAGCGCTGGTAAAACGCGTTGTAGGCGTCCCACAAAACTTGCCACTGCGCGAAATCCCGCGTGGTCAACGGGCGAATGGAGAAAGTTTCGGGCATTTTGGCGTCCGCGGTTGCCCCATCACCATAACCGTATCAACGCCGCGCTGGCAAAATACCGCCGTTACCCACCGGCTGCCGGATCTCAAATCCCAACATATAGAAATCTTTTTGCCTCTTTTTCTTCAGAAAAAGAGGAGTCTTTCCCGCCCCCCATCAACCAGCTACAGGTTTGGGCGAATGTGGCAGCGCCTAACCCCCACCCCCGTATCCCAGCCCCAGCCACACCAGCCGTGGCAGGTGCAGCATTTCGCCTTGCCGGCGGGTGCCGCCGGAAGTTGGCTGGCGCTGCGTGCGCGCACAACCGGCAGCCAAAGCTGGTGGGCCAAGCTGGAAATGATGGATGCCGCCCGCGGCCATGCTGTGCGCGAAGCCTTTTTGGGCCCAATCCACCACACCGGCGCCAGCCAAACCCGCGCCACCTTAGTGCACGTGCCGCCACGCGCCGTGGATATTGTGATCACGCTATTTGGCCCAACCCCCGAGCTGACAATCGAAGCGCGCCCCCTATCACGCGCCCAAGTGGCCTGGCGCCTGGTGGCGTTTGGCCTGGCCAAATTGCCGCGCGCCTTACGCGGCGCCAGGGCAGGCAGGATCGGCCGCGTGCGCACTATGTTGGGCCAGGCGCCGATGCGCGCCGGCGAGGCGCCGCCCTATGCAGTGTGGGTAAAACTTGCCGAAAACACCGCAGCGCTCACCGCGCCTGCCACCGAGATTCCCGCAACCATTTTGCTGTGGCCCGGCCCGCCTGCGGCACTTGCGGCAACGCAGGCAGCCCTCGCCCAGCAAACAACCCACGCCAGCGGCGGCGTAGTACTCGTAAAAAATGGCCCGCCACCCGCCATCACCACGCCTTTTGTAGTTCTATTGGTAGCCGGCGAAATCCCGGCACAAGGTGCTCTGGCAGCCTTCGCCGCCACCCTTGCCGCCGATGCCGTGTTCGCCGATTACGATCACCTCGATGCCGCCGGGCAGCGCACAAACCCCGTTCTGCGCCCGGCGCCTGAGCCTTTGGGCGTTCAATCTGGCCTGTTCGCCCGCGGCATCGCAATGTTTCGCGCAGGCACCCTGCCGCAAAACCTACCGGCCACTGCCGATGCTGCGCGGCTGCTCATGGCGCTCCCCCTGCGGCCCGGCGCCATGCAGCGCATCCCAACCATCCTGTGCCATCGCCGCCCCGATTGCCCGGCGGCAACCGATCCTGATCTGGCCGCCATCGTCGCCCATCACCTGGCAAGCCTGCATGTCGCGGCCGATGTTACCGCCCAAAATGGCCTGATTTCTGCCCGCCGGCGTTTCAAACCAAGCCCGGCCGGGCTGGTGAGTATCATTATCCCCAGCGCCGCCCTCGGTGCCCATGTGCTGCCTTGCCTGCGCGCCGTTATCGCCAACCTGGGCGACATCCCGGCCGAAATCCTGCTCGTCATCAGCGCCATCACGCCAAACAACCAGCGCCAGGCCGCCATTTTGCGCGCCGCCGAAAGCCTGCCCGGGGTGCGTATCCTTAACCTCAATCAACCCGATTTTAACTACGCGCGTGCCAATAACGCGGCCCTACCCCAGGCGCGCGGCCAATATCTGCTGTTCTTAAACGACGATGTTGCGCCGCAAGATCAAATTTTTCTGCCCCACATGCTGGGCCATTTGCAAAATCCCGATGTGATCGCCGTCGGCGCGCGGCTGCTGTATGGCAATGGCGATATTCAGCACGGCGGCGTCACCTTGGGCTTAGGTGGCCTGGCCGAACACACCGGCCGCCTGGAACATGCCGAAAACCCAGGCCCCGGCTGCATTTTTCATGCTGAACGCGCGGTATCTGCGGTCACCGGCGCCTGCCTGCTGGTGCGCCGCGATGATTTTTTAGCCATTGGCGGGTTCGCTGAACGCTACGCCATCGCCCTGAACGATGTCGATCTGTGCCTGCGACTCGGCGCCGCCGGTCGCCGCATCATCTACGCGCCAATCGCCACCCTGATGCATTACGAACAAGTCTCCCTCGGCCGCCATTACCAAGGTGCCCGCAAAACCCGCGAACAGCTGGAAGTGGGCTATCTACAAGCAGATTTTGCTGAAATATTACGTAACGATCCCTATTATCACCCCGGCGCATCCCGTGAGCCCGGCCGTGAATGGGCGCCGGGCTTCCCCCCTTAATCACGTTGTTGCAGTACCCTATTGCCAGACACGGCAGACCCGCGCTAAGGCAAAGGGGAAAGGTCGGCGGTGTAAGAGTCGTCTGCGTCAAGCAAGGTCTTTTGTGGCACTTCGATCAGTGCCCGGACCCCGCAAAAACGCTTTGCACACTCGGGCACCAGGGCGCACATCCGCCCGAAGGCACGCCACCGCCATTCACCCGCGGCCCAATCGTAAGGTGCAGCCGCGGCCATGATCACAAAACCCGCCGGCGGCGCAACGCCGAACCGGTCACACAGGAAAGAAAACGCGCATGAGCAAGGCATTTATCGCCGCCGAAATTCAAAAAAGCACCGGTTGCACCGGCGTTGCCGCGACCAAGGCCGCCGGCGACCTGATCGATGCGATCGTTAAGGAACTGAAGAAAGAAGCAGGCTTCACCCTGCCATCCTTCGGCACCTTCACCGTGAAGAAAACCAAAGCCCGCAAAGCCATGAACCCACGCACCGGCGAGCCCGTAAAAGTGAAAGCCGGCAAAACCGTGCGCTTCAAAGCCAGCCCCAACCTCAAAACCGCCGTCTGATACCCAAGGGCCCGGCCGCAAGGCCGGGCCCAAAAGGAAGAAAAGGCTGGGGGGGCGGCCCCGTGCGCAGCACGTCTTCGCGTGACGCCCCACCAGCCTTCCTTGCCTTCGGCGCATTCCAGGGTTCCAATCCGCCACCTTTGCACAGCCCCCGCGCCACGCTACAGCAGGTTCATAAAAGTGAACCGCGTTCAGTGCGCTTAGGGGGCCTGTCATGACACACCAAATTGGCCATTTTGTTGGCGGCCGCCATGTTGCCGGCGGCAGTGGCAGGTCTAGCCCGGTGTTTAACCCCAATACGGGGGAGGTTAGTGCCCAGGTTGCTTTGGCGAGCACGGCGGAAGTTGCCGCAGCCGTTGCCAATGCTGAGGCCGCTCAAATCGGCTGGGCCGCGTTTAACCCGCAGCGCCGCGCCCGGGTGCTGATGAAGTTTTTGGATCTCGCCAATCAGGACATGGAAAACCTGGCGCGGTTATTGTCGGCCGAGCATGGCAAAACCATTGCCGATAGCAAGGGCGATATTCAGCGTGGGTTAGAAGTGGTGGAATTCGCCATTGGGATTCCGCACCTGTTAAAAGGCGATTATTCCGATAACGCCGGCACCGGTATTGATGTGTATTCGCTGCGCCAGCCGCTGGGTGTTGTTGCCGGCATCACGCCGTTTAACTTTCCGGCGATGATACCGTTGTGGAAATGCGCGCCGGCTTTGGCCTGTGGTAATGCGTTTATCCTGAAACCGTCAGAACGCGATCCTTCGGTGCCGATGCGCATTGCCGAGCTTTTCTTAGAAGCTGGGTTGCCGCCAGGTGTTTTGAACGTGGTGAACGGCGATAAAGAAGCGGTTGATGCGTTGCTGCACGATCCGCGCATTCGCGCCGTTGGGTTTGTTGGTTCCACCCCCATTGCGCAGTATATTTATGCAACGGCTGCGGCCGAAGGTAAACGGGCGCAGTGTTTTGGTGGTGCTAAAAACCACATGATCATTATGCCTGATGCCGATATGGACCAAACGGTCGATGCGCTGATCGGCGCCGGTTATGGGTCGGCCGGTGAACGCTGCATGGCGATTTCTGTGGCGGTACCAGTGGGTAAAGCCACTGCCGATCGGTTGATTGAAAAGCTTATTCCCCGCGTAGAAAGTTTAAAGGTGGGGATTTCCACCGATCCCACCGCCGATTACGGCCCCATGGTGACACGGGACGCGATGGATCGGGTGCGCGGCTACGTTGATATCGGCGTGCAGGAAGGGGCGGATTTGCTGGTTGATGGCCGCGATTTCAAATTGCAGGGCTATGAGAACGGCTATTTCGTTGGCGGCTGCCTGTTTGATAATGTTGCCACCAACATGCGCATTTATAAGGAAGAGATTTTCGGCCCGGTGCTGTGTGTGGTGCGTGCCGAAAACTACGAAGATGCGCTGCGCCTGCCCAGCGAACATGAATACGGCAACGGCGTTTCGATCTACACCCGCGATGGCGATACCGCGCGCGATTTCGTCAGCCGGGTGAACACCGGCATGGTGGGGGTGAATGTGCCGATACCGGTGCCGATCGCTTATCACACTTTTGGCGGCTGGAAGCGCTCGGGCTTTGGCGATCTTAATCAGCATGGGCCGGATTCGATCCGCTTTTATACCAAAACCAAAACGGTGACCTCGCGCTGGCCATCGGGTGTTAAAAATGGCGCCAGTTTTGTTATTCCGACGATGTCCTGAGTAGTATTATGGAAGACAGTGCCCAATTTGCCTTAAATTCTGACCAGCGCGCCGTGGTGGATATGGCGCGCCGCTTCGCCGATGCCGAATTGGCACCGCACGCGCTGGCCTGGGACGCCGATAAACATTTTCCACGCGATGTGGTGAACGCATCGGCGGCGCTGGGTTTGGGCGGTATTTACATCCCCGAAGATGTTGGCGGCAGCGCCATGGGCAGGCTGGATGCGGCGCTGATTTTCGAGGCCCTTTCCACCGGGTGCCCGGCGATTGCCGCGATGATTTCTATCCATAACATGGTTGCCGGCATGATCGACCGTTACGGCGATCCGGCCCAACGCCAAAGCGTTCTGCCCAAGCTTGCAAGTTTTGAATGGCTTGCTTGCTATTGTTTAACCGAGCCTGGGGCGGGGTCTGATGCGGCCGCCTTATCCACGCGCGCGGTGCGCGATGGCGATCATTATGTGGTGAACGGGGTTAAGCAATTTATCTCCGGTGCCGGCGCCGGCGACGTTTATGCGGTGATGGTGCGCACCGGTGATGCTGGCGCCCGCGGTATTTCGTGCCTGCTGATCCCGGCCGGCACCCCTGGCCTTTCGTTCGGCCCCAACGAACGCAAAATGGGTTGGAATGCGCAGCCCACCCGCCAGGTAATTTTGCAGGATGCCCGGGTGCCGGTGGCCAATCGTGTGGGCGACGAAGGGGTTGGTTTTAAAATCGCCATGAGTGGCCTTGATGGTGGCCGTATCAACATCGCCGCCTGTTCTCTGGGCGGGGCGCAATCGGCGCTGGAAAAATCGCTCGCCTATATGGGCGAACGCGCAGCCTTTGGCCGCAAGCTCAATGATTTTCAGGCCCTACAATTTCGTGTGGCCGACATGGCGATAGAACTTGAAGCGGCCCGCACATTTTTGTGGCGCGCCGCGGCAGCGCTGGATGCCAAAGATCCGCGTGCCAGTAGGCTTTCCGCCATGGCCAAGCGTTTTGTGACAGACACCGGATTTCGTGTGGCCAACGATGCGCTGCAATTGTTCGGCGGCTATGGGTATTTGGCCGAATACGGGATTGAGAAAATTGTCCGCGATTTGCGCGTGCACCAAATCCTAGAAGGCACCAACGAAATTATGCGGGTTATCGTCGCCCGCGCGCTGATCGCCGAAGGGGTATAGCAGCATGGCAAAAATCGCGTTTTTCGGCCTCGGTAATATGGGCGGCCCGATGGCGGCAAATTTGGTGCGGGCAGGGCATTCGGTTGCCGGCAGTGATCCATCGGCCGTTGCCCGAACGGCCGCGTCGCTGGCCGGTGTGTCCATTGCCGCCACTGCAAACGATGCCATGCAGGGCGCCGAGATTGTTATTACCATGCTGCCCAGTGGCCGCCATGTGCTGGCCCTGTACAACGATCTTTTGCCATTGGCTGCCGCTGGTACGCTGTTCATCGATAGCTCGACCATAGAAATCACCGATGCCCGCGCTGCTCACACAGCAGCGTCCACCGCCGGTATGCGGGCGATCGACGCGCCGGTATCGGGCGGCACCGGTGGTGCAACGGCCGGCACGCTGACCTTTATGTGCGGTGGGGCGGATGCGGATTTTGCCGCGGCCCACCTGGTGCTGGCCCAAATGGGCCGCAACATTTTCCATTCCGGTGCTGCCGGCGCCGGGCAGGCGGCAAAGATCTGCAATAACCTTATTCTTGGTATTTCTATGATCGCGGTTTCAGAAGCCTTTGTGCTGGCCGAAAAACTGGGGCTTGCGGCTGACCAGATGTTTAAAGTTGCCGCGGTTTCCTCTGGCCAGTGCTGGTCGCTGACCACCTACTGCCCAGAACCTGGCCTGGTACCAACAAGCCCGGCAAACCGTGATTACCAAGGCGGTTTTGCCGCAGCCCTGATGTTGAAAGACCTGCATTTGGCGATGGCGGCGGCCAAATCTAGCGGTGCCGCCGGCGGGCTTGGGCCGCTGGCGACCGACATTTACCAGCGGTTTTGCGATGAGGGTGGGGCTGGGCGCGATTTTTCCGCGATTATCACCGCCCTGCGCGCCGCCTCCACCTCCCCCTGAGCGCCGCCCACATTGCACCAGGGCCGCACTTTGCCTAAAGCCTTGCCCAAACCACCCGTATCTGCCGCGCCAAAAACGCCGGCCATTACCCCGAGGAGAGACGACATGAGTGACGCCCCGGCGCCCGCCGCAACTGGCCCCAAACCCAAAAAATCGGTGGCGCTGTCCGGCATTGCCGCCGGCAACACGGCACTTTGCACTGTTGGCCGCTCGGGTAACGACCTTCATTACCGCGGCTACGATATTTTGGATGTCGCCGAAGCCTGCGAATTTGAAGAAATCGCCCATCTGCTGGTGCATGGCACGCTGCCCAACCAGGCCGAACTGACCGCTTACAAAACCCAACTCCGCCGCCTGCGCGGCCTGCCCAATGCGGTGAAAAAAGCGCTGGAAGCGATCCCGGCGGCCGCCCACCCGATGGATGTGATGCGCACGGGGGTTTCCGCCCTTGGCTGTGTGCTGCCCGAAAAAGATGATCACAACCACCCCGGCGCCCGCGATATCGCCGATCGGCTGATGGCATCGTTGGGGTCAATGCTGTTGTACTGGCATCATTTTTCGCAAAACGGCCGCCGCATAGAGGTAGAAACCGATGATGACAGCATCGGCGGGCATTTTCTGCATTTGCTGCACGGCAAAGCCCCGAGTGAGCCTTGGGTGCGCGCCATGCACACCTCGCTTATTCTGTATGCCGAACACGAATTTAACGCCTCCACCTTTGCGGCGCGCGTTATTGCCGGCACGGGGTCGGATATGTACTCGGCTATTGCCGGTGGCATCGGCGCGCTGCGCGGGCCCAAACATGGCGGCGCTAACGAGGTCGCGTTCGAAATTCAGAAACGCTACGACAACCCCGACCAGGCCGAGGCCGACATTCGCGCCCGCGTTGCTAATAAAGAAGTGGTTATCGGCTTTGGCCACCCGGTTTATACAATCTCTGATCCACGCAACAAGGTTATCAAAGAAGTCGCCCGGCGGCTATCGATCGCGGCCGGTTCGACCAAAATGTTTGACATCGCCGAACGGCTGGAAACGGTGATGTGGGACGCCAAAAAGATGTTCCCCAACCTCGATTGGTTCAGCGCGGTCAGCTACCACATGATGGGCGTGCCAACCGCCATGTTCACGCCCCTGTTCGTGATGGCGCGGACCAGCGGCTGGAGCGCCCACGTTATCGAACAACGCATCGATAACAAAATCATCCGCCCCTCAGCAAACTATACTGGGCCTGAAGATTTAACGTTTGTGCCTATTGCAGAGCGTACGTAAAAGTTAAGGCTGGGGGAGCGAAGCCGCTCCCCCAGACCCCCGGCTTAATGTTGACGGGGTTTGTTAGGCGGCTTGGTGTTCTACCGCGTTGGTATTTGCGGCGGTGTTTAGCGCGATGCGTTTTGGCTTTAGCGCTTCCGGAACCACGCGTTTTAGTGCCACCTGCAATAATCCGTTGTGCAGGTCAGCGGCTTCCACAACTATGTGTTCGGATAGGGCAAAGCGCCGCTCGAACGGCTGCACTGCGAAACCGCGCGAAACAACTTCGGTTTTTGTAGGTGTTGCAGGCACGCGGCCAGTGATGTGTAGGGTGTTGTCTTTTACCTCAACGTCGACATCATCCGGGCCGAAACCGGCGACGGCCACGCTGATGCGATAGGCATCATCGGTGGTTTTTTCGATGGCGTAGGGGGGGTAGGGTTGTGGAGCCGTGTTGGCGGCGAGGGCCGCCAAACGGGCGCGGGCCTGGGCATCAAAACCGACAGCGCCACGAAATAGGGGGGATAGATCGTATGTCATAAAAAAACCTCCTGCGATAGCAAGGTTGCTCGCCAGCCGCCGCAATGGAGGCCGGCCACATTGCGCGAACCCCAAAATGGGCATCCGCACAGAGCAGGAGGTGGGCAGCATGCCCGGCCGGTTCAAGCCCCGGCCGGGTTGCAGTGTGTTTAGGCTTTGGGCTTGCCGATGCTGGCGAAACGCTTGTTGAATTTGGCGATTTGCCCGCCGGTATCCATTATGCGCTGCACGCCGGTCCACGCCGGGTGGCTTTTGGGGTCGATATCCAGGCGGATAGTGTCGCCGGCTTTGCCGTAGCAGGACCGGGTTTTGAACTGTGTGCCGTCCGTCATCACCACGTTAATTTCGTGGTATTCGGGGTGGATACCGCTTTTCATCATGCGCCTCATAACAGTGTGGCGCCTGCCGATACCGACCGGAGGCGCGAAGGAGCCGCTTATAGCGGCGGGGTGGGGCGGGGTCAAACCACGCCGACCGCACACCATGGCGGCGCGGCCAATCGCACCATGTGCGTACAATAGTAGGGTGGGTCAGCGAAGCGTCACCCACCATCGCAAGCCGGACCGGTGATGGTGCGGGTGGGTTTGCATGTCCCGGTTTAGCCACGCAGGTGATGCGGCCGGTGCTGCAGGACTGCGCCCAGGGTGGTGTTGCCGCCAATCTAACCGTTCGTTTGTTAGGGCTTGCGACGGCGCATGACGCTTCGCTTATGACGCCCTACGTTGCTGTTTCGGTATAATTGGCTTTTGCTTGGTTAGGGCGGGGAGGTGGCGCGGGGGTCGTCGTAGTCAGCATATGGCGGGTCGATGGGGTGGAAGAGGTATTCGTCGGGGAGTTTGGTGTAGTCGATTGCGATGCCGAAGTCTTCGCAGATGCAGGCGAGGAAATCGGCCGAGCCGTAGGCTTGATCGGGGTCGGACGCGAGTTCTTCATCGAGGCGGGCGGTGATATCGCGCAAGGTGGCGGCGCGGTTTGGGATTTTGGCGGTGACGAAGCGGAAGGCTTCGAGCAGGGGTTCGCGGCGGGAGTCGGCATGCGCCTCGGGGGGGGGCTGCTGGGGTTTGGGGGCGCGCGGGGTGGCGCCGGCCGCTATACGTGCTTCTAGGGCGATGCAGTCGCGCACCACGGCGGCGAGGCGGGTGAAGAGAACGGCCGGGTCGGTTGGTTTGGCGGGTGCGGGGGTGGCGGGGCGGCCGGCGGGGCGGTTGGGCGCGGGATTGGCGTGCGACGCCGGTTGGTGATCTGCTTGCGGTGGCACCGGTTGGTTGGGTTGGGGCTCGGCCGATGGGGTGTGCGGCGGTTGTTGCGGTTCGGCCCAGTCCGCCAGGGTGCGGGCGGCGGCGGCGCGGGCGAGGCCCATGGCGAGGTCAGCCAGTTCCGCGCACAGGCGCAGGTGGCGCTGGGTGCGATCTTCGGCGTGTGGCGGTTGGATGGGGGCGGGAGTGGTCAGGGTGCGGGGCTTTGATTGGTTATGATGATTAACATTACCGTTAGAATAGCGATCAGGGCAAGTGTTTTTTTGGCAGTGGCGGATTTAGGCGTGAGGTTTGTTAACGGTTGCGGATGTTGGCGGCGGCGGCACTGAATGGCCAGGCGGGTGGGTTAGGCGTTGGGCATCGCTGTAGGCGGCGGTTGAGAATGGGGCTTGCTTGCGTTGGCGGGCAAAGCCCGCCCTACGGCGTGGTGCCAGCAAGCGTAGCGTGGGTTTTAACCCACGTGCTCTCCCAATACACATGTTCTGTTCAGAGAGACTTTCCTGTCATGCTAGGGGCTGTTCTCCGTACCCTTGTGCCACCTCGCGAACATCAGCCGCGTGCCGTGGACGTGGGTTAAAACCCACGCTACATCCGTTGACTGCGGCGAATGTCCGAATTCCGCTGCCGCCCTCGCAATGCAGCCCTTCTCCTTTCGGCCAACCTTTGCCATAAGCCGCCCTTCTGCTATGCGCACATTGTCGCCATGCCGGCGCGATAAGGCCGTGCCCGGAAGCGGCCATTCGGGATAGCGCCCGCCCCAGTTATACTGCAGACGCGGTCAGGGTTTCACAAGCGGACATGGTGGCAGGATGGGACATGTTCGGGCGGATACGTGTCGCGCCAACCGCCACTTTTGGCGACGCAACCGGAACTACGTTCTTCGCTCATCGGTGCATTGTTCGCGCTTGCAACTTGCGATGGCGGATGGCGCAAGAGCTTATCCGCCCTACAGCGTGCTACAGCTTGCTGGCGATGGTTTGTCGAAATTACGCGATGGTTGAGGCTTTGGGCATCGTCTTAGGCGGCGGTTCGGAGTGTGGCTTGCTTGCGTTGGCGGGCAAAGCCCGCCCTACGGCATGGTGCCAGAAGCCCCCAGTCCCAAACTGATAAAAGTCTTTTTGGTTCTTTTTTCGGAAGTCAAAAGAAAATTCTTGTCTTACGCCTCCCCCCGCAAAACCCCAGCCGCTTCCAGGGCAAAATACGTCAACACGCCACTGGCGCCGGCGCGTTTGAAGCCGAGTAGACTTTCTAGCATGGCCCGATCGCGATCTAAAAACCCGCGCTCTACCGCCGCCATCATCATGGCGTATTCGCCTGACACCTGGTAGGCAAACACTGGCACACCGAACGTATCGTGCACACGGCGCACAATATCCAAATATGGCATGCCGGGTTTTACCATGATCATGTCGGCGCCTTCGGCGATATCGAGCGCCACTTCGCGTAGGGCTTCATCGGCATTGGCGGGGTTCATTTGGTAGGTTTTTTTATCGCCGCCTTTTAGGGCGCCGGATGAGCCTAACGCATCACGAAACGGCCCGTAAAATGCGCTGGCGTATTTGGCGGCGTAGCTCATGATGCGCGTGTGCAGTAAGCCTTGCGCATCCAAAGCGGCCCGTATGGCACCCACCCTGCCATCCATCATGTCGCTGGGGGCGATCACATCAATGCCGGCTTGCGCCTGCACCACGGCTTGGCGCACCAGAATTTCCAATGATGCGTCATTGTCCACATAGTTGTGGCGCAGCACGCCATCATGGCCATGGTCGGTATAGGGGTCGAGCGCAACGTCGCCAATCAAACCCATATCGGGAAAAGCGCGTTTTAGAATACCGGCGGCTTTGCACATGATATTTTCGGGGTTGGCACTCTCGGTGCCTTCGGCATCTTTTTTTTCTGGTGGTGTCACCGGAAAAATCGCAATGGCGGGAATGCCTAGTTTGGCGGCGCGCACGACGTGCTGTTCGAGCTTGCCTAACGGCGCGCGCACAACCCCCGGCATGGACGCGATGGGCTGCATGTCGCCATCGCCTTCGGTTACAAAAATCGGCCAGATCAGATCATCCACCGATAGGGTATTTTCGGCGACCAGCCGGCGCGTCCACGCATCGTGGCGGTTGCGGCGCAGCCTGGTGCTAGGAAACTGGCCCAAGCCAAATGTGCTGCTCATGCTGCGCGGCCTTTGCCGGCGAGCACGCTGTGATGGCGGCCCCACACAAAATAGAAACCTAGGCCAAACACAAGCCACACCAGCATCAATTCCCAGGTTAATGCCGGCAGGCTGACCATCATGGCGCCGCAGACAAAAATGCCTAATGCTGGCACCAGGGGTGAAAACGGTACGCGAAAGCGCCGGGGGTGGTGGGGGTCAGTTCGGCGCAGCACCAGCACGCCGATGCACACGATGATAAAGGCCAGCAAGGTGCCGATGGAGGTTAGGTGGCCCAACTGGCTGATTGGCAATAAGCCTGCCAGCACCGAGGTGAGTGCCATCAGCAGCAGATGCGAAATCCACGGTGTGCGGGTGCGCGGGTGCACGGCGCGGAACCAATGGGGCAGCAGGCCATCGCAGGCCATGGCGTAAAAAATGCGCGTTTGGCCGAGCAGCATGACCAGAATAACCGAGGTGAGGCCGGCGATGGCGCCCAAATTGACCAGCGCGTGCAGCCACACAAACGGGGTTTGCGCAATCGCATCGTTGACCGGGGATGCACTGCCCAACTGGGTGTAAGGCAACAACCCGGTGAGCACTAAGGAAAACGCGATATACAGCACGGTGCAAATGGCGAGCGACCCCAAAATGCCGATCGGCATATCGCGGGCGGGGTCGCGGGTTTCTTGGGCCGCGGTGGAGACGGCATCGAAGCCGATATAGGCGAAGAATACGGTGGCGGCGCCGCGCATGACGCCGGACCAGCCGAAATGGCCAAATTCACCGGTGTTGGGCGGCACAAACGGGTGCCAGTTGGCGGGGTGGACGTAAAATATGCCAAAGCCGATGACGGTGAGCACGACAGCGACTTTGACCACGACAATGATACTGTTGACGGTGGCGGATTCGGAAATGCCGCGGATCAGCAGCATGGAAATGCTGGTGATGATAAAAATCGCCGGCAGGTTGATGACGCCTGGCACCGCATCGAACGGTGAGGCGGTGAGGATGTGGGGCAGATGCACGCCAAAACTTGCCAGCAGTTTGGTGACGTAGCTCGACCAGCTGACCGATACGGTTGCCGCGCCCATGGCGTATTCTAGGGTTAGCGCCCAGCCGATGACCCAGGCGCCGAGTTCGCCCAAGGATGCATAGGCATAGGTGTAGGCCGAGCCCGAAATGGGGATCATGCTGGCGAGTTCGCTGTAGCAGAGGGCAGCAAACCCGCAGCCGATGGCGGCAATAATAAAACTCAGCACCACGGCGGGGCCGGCGTTGGTGGCGGCGGCGACCCCGGTGAGTGAAAATATGCCAGCGCCAATAATGCCGCCGATGCCCAGCGCGATCAGGCTGCCCGGCCCCAGCGTGCGTTTGAATTGGGGCCCGTGCCCGCCGGCGCCATCGAGGCTGAGGCTGGCAATCGATTTGCGGGCGAATAGCGGGTTAGGTGGCATGGCGCTCAAAAAAACTCTCCTGCGCTAAAAACGCGGCGGTGGGTTGCCGAGAGGGCAATCGGGGGAATGCAAAAAAGTAAGAATTTTCTTTTTGACTTCCGAAAAAAGAAACAAAAAAGACTTTTTTGACGCTGGTTCGGAGACCGCGGTGGCAGCGTTGCCCCTGTCCCGGCATTCCAAAAGTCTTTTTGCTTCTTTTTCTTCAGAAAAAGAAGACTCTTCCTTTCACCCGATTACCCTCGGTTTCCCCAAGCGCGTAGCGGTGCTAATGCTGCCCGCGAACCGGGCGAGACGCAATTCGCCCAAAGCTCCTAGGCCCAGCTCTTTCGCGAAAGATCGCCCGCATGGACATGCACAGCCCAACCCCCGACATTGCCCGTTTTTTCTCGGCGACCCTGGCCGAAACCGATCCTGCTATCGCTGCCGCCATTGCTGCTGAGATGGTGCGGCAGCAGGATGGGATTGAGCTGATCGCGTCGGAAAACATTGTTTCCCGCGCGGTGCTGGAAGCGCAGGGGTCGGTGCTGACCAACAAATACGCCGAGGGCTACCCCGGCAAACGCTATTATGGCGGCTGCGCGGAAGTGGATATTGCCGAACAACTGGCGATTAGCCGCGCCTGCGAGCTGTTTGGCTGCCGTTTTGCCAACGTGCAGCCGCATTCTGGCGCGCAGGCCAACCAGGCGGTGTTTTTGGCGCTGATCAACCCTGGCGACACCATTTTGGGCATGTCTTTGGCGGCTGGCGGGCATTTGACCCATGGGGCGGCGCCTAACCAATCTGGCAAGTGGTTTAACGCCATTCAGTATGGCGTGCGGCGTGATGATGGGCTGCTGGATTATGAGGAGCTTGAAACGCTGGCCCGCGCCCACAAGCCGAAGCTGATTATCGCTGGCGGGTCGGCCTATCCGCGGGTGATTGATTTTGCCCGCATTCGTGCGGTTGCCGATGAGGTTGGCGCGTTTTTCATGGTTGATATGGCGCATTTTGCCGGCTTGGTTGCTGCCGGCGTTTACCCATCGCCGCTGCCGCACGCGCATGTGGTGACCACCACGACGCACAAAACCCTGCGCGGGCCGCGTGGCGGGATGATTTTGTCCAACGACGCCGATCTGGGCAAAAAGTTCAATTCCGCGGTGTTTCCTGGGCTGCAAGGCGGGCCGCTGATGCATGTGATTGCCGCCAAGGCGGTGGCGTTTGGTGAGGCGCTGACCCCGGCATTTGCCGCCTACCAGCGCCGGGTTGCTGATAATGCCCGGGTTTTGGGCGAAACCTTGGTTGAACAGGGTCTGGCGATTGTGACCGGCGGCACCGATTCGCATTTGTTGCTGGTGGATTTGCGGCCCAAGAACGTGACTGGCCGCGCGGCTGAGGCGAGCCTGGAACGCGCCCACATGACCGCCAATAAAAACGCGATCCCGTTTGACCCGGCCAAGCCTGCGGTGACCAGCGGTATTCGCTTGGGCAGCCCGGCCGCGACGACGCGCGGTTTTGGTACGGCTGAATTTCGTGAGATTGGGCTGCTGATTGCCCGGGTGCTGGATGGGCTTTCCGCCGCCAACGACGGCACCAACGATGCGGTGGAAGCAGCCGTAGCGGCGCGCGTAAAAGAGTTGTGCGCGCGCTTCCCGATTTACGGCGGGCAGTGATCGCAACGGGTAAGGCAGCCGGTTAATGCGCTGCCCATTTTGCGGCCAGGATGATACCCAGGTCAAAGATAGCCGCCCGGCCGAAGATGGCGCGGCTATCCGCAGGCGGAGGTTTTGCCCAAGCTGCGGGCAGCGGTTTACCACGGTGGAGCACGTGCAGCTGCGCGAGCTGACGGTGGTGAAAACCGATGGGCGGCGGGTGCCGTTTGATCGTGAAAAACTCGCGCGTTCCATTCGCATCGCGCTGCGCAAGCGGCCGGTGGAGGATGACCGGATCGAGCGGGTGGTGAACGGTATTGTGCGCCACCTTGAAGCTTCCGGTGAGACCGAAGTGACCACCGCCATGGTTGGTGAGCAGGTGATGCAAACCCTGCTGGCGGTGGATGAGGTGGCTTATGTGCGCTTTGCCAGCGTGTATCGGGATTTTCGCAAGTTGACGGATTTTAAAGCATTTTTAGGCAATATGGACGAGTCCGATTTGCCGGATGCCGAGTTGGGCGAATGATGGCGGCGGTGCCGGGCACGCGCGGGTGACTGACCGGCATTTTATGCGCGCGGCGATTGCTGCCAGCCAACGCTGCCAGGGCACCACCTGGCCTAACCCCTCGGTCGGGTGCGTTATTGTGGCCGATGGCCGAATTATAGGGCAGGGCACCACTGCCCCCGGCGGCCGCCCCCATGCTGAAACCCAGGCGCTGGCCATGGCCGGCGGCGCGGCACGCGGCGCCACGGCTTATGTGACGCTGGAACCCTGTGCCCATCATGGCCAAACCCCACCCTGCGCCGAGGCGTTGATCGCGGCCGGCATTGCCCGCGTGGTGATTGGCTGTGGCGATCCTTACGCGCAGGTGAATGGCGCCGGTGTTGCCAAGCTGCGGGCCGCCGGTATTGCGGTGAGTGAGGGGGTTGAACACCAGGCGGCCGCCGCATCGCTGGCACCGTTTCTGACCCGCGTGCGGTTCGGCCGGCCGTTGATCACGCTAAAACTGGCGGCAACTTTGGATGGCCGCATTGCCACGGCCGGCGGCGAAAGCCAGTGGATTACCGGGGATGCTGCCCGCGCCCAGGTGCATGCCGAACGGGGGCGCCATGATGCGGTGATGGTGGGCGGGGCGACGGCGCGCGCCGATAACCCTGATTTGACCTGCCGGCTGCCAGGGTTTGCCCCGCGGCCCACCGTGCGGATTGTTTGGGATAGTTTTGCGCGTTTGCCGCTGACCCATCGTTTGGTTAGCACCGCCCAAACCACCCCGACCTGGCTGCTGCATAGTGCTGCTGCCCCCGCCGCCGCCCTTGCCGCCTTGCAATCGGCCGGTGTGCGTTTGTTCGCCATACCAGGCGAACCGGGGGCGCTAAACCCCGCCGCCGGCCTGCGCGCCTTGGGCGATGGCGGGCTGACATCCGTGTTTGTTGAAGGTGGCGGGCGGCTTGCGGCGTCCTTACTTGCGGCCGATTTGGTCGATCGGCTGGTGTGGTTTTCTGCCCCCGTAGTGCTGGGTGCCGACGGGCTGCCGGGCATTGGGCCGCTTGGGGTTGCAACGCTTGCAACCATGCCCCGCTTTCGCCGCCTTGCCATAAGCCCCGTGGGGGCCGATCTGATGGCGGTGTTTGAACGGGCGGACCCAGCGTAAACATGTTTACCGGCATCATTACCGCCATTGGGCAGATCAGCGCCGTTGCACCGCTCGGCGGCGGGCGGGATATGCGCTTAACGATCGCAACGCCGGCGGCATTTTTGGCGGCTAACAATGGCACCGCCATCGGCGCTTCTATCGCGTGTTCCGGTTGCTGCCTTACCGCCACCAGCTTGGCGCCGGATGCGTTTACGGTGGATGTTTCCGCCGAAACTTTGGCCCGCACCACGCTTGCCACCTGGCAGCCTGGCACGCGGATTAATTTGGAACGCTCGGCCCGGCTGGGTGACGAAATGGGTGGCCACATTGTTTCTGGTCACGTCGATGGGCTGGGCCACATTGCCGCGATTACCCGCACGGATGGGTCCTGGCGGATCGACATAAATGTGCCCAAATCGCTGGCGCGGTTTATTGCCGAAAAAGGCTCGGTGGCCGTCGATGGGGTTTCGCTCACGGTCAACGCGGTTGGCCCCGAAAATTTTACGGTGAATATTATCCCGCACACCGCCGCCCACACCACGTTGGGGCTGCGCCACCCTGACGATGCCGTGCACATCGAAATCGACATGCTGGCCCGCTATGTTGCGCGCCTGACGGAAACATCATGACCCAGCAAGCCACTGCCCCGCATCGCTACCGCCCCGATGCCATCGCCAGCACCGAAGACCTGATCGCGGAAGCCCGCGCCGGGCGGATGTTTATTCTGGTCGATGACGAAGATCGCGAAAACGAAGGCGATGTGATTATTCCCGCGCAGTTTGCAACGCCGCAGGCGCTGGCGTTTATGATGCGTAACGCCCGCGGCCTGATTTGCCTGACCATGACCCAGTCGCGCATCGATCAACTGCAACTGCCGATGATGGCGGTGGCCAACCAGCAGCGCCACCAAACCGCTTTCACCGTGTCTATCGAAGCGCGCGAAGGCGTTACTACCGGGGTTTCCGCCCGCGATCGCGCCCACACCATTGCCACCGCCATTAACCCCGGCAGCACGCCGCGCGACCTGGTTACCCCCGGCTACGTGTTTCCGCTGGCCGCCCGCGCTGGCGGCACGCTGGTGCGCGCCGGGCATACTGAGGCGGCCGTGGATATCGCCCGCATGGCAGGGCTTATCCCCGCCGGGGTGATTTGCGAGATCCTTAAAGATGACGGCACCATGGCGCGCCTGCCCGACCTTATTGGTTTTGCAGCACAACACGGCCTGAAACTTGGCACTATCGCTGACCTGATTGCCTACCGCCGCCGTGGTGAGCGCATGGTTAAACGGGTGCACGAAACGGTGGCGAATAACCTCGATACCGGGTCGTGGCGGGTTATTGTTTACGAAAACACCCTGACCGGCGCCGAACACGTGGTGATGGTGAAGGGTGACATCGCAACCCCCGGCCCGGTGCTGGTGCGCATGCAGGCGATCGACCCCATTCAAATTCTGCCCGGCGGCCCGATGAGCCTGCTGATGCACGAAGCCATGCGTATGATCGAGGCCGAAGGGCGCGGCGTGATGGTGGTGCTGCACGATTGGAAATCGGCCGGCATCATGGACCTGGTGCGCGGCGAACGGCCGGCCGCGCGCGAACGCCTGCTGCGCGATTACGGCATCGGCGCGCAAATCCTCGCCGATCTTGGCGTCACCGACATGGTTTTGCTGTCTAACACGCCTCGCACTATTGTGGGGCTTGAAGGCTACGGGCTCAATATCGTGGCTCGGCGGCCTATTGAGCATGCTTTAAGTTAAGTGAAGTGAAGTAAGGCTGGTGGGGCGAAGCCGCCCCCCCAGACCCCCGGCATTATGTTGACGGTGTTTGGGCGGGCAGCGCCACCGCAATTCCGCCTACTTACGACAATCAGGATTTTTTAATGAGCACACTCGACGCACCTCTGCCGCAGGCACCAACGATGACCGGGCCCGCGCCGCATCTGCTGATTGTGCGCGCGCCGTACTACAAAGATGTTGTTGATGGCATGACAGCCGGTGCCGAACGGATCCTGGCCGAGGCTGGCGCCACCTATGAAATTATCGATGTTGCCGGCAGTTTTGAACTGGCTCAGGCGATCCGCCTGGTGCTGCGTGGCAGCCCTGGCAAATCGTTTGATGGCTTCGTCGCGTTGGGCTGCATCGTTCGTGGTGGCACCGATCATTATGATTACATCTGCCGCGAAACTATCGCGTCCCTCATGGCGGTTAGTTTGCAGTTCGGGTTGTGCTTGGGGTCCGGGGTGCTGACCGTGCATTCGATCGAGCAGGCGGTGGTGCGTAGTGGGCCTGATGGGCACAATAAAGGGGCGGAATCGGCGGTGGCGGCGCTGGTGCAAATTGGCATCGCCAGACGCTTTATGGGGCCCGCGGCATGACCGCTCAGCCCGCCCGCAAACGCACATCCGCCCGCATCGCCGCCGTGCAAGCCTTGTTTCAGGCCGAGCAGGGGGAGACCAATATTGAGGCGGTGATTGTGCAATTTGAACGCCACCGCCTGGGCGGTGAGGCCTGGGAAGATGGGTTTGCGCCCGATGCCCACCTAAAATTGTTTGGCCAAATCGCCCGGGCGGCGACACTTTCGCAAGACCGCGTTGATACTTTGCTGGCCGAAATTCTGCCCGCATCGTGGCCGCTGAACCGCCTTGACCCGGTTTTGCGCGCCTTGCTGCGCGCTGCCGGCGCCGAGCTGATTAACCGCGATGGGCCGCCGGTGCCGGTGGTGATCAACGAATATATTGATATTGCGCACGGCTTTTTCTCTGGCGACGAACCTAAACTCGCCAATGGGTTGCTGGAGCGCATGGGCCGGGAATTGCGGCCCGCAACGATCATCGCGGGATGAGCACGCACGGCGCAGGCGGCGAATTTGCCGCCATCGCCCGCTACTTCCGCCCGCTTGCCGCCGCCGCCGGGCGTAATTTGCTTGATGACGCGGCGGTGTTTGCCCCACCGGCGGGGCGCGAGCTGGTGATGAGTGCCGATACCCTTGTCGCCGGGGTGCATTTTTTCGCCGATGACCCGGCTGATGCCATTGCGCAAAAATTGCTGCGGGTGAATTTATCCGATCTCGCGGCGATGGGGGCGGCGCCGCTGCATTACCTGCTGTCGTTGTCGTTGCCGCAAAGCCAAACGCACAATGCGGAAAGCTGGCTTGCAGCATTCGCAGCCGGCTTGGCGGCCGACCAGGAAAGTTTTGGCATCACCCTGATTGGCGGCGACACCACCAGCACGCCTGGCCCGTTATCGCTGGCGCTGACCATTATCGGGCATGTTGCCCCCGGCCAGGCGGTTTCCCGCCACGGTGCCTGCGCGGGTGACGCCATTATGGTATCCGGCACCATCGGCGATGCCGCCCTGGGCCTGGCCGCACGCCTGGGCAAACTGGCCGACCCGACCGGCGATTTGGTGGCCCGCTATTTGCGCCCGCAGCCGCGCCTGCACTTGGCCCGCGCTGATTTGGTGCACGCGGCCATCGATGTTTCGGATGGGCTGGTGCAGGATATTGGGCATATGGCGACCGAAGCCGGCCTGACCGCAGAGGTTTTGGCGGCAAGCCTGCCGGCCTCACCGGCGGCACTTGCTGCTGGGGCTGATTGGCTAATGACCCGCGCAACTGGCGGTGATGATTATGAATTGGCCCTGGCAGTGGCCCCGGAACACATCGCGGCGCTGACCGCCCATGCGGCCAGCCTGGGCATTACTATCAGCCCAATCGGTAGGTTTTTAAGCGGCCCGGCGCAGGTTATTTTGCGCGACCAGCTTGGCGCCGACATAACGCCGGCGCACACCGGCTGGCGCCATTTTTAGGCCCAGCCGACTATCAATTTAGCGCAGCGAGTTGCCGGTATTGGAGCCAAAGCCGACCCCGGACGATGGCCCTGATGCCCCAGCACCCGGCAAGCCGGCCGGGCTGAATTTGCCGACGTTACCCAGCAATTGCTGCATAAAATTGGCCTCACTGCCTGGCGATGGGGTCATGCCGGGGTTCATCGCCAATTGTTTGCCGTCGTCCTTGGTGAGCTTGTGAACATCGCGCAGCGTGCCGCCCTGGTCGAAGGTGAGGACGACCACCTGCTGCTGCTCGATCCCCGGGGTACGGCCGATGCGTGTGCTGGTGATTTGGCCGATATAAATCCATTTATTATCATCGAACGTCGCTTTGGCCGTGGGCGAACCCAACACCGCAATGGCATCGGCGCGCGACGATGTGCCGGGGATCAGCTCTTTGAGCGCGTCCGGCTCGACGATCACGCCGCGCTGCACTTCGGTCGGCGCAAACACATGCAGCGCCCCGCAGCCGCCCAATGGCGCCCCAGCAATGGCGGCAAAGGCGAGGGTGCGGGCAAATCTGGCGGCGATGCGCACGTGCGTGTGGTCCTTACTGTGGGTTGTCCCCAGGGTCGTAGTGTCGCGTCTCATGGCCCGACCGCGCCTGTCAATTAGCCAGGGGCGGCCAAGCCTGGCAGTTAAGCCCAGATACCCCTTTGACGGAAGGCGGCAGAACCACAGCTTCGCATGGTTGACAGCGCCGCCCAATGCCTTAATGGTCGTTACGAGACTCAACCATGGGGGGTCGAGGCACTCAAATAAACGGGGAATTTGTCGAATGAAATTTGTTTGGCTAGGCCTTAGCGCCTTAGCGCTGAGCGGCTGCGCCACCCTGATCGAGGGCTCCTCGCAAAGCATCGCGGTCACAACACCACCCACCGATGGCGCCAAATGCGTCCTGACCAGTACTGAAGGCACGTACTTCGTCACTACTCCTGGCAATGTGCAGGTGCATAAAACCAAGAACGATATCCAAGCCGAGTGCGACCATGACGGGTTCGCTCATGCATCCCAAACAATCGCCCCGCACTTCAACGGCGCAACCCTGGGCAACGTCATCGCCGGCGGCGGCATTGGTATCGTGGTCGACGCCGCCAGCGGTGCCGATTTCAACTACCCCGACTCGGTCGCTATAACCATGAACCCACTGGTGGCCCCTTTGGTGGCGCCCTCGGCGCGTAACGAGAAGACCGCAACGCCTGAAGGCACCGCCGCAGCTGCAGTGCCGGTGGCTAAATCCGGCACCTAAAGCCACCACTACGGGCGCGACCGCACGGCATGGGGCCAACTTCGGCCGCCGCGCGGGGAACGCCTTCCCAGCCCTGCCGCGATCAGCGGTGCTGCGGGGCGCATAGGATTTGCACCAATGCAAGGCAAACCTATATTCAGGGATGATGATCGCTGACCCAACACTAGGCTGGCCTGCCAACCCAACGCCTATTACCCCAGTGGGGTGCGCCCGATGCTAGGTTTTGGTGCCGCAAAGCGCGAACGCGCGGGGTTTGCCTTGTACACGGCAACCGTCACCGCGGCCCGCGATCCCTATTATTTTGCAACCCTCGGCGTGCCCGATACGCTGGATGGCCGCTTCGACCTGATTGCCCTGATGGCCGCTATCCTGATCCGCCGGCTGCGCCACCTGCCCAAGCCCGGTGCTGCGTTGGCGCAAGCGGTGTTTGATGCGATGTTTTCCGATATGGATTTCAACCTGCGCGAATTGGGCGTAGGCGACGTCGCCGTGCCCAAACGTATGCGCGACATGTGGGAGGCGTTTCATGGCCGCGCCAAAGCCTATGAAGAAGCCTTAGATGCGCCGCCAAAAACCTCCGCTGAAAGCGACCCCTTGATCACCGCCATTACTCGCAACGTCTGGCACGGTAACGCCCCCGCCAACAGTGCAGCCCACCTCGCCCACTGCGCCCGCGCCCACGAGGCAGCCCTTGCCACCCAAACACTGGCCGATTTCAGCGCCGGCCGGGTGAATTTTGCCTCCATCCCGGCAATCGCCGCATGACCAACGACGCAACCCCAACCCCGGCAACCCCGGCAACCCCAGCCGCCCCCATCGTGCCGCCAGAAATGTCTCGCCCGGTCGCTATCGGCCGCATCGGCCTGGGGCTGGATTTCACCGTCATGGCAACGCCGGATGAATGCGTGGCCCTGGCCAAACGCATGACCATCCCCACCCTCGCCCGCCTGGTGTGCCGCTTTTCCCTCACCCCCGCCCCGCAACGCCGCATCCGCGCGTTGGGCCGCCTAGAAATCGACGTCACCCAAATCTGCGTCGTCTCGCTCGACCCCTTCTCGTCCACCATCGTTGAAGATTTCGTGGTCAACTTCGTGCCCGCCGGCCGCGAAACCCCGGAACTCGATTTCGACGCCGAAGACGAAATCCCCTTTACCGGCGATATCCTCGATTTGGGTGAAGCGGCGGCCGAACAACTCGGCCTGGCCCTAGACCCCTTCCCCCGCAAACCCGGCGCCGAACTGCCGCCTGATGCCAATGACGGACCGGAAAATGCGTTTGCTGCTTTGTTGGGGCGGAAGTGAAGGTAAGGAAGAACCTTCTTTTTCTGAAGAAAAAAGAAGCAAAAAGACTTTTGTAAATTTGGTGCCGTTGCGTAGGGCGGGTTTTACCCGCCTCTTTCCTGAACACGTCGCTAAACAGGCAACAGTAACGGCCTGGTGAAGTGGGTCTGGGTCGATCCCAAAACCCAATCGGGGGGCACGGGCAAAGCCCCGCCCGCCGTATGTGATCTCGATGAGCCAAGGTCTACAGGGGTTCGCACAACATGTTTGAGTACCCACGATTTCTCTGGATTCAAGCACGGATAAGCGCTGTTTTACCATTAATTGTGTTTGTTGTTATGCTATTTGTCGCTTTGCGACATGGTCAGTTCGATGTTGCAAGTATATGTGGTGCTGTACTCGTGGGTTGGTCGATCGTCTCCGTTTGGCAATTACGCATCTGGTCGTCGATCATGATAACGGATGAAGGTGTTACACAGTGTGCCGGTCCGTTACGACGAACTCTACGGTGGCAAGATATAGGCTGTGTTAGGAAGGAGCGGCTAACAGGCAAAAATGGCTTTGCCACAGCTAAGTTCTTACTCATCGGCCGAGGGAGTAAACGATACTGGATAACGTTTTTTAACCAGATAAATAATGTAAATGAATTGGTTGAAATATTTAATCGTCAGTCGAATCTTCGAGGATTCGAGCTTTATACTAAAGCACTTCCAACATCGTTGTTCCGCTCCGATCCTCCTCAACGCGTGGCCCGATTGGATAGCATATAGCAGGTTGGCGGATTGTTTATCCGTTGCCCGTCAATCGCTGGCCGAGCGCCTCCTAAATTGTGCAGCCAGGCGCACGGTGCCAAAACCCCCCAGCCCCAATCATAACAAAAGTCTTTTTGCTTCTTTTTCTTCAGAAAAAGAAGAGTCTTAAGCCTTGGCCTTGTCCTTTACCGTTCACTCAGCCGCCTCCTGATACTCATCCACGGCAGGGCACGTGCACATTACGTTGCGATCGCCGTAGGCGTTGTCGACGCGGTTTACGGGGCTCCAGTATTTATCTAGGCCGCGCATGCCGCCGGGGAAGCAGCCGTCGCGGCGTGAGTAGGCGCGGGGCCAGATGTCGTCGCTGATGTCTTCCACCGTGTGTGGCGCGTGGCGTAGGGGGCTGTCGGCGGCGGTGTAGGTGCCGGATTCGATGGCGCTGATTTCGTGGCGGATGGCGATCATGGCATTGATGAAGCGGTCGATTTCGGTTTTGGATTCACTTTCGGTGGGTTCGATCATTAAGGTGCCGACGACGGGGAAGCTCATGGTGGGGGCGTGAAAGCCGTAGTCGATGAGGCGTTTGGCGATGTCATCGACGGTGACGCCGGTGCTGTCTTTGAGGGCGCGGGGATCGAGGATGCATTCGTGGGCGACGCGGCCATGTTCGTTGCGGTAGAGCACGGGAAAATGTGGATCGAGGCGGGTGGCGATATAGTTGGCGTTGAGGATGGCGATTTCGGTGGCGCGTTGCAGGCCGGCGCCGCCCATCATCAAAATATAAGCGTAGGATATGGGGAGGATGGAGGCGGAGCCGAAGGGTGCGGCCGATACGGCACCTACGGGTGCGGTGCCGCCATCGATGGTGACGTGCCCAGGTAGAAAAGGTGCGAGATGAGCGCGCACGCCGATGGGCCCCATGCCGGGGCCGCCGCCGCCGTGCGGGATGCAAAACGTTTTGTGGAGGTTGAGGTGGGAGACGTCGGCGCCGTAGCTGCCAGGCCGGGCCAGGCCGACTTGGGCATTGAGATTGGCGCCATCGAGATACACCTGGCCGCCGGCGTTGTGCACGATATCGCAGAGTTCGATGATGTGATCTTCAAACACGCCGTGGGTGGAGGGGTAAGTGACCATGGCGGCGGCGAGGTTATTGGCGTGCAGGGCGGCTTTGGCGGCGAGATCGGCCATATCGACATTGCCGGCGGCATCGCAGCGCACCACGACGACTTCCATGCCGACCATCTGGGCTGATGCTGGGTTGGTGCCGTGGGCTGATGAGGGGATAAGGCAGATATGGCGGTGCGCGTCGCCGCGGGCCTGGTGGTAGGCGCGGATGGCGAGGAGGCCGGCGTATTCGCCTTGGGCGCCGGAATTGGGTTGCAGGGATATTGCTGCGTAGCCGGTGATATCGCATAGCCAGGCGTTTAGAGTTGCGAATAGTTCGGTGTATCCGGCTGTTTGGGTTGCTGGTGCAAACGGATGCAGATCGGCAAATTCTGGCCAGGTGATGGGGATCATTTCGGTGGTTGCGTTGAGTTTCATGGTGCACGAGCCAAGGGGGATCATGGCGCGGTCGAGCGCCAGATCGCGATCGGCGAGTTTGCGCAGATAGCGCAGCATTTCGGTTTCGGTGCGGTATTGGTGGAATACCGGGTGGCTTAAAAACGCGGATTGGCGGCGTAGATCGGCGGGCAGGGCAGGGGGGGCGTCAGGGGGCATGCCGGCGGCGATATCGGCAAACGGCAAGTTTCCACCGAAACAACGCCACACGGCTTCGATTGTTTCTGGTGCTGTGGTTTCGTCCAGCGCAATACCGATTTTGGTCTCGCCGATCACGCGCAGATTGATGCGCGCGGCTTCTGCTGCGGCGACAATGGCATTACGCTTTGTGCCGGCATCGATGGTGAGTGTATCGAAAAATCCAGCGCTGGTTGGGGCAAAGCCGAGTTTGCGCAAACCTGTGGCCAGGACTGTGGTTTTGTGGTGGATGGTTTGGGCGATGGCGCGCAAGCCATCTGGCCCATGATAGACCGCATACATGGCGGCGATCACGGCGAGCAGCACTTGGGCGGTGCAAATATTGGATGTGGCTTTTTCGCGCCTGATGTGTTGTTCGCGGGTTTGCAGTGCTAGGCGATAGGCGCGGTTGCCGCGGGCATCGATTGAGACGCCGACCAAGCGGCCGGGCATTAGGCGTTTTAGCCCATCGCGGCAGGCCATGAAGGCGGCATGCGGCCCGCCGTAGCCCATGGGCACACCAAAGCGCTGGGCTGAGCCGATGGCGATATCTGCGCCCAATTCCCCAGGTGGGGTCAGCAATGTTAGCGCTAACAGGTCGGCAGCGATAATGGCAATGCCGCCAGCGGCGTGCACGGCGGCAATAGCGGCGCGGGGGTTGGTGATGCCGCCAAACGTGTCGGGGTATTGAAAGATCGCGCCAAAAACATCGCCGGCGACCAAATCGTTTGCGGGGTTGCCGACCATTAGGCGCCAGCCCAGCGGTTCGGCCCTGGTGCGCAACACCGCCAAGGTTTGCGGATGAATATTTTCATCGACGAAGAAGGCGGCGCGGCGTTGTTTGCAACTGCGTTCGGCCATGGCCATGGCTTCGGCGGCTGCGGTTGCTTCATCGAGCAGGGATGCGTTGGCGACAGCGAGGCCGGTTAGATCGGCGATCATGGTTTGAAAATTCAACAGGGCTTCTAGGCGGCCCTGGCTGATTTCTGGCTGGTAGGGGGTGTAGGCGGTGTACCAGGCGGGGTTTTCCAGAATATTGCGCTGGATGACTGCCGGCAAAATGGTGCCGTAATAGCCTTGGCCGATGAGTGAGGTAAAAACCTGGTTGCGCCCGGCGATGCGGCGCAGCTCGGCTAAAGCGGCCCGTTCATCGAGGCCGGCGCCGGTGGCGAGCGGCACGCCGCTTAAAATGCCGGCTGGGATGGTTTGCGCCATCAGGGCTGTTAGCGACGGCGCGCCGACTGCGCGCAGCATGTCGCGCGTGTCATTTTCATTGGGGCCGATGTGGCGGGCAACGAACGGGCTTAGGGGGGGCGTTAGTAACATCACACAGGGGCTCCATCGCGCCGCGATCTTGCGGCATAAATGATCTGCCCCCTCTGTCTGTTATGCCTGAGATTGTTATCCCTTCGGCGGATGGGCTGCGGCTTTTTGCAAAACCTGGCACATCATCTTTCCAGAGGTTGTCGAACGTGCACGGTCCTTTTGCCTGAGAGTTTCCGGGGCGGTTGCTCCTTCGGCGCCGCGTTTTTTGGGAGAACGCGGTCTCTTCCAGTGTCACGTTTTAATCGTAAAGAAACTCCCTTTAGCGAGAAGAAATTTTTACCCGTGGTAATCGTTTAAGCTAGCCTAATCACACTTGCCTTTATGCACACTTAGCGAGTCGGCGCAGGCGGCGCCTTATTTCTTTATGCGAGCGCGCCGCCGCTCGCAAGTGTTTTGCGGCACCGCAGCACAGCCCTGCAGCCCCAAAAAATCACCCCCCTGGCACCGGTGCCGGCCAAGGCCCATCCTAAGTGCCATGCCCAACCACCGCCGTTTGTTTCGCAAATCCCTGCCCACCAGCGCCAGCCGCGTGGGCCGCAATTTGGTCCGCGTGCTCGACCCCCGGGCGATCCGGTTGATGGAGGGGGCGCGAGCCGGGCTTGCGGCGGCGGTGCCGGTGTTTTTTGCGTGGTTCACTGGGCATCCGGAATTTACCTTTGCCGCCCTTGCAGCACTGCTCACCTGCTTGTGCGATCCCGCCGGGCCTATTGAAAAACGATTGCCCGTGCTGCTGAGTTTTATTGCCGCCAGCACGGTGATTATGCTGGTGCTGCCCGGCGTGCGGCAGTTTGGCATGCCCGCCACCCTGGCGGTTGCGGTGCCTGTGCTGTTTGCGCTGGCGAGCTTGCGAATTTATGGCGCCGCCGCCCAGGTGCTGGGCGATTTGCTGTCGGTTGTGTTGCTGCTGGCCGCCGATAGCGCCAAAACCCTGCCGGTGGCGGCCGAGGGCGCTGCTATTTTTGCCGCCGGCGGCGGGTTTGCCCTGGTGGTGACCCTTCTGATTTGGCGCATCCGCCCGCACGCGCCGCAGCGCCGGGCGGTGGCCGATGTGTTTGCAGCGCTGGCCGATTACGCCGCCGATTTGGCCGCCCTGGCCGACCCGCACAGCCGCCGCCCGGCACGTAGCTGGAACGGCCGCGCCCAGGTGCGTGGCACGATTGAAGATGCCCGCGTGCTGCTGGCCGGTAGCGCCACCGGCAGCGGTGATACCAGCCTGCAAACCGTGCGCAATTTGATGCGCCTGCAGGCCGCTGATCAGGTTTTTGGCGCGATGATTGCGCTATCGGATGTGTTGGAAAATCCCGGCCCGGTTACCCGCGCCGCCGCGGCCAAATCGCTGCGCCGGCTGCGCCCTTTGCTGCGTATTATTGCTGCCGCCGTAGAGCGCGAAAACCTAGCCCGCATTCCGCGCATTGAACGCGCAATTGCGCTGGCGATGGCCGATGCCACTGCTTGCCAGGTGTTGACGCCGATTGCCCACGCCATTGGCCAGCGCCTGCTGGTGGCGGTGGCGACCGCCGACCCCGCCCAAAATGCCGGCGGGTTTGCAACCGGGGGGGTGACGCTGCCGTTGCGCGAACGGGTGGCAGGCCCTTTACGGGCCAATTTCACCTGGCGCAGCGCCACCTTGCGCCATGCGGTGCGCATTGCCGTGGTGGTTGGCGGCGGCATGCTGGCGACAAATTTTGCCCGCATACCGTACGGCCACTGGTTTACCATTACGCTGGTGCTGGTGATGCAGCCGTATTTTGCCCACACCTGGGGGCGTTCGATTGCGCGCATTATGGGCACGCTGGCCGGCGGCGTTATTGCCGCCAGTATTTCGCTGGTGGCGCAAACCCATTTGCACATGGCTGGCGCCTTGCCGGTGCTGGGCGCGCTGGCGTTGTCGGTGCGGCGGGTGAATTACGCCATATACGTTGCGGTTTATACCCCGGTGGTTATTTTATTAACAGAGCAGCTTCACGCTAGCAGCAATCCGTTTGCGGTGGCGCGCGAGCGTGCAGCCCTTACTGTGCTGGCAGGGTTTACCGCCATTGCCGCCAACGCTGTGCTGTGGCCGGCGTGGGAGCCCAACCAGGCCGAAGTGGATCTTATTCGCGCCATTGCCGCCCACGCCGCCTTCGCCCGCGCCGTGCTGGGCGGTGCCGGTGGCGCCGATGCTGCCCGCCGCGAGGCTGGCCTCGCCACCAATAATTTGGAGGCCTCGATTGAGCGCGCCTTGCACGAGCCCCGCCGCGGCCAGGCGGCGCGCCTGCTTAATTTGCGCGCTGCCGATGCCACCTTGCGCCGTATTGGCGGCCGGCTGGTTGCGTGGTCGCTTGACCCCGCGCTGATCGACTCGGCGCAAAACTGTGCGCAGGCGGTGTGGGTGCAGGCGGCCTTAACCGATCTTGCCGATGCCCGCACGCCGACGGCCCGCCCGGTGGGTGCGGCGGCGCACGAAACCTTGGCGCGCATGGCCCGCCAGGTAGAATTGCTGGCCGGCACATTGCTGCGCGAACACGCAGCCTAGGCCCGCGCCGCTATGCCGATTGCAACCATAGCGTGTGTTATTGCGTGGGCGTGATAGCCATGCGGGCATTTGCTGCTTGAGCGTGGGCACGCACGGGCGTAGCATTTTTTAGGTGTGATAGCCGCACTGAGCGGCGGTAAAGGGGCTGCAAGCGATGACCCATCAGGTGATAAAATGCCGCACGCCACTGGCCGGCCGCGCGGCCCTGCTGGCGCTGGTGGCCAGTATCCCGTGGTTTGGCGCAACGCCGGCCGACGCCGTGCAATACCCGCTGCAATTTGGCCCGCCCGGCAACTACAAAGATCTTCATGTCGCCGGTTATCAGATCATTGGTAAAACGGTTATAGGCAATTGCAGCTATACCCAAATTTTTAGCGGCTCGGGCCGCGATCCGCACACTACCTACACGCCGATTCCGCAAACCTGCACATGGTCGCTATATGGCGCGCTGCTGAGTGTTAGCCCTGGCGCCCCGGTGGTGCCAAGCCCGGTGGGTGTGGTTGGCAGCCAAACCATTTATGCGCAAAGATCTAGCCAGCTTTATACTGGCACTGATTCCACGTTGAGCCATGGCGGTTTTGTTTTTAAATACGGCGCCCATTACGATTGGGTAACGTCTAACGGCTATATGGTGTTAGCACAAGTGCCCTATAATTTTACAGCAAGTTTAGCCAGTAATGGGGATATTCCACTTAGCGTTTCGGTGTTGCGGGCGAGTTCTAAGCTGCGCGGCGTTAAAGTGACTATTAACAGTACCACCTGCATCCCAATTGTTGCCCCTGCCAGCAACTGTGATGTGAACATTACTTACGACGATACCAAGCTTACCTCGGGCAGTGGGCTGGCTTACGATACGCTGACCATTCACCTGGTGAGTAATGCCGGGGTGGGGAGCGATTTTGTTCAAAGCTACACCGATCAGGTTAAGATTCCGCCCGATTAGTGCGGGTGCCCTAGCCCCGCCTGGCCAAACATGGGGTATTGGCATGTACGGGGCCGTTTAAGGGGCTGGGTGCCAGCAAAGGCAGAAGGGGGCGGCACATATGTCTGATCGCGGTTTACGGGTTCTGGGGCTCAACGCCCTATGTATGATTTTGGCGGGTATGTTTTTGGGCGGTGTGCCACTGATTATGGTGGTGGTGCAGGCGGCCTACCACCAGGCCCCGATGTTTAACCCAGGTGCCGATTACCGCGGCTGGATGATGGCGCATCTCGAAGGCTTGTTTAACGGCTTGCTGGTGATTGGGGTGGGCGCTATTTGCCGCATCGGCACCATGCCGCCGGCGCGTGAAAAAATTCTGGTGCCGGCGTTGCTGATCGGCGGCTGGGGCAACACGGTGGCGGCCATTCTGGCGCCGGTGTTTGGCGTGCGCGGTATGGTGTTTGATGGCTCGGTGGCCAATAATGTGGTGGCGGGGCTGTTTACGGTTGCGTTGCTGGCCTCGGTGGTGGCGTTAGCATCGGCCATCCGCCATTTGGTGTCAGCGCCTGTGTAATGAGTTAACTTTCCGACGCAAGCCAAGCGATTTTTGCGCTGTCCTAAAACTACCGGCCTAAAACTACCGGCCTAAAACTACCGGCCCAAAGCCTCCATCATCTCGGTATATTCCCGTGCCGAAAGCCCGCTTTCCTTCTGCCCAACCACCTCGCCGGCCAGCATGCGTTTGACCACCGCCAGCATGCCGGCGGAAAAATTGACGGCGCCCAAGCGGTAATCGCAGAACGCTGCATAGGCTGCCGGCACCCAGGCTTCTATGGTTTTCAGCATGGCATCGGCATAAACCCGAATTTCGTACTGGGCATGGGTATCGGCACGCAGCGCGCAGAAATGCAGCAAATTATGCAGATCGATCTTCCAGTACCACTGGGTGTAGGTGTTGAGGGTTAAATTCATCCGCGCCAGCTCGCGCGCCAAGCCTTGGCGGGCGGGGTCGGCGGCATCCTCGTTGAGCATTTCGGCGTAATGGTTATAGCACTGCTCGGCATCCGATCGCAGCAAACCGAGCACGTGGGCGGCTTCCTCGCCCTGCAGCACATCGCCGCGGCCTTGGCGGTTGCTGGCTGATTGCGCTGCAAGCTGGGCCGGCTCGGGGATATAAAACTCGCGGTCCATCACCGAATAGCGCGCCGAATATTCGTTCACATTGGCCATGCGGTGGCGGATCCACTGGCGCGCGACAAAAATCGGCAGTTTGACGTGATACTTGATCTCGCACATCTCAAACGGGGTGCTGTGGCGGTGGCGCATCAGATAGCGGATCAGGCCGGCATCCTCGCTGACCCGCCTGGTGCCGCGCCCGTAGGACACGCGGGCGGCCTGCACAATGGCGCCGTCGTCGCCCATGTAATCGATCACCCGCAAAAAACCGTGGTCGAGCAGGGGGATGGCGCTAAACAGCATCTCCTCCAGGGCCGGCACCGTGCTGCGGCGGGTTTGGGTGTGCTCGGCGCGGCGGGTGGCGATTTCGGCGTCTTGTTCGGGGGTCATGGTCATGGGATCACCCCTAGCACCGGGGCGCGAGTCCGGCTATATAGGGTGGGCCTGCGGTAACGCAGACTATGGTGATAAACGGCACGTGGAATAATCGTTGTGGACCCGGGGGCAGTGCCCGGCGCCTCCACCAATTTTACCCTGGTATTTTAAGGGGTTAATGGGGGCGACACAGGTTCGACACGCGTGGTAAAGACTTGTCTTTTGCCCGGCATGATACCGCCGTCATCGGGTCAATTCTCAGGTGCCAACGATAACTTCGAGGCGCTCGCTATCGCTGCATAAGCGACAAGCGCGGTTAGGGGGGCCCCGGGCAACAGAATGCCCCCCACTTCTTCAGAAAAGTAAGACCCTTCTTTTTCTGAAGGAAAAGAAGCAAAAAGACTTTTGTAAATATGGGCCTGGGGCAACGCTGCCACCGCAGTCGCCGAACCAGCGTCAATAAAGTCTTTTTTGTTTCTTTTTTCTTCAGAAAAAAGAAAATTCTTACTTTTTACATTCACGCTTTCGCGGCCATGCGCCCCATGCAATGCTGGCGGCACGGGGTTTGCCGCGCGCATCGCCGCACAATCCCCTATCTGTAACTTTAACGAACACTTGGCCGAAGCGAGAGCATACGCAACGCTCAACCGTGGAGATTCTGGCACATGGCCGGCGTAGATATTTTAGCAACCGCTTTTAATGGCGCCAATGCGGCCTTTATCGCCGATCTTTACGCGCGCTGGGCGGCCAACCCCAACGCGGTGGATGCCAGCTTCGCTGAGCTGTTTGCCGCGTTAAACGACGAATCGCGGGCCGTGCTCAGCGATGCCCACGGTGCCTCGTGGTCGCCGCAGGAGTATGCGTTTGGCGACGCCGATAGCGCCAAACCGGCACCCGACCGCCGCGGGTTCGATGCCGTGCGCAGTGCCACGTTGGATTCCATCCGCGCGCTGATGATGGTCCGGGTTTATCGCGTGCGCGGCCATTTGGAAGCGCAGCTTGACCCGCTGGGTTTGCAAAAACCCAAAAGCCACCCGGAGCTGGATCCGCGCAGCTATGGCTTTACCCACGCCGATTGGGACCGGCCGATCTTTATTGACCGCGTTTTGGGCCGCGAATCGGCCACTTTGCGCGAAATCATGTCGGTGCTGCGGGCAAGTTACTGTGGCCCGGTCGGCGTTGAATTCATGCACATTCAGGACCCCGAGCAAAAATCCTGGATTCAGCGCCGCATTGAAGGGGCGCCGTGGAACGACAGTTTTGACGCCGAGAGTAAGCGCACCATTCTGCGGCAATTAACCGAGGCCGAGGGGTTTGAAGCGTTTTGCCAAAAGCGTTTTGTTGGCACCAAGCGGTTTGGCCTGGAAGGTGGCGATGTCACTATCCCGGCGCTGCACACCATTATTGAAACGGTGGCGGCCAGCGGCACCAACGAGATTGTTATCGGCATGCCGCATCGTGGGCGGCTGAACACACTGGTCAACATCGTCAAAAAACCGCTTACCGCGCTGTTTGCGGAATTCGCCGGCGCCAGTTTTAAGCCCGACGACGTGCAGGGTTCGGGCGACGTGAAATACCATTTGGGCACGTCTACCGACATCGAAATTGCCGGCCGCATGGTGCATCTTTCGTTGCAGCCCAACCCATCGCATCTGGAAGCGGTTGATCCTGTGGTGGTGGGCAAGGTGCGGGCGCGCCAGGATACCGCAAGCGATATTACCCAGCGCAAATCTGTGATGGCAATCTTGCTGCATGGCGATGCGGCCTTTGCCGGCCAGGGTTTGGTGTATGAAACCTTGGCAATGAGCCAGCTTATTGGTTACCGTACCGGCGGCACGGTGCACGTGATCGTTAATAACCAAATTGGCTTTACCACGGTGCCGGCGCACGCCTATTCTGGTTTGTACTGCACCGATGTTGCTAAATCTATTCAGGCGCCGATCCTGCACGTGAATGGCGATCAGCCCGAGGCGGTGGTGTTTGCAGCGCGTATGGCGGCCGAATTTCGCCAAGCCTTTGCCACCGACATTGTGCTGGATATCGTGTGCTACCGCCGCCACGGCCATAACGAAGCGGACGAGCCCGCCTTTACCCAGCCGATTATGTATCGGGCGATTAAAAACCTGCCGACCACGCGCACGCTGTATGCCCAGCGCTTAATCAAAGATGGCGTGCTGACCGAGGCCGATGCGCAAGCGATGTGGGATGAGCTGTTCGCCGAGTATGACCGCGCCTATTCGGCCGCGGTTTCCTACAAAGTGAACAAAGCCGATTGGTTAGAAGGTAAATGGCGCGGGCTGCAGCAGGATGACCGGCGCGACGAAACCGAAGAAGCAACCGATGTGCCGCTGGCAGTGTTGCGCGAAGTTGGCTTTGGCCTGGCCACCCTGCCCAAAACCTTTGATCCCAACCCCAAAATTGTGCGCCAGTTAGAAGCCAAGCGCGAGATGATCGAAACCGGGCAGGGCATTGATTGGTCCACCGGGGAAGCGCTGGCGTTTGGCACATTGCTGTTAGATGGCCACCATGTGCGCCTATCGGGTGAGGATTGCCAGCGTGGCACGTTTAGCCAGCGCCATGCGGTGCTGATCGACCAAACCAACGAACGCGAATTTGTGCCGCTTAACAACATTCGGCCCAAGCAGGCGCAAATCGAAATTTTCAATTCGCTACTGTCTGAGGCGGGCGTTTTGGGTTTTGAATACGGTTATTCGCTGGCCGATCCGTGGACACTGGTGTTGTGGGAAGGCCAGTTTGGCGATTTTGCTAATGGCGCCCAGGTGATTATCGATCAGTTCATTGCATCAGGCGAAACCAAATGGCTGCGGATGTCTGGCCTGGTCATGCTGCTGCCACATGGGTTTGAAGGGCAGGGGCCGGAGCATTCCTCGGCCCGGCTGGAACGCTATCTGCAATTATGCGCTGAACGTAACATGACTGTGGGTAACCTAACCACGCCTGCCAATTACTTTCACGCGTTGCGCCGCCAGCTTAAACGCAATTTTCGTAAGCCCCTTATACTGATGACGCCAAAATCGCTGTTGCGCCACAAGCTTGCGGTTTCGCCGCTTGCTGACATGGCCGACGGCAGCCGGTTTTTGCCGGTGATTGGTGAGATCGATGAGCTTGTGCCGGCGGCCGAGGTGAAACGCGTGGTGATCTGTTCGGGCAAAGTTTATTACGATCTATTGGCTGACCGCCGCGCCCGTAACATAAACGATGTTGCCATACTGCGCCTGGAACAGATTTATCCGTTCCCTGAAAAGCCTTTGGCTTTTCAGCTTAAACCGTACAAACGCGCGGAAATCATCTGGTGCCAGGAGGAGCCCGAAAATATGGGGGCTTGGCATTTTGTCGATCGGCGGATTGAACGTGTGCTGACTGCGCTGCGCCACAAAACCAAACGGCCAGTGTATGTTGGCAGGCGCAATGCGGCATCGCCGGCGACTGGCCTTGCCCGTGTGCATGCCAGCGAACAGGCGGCCTTGGTTGATCAGGCGCTTGATACCGCGGTGCCGATCAAAGCGGCGGTATAGACGCCGCCAAAAATACGCAAATCAACGCCACACAGCCGGTGCCCGGCACCAAGCGCGACCTTTTAGGAAAACACAGCATGTCGGTTGAAGTTAAAGTGCCCACCTTGGGCGAAAGCGTCAGCACCGCCACCATCGCGCGCTGGCTTAAAAACATCGGTGATGCCGTTGCCGCCGATGAACCGCTGGTGGAACTGGAAACCGATAAAGTCACTGTAGAAGTCAGCGCCCCCGTCGCGGGCACATTGACGTCGCAAGCCGTGGCCGAAGGGGCGGAAGTTGCTGTTGGTGCGCTGCTTGCCGAAGTTACCGAAGGTGCTGCGGCAGCCCCGGCCAAAGCGGTGCCGACCAAGGCCGCGGCACCGGCACCGGCACCGGCACCAGCCGCACCGCCTGCGCCTCCGCCAGTAGCGCCAGCCCCGGCAGCAACCCACGCACCCTTGCCGGCTGCGGCCAAACTGATGACCGAAAGCCGCCTGTCTGCCACCGACATCGGCGCCGGTAGTGGTAAAGATGGCCGTATTACCAAGGGTGACGTGCTCGCCTTCGTGCAAGCCCCGGCCAAACCCGCCGCAGCCCCAACCACCGCAGCCCCCGCCGCCCCGCGCGCACCGGACGTGCGCGAAGAACGTGTGCGCATGACCCGGCTGCGCCGCACCATCGCTGAGCGTTTGAAAACCGCGCAAAACACCGCTGCCATGCTGACCACTTTTAACGAAGTGGATATGTCGGCAGCGCAAAGCCTGCGGGCCGATTACAAAGACGCGTTCGAGAAAAAACATACTGGCGCGCGCTTGGGCTTCATGTCGATTTTTGTGCGCGCAACCATTGCGGCGTTACGTGAATTCCCCGCGGTTAATGCCGAAATCGATGGCGAGGACATCATCTATAAAAACTACGTCAACATGGGCATTGCGGTGGGTGGCGCCAACGGCCTGGTGGTGCCGGTTATCCGCGATGCGCATTTGCTTGGTTTTGCCGGTATCGAGCGGGCCATCGCCGATTACGGCCGCCGCGCCCGTGATGGCCAGTTAAAACTTGATGAACTCACCGGTGGCAGCTTTAGCATCACCAATGGTGGCGTCTATGGATCGTTGATGTCCACCCCCATTCTCAACCCGCCGCAATCGGCTATTTTGGGCATGCACAAAATCCAGGACCGGCCGATCGCAGTGGCCGGCCAGGTGGTTATTCGCCCGATGATGTATCTCGCACTTTCCTATGATCATCGTATCGTTGATGGTAAAGAGGCGGTCTCTTTCCTGGTGCGCATCAAGGAAGGTGTCGAAGATCCGCGCCGCCTGCTGCTTGATCTTTAAGCAAACGCCAGCAAATGTCTGATGGCGCCACACTTGACCAGATCCGCGCGGTTAACGCATCCGCGGCGTTTAATACCTGGGCAGGCTTTGAAGTGACCCAGGTTACCGGCGGTGAAGTGTGGCTAGATTTGCCATGGCGGGCAGAATTCGGCCAATACGCTGGTTTTTTGCACGCCGGCATGGTTGGCGCGTTGATCGATACCGCCTGCGGATTTGCCGCAGCAACGCTTGCCGGTGCGGTGCTGGCCTCGCAATATCAGGTGTTGTTCTACACCCCCGCTGTGGGTGATCACTTTCGCGCCATCGGCCGGGTTACCAAAGCCGGTAGGCGGCAAATTTTTGCCGCTGCCGACCTCTTTGCCATCACCGCCACGGGCGAAAAGCTTGTCGCCGGCGGCACCGCAATCCTTATCACCGCCGGCACCTGACGCGCCGGCCGTGCCCCTAACATCCTAGCCATAAAGGTGCTGCCATCATGGCCGATATCGCAGAGAATTTTGATCTTATTGTCATCGGTGCTGGCCCTGGCGGCTATGTCTGCGCGCTGCGCGCCGCCCAACTGGGGTTAAGCGTCGCCTGTGTTGAAAAGCGCGAAACCCTTGGCGGCACCTGCCTTAATGTTGGCTGCATTCCGTCCAAGGCGATGCTGCAATCGTCGGAAAATTTTCATGCAATTCTGCACGATTTCGCCGCTCACGGCATCATTGCAAAAGATGTAAGTTTGGATCTTGCAAAAATGTTGGCGCGCAAAGATGATGTGGTGCAAGCCAATGTTCGCGGCGTCGAATTTTTGTTCAAGAAAAACAAAATCACCTGGCTTAAAGGCGATGCAAGCATTGCAAGTGCCGGCAGCGTTATCGTAAACAACAAAGCCTATGGTGCCAAAAACATCGTTATCGCCACCGGCAGCGAAAGCATTCCGCTGCCCGGCGTTACCATCGACGAAACCAAAATTGTTACCAGCACCGGTGCACTCACTCTGCCAGCCGTGCCCAAACATCTGGTTGTTGTCGGCGGCGGCTATATCGGCCTTGAGCTCGGCTCGGTCTGGCGGCGCCTTGGTGCCGAGGTAACCGTGGTTGAGTTTTTAGATAAAATCGCCCCCACCTTAGATGGCGAAATCGGCACGCTGTTTCAACGCGTGCTGGCCAAACAAGGGCTGAAATTCAAAATGGGTACCAAAGTGACTGGCGCCAAAATAACCGATGCCGGCGTCACCCTGACCACCGAACCGGCCAAAGGCGGTGCCGCCACCGAGATCGCGGCCGATGTCGTGCTGGTCTCTATCGGCCGCCGCCCAAGCACCGACGGGCTTGGGCTTGACGCCCTTAACCTTGCCCGCGATGCGCGCGGTTTTATCACCGTCGATGCGCACTACGCCACCAACATCGCCGGCATCTACGCCATCGGCGATGTTATCGGCGGCCTCATGCTCGCCCACAAAGCCGAAGACGAAGGCGTCGCACTCGGCGAAATTCTTGCAGGCCAGGCCGGCCACGTTAACTATGCGGTTATCCCCGCGGTGGTTTACACGTGGCCAGAAGTGGCCTCGGTCGGGGCCACAGAAGAACAGCTCAAAGCCCAAAACATTGGCTACACCGTGGGCAAGTTTCCCTTCACCGCCAATGGCCGTGCCCGTGCCATGGGCTACACCGAAGGCTTTGTGAAAATCCTCGCCGATAAAACCACTGATCGCGTGCTCGGTGCTCACATCATCGGCCCCGATGCCGGCACTCTGATTGCGGAAATCGCCCTAGCCATGGAATTCGGTGCTAGTGCCGAAGACATCGCCCGCACCTGCCACGCCCACCCCAGCCTTAACGAAGCGGTGAAAGAAGCCGCCCTTGCCGTTGACGGGCGCGCTTTGCACATTTAGGCGCAAGAATTGGTATCGGAATCGGGGCCTAGGCAGGGGGATCGGGTGAACGATTAACTCGGTAATGATGCTGGCGAGGAAGTCGCGATCCCAGGGCGCGACTTTACGGCGTAGACGTACCGGGTTCTTCCGCCGAAAGACTGCCGTCGCAGAAGGGGCGGAAGCGGCGCGAATAATCGACCTTCACGGCGCCAAAATGGGCGATGTCGGTGAAGGTATCGGCGCCTGCCAACACTGCGCGCGGGGCTAACCGCAACACCTCGGCGAGGGGGTAAGGCACCTTCCTGGACTGGCGGAATAAATCTAAGCAACTGAAGTAATTTAGAAAAATAAGCGCATCGCTAACGGAGGGATATCCGTGCTTACCGGCGTCCATCGCCAATCCCCAAGAATTGAGTCGGAGGATCCGCACAGATTAAGTATTTTAGTCGTGTTTCACGCCGTCCTTCCCCGGATTGCCCTGGGCTTTTCTTGCCGTTGTCTTCACACCGCCGCGCCGCCGGAGTAACCCTGCGTTATGTCTAATACGCTTTGCATTGCTGTGGCCCAGCTCAACCCGCATCTCGGGGCGATTGGGCACAATTTGGCGCTTATCCGTGCGGCCCGCCGTGATGCCGCGGCCATGGGGGCGGATTTGGTGGTGACCCCGGAATTTTCTATTGCCGGCTACCCGCCGGAGGATCTGGTGCGCAAATCGGCGTTTTTGGCGGCGTGTGAGGCGGCGATTGCCGAGCTGGCGGCGGATACTGCCGATGGTGGGCCCGGCCTGATTATCGGCGGCCCGTGGCGTGATGGGCATGCGATGTATAACGCCGCATTCCTGCTCGATGGTGGAAAAATCATCGCCCGGCGCGCCAAGCATGAGCTGCCCAATTACGGCGTGTTCGATGATAAACGCGTATTTGATGCCGGCCCCGCCCCCGGCCCGGTGGTGTTTCGCGGTGTGCGTTTGGGGCTAATGATCTGCGAAGATTGGTGGTACCCGGCGGTTAGCGAAACTTTGGCCGAGACCGGCGCCGAAATTTTGCTGTCGATCAACGGATCACCGTTTGAGGATGGCAAATCTGGCCGGCGCCTGCAATTGGCCATTGCCCGGGTGGTGGAAACGCAATTGCCGTTCGTGTTTTGTGCGCAGGTGTGCGGGCAGGATGAATTGGTTTTTGATGGCGCCAGCTTTGTGCTCAATGCCGATCGCAGTTTGGCAGCATTGCTGCCATCGTTTGAAACCGGCTTACTGCTCACTGATTGGTCGCGCAACGCCGCCGGCGGCTTTGTGTGCGCACCCCTTCCCTTGGCGCCAGAACGCAGTTCTGATGAAGAAACCTATCGCTGTTTGGTGCTGGGCTTGCGCGACTATGTCACTAAAAACAATTTCCCCGGTATTTTGCTGGGGCTTTCGGGCGGAATCGATTCCGCCATTTCTGCCGCCATCGCGGTGGACGCGTTGGGCCCATCGCGGGTGCGCGCGGTGATGCTGCCGAGCCGTTACACCAGCCAGGAAAGCCTGGATGATGCAGCACTTTGTGCCAATATGCTCGGCATTCGCTACGAAACAATTTCTATCTCAGGTCTGGTCGATGCCGCCAGTGATGCGCTGGCGCCGGCTTTTGCCAATCGCGCACCGGATATCACCGAAGAAAACATGCAGTCCCGTGCCCGCGCTTTGCTGCTGATGGCGTTATCTAACAAGTTTGGCGAAATGCTTTTAACTACCGGCAATAAAAGCGAAATGAGCACGGGGTATGCCACGTTATATGGCGATATGTGCGGCGGCTATTCGGTGCTGAAAGATGTTTATAAAACCGCCGTTTTTGCACTCTCGCGTTGGCGCAACGAAAATATGCCGGCCGGTTTGTTGGGGGCACCCGGTATGGTGATGCCAGACCGTATTATCACTAAACCCCCCAGTGCCGAACTGCGGCTGGACCAAAAAGATGAAGATAGCCTGCCACCTTACAGCGTGCTCGATGCGATACTGGCCAGCCTGATCGAAGGCGAACAATCGGTCGATGATGTCGCCGCTGCCGGTTTTGACCGCGACCTGGTGGTGCGCATTTGGCGCATGCTAGATCGGGCCGAATATAAACGCCGCCAGGCCCCGCCTGGCGTTAAGATAACCGCCCGCGCCTTTGGCCGCGATCGGCGCTACCCGATCACCAATGGTTACACCAACCTCATCCAATAATCAGGACTAATGTCATGACCGGTCCACGCCTACGCTTCGCCCCCAGCCCGACCGGCTGGCTGCATGTCGGCAATGCCCGAATCGCCATGGCCAATGCCATGTACGCGCAAAAACATAGCGGTTCGCTGCTGCTGCGGCTTGATGACACCGACACCGAACGCAACCGCCCCGAATTTGCCGATGGCATCGCCGCCGACCTCACCTGGCTGGGCGTGACGTGGACCGAAACATTTGCCCAAAGCAGCCGCCTGGCGCGTTACGAGGAAGTGGCTGAGCAGTTAAAAAAAATCGGCCTGCTGTATCCTTGTTTTGAAACTGAAGACGAATTGCGGGTAAAACGCGAAACCCGCATCAAACAAGGCCGCGCCCCGGTTTACGATCGCGCCATGCTGGCGCTGACCGCCCAGCAGCGTGCGGCGGCCGAAGCTAATGGCAAAACCCCCTATTGGCGCTTCAAACTATCGCCGCGCACGGTGCTGGTCGATGATTTGATCCTCGGCAAACGCCTGGTCAAACTCCCTTCGGTGTCTGATCCGGTATTGATCCGTGGTGATGGCACGTTTTTGTACACGTTTACTAGCGTGGTGGATGATATCGATTCTACCATCAGCCACGTCATTCGTGGCGAAGATCACGTTACCAACACTGGCGTGCAAATTGATCTTATCGAAGCGCTACGCGGCAAAGTACCAAAATTTGCCCATCTGCCATTGCTGGTTGATGCCGATGGCGGCAAGCTTTCTAAACGGTTGGAAGGGTTGAGCCTGCGCAGCCTGCGCACCGATGGCATTGAACCCACAGCCGTTGCCGGCTTTCTCGCCCGCCTCGGCACGTCCGATTCACCCGAACCGGGCAACGTGCAAACCTTGGCCCCCGGCTTTGAATTTTCCAAAGTCTCGCGCAGCTCGCCGCGGTTTGACCTGCGCCAGTTACTCGCCCTCAATCGCCGCGTGCTGCACGAGGCCCCCTTCGCCGCCGTTGCCGATCGCCTGCCGCTAGGCGCCGATGAGGTGTTTTGGCTCGCCATCCGCGGCAATCTGGATTTGCTCACCGAGGCGCGCCACTGGCACAGCGTGGTTTCCGGCGACATCGTGCCGCCACCGGCAGGCGACGCCCGCGAAACTTTGGCGATTGCGGCTGCTACCCTGCCGCCCGCCCCGTGGGACGGGTTTACCTGGAAAGCCTGGACCACCGCGATTGCCGAGCGCACTGGGCTGAAAGGCCGCGCCCTGTTTCAACCCCTGCGCCAGGCGCTGACCGGCGAAGACCACGGGCCGGAACTGGCTATTTTGCTGCCGCTGATGGGGCATGATCGCGTCGCCCAGCGCCTAGCTTTGGCGCAGGCGTAATTATATGGTGGTTTGTGCCATATTCTGGCAAATGCCACCATGCAGTTCGCTGCGGCCATGCCCAAACCCCAGTGTTTTCGCCCTGGTGCGGCGTGGCACGCCGGGTGCAATGTCGGCGTGACGGGCACGGATTGTGTGCCAGCTAGGGTGGGAATGGCCGTATGAATTGGGATTTGGTGGTGATTTTCGGCAGCGTCGTGGCCCTGGCCGCCATTCGCGGCCACTACAAACGTGATGCCCGCAGCGGCGCCGGGTTAGACAGTGGCGATCAGGCGGCCTTATCCACCGCCGCCGATCTGGCCCGCCGGCTGGAAGCGCGCATCGAAACCTTGGAACGCGTGCTGGATGAGGACGTGCCCGGCTGGCGCGCCCGGTCGCGGTCATGATCCGCGTATCCTTGCTGGTAACAGCGGCCGTTTTGCTCGGTCTTTCGCCGGCCAGCGCCGACAGCCGCGTGGCGCACGGGCATGAACTGGTGCTGACCACCACCGGCGAAATGGCGGTATCCGTTGCCATCGACCGGACATTGCACGGCCAAGTACGCGCCGAACTGGCCGGTGATGCGTCGTGCCTGTCGGTGACCAGTGGTGACCGCGCCAGCATCGGCACCGCCGGCTGCCCCGATGATGCCGGGCCACTGACCATATTTGTGCCCGCCAACACCCCCGTTGTGCTGACCGCATCGGGCGCTGGCCAGGTAAAACTGGGCGATACCGCGGCCCCATTAACCGTTACCACCAACGGCACCGGCAGGCTTAGCGTTGGCCGGGTATCGGACTTGATGTTGAGCCAAAGCGGTGATGGCGATGTGCATATTGATCGCGTCACCGGCCCGGCAACGGTTGAAATTGCCGGTGACGGCACGGTGCGGATGGAATCGGTTGAAGCCAGCCTGGCCGGCCAAATTGTCGGATCGGGCGGATTGATTGTTGGCCATATTGCGGCACCGCGCGCTGATATCACCATGAGCGGATCTGGCGGCGCGCTTATCGGCGATGGTGCGATTGGCAAACTTGTTGCCCGCAGCACGGGCAGCGGCGATATGGCGGTGACTGCCACGGTAACTGATGCGGTGTTAAGTGCGACCGACGGCGGCGATATGCGCCTAAGCCGGGTGACCGGCACTTTGGTGAAACAAGCCAGTGACGGCAGCACGATTAAAATTGGCGGCAGTGCCATTGCCGATGCGGCGATTGGGGTTGCCGCCGATGCGGTGAGCCGGGCTAATGCCATGACCATTCATGTGAATAACGAAAATCACCGTAGCAACCGCGGCTTTCACATTTTTATTGTCGCGGTGTTTGGCTATTTGGTTTACCGCACGATGAGACGTTACAACAAATGGCCGCCGCGGCTGGCGGATTTTCCTCTGCCGGCTTTTTTGCGGCGGCAGGGCAAAGCAGGACCACAGACGGTCTATGTCGCACGCGATCCTGGGTTGCGCGCACTGAACGAAACTTTGGCGCGGGTGGAGCTACGGCTGGGCCGGATGGAGAATTTTGTTACCACGCGGGAGTTTGACTTGCACCGGCAGTTTCGCGATTTGGATAAGCCATGCTTAGGGTGGTTTGATGGCCCACAAAAAACCTAATCTGCCCGAAAAGACCTGTGTTGTTTGTAACCGGCCGTTTGCCTGGCGCAAAAAATGGGCGAAAGTTTGGGACGAGGTGCGCTATTGTTCGGATGCCTGCCGGGCCAAACGGGCCAGCATTCAATCGAGCGTTACGACCACCGGCGCGTGATCGGACGGGGTTGCGCGGTTACGCTCGGCACGATCGACCTGCAGATCGGTTAGGCGTTCGGCCAAGGCGGGGGAGAGTAGGGCAAAATCGATGCGGATGCCGCGATTACGGTCGAACGCGCCGCCTTGGTAATCCCAAAATGTGTAGGCGGGACCGTCTGGTTTTAAGGCGCGCTGGGCATCGGTGAGGCCTGCCCAGATCATTTTCCAGTAACGCTGCACGGTTTCTGGCCGGAGTAGCGCGTCCCCTGGCGACAACGCACCGGCGGCACAATCCACCGGTTCGGGACAAACATTAAAATCGCCGGCGAGCAAAAATGGGATTTCAGCGGCGAGACGCGTTTGCGCGTGAAGGGCGAGCGCATCCATCCACGCCAATTTATAAGCATAGCCGGCATCGCCGCCGGAATTGCCGTTGGGCAGATAGAGATTGCCGATATTTATGCCGGCGCTGCTGATTTCGAGATAGCGGGCCTGGGCATCGTCGGGCGGTAGGCCGGGCAGGGCGGTGTGTACAATGGTGAGCGGCGCGCGGGCTAAGATCGCCACGCCATTAAAACCCTTTTGGCCGGCGATCGCGCTATGCCAGCCGGCGGCGGCAAAACTTGGCGGAAAGGCCGGGGCTTCGCATTTAATTTCCTGCATCAGCAGAAAATCGGGGTTTTCCGCGGCAAGCCAGGCCAAAATATTGGCTTCGCGTGCACGTACGCCGTTCACGTTCCAGGTGGCGATGCGCATGGGCACCCAACGTCCTTTTGAAAAAAGGAAGGCTGGTGGGGCGTCATGCGAAGGCGTGCTTCGCACTAGGGCCGCCCCCCCAGGCCCCCGGCATTATTTAAGAAAGAGCATTGCGCTATTCTACCGAAAAGCTGGTGCCGCAGCCGCAGGCGCTGGTGGCGTTGGGGTTTTGCACGATGAAATGGGCGCCCATGAGGGCATCTTTGTAATCGAGCTCTGATCCTGCCAGAAATTCCAGGCTGGAAGGGTCGACCAGCACGGAGATGCTGCCGGCGGTGATGATGGTGTCATCGGCGGCGGGCCCAGTGTCGAGGGCAAAACTGTAGCTAAACCCACTGCAGCCGCCGGCCAAAACCGCCACGCGCAAGGCGGGGGTTGCGGGTGCGGTGGCGACAATCTCGGCAATACGAGCGGCCGCCCGGGGAGAAACGGAAAATTGCGCTGACATACTCATAACTGGTTATATAGCGATGAACCGGCCAGTTTTGAAGGCCCAAAGCTGCCGCGGCGCCCCCCGCAACCAAAAAGTCTTTTGCTTCTTTTCTTCAGAACAGAAGGGTCTTGCCCTATCCTTGCGGGGCTTGGAGCAAAGCGGGCCCTAGTGGTAGGCCAATGGTCATGGATAGAGCGCCCTACGCGGTAAACCCGGCGGCCAGCCGGGGCAGGTTGCACCCCGAGCCGGAGAGTGCTTCGCGCAGCCCGTGGCAGCGTGACCGGGATCGTGTGCTGCATAGTGCGGCGTTTAGAAAACTACAGTACAAGACACAAGTTTTTGTTAATCACGTGGGTGATTTTTATCGCACCAGGCTGACCCACAGCCTGGAGGTGGCGCAGATTGCCCGCAGCATGGCGCGCGAGTTGCGGTTGGATGAGGATCTGACCGAGGCGTTGGCGCTGGCGCATGATTTGGGGCATCCACCGTTTGGCCATGCCGGCGAGGATGCGTTGAATGTGTGCATGAAGCCGTTTGGCGGGTTTGACCATAACGCGCAAAGTTTGCGGGTGGTGACCAGGTTGGAGGCCAGGTATGCGGCGTTTGATGGGCTGAACCTGACGTGGGAAACGTTAGAGGGGCTGGTGAAGCATAACGGCCCGCTGGGTAATCCGCCGGCGTATATTACGGCGTACAACCAAACCCATAATCTGCATTTGGGCAGTTATGCCTCGGTTGAAGCGCAGGTGGCGGCGTTGGCCGATGACATTGCGTATCACGCGCATGATTTGGATGATGGCTGGCGGGCAAAGTTGTTTGGCCCGGATGAGATTAAACATTTGCCGGTGGTGGCGGAGGCGTTGGCCGAAGCGAGGTATTCGTTTTTGGATGTGCCACCGCAACGGTTGCGCCACGAAACTATTCGGCGGGTGATACACGCGTTGATTTCTGATGTTGTGGCTGAAACGAAGCAGCGTTTGGCGGCGATGAACCCGGATAGTGCTGATCGGGTGCGGCGGGCGAAAAAGCCGGTGGTGGCGTTTTCGCCGGCGATGGCCGAGGCCAATTGGGCGATAAAAGAGTTTTTGCGGGCCAGGATGTACCGGCATTGGACGGTGAGCCGGATGACCGGCAAGGCGCGGCGTTTGGTTGAGGGGTTGTTTGGGGTTTTGCATGCGGATCCTGCGTGTTTGCCAGATGGCTGGCGGGCGCAGGCGGGGGAGGCGGGATCGGCGCAGGCGGCCGCGGTGGTGTGTGATTATGTGGCGGGGATGACCGACCGTTTTGCGATTGAGGAGATGCGCAAGATGACGGATATTTCCTGGCCGGGTTAGGGTTGCCCAAAAATAACATGGGCATTTAGCCACGCGTTGAGGTGCTGAAAATCAAAATTACCAGTGCCGTACAATGACAGTATGAACGCCTCGGTTTCAGCGGCGCCCGCTACAAGTTGAGCATCGTTAATGACCAGAAACGTGTAGGTGACGGCAAAGGCGGTTCGCTTATTGCCATCAATGAACGGATGATTTTGCGACAGGCTTTCCCACAACGCCGCAGCTTCCGCGATCAGATCGGCATAATAACCGGATTGCGGTCGAAATAGGGCCGCCTCCAGCAGGCCGAAATCGCGCACGCCAGTGGCGCCGCAGTAGCGCGTGATTTGGTCTTCATGGATCGCGAGGGCTTCAACCAGGGTTAAATGGGCGCTCATTCAGCAAGTTTTTTGTAGAGCGGGGCAAATTTTTCGTGGCTTGCCTGGTAGGCCGCCATGACATTGGCGCGGGGGCGTTGCTGTTGCCGCTTCTCGATCAAATCTGACAGGGCTTCTTCAATCAGCACCTGAAGTTGGCGGCCTTCGGCCTGGGCGATATGGCGCAACGCCGCTAAAATGTCGGCGTTGACTTGGGTTGCGAATTTCTCGCGCGATTGCGTTGCCATGACTGCTCTCCTGAGGGGGGGGGATATCATGATAAATCATGATAAATCAAGGTGGCGAGCAGGGTAATTGGGTGAATGCAAAAAAAAGTAAGGATTTTCTTTTTTCTGAAGAAAAAAGAAACAAAAAAGACTTTTTTGACGCTGGTTCGGCGAACGCGGTGGCAGAGGTGCCCCTGGCCCCGCATTACAAAAGTCTTTTTGCTTCTTTTTCTGTAACTCCCAAGCCCCTAGGCGTTAAGGGT
>JBBARC010000001.1:0-270089 GCA_040400005.1 Acetobacteraceae bacterium | reverse complement strand
CGTCAACATTACGCCGGGGGTCTGGGGGGGCGGCTTCGCCCCACCAGCCTTACTTCTCTTCACTGCCCCGCAGTGCCGCCACTTCGCGTTCGAGGTCTAAAATGGTCTCACGGGCGCGCAAGAGTGCCTCGGTGCGGCGGGTTAGGCGGTGTTGGGTGGCGGCGAGGTCTACGCGCACGTTCATACCGTCGAGTTCCAGGCGTTTGGCGACGTTCATCATGGCCTCGGGGCTGTAAAACCCTTCGATCACCGCGCGCACGGCGGGGGTTGCGCGGGCATCGGGCAGCAGCACGCCCAGGCCATTGAAGAATGGCAGGGTGTAGAATGTTTTGGGCGCGGTGTTGCCGGCGATGAAATCTTCGATACCGGTGAGCACGCCGTTGCGCGGGCCGCCTTCGGTGAGTGCGTTCATCAATTTGCCGTTGATACCATCATCAGAAAGTTCCGATTGGCCGGGGATGATGCCGCGTGATGCGTAGGGCTGGCGGCAATCGAAGATAATATCGCCGGGATCGTAGTACATATCGCGGCGGGCATAGGGCCAGGCGCAATCATGGAACAGCACAATCGGCGGCGGTACTTCCGCGCGGGCGGCGCGGATAAAGATCAGTTGCAGCTCGTTATAAACGGTGTACCAGTTGTGGTCGCCATCGAGCAAAATTAGGTCGGCGGCAGGCAGAATGGGTAGTGCATCGGTGCTGCGCAGGCCATGAAAACTATGCTGATCGGGGAAGCCGGCCAGCACTTTTAACAGTGATGGGTGGGGCACCGGATCGACCACATCCAGGTGGCAGCCGGCGTGCGCGCAGTAGGCGAGAATTCTTTCAGTATTCCAGCCGAATTCTGCGCCAACCTCGATCATGCGCGCGGGTGCCGCCGCTTCGATCAGGGGTTTGACGTGATCACTCCAAAAACGGTGCATTGCCGCCTGTGTCCCTAATTCAAAATGTGCTGGTGGGGTCGGTGGCGGCGATGATCGCCGCGTCACTCAGCTCGGCTGACATCACCCCACCGGTGCGTTGCAAATAGCCCATGGCGCAGGTGCTGATAAGATGCGGGTTGCGCGCTTCATCCACGGTAAACCGCCCGGTTTGCACCAGTTGGGTGATGGCTTTGCGAAACCAGTATTGCGAGTAGCCCAGGAAAGGCTGGCCATACACCGTGTTGAGCACAACCATGTAGCCGCGATAGCTGACCAGATCACCGTAGTTGGCGATTAAATCCGTGGGCAGAAAATCATCAACGCCGGGCTGCACCAGCACCAGCACTTTTTCTTCGGTGCTGATGGCACGGCGCACGGCTGCCAGGGTTTCTGGCGCGTGGGCATCGCTGATGATCTGGCACAATGACACCGGGGCGATCGGGTTTACTGCCGAGACATCGCAAGGCTCACCCACGGCTACAATTTTGCACGGCACGCCGCACAGCCGCGCGACATCGGCCAGCAGCATCAGCAGGCCTGCTTGCGGGTTGACCACGACAATGCGGCCAGGGCGTTGTTCGAAAACCAGCTCCTGGATCACCACAATATCGGATGGCGCCAGCCGAATTTTATGGCCGCGCCATTTGGTGTACTCAACCAGGCCGCATTCAACGTAGGCCGCCGATAGGTAATCGGCCGAGCGTTGATCGAACTGGGTGCAGATCTGGCCATCGCGCAGGTGCGTGGTAACCCCTAGGCCTGCGGGTGAAAGCGGCCGCTGGCGAATGTTGGATGCATCGCGGTTACGCAAAGTGCCACGAAACCGCAGACGTTCAGCCTGCACACTGGCAAATTGCCCTTTACGCAGCGCAATATACGTATTTTCGAATTTCTGTACGCGCTTTTCTTTTTCGGCATCCCCCACGTTGGTGGTGGTGCCATCGTGGAACTGGTGAAAGCTTGCTTCCCCCACCAGGGTTACCACCGGCTCGGGGCTTGCTGCCGACACTCGCGCGAACAGATCCAAATTCGCGTAACCGGCCCCAGGTTCGGCAAACGCTTCATCAAAGCCACCGACCTGCTGCCACAGCGCGCGCGGCACAAACAGACAATTGCTTTCGCTCATGTCGTCCATCCAATGGTTGGGGTTTTCCCACATCGGCGTGCTGATCGAAAACAATTTATAGCCGTCGTGCGGCCAGGCGATTTTATCAAACAAAATATCTTCATGCGCGCGGGTGTATCCGGCGCGCGACAGCCAGCGCTGATCGGCACCCACAAACCAATGGCGCAGCCCCACCGGGGCTAACGGCGCTTCTTCCAGCGAATCCCAAACTTCGCGCAATACCCCAGGCGACAGCACATGCGCGCCATCAATCATGGCGGCAATGACTGCGCCGGTTGATGCCGCCGCCGCCTCGTTTAAGGCAAAGCACGGCGAGGGATGCAGCGCGCTTGGTGTGAACAGGCGAAATTCCGGGCCAAACGAGGCGATCCAGCCAGCATCCAGCGGCGGGTTAGACCCGTTATCGATGCACAGCACTTCGTAGTTAAGGTCCCCGATATTACGCTGATAAGGGCGGGTTAGCGAGGTTAATGTGCGGCCAGCTTCGCGCTGCATATTATAAAAATTGACGATAAAACTGAGGGTAACGCCACTGGGGGCGGCACGCAGCGGCCGCGCCGCTAAGGCCACCGGCTGCTCAGACCGCCGCACCGGGGCATCGGCTTGTAAGCGGTTGGTTGCTTGCAGGCACACGCGAATAGGCTGCGGCAACACCGATGCCGCGGTTGCCACCGATCGCACATCGATCACATGCGGCTTGCCATCGCACAGGCCAATCGGCGTTTCGCAGCGAAACCCCCAGCGGCCATCGCCCTGGCGGGTTTCTTCCAAATCCTTGCGCCACATATCGGCGGTGATGGTGCCGATCACGCTACCGTTTTCGACAATCTCCAGCACCGGATGCGGCGATGGCAGGTTGAGCCGTTTAATCCAGCCATGCAGCACATCGGGGCCGACATGATCGAGGTTACCTTCATAACCGCTGGCGGCATCAAAGCGGATCGGCAACGCGCTGGGCACCAGCGGCCGCGGCAGGGGGCGGTCTGGGTTCAACTCGGCGGCGGCGGCGCTAAACGCACCCCCGGTCAGCACATCGCCACCGCGCACCCGCACGCTAACCCCGAGCAATCGCGTGTCGTAACTTTCTAGCGGCACGGCAATGGCAAAGCCGCACATCCCGTTGCCCAAACCGGCATCGCGCACATCCTGGCGAAAAACATCAGCCAGCCCAGCCGCGCATAAAGTGCCGTCGATCAGCACCTCAACAACCACCGGGGCATCCCCCTCGGGTTCGCGCGCCCAGCCGGTGATGCGGCCATCAACACAGCCATCAACCCAGCCGGTGAACGCCGGTTCGGCCATGGCGCTTGGCAGTATGTTCGCGTCTTCCGTCACGTCGTGTCCCTAATTTAGCGCCCTGGTTTTGGCGTTCTCCCCCCGAGGGGCAAGCCAATGGGCCGAGCGCGGGGGGCGTTGTCAACCCAAAGCCCGGCGCCACACCCGCCACAGCCTTTTACGCGACCCGGCCTTACGCGACCCGGCTTTACGCGAACCGGGACGGATTGTAGAGCCACCCAACGGGGTATTGGGATTTGGGGAAAACATGACCGGCACACAGGCTGATACAGCACTGACGGATATTTTGGCGCGCCGGGCCGCGCCGCCCCGCGCCGGTGTGCTGGTGGCGATCCCGTTTTACAAAAACGAACATCTGGTCGACGATATTTTAGGCTCGGTCATCGCCTGCGCCGATGAACTGGCCGCCACCGGCTGCCAATTTGCCCTGTTTAACGATTCGCCCGGCTATGCGCCGCTGGCCGAGCAACTGGCCCTGTGGCTGCCCCGCCTGCAAGCCTGCGTGCCGGCCACCCTGCACACCAACGCAACCAACCTGGGATTCGTCAAAACCATGAACCTGGCGGTCGCCCAGGCCGTGGCGCAGCGCAGCGATCTGCTGCTGCTTAATTCCGATACCAGGCTTACCCCCGGCGCCATCCCCGAAATGGCGCGGGTGATGGCGGCCGACCCCACTTTGGGCTTCGTTAACCCGCGATCCAACAACGCAACCATTGCCACCCTGCCAATTGGCGAGCGGTTTTCCGCAAGCCCGACGGCCGTAAAACGGGCCGCCTACGCCGCCATGGCGAACCACCTGCCCGCCGTGAGCTACGTGCCCACGGCGGTGGGCTATTGCATGCTGATCCGATGGGAAATCATCGCCGAACTCGGCGGTTTCGATGAAATTTACGGCGCCGGCTATAACGAAGAAAACGACCTGGTGATGCGCGCCAGCCGCTGCGGCTGGCGCGCCGGCATGGCCAACCACGCCTTTGTTTGGCACGAGGGCGAAGCCTCGTTTTCCACCGCCGCGATCGACCGCGATACCTGGGAACCCGCCAACCGCGCCATATTGGACAAGCGCTACCCCGAATACGGCCCGCAAACTGGTGTGTATTTCGACCAGCCCGAAACCATCGCCGAACGCTTGATCGCCAGCCTGATCCCCGATGCCGGCGGCCGCCTGGATTTGGCGTTTGATTTTTCCAGCTTTCGCGCCGCCCACAACGGCACTTTCATGGCCGGCCGCCAACTGCTGCAGGCCGCCGCCGAGCTTGCCGATCATTTTAACGTGTTCGTGATCTGCCCGCCCGACGTTTACGAGTTTCACGACTACGCAGCCCTGGGCGTTGAACGATCCGACACCCATTCAGCCCGCAGCTTCGCCGCGATCTTTCGCGTCGGTCAGCCGTTCGACTGGAACGTGATGCAGCGCCTAACCATGACCGGCGTGGTTTTGGGTGTTTACATGCTCGACACCATCGCCATCGACTGCCCGCAATTATCCTCGCCGCGCCTCTATAATTTGTGGGATTTCACCCTGCGCCACATCGATGTGGTCGCCGGCCAAAGCCTGCAAACCCAAGCCTTGCTAGAACACCGCTTCGCCATACCGCCCAGCGTTGGCCGGCTGATGTCGATGCACTCGCTCGATCTCGCCGACTACGTGCTGCCCACCACCCCGCCTGGCACTGCTGCCGCGGCAACGGTGGTTGCCACGGCTACGGCCGCTGGCAAGCCCGCCAAAAAACGCAACGCCGTGTCGCTGCTGGTGGTGGGCAATCACTACCACCACAAATACCTCACCCCCACGGTGAATGCCCTGGGCGCCGCCTTCCCTGATCGCGACATTATCGCCATGGGCCAAACCAAGCTGCTGCCCGGCGAGCAGCCCAACCCGGCATCGCCGGTGGCGCTGCTGGATTTACCCAACATCAGCGGCCTTGCCGTGGGTGCCATGCCAGAAAATGAAATCGGCGATTTATACAGCGCCGCCAGCGCCATCATTTTTCCCAGCATGGCCGAAGGCTTTGGCTTCCCGGCGCTGAACGCCATCGCCATGCGCCGCCCCGTGTTTTTGCGCCGCCTGCCGGTGTTTCTGGAATTATGGGCAGCACTCGGCCAAACCCCGAACTTTCATTTTTTCGATACCACAGCTGAGCTTACCGCCATGCTCGCCACCATCCCAGAATTTGTCGGTGGCGCCGAACCCGACCTTGCCGCCCAAGGTGGCGCCCGATCGGCGCGCGAAATCAGCACCGCCATGCAAGCGGCCCTTACCCGCGTCGATTTCCGCGCCCTCACCGCGCGCATCCGCGACATGCAATTCGCCAGCGACGTCTGGTACCGCCCCGATGCCCCCGCCGTGCCCGACAGCCCCGCCGAACGCGCCGCCCGCAGGCTCGCCGGCCGTGTGGAACACATGGCGCAAGGCCTGTTCGCGAACCGCTTGTTCTACCTGGTAACCCGCACCCTGCTGCGCGCAACCCGCCCCTTACGGCGCTTTTTGCGGCGCCTGCGCGGCCTAAATTAACCCCCAGACCAGGGCAATCGGGTAAAAGTAAGACCCTTCTTTTTCTGAAGAAAAAGAAGCAAAAAGACTTTTGTAATGCTGGACCTGGGGCAACCCTGCCACCGAATTCTCCGACCCAGCGTCAAAAAAGTCTTTTTTGTTTCTTTTTTCGGAAGTCAAAAAGAAAATTCCTACGCCTTTGCATTCACCCGATTGCAGCAAGCCAAGCGGCGCTTATAGTACCGGTCAACACAACAAAAACCGGGAGTGGAACATGTTCGATCTGGTGATCCGTGGCGGCACGGTAGTGGATGGCACGGGTGCGGCGCCGTTTGTGGCGGATATCGCCATTGCCAACGGCCTGATCGCCGAAATCGGCCCAACGCTCGCCGCCGGCAGGCGCGAAATTGATGCCACTGGCCTGATGGTTACCCCCGGCTTTGTCGATATCCACACCCATTACGATGGCCAGGTCACCTGGGACCCGCTGCTTACCCCATCGTGCTGGCATGGCGTGACCACTGTGGTCATGGGCAATTGCGGCGTCGGTTTCGCCCCCGCCCGCCCCGATAAACACGATTGGCTGATTGCGCTGATGGAAGGGGTGGAAGATATCCCCGGTTCAGCCCTGGCCGAAGGAATCAAATGGAACTGGGAAACCTTCCCGGACTATTTGAACAGCATCGATGCCCAACAGCGGGTGATGGATGTCGCCACCCACGTGCCGCACGGTGCCGTGCGCGCCTACGTCATGGGCGACCGCGGTGCCCGCAACGAAGCCGCCAATGATGACGATATCGCCGCCATGGCCGACATCGTGCGCGAAGGCATTGAAGCCGGCGCCCTAGGATTCTCCACCTCGCGCACCATGCTGCATCTTTCTAAAGATGGCGAACCCGTTCCCGGCACCTTCGCCAACAAAGCCGAATTGCTCGGCATCGGCCGCGCGTTAGGTAAAGCCGGCCACGGCGTGTTCGAAATGGCATCCGACATGACCCCGGCCGAAGATGAATTCGCCTGGATGGCCGAACTTTCCAGCGAAACCGGCCTGCCGGTGACCTACGCCCTGCTGCAATCGCCGATCGATGCCGATAAATGGCGCGACATGCTGGCCATGACCGACGCCGCCCGTGCCCAAGGTGCGAATGTCACCGCCCAAATCGCCTGCCGGCCGACCGGCATGGTGCTGGGCTGGCAAAGCACCGTGCACCCTTTCATTTTCCACCCAAGCTACCGCGAAATCGCCGATCTGCCCTTTGCCGAGCGCCTCGAACGCCTAAAAGATCCCATTATGCGTGGCCGCATCCTGGCCGATACGCCGATGGAATTCAGCATGCTGGCGATGATCCTAACCCAAGGGTTCGATCGCATGTTTCGCCTGGAACGCGAAACCGGCCTCGATTACGAACCGCCAGCCGCCGATAGTGTGGCCGCCCAAGCGGCAAGCACCGGCGCCGCACCGGCCGCGATCGTGTACGACATGCTGATGGAAAATGATGGTTTTGGGTACGTCTATTTCCCCGTGCTCAACTACACCAATTTCAATTTTGACCACATTCATGAGATGATGAACCACAAAGCAACCATCCTGAGTTTGTCGGATGGCGGTGCGCATTGCGGGGTTATCTGCGATGCCGGCTTCCCCACCTACATGCTGACCCACTGGGTGCGCGATCGCAGCCGCGGGCCGAAAATCCCCATCCAGCAAGCCGTGCGCATGCAAACCCACGATACCGCCCAATTATATGGGTTACACGATCGCGGCGTGCTGGCCCCCGGCATGAAAGCCGATGTGAATATCATCGACCTCGCCGCCTTACGCATTCTGCCCCCCGAACTGGTGTTCGACCTGCCCGCCGCTGGCCGCCGGCTTATTCAAAAAGCCACCGGCTACCGCGCAACCATCGTCAGCGGCGCAGTAACGTTTGAAAATGGCATAGAAACCGGCGCCATGCCGGGCCGCTTGATCCGCGGACCGCAAGCAGCACCGGCACACTGGCGTTTGGCCACTGGAAGTTTGGCCGCTGGGAGTTTGGCCGCTGGGGGGGTGGCCACTGGGGATTTGGCCGCAGATTAGGAAAAGGCAGAAACTTGTTTTTCTGTAACTCCCAAGCCGCTAGGCGTTGAGGGGGTCTGGGCGAGCCTATCGGCTGATGGGATGAGGGCATCGGGGATATGCCTCGCCTGCTTTCTGACGGCGGCTCATACCAACCCGCTTAAGGGTTGGCCGATGAAGAATGGATCAAGGCGATTTGGTATTAGCCGGTGCTGCCATCCGCCACCGCTGGCAGGGTGGCCCGGCCGGCCATGCGCAGGTGCCAAAGCCGTTCGTGGGAGGCCAGCAAGGGGGCCACCACTATTTCGCGGCGTTCGGCGCGCAACGGGCTGCGCAGCAGCACATTTTCCAGGACCGCCAGTAATTCGCTGGCGGCGATCAGTTCACCTTCTTCGCAGGCATGGTCGAAGGCGTTCTGAATTTTATCGGACAGGCGCCGGCTGTAGCGTTCCTGGTCACCTGTTTGGGCGGTATTCTGGTTCATGTGTTTCGCCTTTTACCGGTTCCCGTGCGGCAGCCAGGCAGCACCGGCAGAACCCTACTGGAAACCTGACCATGGCAGCAAATCCCATGCCAAGGGAAGTGTCTCAGCAATGAGAAGGTGGCTTGGGGTCAAAATGATCAAGCCGGCCTAGCATGGTGAAATCGCCAAAATTCATTTCCAAGTCGCTGGCCACACCGTTGGTGTAGTAGCGCATGGCGACCTCGAAATCGGGGGTTTCGGCAGCGGTGGTGCGGTCGAAAAACGCCACCCGCACATGGGTTGCCGGTAGGGCGGTTAGGCTTGGGTAGGTGCTGGGGGCGGCCTTAAAATGTTCGCCGATGGTGACGAAACTATCTTCGGCACCCGATTCCCCGGTGCCATCGAAGAGCGGGGCCGATAAGAACTTGTGGCCGGCGTCGGCTGCGACCAGCAGGGCGGTGGTGTGCGCAGTGGGCAGCAACGTGCCTTCGGGTAGCAGCACGTGTTTTGCTTCGGGCGAGGTGTAATCGGCAAATCCACGGCCGCCGGAATGTTCCAACTGGGCGGCGCCATCGACCTTGGCGGTGGCGTGGCCATTGGTGGTTTGGCGCGAATGGAAATCTAAGCGGCTGCCATCGTGGCTTTCCAGTGTCGCGTAATCGGACACCATGTGCTGTTCCTGGCCGTCGTGGTCGGTTAAATCGATGATCATGTGCTGGGCGGTGGTCCAGCCGGCGCAGGTGTCGTTGAGGTCGAACACCATGCTGCCGCTGGCGCCGATGGCGCCCTGATCTGCGCCGGTTTTCAGCGCCAGGGTGTAGACCGCGTGGTGGCCGGCCAGTGGCGGCAGGGCGGCTGCTGGTTTGCCCAGCATCGCGCAACCCGCCAGCACCACGGCAGCGATTGTATAGGGGCGGGGCAATGGGCTGGCCATGATTGGGGGGACTCTCCTGGCGGTGAGCTTACCCTATCCTTACGGGCGCGGGTAGGGATGGGTGGTGTGTGTTGGCAACGCCGCCGCAATGTCGCGCGCCAGGGCGGCGGCGGTGCAGGCGTAGCCCAAATCGTTCAAATGCAGCCCATCATGGGCGATGAAGGCAGGCGGGCTGGCGTCGGCATCATCCCAGGCCTGCATGAGGGCGGCGCGGGAAAACAGGTTTACGGCAGTGCTGGCGGCGATATCAGCTAGTGCGCGGTTCATGCGCGGGGCCAGGGGGGAGGCATCCAGCCGGGGTGAATGCTGGTTATCCATCAGCACGACATCGGCGCCGGCCGCTTGCAAGCGGGTAACCCCTTGGGTGACCAGGTTGCGGAAATGGTCGGGCGTGTCGCCGCGCAGCGCATCGTTGGCGCCGGTTTGCCAGATTACTAGCTGCGGGCGCAGGGCCAGCACATCCTGATCCAGCCGGTTGAGTTCCTCGGCCGCACCTTGACCGCCGACACCGCGATTAACCACGGCGAAGGCGGCGAATGGCCGGGCATCGGCGAGCAGACGCTGCAAAATGGCGGGATAGGCGTGACCGATGCCGCTGGCCATCCAGCCGCGGGTGGATGACGAGCCGAACGCCACCACCAGCACCGGCTGGTTGGCGGCGATTGCCGCACTGGTGCGGGGCAGGGCAAAATGGGTTAATGCAGGGATGGCGGGGCAAGCCGATGGGAGCGCGGTTTGGGCATGGGCCGCAGGTGGCCAGGCAAACGCGATTGCTGCCCCCAGGGCAATAGCCAATGCGGCACACTGCCAAGCGGTAACAAGCGGTTTATACATGCGGCCAGCTAAACAGCGGGGCGGGCCGTTGCAAGCCCAAATGGCGCGGCCATTGATTGACGTTTTTAGGTGTGCCCGGTCGGCAACCCCCGGTCGGCAACTATTGAACGGTAGCGTGCATCCGGGGTAAGACCTAGGCAGATTTGAACCGTTAGCCGCCTAAGTGCTGCGCAGGCGTTTTTGCAAAATTTCTGTGTAGAACCGGCTAACACATTTTAGACAGGCCGCATGTCCGAGACCGCGCGTGCAAAACAGATGAGCAAAGCCGTGGCGGTATCGACCGATCAGGCGGTTGAACCGCGGGTGGCGCCGTATGCCGCCAAAGCCGTGGTGGCCACCGGCCCGCTGGAAGCCCGCAAGCGGAAATTTGCCAAGCGCGGCCGCCGCGCCAGCCTGCGATCGGCGGCGGCGATGTTTGTGCTGTGTATTTTATCTGTTTTAGCAATGACCGTGTTTGTCGGCGTCGCGGGGCTGGTGATTACCGGCGGCTGGCATGTGCTGCATGTGACCGGTGTGGGCGTGGCCATGGCTAAGATAAAGCATGGCGTGGTGGTTTGGTTTAGTAGCCGGTGAGGGTACGAAAGAAGAACCTTCTTTTCTGAAGAAAAGAAGCAAAAGACTTTTATGACGCTGGACCTGGGGCAACGCTGCCACCGCGTTCGCCGAACCAACATAGTAAAGTCTTTTTGCTTCTTTTTCTTCAGAAAAAGACGACCTTAACTTAACTTTCCTGCGGCGGCACAGTCTGCCGCACCGGGGCTTCAACGGCCGGCCGGCGATCGGCGCTGGTGAGCATTTCGATGCGGCCGGTGATTTGGCCGCCGTCTTCTACTTGCAGGCGGCGGCAGCGGGCGACGCCCAAAATGACGCCGGTTGCGCGCACCACCAGATTGCCCCGCGCGGTGACGGTGCCATCGAGGGTGCCGGAAATTTCGGCGTCTTCTACTTCCACTTCGCCCTTGAACACGCCGCCGGGGGAGACCACCAGTTCGGTTGCGTGGATCATGCTGGCCTCGACCATGCCTTCGACCACCAGGCGTTCGGCATCTTGCACCAGGCCTTGCAGGCTGATGCCGCGGCCGACGACCAGGGTGCGGCGTTCGGCGGGCACTTCGCGGCCGTGCGGGCTGACCGCGCGCAGGGGGGCGGGGCGCGATGAGGATGCGGAGGAGGGCATGGGCGGGTTGAGCGAGCTGGTGGGGATGGGCGGGCGGGACATGGGGTGTTCCTCAGGCGTGACGATCACGACGGGGGCCGCCCGGAAGGGCGGCAGGTCGAGGCCATTATCGGTGGCGGTGAGCGGTGCGGCACCGCGGGGCGGGGATGCGGTCAAGATATCGGCCTCGTCTTCGTGTTTGCGGCGTTTGAAAACGGGTGGGAACACGGGGTGTGATCCTTAAAAGCGGCGCCTTTTGGCAGGCGGCATTGGGTGGCGCGTGTGAAGCGGTTATGTTTAGCGCCTGATGGGCGAGTCGCCAGAGAAGAATGGTGGTGTGCTTTGATTGAGCAGCGCGACATGCAGCATGATCGCCGTGCCGGCAATTGGGATGAGCAGATTTAAGAGCGGCACGGTGCCGGCCAGGGCCAGGATGGCGCCTTGCACCAGCACCATGGGGCGTTGGGCATCGTAAGCGATCAGGGCTTGGCGGCGGGTCATGCGGCGCATGGCGACGGCGACGAACAGGCCGCGGCCCAAAGCCCAGGCGTTGATCGCGAGGCCGATGAGAAAACCGGCACCGGGGAGGGCGATGGCCAGCACCAGGGACGCCAGGTTGAGCAACAGAAGATGGACCCCGATGATGGTTGCATCCCAGATTTGGGTGGCGCTGCTGGCGCCGGTGGGCTTGGCGAGGTGCGGGTAGTAGCGGGCTTCGACGGCGCGGCAGACTGGTTCCATGAACAGGCCGGCGATGATGATGGCGGCCGGTAGAAACAGCCACAGGGCGGCAAGGGTTGCGGCAAAGCCGCCGAGAATTTCGGCGCCAAGGCTGAGCCAGCCGCCGCCGTGCACGAGGTGGTGAATGGCGGCGATGGCGGCGGCGATGAGGGCTGCGAAGGCGGCCCCTGCCAGCAGGGTTGATTGCAGCAGCACGCGCAGCATGGCGGGGTCTGGCAGTTGCGCCATGGCGCGGCGGAGCGGGGTAAAAACGGACGGCATGATTGTGTACAGGCGGGGAACCATGTGTTTGGTCAAGCCCCCTGGCGGGCTGGCTTGCATGGCAGTGCCAATCCGGGCTTGGTGCCGGCGAATGTTGAGTTTGGTCTTTTATCGAGGATTTTACCCATGACGACGACGGCTTTGGATATTTTGGCGATTGGCAATGCCATTGTGGATGTGGTGGCGCCGGTGGATCACGCGTTTTTGTCGCGCTATGATTTGCACCCCGGTAGCATGCGGCTGATCGATGCGGATACGGCCGCGGCCTTGTATGCCGCCATGCCGGCGGGCACCGAAAGCAGTGGTGGATCGGCCGCTAACACCGCGGCGATTGCAGCCATGCTGGGGGCGCGGGCAGGGTTTTTGGGCAAGGTTGCCGATGATCAGCTGGGCACGGTGTTTCGCCACGATATTGTGGCGGTTGGGGTGGAATTTCCCTGCCCGCCATCGCTGACCGGGGAGCCCACGGCGAGTTGCCTGATTTTGGTGACGCCCGATGGGCAGCGCACGATGAACACGTTTTTGGGCGCAGCCGTTGAGTTTTGCGAGGCCGATGTTGACCCCGTGCTGATTGCGGCGTCCAGCATTGTGTACCTGGAGGGGTATTTGTTTGACCCGGCGCCGGCGCAGGCAGCGTTTCGCGCGGCGGCACGGCACGCGCGGGCGGCGGGGCGGAAAGTTGCGTTATCGCTTTCAGATGCGTTTTGCGTGGAGCGGCATCGGGCTGCGTTTTTGGCGCTGCTGGCGGATGTGGATATTCTGTTCGCCAATGAAGCTGAAATATGCAGCCTGTATCAGGTGAATAGCTTTGCCGACGGGGTGACCGCCGCGCGGCGCGATGTGCGATTGGCGGCGTTGACGCAAAGTGAGGCCGGTAGTGTGATTGTGCAGGGTGCCGAGACCGTTGAAATCGGCGCAGTGGCGACACAGGTTATTGATACGACAGGTGCGGGCGATGCGTATGCGGGTGGTTTTTTGAGCGCCTATACCGCGGGTAGCTCGCTGGCAGAGTGTGGCGCGCGGGCGAGCCGGGCGGCATCGGTGGTGATCGCGCAATATGGCGCGCGCACCACGGTGCAAGCTTTGGCCTGAGTGTAGGTTAGGCGATGGCCCGCACGCCGCATCGTAACGGCCATCGGCAGCACCATCACCACCCCACGCTGGCGCAGCGTGTGGTGGCACCGCGGGTGGCGGCGGTAGCGGCGCACAAGGGTTTTTTGGCGTCCCTTGGCCCCGGATTGATAACCGGCGCATCGGATGATGACCCCAGCGGCATTGCCACCTATTCGCAGACCGGCGCGCAATTTGGCTTGAGCATGGCTTGGGTTATGCTGTTTTGCTTTCCGCTGATGGCGGCCATTCAGGAAATTAGCGCGCGAATTGGCCGGGTGACCGGCATGGGCGTTGCGGGTAATGTGCGTGCGCATTATTCGATCTGGTTGCTGCGCGCCATTGTGGCGCTGTTGCTGGTGGCCAATATCGCCAATTTGGGTGCGGATTTGGGCGCCATGGCGGACGCGCTGCGCTTGCTGGTGCCAATTCCGGCCTGGGCTGCGGTGACTGGTTTTGCCATTTTATGTGTGCTGCTGGAGGTATTTTCGCGTTACGAGCGGTATGTGGCGATTTTGAAATGGACCAGTTTTACCCTGCTGGCGTACGTTGCAACGGCGTTTGCAGTGGGGGTGAATTGGGGCGATGTGGCGGTACATACGTTTTGGCCGCATATTGTGCGATCGCAGGATTACATTTTGACCGTGGTGGCGGTGCTGGGCACCACCATCACGCCGTATTGTTTTTTCTGGCAATCATCGCAGGAAGCTGAGGATGAACGGGTGGACCCGGCGGCGTACCCGTTGATTGAGGCGCCGGAGCAGGCGGCGCGCGAAATTAAGCGTATCCGGTTTGATACGATTATTGGTATGGGTTATTCGAATATCATTAGCTTATTTATTATTATCACAACAGCAACGACGCTGCATGCGCATGGTATTGTTGACATAAAAACATCAGCCCAGGCGGCGCAGGCGTTGCGGCCGATTGCGGGTGAATTTACCTTTTTGCTGTTTGCTTTGGGTATTATTGGGATTGGCTTGTTGGCGGTGCCGGTGCTGGCGGGGTCGGCGGCTTACGCGTTGGGCGAGGCGCTGGCGTGGCCCACTGGGTTGGGGCGGCGGCCTTTGGATGCGCGGGCGTTTTACGCGACCATAAGTATGGCAACCCTTGCGGGTGTTGCGATCAACTTTGTGCATATCGACCCGATGAAGGCGCTGTTTTGGTGCGCGGTGCTGAATGGCGTGGTGGCACCACCGTTGATGGCGGTGATTATGATGATTGCCAGCCGGCGTGATATTATGGGGGCGTTTGCTTTGCCGATGCCGTTGCGGGTGTTGGGGTGGGCCGCCACGCTGACGATGTTTGCGGTTGTGGGTATATTGTTCGCAACGTTATAATTTGCTTGTGGTGGTGGGGATGGCGCAGGGTGTGGCAGGGATGAGTGAGGCTGAGGCAAAATTTGAGCTGGCGTTTTTGGCCGCCGAAATTGCCCGCCATGACCGGGCTTATCATGAACGTGATGCGCCCGAGATTAGCGATGCGGCTTATGATGCGCTGCGGGCGCGTAATGCAGCGATTGAGGCGCAATTTCCCGCGCTGGTGCGGGTTGATAGCCCGAGTAAGTTTGTGGGCGCAGCACCTGCCAGCGGGTTTGCCAAATTGGCGCATCTGGTGCCGATGCTATCGTTAGATAACGTGTTTTCGGCGGCCGAGTTTGCCGCGTTTTGTGGCCGCGTGCGGCGATTTTTGGGCATGGCGGATGAGGCGCCGCTGGCCGCTGTTGGTGAGCCAAAGATTGACGGGCTTTCCATTTCGTTGACGTATGAGGCAGGCAAATTTGTGCGTGCGGCAACCCGCGGTGATGGTAGCGTGGGCGAGGATGTGACTGCCAATTTGCGCACATTAGCCGGTGTGCCGATGACACTTGTGGCACCGTTTCCCGCGCTGATCGAAATTCGTGGCGAAGTGTTTATGGCCAAAGCAGATTTTTTGGCGTTGAACGTGGCGCAGGAGGAGGCCGGCAAGGCGCCCTTTGCAAACCCGCGGAATGCCGCTGCAGGTAGTTTGCGGCAGTTGGACCCAGGCGTTACTGCGACGCGAAGATTGTCGTTGTTTGCCTATGCCATGGGGGAGGCGAGCGAGGCGGTGGCTGATAGCCATGGTGGTTTTTTGCAGCGCCTGCGCGATTGGGGATTTAGTGTTAATCCGCTGTCGGTTGTTTTGCACGATGAGGCGGCGGCGGAGGCGTTTCAGGACCGTATGAGTGCTGACCGTGCCGCTTTACCTTACGATATTGATGGTGTGGTTTACAAAGTTGATGATTTGGCGTTGCAACAACGCTTAGGGTTTGTTGGGCGGGCGCCGCGCTGGGCGGTTGCGTGGAAATTTCCGGCCGAGCAAGCGATGACGGTTTTGGAGAAAATTAGTATTCAGGTTGGGCGTACTGGGGCATTGACCCCGGTTGCCGAGCTATTGCCGGTTAACGTTGGTGGGGTGCTGGTGTCGCGGGCCACGTTGCATAATGAGGATGAAATTTCGCGCAAGGATATTCGTGTGGGCGACACGGTCATTGTGCAGCGTGCCGGCGATGTTATTCCGCAGATTTTGAGTGTGGTGCTAGATAAGCGGACATCTGGGGCGGAGCCGTTTGTGCCGCTGACGACCTGCCCGGTGTGCGGTAGTCATGCGGTAAGGCCGCTGGGTGAGGTGGTGCGGCGCTGTACTGGGGGGCTTGCGTGTTCGGCGCAAGCGGTGGAACGACTGATCCATTTTTGCGCGCGGCGGGCGTTTGATATTGATGGTATGGGTGAAAAATCGGTCAGCGAGTTATTTGCGCTTGGCTGGCTAACATGCCCTGGTGATGTATTTCGCTTGAGCGATCACGAAGAGGCGTTAGCAGGTTTGGAAGGCTGGGGGGCGCTATCGGCTGGCAAGTTGCTGCGGGCGATTGCGGCGCGGCGGGTTGTGGCGCTTTCGCGGTTTATTTTTGCTTTGGGCATTCGCCGGATTGGTGAAAATAATGCCAAATTATTGGCCCGGCACTATACAAGTTTTGTTGGCTGGCGCGATCAGATGATTGCTGCGGCCATGGTGGGATCGGATGCGCGGCTGGCGTTGGGTAGCATTTCGGGGGTGGGTGAGGCGATTGCTGAGGAGTTGGTGAATTTCTTTGGTGAGCCACGCAATTTAGCGGTGCTGGATGATGTAGCGGCGTTTTTGACCATCACTGATGAGGCTGCCAGCGGCAATGGTGCGCAGATTTTGGCGGGCAAGTCTGTGGTGTTTACCGGCACGCTGGAGACGCTGACGCGGGCGGAAGCCAAGGCGCAGGCGGAAGCGGCCGGCGCCAAAGTGACCGATTCGGTCTCTAAAAAAACCGATTTTGTGGTGGTGGGGTTGGAGGCTGGCAGTAAGGCCAAGAAGGCGGTGGAGCTTGGGGTTGCGACGCTGACGGAAGCCGCCTGGCGGCAGATGGTTGGCGCTTAAATTATTAAAGCTTGCAGGGCGGCGCGATAGTCTTGCGGCAAGGCCGCTGGTTTACGGGTAGCACGATCGATCAGCACCAGCACTGAGCGGGATGTGGCGACGCAGCGTTCGGCGTTGAACACACCATTGCCGATGGCAAAAGAAGACCGGCCCAAAGTGAGCACACACGTGCCGATATCGACGCTGCCGGGCCAGTGTAATTCTGCCAGATAATCGATTTCTAGCCGGGCGGTGACCAACTGGTAGGCGTCGCCATGGCGGGGGAATGCGGCGCGTTCGGTAAAATAGGTGCGGCCGGTTTCAACCAATGCTGCAAACGCCACGTTGTTGACGTGACCGACCATGTCGGTGTCGCTGAACCTGATGTTTTCGGATTTGAAAAAATCGAAATGGGCGCGGTTACGTAAATTGGCGGTGTCGGTCACGCGGGTTGCTCACTGTGGTGCAGGGGGGCGCAGGCGGTGGTTAGCCAGGCTTGTTCATCGGCGGGCAGGTGTGGGCCGATGTCGGCTAGAACGCGGGCATGGTAGCGATCTATCCAGGCCTGTTCGGCAGGGGTGAGGAGGGACACATCGATCAGGCTGCGTTCAAACGGGGCGAGGGTTAAAATTTCAAACCCCAAAAACGGTTTTTCCGATGTGATACCGGCCGGTTGGGTGAGCAGCAGATTTTCCAGGCGGATGCCATAGGCGCCAGGTAGATAGTAGCCGGGTTCGTTAGACAGGATCATGCCGGCACGGATGCCGGCAGGGCGCAAATGGGGAGAAATCGACACCGGGCCTTCGTGCACGGATAAATAACTGCCAACACCGTGGCCGGTGCCGTGATCGTAATCGAGGCCCGCTTGCCACAAGGATGCGCGGGCAAAGGCATCGATGCGAACACCGGCGCAATTATCGGGGAATACCAATGTGGCGATGGCGATATGGCCTTTTAGCACAAGGGTAAAGCGATCTTGCAGAATGGCTGGCGCCACGTTTGGGCCGGTCCATAGGGTGCGGGTAACATCGGTGGTGCCGGCGAAATACTGGCCGCCGCTGTCGATGAGGAAAACTTCGTTGGCGCGCACATCGCGGTTGCTGTCTGGCGTTGCGTGATAATGGATCACCGCGCCGTGTTCGCCGGCACCGGTAATGGCGGGGAAACTATCGCCTCGGCATAGCGGGTTAAGGGCCCGAAATTCTTGCAGTTTTTCGCCGACCGAGATCTCGGTTTGGCCGATGCCGTTGCTGGCGAACCAGTGCAAAAAGCGGCATAGTGCCACACCATCCATTGCGTGCGCTGCACGCGCGCCGTTTTGTTCCACGGTGTTTTTGCGCGCGCGCGGTTCGGCGCAAGGATCGCTGCCAGGCACAATGGTGGCACCGGCAGCACGCAGTGTTTGGCTGAACCACGCAGCAGAACCGGCGGTATCGACGCGCACCCGTTTGCCGCCAAATTGCGCAAGCACGCGGGTTAAAGCTGCACGATCATGGATGGCGACGTGATTGCCCAGCCAGGCGCGGGTATTGGGCGGTAGTTTTTCTGGCGCCATGAACAGATCGGTGGTGCCATCGGCGTGCAGCACAACAAAGCCTAGCGCGAACGGCGTGCAGTCGACATCGGTGCCGCGGATATTGAGCAGCCAGGCCAACGATGCCGGATCGGTGATGATGGCGGTATCGAGTTTGTCGGCGCGCAATATGGCGGCGATACGGTCACGTTTGCTTTCCGTGGTTTCGCCGGAAAAGTCTAACCCGTGCGGCATTGCGGGATCGAGCGGTGCGGCGGGCCGATCATGCCAGATACGATCAATCAGGTTTTCGCCAACGGCGATCATTGTCACACCATCCTGGGTGAAACGATCGACGGTATCTTGCGCCATTAGCCAGGGATCGTAGCCGATGCGCGCAGCGGGCGCGTTTTCGGCCAAATATTTGGCGGGTGGGGCATCGGTAAGATGCAAACGCTGCCAGAGCGCACCATCGGTTTGTTCGGCCAGTTGCAGCACGTAGCGCCCGTCGCTCCATATCAGCGCGCGATCTTTGAGCACTACCGCCATGCCGGCGCTGCCGGTAAAGCCGCTGATCCAGGCCAGGCGTTCGGCGCAGGCGGGCACGTATTCGCTTAGATGGTCGTCACCACGGGGGATGAGGACGCCATCGAGGTTTTCGTGGGCTAGTTCGCCGCGTAGGGCTGCTAGGCGTTCGATATATGTCATTTGCGTAAAACCAAAGTTGCCCATTGTCCCTCTCGCAACTGGAAATCTAGCATTATGCCCTGGCGGCGGTAGGCGGCCAGCACCATGCGCACTTGATTGGTGAGCAACCCTGCCAAAATAATCCGCCCATCCGTTGCGCAGGCTACCGCCATGTCACGCGCCATGCGGCACAAGGGGCGGGCCAAAATATTGGCAAAGATCAGATCGAAGGGGCGGGCGGCGCGCACCGCGCGATTGGCAAGCCCGGTGCCCAGGCGAGGTTTTATCAGATTATGAAGATAGTTTTGGCGGGCATTTTCGGCGGTGACCCGCACCGACCAGGGATCGATATCCACCGCCAGCACCGGGCGATGCAGCAAGGATGCTGCCCCCATCGCCAAAATACCGGATCCACAGCCGAGATCGAGGATGCGGCGAGGTTTCCGCCAGGCGATGGTTTCAAACGCGCGCAGACAGCCGCGGGTGGACCCGTGTTCGCCAGATCCAAAGGCGAGGCCGGCATCAATGCGCAGCACGGCGCGGCCGTGGGCGGGGTTAGTATCCAGGTGCGTTCCGCGAATAACGAAGCGGGTGCCGATCAATTGTTGGGGGAAGCTGGCATTGACGCGCGCAAGCCAGCCATCGGCCTGGGTTGCTTCGCGCCCTAAGGGGGCGGCAACGCCACTGAGCATTTCGGACAGCAGCAGCGCCATGCGCAAGGCGCTATCATCGCCGACGTCGCGCACGCCTTCGATGCGCCAGATGCTGCCATCATCACGGGCTTCGAAAATACCGACGGTGCGGCAATTGGCGGCGAAGGCGGGTTCGTAGGCATCGACCGCATCGCGCGGCACCGTAACAAAAACGGTTTCTAGCTGGGTTGGGCTGCGTGTCATGATTTTTCCACAAATCTATCGAGCACGCGTTTTTGCCCGGCTTTTTCAAACTCTATATCCAGTCTATCATCTTGCACGTTGGTAACCAGGCCGTAGCCGAATTTTTGGTGAAACACGCGATCGCCGCGCGCAATGGCATCGGCGCGTGCGGGGCGGGCGGGTTGTTCCCAGGATTCGGTTATGCGCTGCGGGCGGGCAACCAGCGGGCCGTTGGCAAAGGCACTTGGTGCGGAAATGTAGCTTTGGCGTTCGCTGGCGGCGCGGCGCATGGCCGCCGAGCCGTGGCGGGTGACGTGATCGGCGGGGATTTCATCGAGAAAACGGCTGGGGATTGAGCTTTGCCAGTTGGCATAAATGCGCCGATTGGCGGCATGCGTAATGGTGCAGCGTTTGCGCGCGCGGGTGATGCCGACATAGGCAAGCCGGCGTTCTTCTTCTAACCCTTTAAGGCCGTTTTCATCGATTGATCGTTGATTGGGGAATACGCCTTCTTCCCAACCGGGCAGAAAGACACAATCGAATTCCAATCCTTTGGCGGCATGCAGGGTCATGAGGCTTAGGCGTTCCTCGCCGGCCTGTTCTTCGTTTTCCATCACCAGGGAGACGTGATCCAAAAACCCGTTTAGGTTTTCAAAATCGCCCAAAGCGCGCACCAATTCTTTGAGGTTTTCTAAGCGGCCGGGGGCTTCTGGGCTGGTATCGGCCTGCCACATGGCGGTGTAGCCGCTATCATCGAGCAAGGTTGCCGCGGTGACCACGTGGCCTTCAACCGCCAGCATGTCGTGCCAGCGGGCAAAATCGCGCAGCAGGTTTTGCACGCCTTCGCGGGCGCGGCCACGCAGGGTGCCGCGCGCGATTGCGATAGAGGCCGCGGCGGTGAGTGAAATTTGATCGGTGCGGCTAATCTCTCGCAGGGCGCGCAAGGCGACGTCGCCGACACCACGGCGCGGCACGTTGATGATGCGTTCAAACGCCAGATCATCGGCGGGTTGGCGCAGCAGGCGCAGATAGGCGATGGCATCGCGAATTTCGGCGCGTTCGTAAAACCGCAAGCCGCCGACGACGCGGTAGGGAATACCGAGTGCGATCATGCGTTCTTCAAAGGCGCGGGTTTGAAACCCGGCGCGCACCAGTATGGCCATTTCGCCTAGGGAAAAATGCTGGCGCCGCAGGGTTTCGACGCGTTCGCCAACCAGGCGAGCTTCTTCGTCGGAATCCCACAAACTATAAATATCGATATTGGGTTCGTCGGCTTGGCGATTGGTGGTGCCCACCCGTAAAGTTTTACCAAGCCGGCCTTCGTTATGCGCGATCAGGCCGGAGGCGGCGGCCAGAATGGGTGCGGTGGAGCGGTAATTGCGTTCGAGTTTAACGATGCGGGCGCCAGGAAAATCGCGTTCGAAGCGCAAAATGTTTTCAACTTCGGCGCCGCGCCAGGAGTAAATCGATTGATCATCGTCGCCCACACAGCAGATGTTTTTTGACACCTGGGCCAGTAGCCTAAGCCAGAGATACTGTACCACGTTAGTATCTTGGTATTCATCGACCAGAATATAGCGAAACATGCGGTGATACTGGGCCAGCACGTCTGGGTGGTTTTTGAGGATTTCGGTGACCAGCAACAGCAAATCGCCAAAATCGACGGCGTTGAGGGCGCGCAGGCGGGCTTGGTAGGCGGCGTAAATTTCGCCGATGCGGCCATTGGCGAAATCGCCGCCATCGGCGGCGGTGACGGCGGCGGCGATGATGGCGCGGTCTTTCAGGCGCTGGATAATGGCCATGGCGGCGGGCGGCGGCCAGCGTTTGGCATCTATCCCCATCGGTTCCATCACCTGTTTGAGCAGGCGGAGCTGGTCATCGGTATCGAGGATGGAAAAACTTGGGGTTAGGCCGACCAGTTCGGCATGGCGGCGCAGCATGCGGGCGCAGAGGGCGTGGAAGGTGCCGAGCCACAAACCCTCGGCCGGCTGGCCCAGCATGGCGGCGACCCGTTCGCGCATTTCGCGGGCCGCTTTGTTGGTGAAGGTGACGGCCAGCACCTGGTAGGGGGCGGCGCGTTGGCTCATTAAAATATGGGCAAAGCGTGTGGTGAGCACGCGGGTTTTGCCGGTGCCGGCGCCGGCGAGCACCAGTAACGGGCCATCGATGCTTTCCACCGCCTCGCGCTGTTCGGGGTTTAAGCGATCAAGGTAGCCGGCAGGGGAGGGGGGGGAATCGTAAGACACCGCAAAGCTATAAAGTGCCTAAAGCCCGCGGCCAAGGCGCACCGCTGCGTAGCCGCGCGCCTAGCCCCCAAATACCAAAAGTCTTTTTGCTTCTTTTTCTTCAGAAAAAGAAGGTTGTTCCCCTAAGGCGTAAACGAAAACACAGTGCCCTGCCCGCGGGCGACAAAATTTTCGTCGGTGGTGGTGCCATAAAAACTGCCCTTGGGCCCGGCGATCAGGGCGGCCTGAGGGTACCAGCCGGCAAGCCCGGTGGTGGCAAACTGCCAGATGGTGGTTTTGGTGTAGCCGGTTGGGTTGGCGGACGGTTTGAGCTGAAAGATGGTGCCCGACCCGTTATGCGTGCCATCGAGCGGGTTGCCGTTGCCGCCATCGAAGGAGGTGCCAAGTAGGGCGCCGTTTTTGCCGAACACTAGGCCTGCGAAGGGGTGCAGGTCGGTGGGCATGCCGGTAAAATTGGCGATGCGGGTAAACGCCCACGTGGCGCCGGTTGGGGTTAATTTGAATACCGTGCCGGCGTTTGCGCTGCCACCAAAGGCGGCGGTGCCGAAAATGGCGCCGCTGGCATTGGTGATGAGTTTTCCCACCGGGCCGGTGCCGGTGGTTGCGCCGGCAAAGCTGTAGATCAGGGTTTCGGTCCAGGTATCGCCGGGGTTTACCGGTGGGGCTAGGCGGAACACCGCGCCAAACCCTTTGGCGCCGCCGCCTTGGCCGGTACCATACAGGGCGCCGTCGGCGCCCAGCATGACCGACCCCAGCGGGTTAACCGCATCGCCGATGATGGCGTGTTTTACTGGCACGTAGGCGGCGCTGAAATAATGCAGTGTGTTGAACGACCAGACGGTGGTGCCGGCGGGAGGCGGGGAGAGTTCGAACACGGTGCCCTGGCCAGATCCGCCGACGTAGGTTGCGCCAAATATATTGCCGGAGGCGTCGGCGGTGAGGTCGCCATTGGGGGTATCACCATCGATGCCCGAAAAATCATAGATTTTGCTAAACGACCAGGTGGCGCCGGTGGGGGTTAGTTGAAACACCGTGCCGTGATCGTGGGCGCCGCCATAGGGGGCGACGCCGTACAGGGCGCCGCCGGAAAACACCAGGCCGCCGGCCGGGAAGCGGCCGTCGTTGCCGCCGAACACGTGCAATACGGAGGCAACCCAGGGCGCGCCGGCCAGCGCCGGTTTGCTGAGTTTGAATATTGTGCCGAAGGTGTTGAGGCCGGCCGAGGTGTTGGTGCCGTATAAATTACCTTGGGGATCGGCGACCAAAGTTGCGCGCGGTGCGGTGCCTTCCAACCCATCATTGGCGAAGCTGTGCAGGATGGTCAGGCTGGGCACGGCGCCGGCACTGGTGGCAGCGCTGCACAGGCACAGGCTTAGGGTGATGGTGCGCAGATTGGGGGTTTTGGCCGGCATGGTAAAAATGTCTCCCGCGACACTGGCGGCCGGTGGGGCGGCCAGATTAAGCGGTGAGTGTAGATGGCGTTGCGGGTAAAAGCGTCTCGCTGGGTGCAGCTTGTGTCTCACTGCGTGCAAAACCGTGCGCGGGCGGGCAGGCACACGCGGATGTGATGCTAGATGACGGGTGCGGTGACGCGGTAGAGCATATGGCGGCGCAGGGGATCGCTTAGGCCCGCTTCGGGATAGTCGAAATCGTCGCGGGCGTTGCTGGCCATGCCTAAGCGTTGCGCGACCGCGCGTGAATTTTGATGGGCTGGCACGATCATGGCGACGAGTTCGGGCAAGCCGCAGCGGGTAAAGCCATCACCGCGGGGTCGGCGCACATCGCGGCAAACGGGGCGATATCGTGATCGTGCCAGGGGCGCAGCAAAAGCCTGCTGGTGGTGATCATTTTTGGCTAACCGGTGACGGGCCGCACGCCCAGGATGTGGGCGATGGCGTAGGTGAGGTCGGGGCGGTTTAGCGTGTAAAAATGAAATTCGCTGATGCCGTTGGCTTGCAGCACGCGCACCTGTTCGGCGGCGACGAAGGCGGCGACCATGCGGCGAGTTTCGGGATCGTGTTCGGTGCCTTCAAATACCCGCTCCATCCAGGCGGGGATGGTGGCGCCGCAGCCGGCGGAGAATTTTTTGGCGGTTTCAAAATTACTGACCGGCATGATGCCGGGCACGATAGGGGTGGTGATGCCGGCGGCGGCGCACCGGTCCATGAAGCGCAAATACATGTCGGCATCAAAGAAATACTGGGTGATGGCGCGGGTGGCGCCGGCATCAAGTTTGCGTTTCAGATTATCGAGGTCGGCGGTTCGGGTTGCAGCCTCGGGGTGGGTTTCGGGGTAGGCTGCCACTGAAATTTCAAAATCACCGATGCGTTTTAGGCCGGCGACCAAATCGGCCGCGTAGGCGTAGCCTTGCGGGTGCGGCTGGTAGGCGCCGCCGCCGGGGACATCGCCGCGCAAGGCGACGATATGGCGCACGCCGCTATCCCAATAAGCACGGGCGACATCATCCACGGCACCCCGTTCGGCGCCGACGCAGGTGAGGTGGGCGGCAGGCGTAAGGGCGGTTTCGCGCACGATGCGGGTAACGGTTGCGTGGGTGCGGGCTTGGGTGGTGCCGCCGGCGCCGTAGGTGACCGAGACAAAGCGGGGGGCGAGCGGTGCTAGGCGATCGATGCACTGCCACAATTGGGCTTCTAGCGCCTCGGTGCGTGGCGGGAAAAACTCAAAGCTTAGGGCTGGTGCGGCAGCCGCGTGGTCGGGCAGGCGCAGCAGGCGCGCAGACTGGTGACGATCATCGCGATCATCGCGAGCGGCGGCGGGGGGGATTGGCACAGAGTTCATTTGGCGTTCATGCGGTGGGAAGGGTCTTGGTTGCAAGTTAGGATGTGTCGCCCCACTTCAAGGGGGCAATTTGATGTGTGCGGCCGCGTTGCAGCAAACCGGGCGTGTGCTATTTGGTTACCCCACGGATGCAGCCCCGATTGGCCGCGATAAAGGTTTTGATATGTCGCTTGCCAATCGGCCGTTTCGCCGCCTTGCGTTGAATTTTGCAAGCTTTGCCGTGGTGGGCTTAGCACTGGCGGCGTGCGCCACGCCGCCGCCGGCCAGCGACCCCGAAGCGGTTGCCGAATTTCGCGAAACCAATGACCCGTTAGAACCGACTAACCGCGTTTTTTATAAGGTGAACGACGCGCTGGATACGTATGCCATTCGCCCGGTGGCGGTGGCCTATGTGTGGGCGGTGCCGCGCCCGGCCCGCAATGGCGTGCACAATGTGCTGAATAATTTGGGATCTACCACGGTTTTCGTCAACGACATCGCCGAGGGCAACCCCAAGCGGGCGGCGATTACGCTGTGGCGCTTTACGGTTAATTCACTGCTGGGTGTGGGCGGCTTGTTCGATATCGCCAAATCGCTCGGGCTTGCCGGGCACGATGCTGATTTTAACACAACGCTTGGGGTGTGGGGCATTCCATCGGGGCCGTTTCTGTTTCTGCCGGTGCTGGGCCCATCTAGCCCGCGCGCCGTTGTGGGGTTTGGCGGCGATATGGCGGCTGATCCGTTTACCTGGACCCCCAGCGGGCAGGGCCTGGCAACCCTGAGCTACGCCAAATTTGGCTTAGGCGTGCTGGATACGCGGTCTTCGCTGCTGACCGACCTTGATCGGATAAAAGCAAGCGCCTTGGATCCTTATGCGACTTTGCGCAGTTTATACCGCCAGAACGCGCAATCTGGCATTGATGCGGCCCGCGGGGATACCCGCTGAGATTAGGCGCAGACATTATTTTTAAGCGAGAAACTGACGACATGCTCATTACCACCCGCCGTGCAGCTTTGGTGCTGACAGGTTTTTTGTGCTTAGCCGCCTTTAGTCAGCCGTTGCGCGCCGCATCGCCTGAGGTGACGGCGTTTACCACCCAATTTGGCCAGGAACTGGTCGCCGTGGTGAACGGGCCGGCGCCGAATGACCAAAAAACCGCGCTGCTGAAACCAACGATCGAACGGCATGTTGATGTGGCGGCGATTGCGCGGTTTTGCCTGGGCCGGTTCTGGGCCAAAGCAACCCCAGACCAGCAGGCGCGTTACACCCTAGTGTTTCACCGTGTGCTGCTGAAAAGCATCAGCGGCCATTTGGGCGAATATCAGGGCGTTAGCTACACCATTAAGGATGCCCGCCCGCTGGGTGATGATGTGGCGGTGAACACCACCATTGTGCGGCCCAATGCGCCGACCGCCGATGTGCAATGGGTGATTAGCAGCAAAAGCGGCGCGCCGTTAATTATTGATGTGATTGCCGAAGGCACCAGCATGCGGCTGACACAGCGCAATGATTATGGCAGCTTCCTGAGCGGCCATAGCGGCGACATCGATGCGTTGATTGAGGCGATGGCACGGAAGCTGGAGCGCAAAAGCTGATCCCGGCTTGACTTAAGACAACGATTTTGGCGTGCGTTCAGGTAAACTGCACCGCGAACCCTAAAGGAGCCAAAGTGATGACACGGGTGATGATACTGAGTGCGGCGATGCTAAGTTTGGCTGTGTTGGCGGCGCCAGCTTGGGCTGCTGGCGATGCGGCGGCCGGAAAAACCGTGTTTGCGCGCTGTGGCCTGTGCCATTCGGCCGAAGCCGGGCGCACTAAAATCGGGCCAACCTTGTATGGTGTGGTGGGCCGGGCCAGTGGAAGCGTCGATGGCTACAACTATTCCACTGCGATGAAGGCCTATAACAAGGTGTGGACGCCCGAAAATCTGGACGTTTATCTCACCGGCCCGATGAAGGTTGTTCCTGGCACCAAAATGGCGTTTGCTGGGGTTGCGGTTGATAGCGACCGGCAAAACCTGATCGCGTATCTCGAAACCCTAAAATAAACCGCGCTCTATACGGCGGCCCGGATCAGGGCGGCCGTGCCGGCGGGGTCTTCCTCATGGGATAAATGGCCTAGGCCCGGCTGGAAAACGGTTTGCGCGCCGGGCACTAGGCGGGCAATTTTGGCGGCAACTTTGGGCGGCACGGCACGATCGCCGTCGGCCACAACCAGCATCAGGCGTTGACCCAAACGCGGTAGGTCTGCGGCAAGCTGATCGAGATCCCAATTGGCCATCATGCCCAGCACGTTGGACATCAGCATCGGGTTTTTCAGCAGCCGCCGGTAGAGCGATAGGCCGCGCGGGTCGAGCCGCGAGCCGGTGCTTTCGATCATGCTGGCAAGGGTTGTGCGATCCTGCGCGCCAAAGGCAAAAAACCACGGCATGCCGGGCATCAGTGCCATCATTTTGGCCATCGACCCGTAAAACGCGCCGGTCATACCGGGTATCGGTAAGAGTGCGCCGTTGAGGCTGATCAGGCGGGATGGGGAAATCGTGCCATCTAGGATCATACGGGCGCCGATCGCGGCGCCGGCCGAATGGCCCACCACCGCGGCCGGCGACAGGCCGAGCACCGCGAGCAAATCGGCTACCGCCTTGGCCATTGGGTTTAGTGCCATCTGCGGCGAGCCAGGCGATTCGCTAAACCCATGGCCGGGCAGGTCGGGCACCACGACGGTGAAATCTTGCGCCAGATCGGGGGCTAAATCGCGAAAACTGTGGCTGGCAGCACCGGTGCCGTGCAGCAGCAGCAGCACCGGCCCTTGCCCCATGATTTGCACGTGAAAGCGCAAACCGCCGGCATCAACAAAACTGCTTGCTTCGCGGTTCGGCCAATCGCCGCCATCCCTTGCCCAATTTAACATGGTGCGCCTTATCTGTGGTCTTACGCCGTTATGCATGCCGTAAAAGGCGTGGCGTTGACATATGGGGGAAGACTCTTCTTTTTCTGAAGAAAAAGAAGCAAAAAGACTTTTGTACGTTTGGGCCTTTGGCCGTGGCGGCAGGGTACACCAACACTCATTTTACCTAGGGGACACGATCTATGGCTGATTTGTTGACGGAATTGACATCGCGGGTGGGGCAGGAATTGGGGGTGTCGGATTGGGTGCTGGTCGATCAGGACCGCATCAACGCCTTTGCTGAGTGCACCGGCGATCATCAGTGGATTCACGTGGATGTGGAAAAAGCCGCTAACGGGCCGTTTGGTGGCACCATTGCGCATGGCTACCTGACCCTATCGCTGATCCCGATGTTGAGCGAGCCGATTTGGAAAACCGGGCTGCCGATTACGGCGGCGTTGAATTATGGGTCGGATAAGGTGCGGTTTCTGACCCCGGTGCGGGCCGGCAAACGCATTCGCAACCGCATAAAAATGTTGAGTGCGGACGATAAAGGCCCTGGTCGGGTGCTGTTTTCGACCGAGAACACGGTGGAAATTGAAGGCGAGGCAAAACCGGCCCTGGTGGCGGTATCGCTGGCCATGGCGTTTGGCTAAACGGCTGGGGTTGTCCCGGCGCGGGGTGGGGCTGGGGGCACTGAGCTTGATGGCGGCGGGGCCGCCCACGACCGTGCCGGTGCTGCCCGCCGGGTTGGCGGTGCCGATCGCCGCGCCCTACGACCCCGATGCGGATGCGCATCAGGCGGTGGTGCTGGCGTTTGCCGAAGGCCGGCGCACCGGCAAACCGGTGCTGCTGGATTTTGGCGGCAATTGGTGCCCCGATTGCCGCATGTTGGGCGGGGTGCTGGCGATACCGGCGGTGGCTAACTGGGTGCGCGATAGTTTTGTGCCGGTGATGATCGATGTTGGCCGCAAAGATCGTAACCTGGACATTGCCGCGCGCTATGGCGTGACCATCACCGCGGTGCCCACCGTGCTGGTGGTGACCCCCGGTGGGCGATTGGTGAATGGTAGCGAGGTGTTTGGCCTGGCCGATGCGCGCCATGTATCGGCCCAGGCCGTGGTGGATTTGCTGGCACGCTGGGCGGGTGGGTAACCGCGGGCCGGGCATGGCATTGCTATTTTTGCAGTCTCCATAATTGCTCCATCACGGCGGCACAGTTTGGCACCATCACCTGCCGCATCGGGTTTCGGCTCTGCGGGTTGAGGCGCTGGCAATTGGCCGGCGCGCCCGGGGTGATGAGGGAGCACGAGCGAGCATGATATCCACTGGGCATTTACCTGGGCATTTACCTGGGCATTTAGCTGGGCGGTTAGCTGGGCGGTTAGTGGTCTGGGCATCGATCGTGGCGGTGCTGGTGCCGTTAGGAATGGGCCAGGCGGCCGCGCAGATGCCCCCGCCCCCGCCACCACCACCCCAGCGCGGGCACGGATTATCTGTGGACAGCCTTGAGCGACGCGCGCGCGAGGTGGACGTGCTGCGTGATTTGCTTGCAGTAACGCCGCGTGCAGAGATTATGCGATTTGTGCGCACTTGGGGGATGGCGGCAGCGTTACGGTATTACGATATCGCGCCCGTCAAGTTTTTTGGCGCCATGCGGACGGCGGATTTGGCGGCCATTACGGTCGCGCTGAAAGCGGGCAAAATCAGTGCCGGCGAGGCGGATATGCTGCGCGATATAGCCGCCCGCCCGCCACGCCCGCCGCTTGATGATCGGCCTGACATGGGCGGCGCTGATGTTCCGCCACCGCCACCGCCACCGCCGGCATGACGCGCGGCAGGCGGATGGTGTGCGTGGCGCGCGCGGCGTTCTATCGCGCAGGCGGCAATCGGCAGCTAAGCTTTGGATTAGCATGGCCAAAATCACCATTTTAGTGCCCAGTTTACGCCTGACCGGCCGGCTGTTTGCGGCCTTTGTGGTGTTGGCCGCCATTGTGATCGGCGCCATGGTGTTAAGTGCCACGATCAGCCTTAATCGCGGCTTTTCGGCGTATCTTCTGCAGATTGAACTGGCCGAGTTGGACCCGCTGGCGGATGCCGCCAGGGCCGAATACGCGCGGCACGGGTTTGATCAGTTTGCCCGCAACCCGCAACGTTGGGCGGGTTTTGTTGGTGGCAGCCTGCCGCCCCCCCCGTTGCCACCGCCGCCCTTGCTGCCGTTCACCGATGGCCGGCCGCCGCCACCTCTGCCACGCCTGGTGCCATCGCCCAGGGTGAGCCTGCTCGATGCTGATATGCAGCTGATTATTGGCCCGCCGGAAGCGTTGGATGGGCCGCGGCGTTTGCTGCGCGGTGCCGATGGCCGGGTGATTGGGGCGTTGGCGCTGATGCCGACCACCGCCGTGGGACGCGAGGTGGAGCGGGCGTTTTTTCGCGCCCAGCGCCGCCAGTTGGTGATGATGGCGGCATTGAGTTTTGCCATTGCGGCCGCATTCGCTTGGGCACTGTCGCGCGCGTTGTTGCGCCCGTTGCGCGACATAAATGCGGCCACCACGCGCATCGCCGCCGGCGATTTTGCGGTGCGGCTAGTGCCGCACCGGGCTGATGAATTGGGAGATTTGGCACGTGATATATCGCTGATGGCGCAATCCCTGGGCGAAACCGAGGCGGCACGGCGCCGCTGGGTGGCCGACACCAGCCACGAGCTGCGCACGCCGCTATCGGTTTTGCGCGGCATGATTGAAGCGGTGCAGGATGGGGTGCGGGACGCCGATGCCGTTACATTGGCAACCCTGCACGGCCAGGTGATGCAGTTAACCCGCCTGGCCGGTGATTTAGGCGATCTGGCGCGTGCGGACAGCGGTGCGGTGGCGTTGTTTCGCGAACCCGGTGATTTGGTAAAAATAGTTGATGACGTTGTTGGCGCCTGGCGGGAGGGTTTTGCGCGATCTGGTATTTCGCTTGATTTGTGTAAGGAACAATCGGCTTTGCCGGTGGTGGTTGATCGTGGCCGCATCATTCAGGTGTTGACCAATGTGCTGGCAAACACCCAACGCTATACGGATAGTGCCGGCCTGTGCCGGATCACCGTGCGGTGCGATGCGACGATGGCAATTGTTCGTATCGACGATAGCGCGCCTGGCGTGCCGCCCGCCGCGTTGCCAAAGCTTTTTGACCGGTTCTACCGGGTTGAGGAATCGCGCGGGCGGGCGGGCGGTGGCGCTGGGTTGGGGTTGGCGATAGCGGCGGCGATTATTGGCGCGCACGGAGGCACGATCGTGGCGCGGGCATCGGATTTAGGCGGGTTGTGCGTGATTATATCTCTTCCCTTAGGGCAGCTGGCATGAGCGAGCGTGTTAAACATCAGGTGCTGGTGGTTGAAGACGAACCTGAACTTGCTCTCTTGCTGCACGATTATCTGTGCCGGTCTGGTTATGAGTGTGCGATGATCGGTGATGGTAAGATGGCCCTGGCGCGCATTCTGGCAGTACCCCCTGATTTGGTGTTGCTGGATATTATGCTGCCGGGGTTAGACGGCATGGAGGTATGCCGGGCGGTGCGCAAAACCAGCGATGTGCCGATTATTATGGTGACCGCACGGCACGAGGAAATTGATCGTATTATTGGCCTGGACATTGGCGCCGATGATTATGTCTGCAAGCCGTTTTCGCCGCGTGAAGTGGTGGCGCGCGTGGGGGCTGTGCTGCGCCGGCCGCGTGGGGTGGTATCGGCCGCCGTGACCGATCGGCTGGTGCTGGATGATGGTGCCTTTGTTGCCCGTATCGACGGCAAGCGGTTGGATTTAACCCCGCGCGAATTTGCCCTGTTGGCGGTATTGGCACGCAAGCCGGGGCGGATATTTTCGCGCGCGCAATTGCTGGATTTGGTGCATGGGGATTGCGTGGATGCGTTTGATCGGGTGATAGACAGCCACATCAAAAACCTGCGCCGCAAGATTGCCGAAAAACTGCCCGGCGAAGATGTGATCCACGCGGTGTATGGCGTGGGGTACCGGTTTGAATGGGGCGAATGACGGTTAGGAATTAGACCGGTGCTGGGTCTGTGGCGGCCAGGTGCACTGCCATCTGGCGGCCTAGGCGGATACTTTCGGCCAGACCACGATCTTCTGGATAGTAAAAACATGTGTCTGCCACTTGCAAGCCGGCAATTGGGGTTTGCGCCGGGGGAAGTTTGGCGGCAAACCCGGGTTGGCAAATGGGTTGCGCGTAGCGCAGGCGGGCGGCGTGCGATGCCAGCAGATCATCGGCGCCAATGTGGGGGTTGATGCGGCGGATGCAGGCCATCGCCTCGGTAATAAACTGGTCGGGTTGCCACTGCCATTTCGCGTGGCTGGTGGGCATGTAATAGGGCACGTAGACCACGTGATCGGTAGTGGACCGTAGATTGGAAAATTCGATAATGCCGGGGATATCGATGCCATCGGCATTGATGTTCACCCAAAAATGCGGCGAGACCGATTTGCGCAGGCGTAAGGCTACGCACACCACGCCGATATTGGCGATGGCATCATACTGCGCGCGCGTGGCCGCCGGCAGATCGGGCACCATGGCGGATACAAATGGCGTTGGCACGGTGGAAATGACCGCGTCTGCTGCTGTGAACTTTCCGTGCACAGTGACGCCGCGCACCTGGTTTTTGGCGCACTCCACCCGATCCACCGGGCTTGCCAGATGCAAAACACCGCCGCGTTTGGTGATGTCGGCGACCAGCGCGTTGACCAGGGTTTCTGATCCGCCATCGATGTAGCCAAGCACTTCCTGCATCAAGGAGCGTCGCGAATGGCCTAGACGCTGCATGCGGGTGCGGATCCAGGCGGCCGAAATATTGCCCGTGTAGTCGTAAAATTTGTATTCGAATAACCGGCGCCACATTTTTTCGTAACCGGATTTGCCGCACCAGCGCAAAATCCAACTGCGGGCATCTTGATGTTCTAAGCCGCGCCAGGCACCACCGTTGACCGCTACGAAAGCGAGCAGGCCGTAGCGGAATTTTTCGATCAGGTTGAGGTGGGGAAAACGGAGTAGCGATATGGGGTCGCCCCAGCGATGAACTTTTTCGCCGAAGAAATAGCCCATGGTGGTGGGCACCCAGTGCAATTGTGCGCGCAAACCCAGTTCATCGAGTAGCGCAAAGGTTGGCGTATCTGTTTTGCAGATAAAATGATAAAATCGTTCGGTGGAAAAATCGCCCAAATTGAAATGGGCGGCCATGCCGCCAGCTTGCGGGGCGGTTTCGAAAATCTCCACTGTGTTGCCATCAAGCAAAGCCTGATAGGCGGCGGCCAGCCCCATGATGCCGGCGCCGATTACAACAATATGGGCCATTAAAAATCAAGCTCCACGTCGCAATAGGGTTTGGCGCGAAAGGTTTCTGCCAGGGCTTCGGCCAACGGTGTGGCGCGCACGCCAAATATACCGGGCCAATCCGAAATTTCGAAAAGCTCTGGAATGACCAGGGCTGCCAACTGGCGCGTGGTGAACGGCGGGTTGGCGCTGAAACGGGCGTATATCCACAGCAGCATGTGGAAAAACCAATAGGGGATTTTTATAATCAGCGTGTGGCTGCCGATGCCTGTGCGAATGGCGCGGATGAGATCGATGTAATCGATCACCTCGCGGCCCGATATATTATGGGCACCGGCACGGGGGGGGCCGCTGAGGCAGGCCAAAATCACCGCGCATAAATCGCCGGCATGTAAAGGCTGGCGTTTATATTTGCCGTTGCCGGGAATGGGGAACACCGGCACGCGCTGCATGAAACGGGCAAGCCAGCCCAAATGTTTGCGATCGAACCAGCCAAACATCAGGGTTGGCCGTAAAATGACATGCGGGATGGCGCAGGCGGCGACCAGCTTTTCCTGCGCCAGTTTGGTTTGCGTATAATAATCATCGGCCACCGAATTCACCACCGACGATGACAGATGCACGATGCGGCCGACGCCGGCAGTTTCTGCCGCCGCGAGCAGGCGTTGGGTTGCGGTGATATTGTTGGCAATGAAGGGGGCTTCATCCTCGCCGCCGATTTGGGCATGGGCGATGACCAGCGCATCGGCGCCGGCTAGATGGTGCTGCCAGCCATTGTCGTGGGCGAGGTCGGCGGTGATGACGGTGATGGTGGGATGCAGGCCGCGCAGCACGCGGGCGTTGTGGGCGTGTTTGTCGATTGCGATCACGGTGAGGGGGGGGCTGTCTGAGTCGCCCGCCGCCAATAGCCGCACAATCAGGTTCTGGCCGATCAGCCCGGCGCCACCGGTGATGATGATTTTCGCGGGTAAGGGCATTGTTAGGCTCCAGCCCGCTGATGGCGTTGCGTATAGCGGCGCCGGGGCCACGGTGGTGGCGGGGTTAACCATAGCTTGGTTGCTACACGGCCTGCCAAAGCCTCACAAGCGCGGGGGACGGGATCTGTTGGGATCGCCGGGGTTTAGTAAATCGCGGCCCAATCGGTGGCGGTACCGTGCTGGCGAGCAAGGTTGGCGGCCGGTATTGCCCAGCCTTGCAAGCCTACATTTGTTGGCGGCGGCGGTGACGGGGCGAAGCTACCTGGCAACACGCAGACTGTGCCATCAGCCATGATGCCCCAGAAACGTAACTGGCGATCGGGGTCGGCGGGCACTGCACCACCGAAACCGCTGTCAAAGCCATAGTGCGTACCTGCGGCACCGAGCGGCGCGGCGAGGTCGGTGCGGGTGTCGATGGTGTCGTCGAAGGCAATCACCTGGCGATGTTGATCGACCACCGCAACCCAGGCGGCGGTGATGTTTGTTATGGGATCGGCTAGCCATCCGCGCGCGGCAAAACGGCTTTTGTCGATTTTGAACAGGCTGTTGATGGCGCCACGGCACGCCGGTGCGGCAGTTGCGAGAGCCCGGTCGAGGGCGCGGCGGGCAAAACGTGGCGGTTTACTGGCTGCCGCGAACATCGCTAAGCGGTGGTCGTGGAGTGTTTTTATCTGCGGCACTAGGTCATCGACCGTTTTTACGAAATCCATCGGCACCAGGCCGCCAATGCGGACATTCTGGCGCAGTAACTCGGCGTGCTGCAGGGTGCCGCGATAAAAACCGTCGCTCTGGAGTGCGGCCTGCGGCGATAGGTTGGATCCGGCGAGAAACACGAGCACAGCGGCGGTGGACATCTGGCCGGCCCGGCGGCGCGCCCATGGCCATGCGGCGATCTGATGAGCGGTGAGCATAATGGTGATGGCGGCGAACAGGCTGCTCATCATCGCATAACGCGAGGCAAGCGCACTATCCGGGCCACTCCACCAGCGTGAGGTGGCAACCACGGCGGCGCAGGCGAGTATCCATAGGCCCACAGCGATGGCGATCGCCACGCGTCCTTCGACCGCACGCCGGATACGGATTGACCTGCAGATCACCAAACTTGAACTAACAGCGAAACCGCCGACCAAAGCCGCGCCCGCCAGAAATGGCCATACCGTGGGCAGCAGCAAACCCGACCCCAAAAACCCAAGCGCAAACACGATTTTGCCAGTGATGGCAAAGAGATCGAACCTATTAACCATCCACAATGGGACAATACTATGGAAGCCGTGCAGGTAGGCGGCGATGATGGCGGCCGCCATCAGGGCAAAGCCCGCGATCATCGCCGCGGGCGCTTTGCGAAGCCATAACAAGACCAGAAGTGCCGGTAGCGCGAATATGCCGCTGCCCATGGAAAATGCGGCAAGGAAAGCGCTGACGATAGCGACACAGGCGAACCCCGCGTGGGCCAAGCTGGTCCGTTGCGGGGCGGTGGCGGCGACCAGGGCGGCGGCTGCGCCGAACACCGATACAGCGGTCAACACAAACTGAATTTGAAATGGCGAAATAAGATTAAACCACTGCGATGACGAGCAGGTGAGCGCCATCACCGCCAAGGTGGGTGGCACGGCGCCGGCATCACGTAAGCGGCGCGTATGAAACAAGCGGGCGCAACCAAAACCTAAGCCCAGGAGGGCCAGAAAATTCAGCACCACGGTAAAATGGCCGGTTAAATGAAACAGCGCGCCATCAATCAACAGCACCACGCGGGTAGTGGCGATGCGATGTTCGTTGGCCTGGGCGATCAGATCAGTCAACCGGTAGGTACCGTGAAAAAACCGATCAAGGTCGGTAACGAACGGCCAAAGATCGAACCACGGTGCTGCCAGGGTGTTACACCAGGCAAGCCAGGCACCGTGCAGGATTACAACCAGGCCGATTATGTTTAATGCCGGGTGGATCCAAGTGCCGGGCTTGGTCACACTGAAGTGGCGCGGGCGGACTATGTCGGTCAATAGATTGCTGCCCAATCTGTGGTGGTGCCGCGGGCGCGGCCCAAGGCGGCCGCGCGGGCCGACCACATGCCAAGCCCTGGCGCGCCATCGGCCGGTGGTGGCCCTGGGTGCATACTGCCAGGCAGCACGCAGGCGGTGCCATCATTAAACACGCCGGCAAACCGCACACGCCGCGCTGGATCGGCTGGCACCGTGCCGCCAAAGCCCATATCGAACCCGGCAAGCCCGGGGCCGCCGCGCAATGCCGCATCAAGATCAGGGCGCCGCAGGGACGGGCGGATGATGGCAATGACCTGGGCATTTTGGTCGGCAACCCCGACCCATTCCGGGGTGCGCGGCAACACGGGGTCGGCGATCCAGCCGTTGGCGGCAAACCGGCGAGCGTCGATTGCGAAAATCGCATCGATATGGCCGCGGCACGCCGCCGCACCGGTGCTGAACACCGTGGCTATTTGGCTTTGTATGTTAGCGGGGGCGAGGTTTTCTGGCGCAAATAGGCTCAGGTGATGGGTATGCAAAAACCGGATTTCCGCCACGATGTCATCCACCGTGCCGATAAACAAAATCGGCATGGCACCTTGTACCCGCACATTTTGCTGGATCAGTTGGGCATGCTGCAACGACCCATCGTAGCGCAGGGCCATATCGCTGGACATGCGGCGGCTGACATTCATGATGGCAAGAGCGGTTAGCAGGCCGCCAAGCACCAGCGCCGGCAGATATCGGCGTAGCCGGGCGATGCTGGCAAGGCGCGCGCTAACCAGAATGAATGTTGTCAGGCCAAAGACGATGCTCATTGTGGCGTAGCGTGAGGTAACCGCGGTATCAAGCCCCATCATCGACCGCGCAATGGCGCTGGCGGCAGCGTTGCTGGCAGCCCACAGACCAAGGGCTAGGCACACCGCCAGGCGGCCTTCCATCGCGGTGCCGTGGCGCACACGATCGGTGACATATAGCCCAGCCGCCACGGTGAAGCCGGCCAGCAGCAGCGCGCCGCCGATGAAGGCGAACGGCCCGGCAACGGCGACCGCACTACCGAGAAACCCGCAGGCATAGAGCAGCCGATAGGGGATGAGGCTGGGGTTGAGCATAAACGCCCATGAGAGATAGGCGCCGTTCTGGTAGCCATGCACGAACGCGATCAGAATGGCGCCGGCGCAGGCGGCAAACCCCAGCATGATGGCGGCTGGTGCTCGGCGCAGCCATAGCAACACGCCTAATGCTGGCAGGGCGAAGGTGCCGGCGGCCATTGAAAATGTTGCCAGTAGCGCGGATAGCCCGGCAAGCCCGACAAACACCGCCTGGCGTGTTGGTGAGGTGGCAATGACGGTTGCAGCAACCAGTGCGCGGGCGGCGCCCAGCACAAACAAACAGGTCAGCACAAACTGAATTTGAAATGCCGAGACCATGTTGAACCATTGCGATAGCGAGCACGCGGCGGCGATCACTACCAGCGTTGGTGCAACCGCGCCGGCTGCCCGCAAAGCGCGGGTGCGCCAGAGTGCGGCAAAGGCGGCGCCTAGCACGATGAACAGCACAAAATCAGCGATTTCGACAAAGCGCCCAGTGAAATTAAAAAACACCGCATCGATCAGCAGAAACACGCGCGTGGTGGCGATGCGGTGTTCGTAATGCTGCTTGATCAGATCGTGAAAGGTAAAAATACCTCGGGTAAACCGTTCAAGATCGGGCACGAACAGCCACAGATCAAACCATGGCGCGGGCAGGTAGTAACGATGAACCAGCACGGCGTTGTGAATGATCAGCGCCAACCCCAGCAGGTTTGCCATGATTAGCACAAAGCGGGGCGCCGTGATCTTGCGTGCCATCGGCGGGTTACCTGTTGGCATCGGTCAACCGGTTACCCCGCATAGGAATCTTTTAATGTTGCGTGATTAAGCAGCATTTGGGCTTTGAGCTTAACCCCATCGGCATCGAAAATCGAACTGCGGATCCAGTAAGATTCGGTGCGGCGGCTTTCCGAAAGTGCGACAATCTCACGCCGGATCAGATAGGTCTCACCCACAAACAGCGGCCCATCGATCATGCGAATTTCCTGATCGGCAAACAGCCCGACCACCGGGCCTTTGACCGGAAATTGCGCCTGGCCGCTGGTATATTCGGCCAGCACGCTGACCATTTCCAACGGAATGATGGCGCGGCCCCAGGGCGATGCCTGGCGGTCGGCGTACCACGGCGAGCTTTCGGTGATTTTGGCCAGTTTCTGGGTGAGCGAGAACGGGTAGAGATCACCCATGTTTTGGTCGGGCGCCATGCACACTATTTCGTCGGCAGCACCACGTAAGCCTGGGTAGAGATTGGCCAGGATGACTAGGCGTTCGGGCGGGCGCAGGCTGGCCATGCGTTTTTCCAGCAAGGTTTCGCCGAAATTTGGGCCCAAACTTGCGCTGGCCTCTAGCACCGGGGTGCCGTCGGCTTTTTCCGCCCATACGCGCGTGGTGGTGGCACCTAGCGCGGGGATATCGGCGTGGGCGCGCACGTCCTCGCCTTCCACCACCATGTTGAGGTAGTGCGCGGAGAGGCAGCCGCGTTCGAACCAGGCTTGGCCCCAGATATGGGCGAGCAACGGGGCAAATTGGCTGAAATGGGTGGGACCCTCGATGGGCCCGGCGCGAAACCCCAGTTTTTCGGCGATCGCATCATCGTGGATCGAGCCGTGGCCGCCATAGGCTTGGTCGGCCAGCATTTGGCGCGGCTGGCGCCACGGGCCCGCCACGGTTGCATCGGTGAAAATTAAAGGTGTGGTAAAGCTCACTGTTTGCAGTCCCGGCGCGATTGTTCACGCAAGGCGTTAGCCTTTGCCAACCATGCCCGCAAGCACACCGCAACCGCAGGGTGTTCCCCTGGGCTGCGGCGCGCTTGGCAGAATGGGCTGAAGATTGGTGCCCCGTACGGGATTCGAACCCGTGTCACCAACGTGAAAGGCTAGTGTCCTGGGCCTCTAGACGAACGGGACAGCGGACGGCTGCCTACTAGCCCACCCGGGCGGGGTCAAGGGTGCCGGTAGGCTTTGGGTTATGCGCGCGCTGCATCGCTGATGAAAAACGACACACCTTCGCGGCCCTGCCAGCTTTCCGCGCGTAACTGCCCGGCCAGATGCAGGGGGCCGAGATTGCGATTTTCGATGGCCTGGGCGAGCGGCGTGTCGGCGGCGCGGAACAACAGCGCTTTTAGGCGCTCGCCCCCTGGGCCTTCGACAAAGGCGCGCAAGGTGTTGCCCTCGGCACCCAACCTATCCGTGCGGGTGACCCGGGCATTGGGGATGGCCAGCAGCGGTTCTTCATTGCCGGGGCCGAAAGGGGCTAGGCGGTTGATGCCGTGGGCCAAATCCAGTGTGGCGCCGGCGACACTGGTGCTGGCGTCGATTGTCAGGTCTGGCCGCCGCGGTGCGTGACGGGCATCGGCCAGGCGGGCATCTAAAAAGATCTGAAAGGCCGCCAAATTTTCCGGCGCCAGGCCAAAGCCGGCCGCCATGGCGTGGCCGCCGCCGGTTTGCAAAATACCGGCTTGGCGCGCGGCGATCACCGCGGCCCCGAGGTCGAGGCCAGGGATTGAGCGCCCCGAGCCTTTGATTTGGCCGCCGCTGAGGCCGCCGACACAGGCCGGGCGGTTGAATTTTTCGCGCAAGCGGCCGGCCACGATACCCACCACGCCGGGGTGGTAATCACCGCTGACCAGCAGCACGGCGTGGTCGGCATCGAGCTGCACTTGGGCTTGTTGCACCGCGATTTCCAGCACGCCGGCTTCCACCGCCTGGCGTTCGCGGTTAACCCCGTCTAACCGCTGGGCAAGGATGCGGGCTTCGGTCGGGTCGGTTTCCAGTAGCAGGCGTAAGCCGAGATCGGCTTGCGCTATGCGGCCGCCGGCGTTGATGCGCGGGCCGAGCGCGAACCCGCAGCTCATCGCCGCCGGCACGCCAGTGACGCCGCCGACATCGAGCAAGGCGGCAATGCCGGGGCGGCCACGCTTGGCCATAATTTTTAAGCCTTGGGCGACAAAGGCGCGGTTGATGCCGGTGAGCTGCATGACATCGCAGACCGTGGCCAGGGCCACCAGATCCAAACATTCGCGCAAATCTGGCTCGGCGCGGTGGGTGAAAAAATTTTGCCGGCGCAGCGTGCGCAAGGTGGCAACGGCGGTGAGGAAGGCGACCCCTGCGGCGCACAGGTGACGCAGGCCGGAGGTATCATCTAACCGGTTGGGGTTGACGGTTGCGAAAATTGGCGGTGTTGGGCCATCGGCTTTGTGGTGATCAAGCACGATCACCTCGGCGCGGTTATGCAGCACCGCAAGCTGGTCGGCGGCTGCTGTGCCGCAATCGACGCAAATCACCAGCGTGGCGCCGCGATCGGCCAAGGCGACTAGCGCCGCCGCATTGGGGCCGTAGCCTTCCAGAATACGGTCTGGCACGTGGGTGTGCACGTTGAGGGCAAAATTTTGCAGAAAACTGGTGATTAAAGCGGCCGCACAGGCGCCATCGACATCGTAATCGCCAAACACCGCAACCGTTTCACCTGTGGTGATGGCATGGGCTATGCGGTTGGCGGCACGGTCCATGTCGGTAAGCACTGACGGATCGGGCAGCAGGGCGCGCAGGCTGGGGGTTAGAAAATCGGCGGCGTCGTCCAACCCCACGCCGCGGGCGGCTAGCAGCCGGCCGGCAACCGCTGGCAGGTCAAACCGCTCGGCCAGGGCGAAGGCGATGCGGTCCTGCGCTGGGCGCCAGCGCCAAGCCCGGCCGGTGGCACTGGCGCTGACCCCGCAGGCGAAATCGTCGCCGGCGGTGATTACCAATTGGTCCATGTTTTGGTTTTGAAATTGTGATGCGCTTCGATGTAGCGCACCGTGCCGCTTTTGCTGCGCATGACCAGGGAATGCGTCACCCCGCCATGCGCATCGCGGGTAACGCCACGCAGCATGGCACCGGTGGTGACGCCGGTTGCGGCAAACATCACATCCCCACGGGCCATGTCGGTGACCGTATAAATGCGGTTGGGGTCGGTGACGCCCATAGTGCGGGCGCGGGCAATCTGGGCGTCATCCTCAAACAGCAGGCGGCCTTGCATTTGGCCATCGGTGCAGCGCAGGGCGGCGGCGGCCAGCACGCCTTCGGGCGCACCACCCGAACCGATATAGATATCAACACCGCTGCCCGGCAGGGTGGTGGCGATCACCCCGGCGACATCGCCATCGGGCAGCAAAATCACTCGTGCGCCGGCTTCGCGGCAGGCGGCGATCAGGGCTTCGTGGCGGTCACGGTCTAGCGTGCACACAACAAGATCGCTGATATCGCATTTTTTGGCCCGCGCCAGGTTGCGCAGATTTTCGGCAGGCGAGGCATCAAGGCCGATCAAATCTGGCGGCAAACCACCGCCGACGGCGATTTTATCCATGTAAATATCAGGGGCGTGCAGAAAATTGCCATGCTCGGCTAGGGCCACCACGCACAGCGCATTCGGCCCGCCGGTTGCGGTAAGCTTAGTGCCTTCTAACGGGTCCACCGCGATATCCATGGCAGGGCCACCGGCGCCGACTTTTTCGCCGATATACAGCATCGGCGCTTCATCCATCTCGCCTTCGCCGATCACCACGGTGCCGTCGATCGGCACGGTATCGAACGCGCGGCGCATGGCGTCGGTCGCGGCGCCATCGGCCTGGTTCTTGTCGCCCTTGCCCATCCACCGTGACGATGCCAGGGCGGCGGCCTCGGTGACGCGCACAAGGTCTAGCGCCAAATTGCGGTCTAGCACGCGCCAGGGGGGGAGGTCGGTGTCGCTCATGTTGAGATACTCTCCAAAAAGATAAGAAAAGGCTGGGGGGCGAGCCGCCCCCCAGACCCCGGCGTAATGTTGACGGGGTTTGGGGTAACGCCGGTTTTCTTTATCCGTGTTCGATTCTGATCATTGATGGGCGTTCTAATACGGCGTCCAATCGTTCAATCCGGTCCAAGGCTGCGCGCATATTGTCTTCTCGGGTTTCGTGGGTCACCAGCACAATGGGTACTGCTTCACCTGGCGCGCGGCCGTGCTGCAACATGCTTTCGAGCGACACGCCGGAATCGCGCAAGGCGGTGGTGACGTCGGCGATAACGCCGGGGCGATCGACCACCATCAACCGCAAATAATAAGCACCGATATGGGCCGACATTGGCACCGCTGGCAGGCTGGCCAGATCGCCCGATGCCGCCCCCCACACCGGGGTTGCCCGGCCGCGTGCCAAATCGATTAAATCGGCCACCACCGCCGATGCGGTGGGGCCGGCGCCGGCGCCGCGGCCTTCCAGCATGAGCCTGCCGACAAAATCACCTTCTGCCACGACCGCATTATAAACCCCGTCCACCCGTGCCAGCGGCGCATTGGCTGGGATCATGCACGGATGCACCCGGCTTTCGACCCCCGCATCGGTTGCCCGCGCGATGCCGAGCAGTTTGATGCGGTAGCCGAGTTCTTTGGCAAAGGCCTGATCCAGCGCTGAGATATGGCGGATGCCTTCTATGTGCACATCGTTTAACGCGACCGGCCGGCCGAACGCCAGGGCTGCCAGGATCGCCAGTTTGTGGGCGGCATCGATGCCATCGATATCAAACGATGGATCGGCTTCGGCGTACCCCAGCTTTTGCGCTTCGGCCAGCACATCGCCAAATTCGCGGCCACGCTCGCTCATGGTGGTGAGAATATAATTGCAGGTGCCGTTTAAAATGCCGGCAATACTGCGAATACGATTGGCCGCAAGCCCTTCGCGCAACGCCTTGATCACCGGAATACCACCGGCGACGGCGGCTTCAAACGCCAGCATGACGCCGTGTTTTTCCGACAAGGCGGCCAAGGCTGCGCCATGATGGGCCAGCAACGCTTTGTTGGCGGTGACCACCGGTTTGCCGGCGGCAAGGCTTGCGCGCACCAGCGACAACGCCGGTTCGCCACTGCCGCCGATCAGTTCAACCACCACGTCAATCGCAGGATCGGCAGCCAGTTGCACGGGATCGTCGTACCAACGCAGACCATCGAGTTTTACGCCGCGATCACGGTTGCGGTCGCGCGCAGACACGGCAGTGACCGCGATGCGCCGGCCGGCGCGTTGGCCTATCAGTTCGGCGTTATCGCGCAACACACGCAACACGCCGCCGCCGACTGTGCCCAAACCGGCGATACCAACGGAAAGTGGTTTGGTCATGCGGCGGACGCCGCGGCGGGATCGGCGAGATTGCTGTCGGTTGCCAAAAAGCTGCGGATATTACGCAAACCTTGGCGCAGGCGCTGGGTGTTTTCAACCAGACCGATGCGCACGTGGGTGTCGCCGTATTCGCCAAAGCCCAAACCGGGGGCGACCGCGACATCGGCGCGTTCGAGCAATAGCTTGGCGAATTCAACTGAGCCTAAATGCGCATAGCGCGGCGGGATCGGCGCCCAGGCGAACATCGACCCTTCCGGGCTAGGCACATCCCAACCGGCGGCGGCAAGACCACGCACCAGCACGTCGCGGCGGTCTTTGTACAGGGCGCGGATTTCGGCGACGCAATCTTGCGGGCCGTTCAGCGCCGCGGCGGCGGCCACCTGAATGGGGGTGAAGGCGCCATAATCGAGGTAGGATTTTACCCGCGCCAGGGCGGCGATCAGCCGTGGGTTGCCGGCGGCAAAGCCAATGCGCCAACCCGGCATGTTATAGGTTTTCGACATCGAGGTGAATTCCACCACGAGGTCTTTGGCGCCTTCGACTTCGAGCATGCTGGGCGGTATTTTGGTGTCGTCGAAATAAATCTCGGCATAGGCCAGATCGGATAGCACCCAAATTTCGTGGCGCCGGGCAAAGGCGACAATTTCTTTGTAAAAATCGAGATCGGCCAGGTAGGCCGTGGGGTTGGATGGGAAATTGACGATAACCGCCGTGGGCTTAGGCACCGAATGGCGGACGGCGCGATCGAGCGCACGCAGCATTTCTTCGCCCGGCTCGGCGGGCACCGATCGCACCGAGGCGCCGGCGATAATAAAACCGAACTGGTGGATGGGGTAGGATGGGTTGGGCACCAAAATGGTGTCGCCGGGGCTGGTGATGGCGGCGGCTAGATTGGCCAGGCCTTCTTTCGATCCCAAGGTTGCGATGACCTCGGTTTCCGGGTTCAGCGACACGCCAAAGCGGCGCTGGTAGTAGCCGGCAAGGGCGCGGCGCAGGCCGGGGATGCCTTTGCTGGTGGAATAGCGATGGGTGCGCGGGTCTTGCACGGTTTCGATCAATTTCGCCACGATATGGGGTGGCGTCGGGCTATCGGGGTTACCCATGCCGAGATCGATAATGTCGCGCCCGGCGGCGCGCGCCCGCGCCTTGGCGGCGTTCACTTCCGCAAATACGTAAGGTGGCAAGCGGCGGATCGAGTGAAATTCTTCGGTCATGGCAGTTCCGGCAGGGGTGAAGGGGCGGGGTTGGCGTGACTTAAGGTATTACGGCAGTAGGGCGAGGCGCGCGCCACGGCCAAAGGCATAGGCCGACAGGCGCAAATGGTCACGCGGCATGCCCAGGGCGTGCAGGTGATCGGCAATGGTATTTGCTCTGGCGAGAGCGAGTTTTAAGGCGGCCGCCTGGCCTTGGGCGGTGTCGGACGCGGCCTCGCCTAGGCCGATCACGGCGATGTGGCTTTGGCCGCGGCGGGCCACCATGGCTTTGAGCGTTGGCGTCTGGCTGGGCAGAAAATCGGCCGCACCGGGGGCGAACAGCACATCGGTGCCGGCGGGTGCGCTGGGTGCGGAAAGCGCGGGCGCCGTTGGCGCGGGCACCGCGGCAATACCCAAAAACGCTGGCGGGGCAGGCGGGCCAGCGAGATCGGCCACGGCATCAGCGCTGGGTGGTAAGGCCACCGGCATGGCGGTTTCGGCCGGAGGTGTTGCTTGTGGCCTAGTTTGTGCCGGTGCTGGTAGCGCTGCGGGTTCATCCTCGGGCGTGTCGAGGGACGCGCTGGACGAGGAGTCGGCGGCGCTGGGCGCCTGAGGCCGCGGCGCTGGCGGCAGGGTAGGGACCACCAACGGCGCCGATGCCGCATTGCGTTCGGCGACATCGCGCTCGGCACCAAGCCGGGATGCCAGGGCGTCACGATACGCGGCGGAACCTGGATCGGGCCGCGCCGGCACGCTGCCAATCCGCGGCCACGGGGCCGTGGCATCGGGCGGTGGCGGGCGATCCTGGGCGATGCGGCCGCCCTCGATTTGGTGCCACCAGGCGACCGGCGTGCTATCCGCGTGGTTGTTTGTACAACCACTTAGTAGCGTTATCGCCATACATAGGGCTGTGCTAACGCGTGCCGCCGTGGGCGCGCGGGGACGCCTAGCTTGAACGCTAGCCCCCCACCCTCTACGCTGAAACTTGCCAAATTTACCCAACACCACCGCCCGCGCGCCGCGCTATCGCAACCGTTTGGATGTGTGTAGCCCGGCTGACCGTGCCGCGGAAAGGACCTCGCCATATGGCCGACACAGTGCCCCCCACGCCTGATGCAGATCCCCGGCCGCGCCTGCCCGACCCCGACGTGGTATCGCGCTCGGTTGCCAGCATCGCCGAGCGCAGCCAGCGCCTAGTGGCGGATTGGCTGGATCGCCAAGCGCATGGCGGTATCACCGGCTTGCCGCCGATCGACCCGTTGAATATCGGCCGCGCATTTATGGAAATGACGGCCAAGCTGATGACCAACCCGGCGCGCCTGGTGCAGGCGCAGATTGGCTTTTGGCAGGATTATGTGACGCTTTGGCAAAACACCACGCGGCGGATCATGGGGCTTGCCACTGAGCCGGTTATTCAGGCCAACCCGCGCGACAAGCGGTTTAAAGACGCCGCCTGGCAGCAAAACGAGATTTTTGATTTTATTAAGCAATCCTATTTGCTGTCGGCGCGCTATGTGAATGATGTGGTGAAGCAGGCCGACGGGCTTGACCCCAAAACCACCAAAAAGGTCGATTTTTACGCGCGCCAATTTGTTGATGCGATGAGCCCGAGTAATTTTTTGCTGACCAACCCGGAAGTTTTACGCAAAACCGCGGAAACCGGCGGTGAAAATCTTTTGCGCGGTCTGAATAATCTACTGGCCGATTTGGAACGTGGCCGCGGCCGGCTATCGATTAAAATGACCGACATGGATGCGTTCAAATTGGGCGAGAATATTGCGGTATCGCCCGGCAAGGTGGTTTTTCAGAACGAGCTGATGCAGCTTATTCAATATGCCCCGGAAACAGAGTCGGTGCTAAAACGGCCATTGCTGATTTTGCCGCCGTGGATTAATAAATTTTATATTCTCGATCTGCGCCCGGCGAATAGTTTTGTGCGCTATGCGGTAAGCCTTGGCCATACAGTGTTTATGGTATCCTGGGTTAATCCCAATGCCGAACTGGCCCAGGCGGATTTTGAAGATTACATGCGCAAGGGTATTTTTGCAGCGTTGGACGCGATCGAGCGTGCAACCGGCGAACGCGTGGTGAACGCCATTGGCTATTGCCTGGGCGGCACGCTGCTGGGCACAACGCTTGCGTATATGGCAGCCCAAAACGATACCCGAATTGCCTCGGCCACATTCTTTGTATCCCTGCTCGATTTTACCGAAGTTGGCGAACTTGGTGTGTTTATCGATGAAGAACAGCTGAAATCGCTGGAAGATAAAATGCGCAAGACCGGCTATTTGGAAGGTGCTGATATGGCAACCACCTTCAATATGCTGCGCGCCAACGATTTGATCTGGTCGTTTGTGGTAAATAATTATTTGATGGGTAACGAGCCGTTTCCTTTCGATCTGCTCTACTGGAATTCGGATGCTACCCGCATGCCGGCACGCATGCATAGTTTTTATCTGCGCCATATGTATCAGGAAAATGCCTTGGCAAGGCCGGGCGCCATTAGCATTGGTGGTGTGCCGATTGATTTAGCCCAAGTGAAAGTGCCGGCGTACTTTCTATCAACGCGTGAGGATCATATCGCACCCTGGCGATCGACGTATAGCGGGATGAAGCTGCTTGGTGGTGAAAAACGCTTTGTGCTGGCGGCGTCCGGCCATATTGCTGGCGTGGTTAACCCGCCGCAGGGTGGTAAATACAATCATTGGATTGCCGAAGATCTGCCTGAGGATAGTTTGAACTGGTTTGATAGTGCCACCGAAATGGCGGGCAGTTGGTGGCCGGATTGGAATCGCTGGGTGACCGCACATGCGCCGCAAACGGCGGCGGCCCGGGTGCCCGGTGATGGCCGATTGACCGTGATCGAAGATGCCCCGGGATCGTATGTGCGGGTGAGGGCGTAAAGCGGGGCAGGGGCTTTCATCGGCCCCCGCCCACGCTCGCTTTTTTTAAGCGACTGTTTTCAGCACATCGGCGATGGTACCAAAAATCTCATCCACCTGTGGGCGACTGACAATAAGCGGTGGCGAGATTGCCAAAATATCGCCGGTTGCGCGCACCAGAACGCCGGCTTCATAACATTTAACAAACGCTTCGTACGCCCGCGCCCCAGGTGCCCCCGGCCGCGGCGCCATTTCAATGCCGGCGACCACGCCAATATTACGCACGTCGATCACATGATTGGCACCGTTCAGCGAATGGGCTGCCTGTTCAAAATAAGGCTCCATCGCGGCGGCTTGCGCAAAAATACCTTCTTCTGCGTAGGTATCAAGTGTTGCGATCGAGGCAGCACAGGCCAGCACGTGTGATGAATAGGTGTAGCCATGGAAAAAGTCGATTGCGTTTTCTGGCCCCTGCATAAACGCATCATGCACAAAATTGGAGACCACAACGGCACCCATCGGCACGGTTGCATTGGTGATGCCTTTGGCAAGCGTTACCATATCTGGTGTGACACCAAATTTATCAACCCCGAACGGCGCGCCAAGCCGGCCAAAGCCGCTGATTACTTCATCAAAAATCAACAAAATGCCGTATTTTGTGCAGATGTCGCGTAGTTTTTGCAGGTAGCCTACGGGTGGGATGAGCACGCCGGTGGATCCGGCCATGGGTTCCACGATCACCGCCGCAATGGTGCTGGGATCGTGAAGTGCTACAATACGTTCCAAATTATCGGCAAGCTCGGCACCATGGGCAGGCATGCCGTGCGAAAAGGCGTTGCGGGCGAGATCATGCGTGTGCGGCAAATGATCAACGCCACCCAGCATGGTGCCGAAATGTTTGCGGTTATTGCTGATGCCGCCAACTGAAATGCCGCCAAAGCCAACGCCGTGATAGCCGCGTTCACGGCCGACCAGGCGGGTACGGCTGGCATCCCCGCGCATGCGATGATACGCAAGGGCAATTTTCAGGGCGGTGTCGACCGCTTCTGACCCGGAATTGGCGAAAAACACATGGTCCATGCCATCGGGGAACAGGGCCGCCACGCGCGATGCACATTCGAATGCCAGCGGATGACCCATTTGAAAGGCCGGGGCGAAATCCATGGCGGCGGCTTGTTTTTGGATCGCTTCGACGATTTTGGGCCGGCAATGGCCGGCATTCACGCACCACAAACCGGCCGAGCCATCCAATATCTGGCGGCCATCGTGGCTGGTGTAATGCATGTCTTTGGCGGCGACCAACAGGCGCGGCTTGGCCTTGAATTGGCGGTTGGCTGAGAACGGCATCCAAAACGCATCGAGGCTATTTCCGGTGGCATCCATTGGGCAAAAACCTTTCTTCCCGATAATTTTATTTTACGCACAGGGGGGCAGGCCGGCAAGGGTTGGCGCGGGCTGACTAGCGGAGCCCCAAAACTTTATGGGTTTGCATGCTCAGACGCCAGGCTGGGTGCGCCAGGCAATACGCGATTGCAGCCGCTGTGTTGGCTGCCTGATCGGGGCCATCCATTGGTTGCAGCAGAAAATTGGTGAAATTGAGATCGGCGAACCGTTCAGGCTCGGCACCAGTTTGGGGAAACACCAATTTAAGCTCGTCGCCCGCTTGCAAGGTTAATGGTGCGCCGGCTTTTGGGCTGACGCATAACCAATCAATGCCAGGGGGGCGCGCCTGGGTGCCGTTGGTTTCGACAGCCACGACAAAACCGCGCGCATGCAGGGCCGCGGTCAAGGCCGCATCTAATTGCAGTAATGGCTCGCCGCCGGTGATTACGCACAATTTGGCTGTATCGCCACCTTGCCAAAAACTTGCGATGGCATCAGCAAGCGTGGCGGCATCGGCAAACTTGCCGCCGCCCGCGCCATCGGTGCCGACAAAATCGGTATCGCAAAACTGGCAGACCGCGCGGGCACGGTCGGCCTCCTGGCCAGACCACAGATTGCAGCCGGCAAAGCGGCAAAACACCGCCGCCTTACCCGCCTGCATACCCTCACCCTGGAGCGTTATAAATATTTCCTTAACCGAATACACGCGCCAACCCAGACAAACTCATGATCTGAAGATTACTCTTTTTCGCCCGATTTTTCGAGTAATTGCTTGATTTCGTCCATCGATTCGCGAAACCGCTGGTTCAGTAAACTCAGCGCTTCTTCGTTGGATTTCTGGATAAGATCGGACAATTCGCGGATGTTCGATACTGCGTGTTCGTAACTTTGCTTGATCAGCTCGGCCTGGCGCGCGGCTTTGGCTTTCGGGCTGCCGGCACTGGCCAGTTCGCGCAAATGGGCAGTCAGCTCGCCCATTGCGGTTTGCATAATTTCCATATTGCGGCGGGCCACCGCCTGGGCACCTTCAATCGCCAGGCGGTTGGCGGCGGCCAGCGCATCCATGTTGCGCTTATGGGCCGCCATCAAGGCGCCGCTATCGGGCACGAAGGACGGAAAACGCATATCGGAAAATATCTTGGTCATTTCGCCAAACACGGAGTGGGGTGATTTTTCGGTCTCAGTGGATTTCTGCTCGGCCATGGTGGGGTGCTCCTCGGCTGAAAGGCGCGATAACGGCGCGCGGTTTAGGCAGGTGTGAACGCCTAACCATCCGCCCGCGGCCGGCATTGGTCAATCAGGTGTGGCCGGCAGGCGTGGCCGGCGTTTCGTCGGCAAAACTTTCATCCTCGGGAAAGGGCTTGGGCGTGCTGCTTGGCGGGGAGGTGCCTTCGAACCAGCCGGCGGCGCGTTCGGCACGGTCTAGCGCGCGATCGAGGGCTGCCATGGTGGCGGTTAGGTCTGGGCTTTCATCGGTCACAAAGGCACGGTAGGCAAACAGCCAAACCGCCGTCATCCCATGCACCCGCAGTGCGCCGCGAAGCCCGCCGGTTGGTACGCCGCTTGCGGCCAACAGCCAGGCCATGCTGCGCGAGGTCGCATCGGCAAGCGTAAGTGCAGTTAGCGGATCGGTGGGCAGGGCGCGCAGCAACGCGGTCAAGCCGGGGCGCATCGGCAGCATGGCATCAAACCGCCGCATGATAAGATCAAACAGGGTTTCGCGCACGGTGCCTGCGGGTTCGAACCCATCAAGTGCAGCACGGTCCGCCAGGCGGCCCAGCCTGCGTAAAATCGCACTGGTATCGCCAAAGCGGGCGCGGGCGGTGGCAAAATCAAGCCCGGCTTCGCGGGCGGCGGCGGCCACACTCACTGCGCCCCAGCCTTGGCTTGCGGCAATATCAAATGCGCTGGTGATCAGCGTGCGGTCGAAATCGGTGCTGGTGTCGGTCATGCGCCGCGTTTCAACGATTTTACCGCTTTTGTCAGCCAGAAAGTTCACCCGCGCGCTTGGTGGCGGCATTTATCGCCTCGCGTATGGTTCGCGGCCAAGCATCGGGCGCCATTAAAACCGCCAAGGCCTGTTCGGTGGTGCCTTTGGGGCTGGTGACGGCACGGCGTAAATCGGCCGCATCTTCAGGCGATGCATCCAGCAATGCGCCCGATCCCGACACCGTGCGCCGGGCTAGGCGGCGGGCCAGATCGGGCGGTAACCCTGCCTCGATGCCGGCTTGTTCCATCAATTCGGCGAGCAGAAATACGTAAGCCGGGCCGGAGCCAGAGACGGCGGTGACCGGGTCGATCAAGGCTTCATCATCGACAAAGGCGACCTCGCCGACGGCGGCTAACAGGGTATCGCATAATCGCAATTGGTCATCGGTGACGCCGGGGCCGGCGCAGGCGACCGTAATGCCGCGGCCGATGGCGGCTGGCGTATTGGGCATGGCACGCATAATTGCGGCGCCACCCAGGGCCGCACTAAGCCCCGCGATTTTGCGCCCGGCCATAATCGACAGCACAATCGTGCCGGGATTCAAAAATTTGTTGAGTTTCGGCAGCACCGCATTGGCCATTTGCGGCTTTACCGCCAAAATGATGGCGGCGGGGGCAAAGCCGGCGATTGGGGTGTCAGCGTCGTCCACCACTTGGTCGCACGCGCGAGCAAGCCCAGGCTGCGGGTGGGGATCTACCAACACCGAAGGTGCCAGTCCGGCCCGGCACCAGCCAGCGAACATGGCACCACCCATTTTGCCGGCGCCGACCAGTAAAACGGGCGGAATGTGGTGCCCGGTCACGCCTCGCCCACGCACTCCAGCATGGCGGCTTCCAGCGCATCAGCCGGGGTTTTGCCGCCCCACAGAACAAATTGGAAGGCGGGATAGAAGCGTTCACATTCGGTGATTGCGATATCCACCATGTCTTCCAGGCTTTCAGCGGATGCGCCGGGTGCGCCACGCAGGAGTACGGAATGGCGAAACAGCGGCATGCCGTCATCGCTATCCATGCCGAAATGGCCAATCCACAGGCGTTCGTTGGCGCGCGCAAGGAGTTCGAAAAGGGCGGCGCGGCGTTTTTCCGGCACTTTCAGGTCGAAGGTGCAGGTGAAGTGCATGGCTGAGATTTCGTGCGACCAGCTAAAATACAGCCCGTAATCACACCATTTACCGGGGGCTTCGGCGGCCATTTCAGCATCTGACCGGCGGTCAAATTCCCATTCATTAGCGGAGACGATTTGCTCCATCACATCAAGCGGGTTGGCAGCGGCAGGCGAGGCGGATTGCGCGGAGTACGACATACTAGGGTCTCCTCGGGATTAGGAGGACGGCCGACTGTGGCGGGCGGTGCAGAGGCCACCGACTCGCTACAATCAGCACCTTAGGGAAAGGTTTAGAGTCGCCGCAACATGAACTCGCGCCAAAACAGGAAGTTTCCGCGCCGCGGCAGTGCAGGCGTTGGGCCGGTCAGGTCATCACAATACTGTTGGGATCGACGCTACTGATGCCCTGCAGGGTTATATGGGTGCCGTCGGACAGGTCAAAACTGAGATTGCCGCCGGCAAGTGTGGCGCTGGCCAGGAGTGATTGTGGCGTGCCGGCATAGCCGTGCAGATCGATGGTCAGCTTGCCTGCAGGCAGATTGAGCCACAGCACATCGCCACCGGCGAGGCCGTTGGTAAAGCTGATGGTATCGGCGCCGGCACCGCCGGCAAGGGTTACGTTACCGCGGCCGGCCGTGAACATATCGTTGCCCTGGCCACCGATAATGGTTTCGTGACCGCTGCCGGCCTGATAAAAATTATCGGCCAACGACGAACTGCCGACAATCTGTACGCCATCACCAGCCCCGGTGACCGAACACGCCGCGTTGCCGATCAGAAACACCAGATTGCCGCTGGCAGCCTGCACGGTGGTTTGGCCGTTGCCGACGACAAAGATGCTGGCCCCCGGCGCGCCGGTGATTTCCGTGTGCCCAATGCCGCCAAACAGGGTGATGGCACCCGCCCCGCCCAGCACTTGGGTATCGCCGGTGCCTTCGACGATCAGTTCCTGCCCGGTGCCGCCGATGAATTGCATAAAGCCGGTGCCGCCAAACACTTCGGTGCCGTCGGCGGGGCCACCATGCACAACCACTTCGCCCGACCCACTGACCACAGTGTTTACCCCGCCGCGTTCGTAAATGGTCATGCGGCCCAGCGATGGGGCAAAAATCAGGTCCCGGCCGTAGGCATTGATGGTGTCGTCGCTTATCGCGCTGATGGCGCCGACGATGGTATCCTGGCCGTTGCTGTTGATCAGGTTGGCGGCGGGGCCGGCGAACACCAGGCTGTGGTAGGGGCTGGTGTTAATCTCGACATTGGCGTTGCCGGTGATCACTTCATCGTTGCCGCCACCCACCACTGTGCAGTCGGTGGAGGCAAAGAAGGTGGTGGCAGTACCAACACCGTTGCCGCCAATCAAGGTGTCGCCCGAAGCGGCGCCCACCAGTGTGTCATTGCCGATGTTGCCCACCAATATTGCGTTACCTACACTGCCATCGACCAGGTAAGTCGCTGCGGTACCTTGGGCAATGAGGGCGGCATACCCCGCCGGCATGTACACGATGCCGCCCGATAACGGTGCGCTGATAAACGCTATATTGGCATAGATTGGTACCGCCGGCCCCAGATCGTCGCCTTGGACGGACTGCCAAACGTAACTGGTCGCGCCATTGATGGCGTGCCGCAAATAGGGCTGCAGGCTGACCACCTGGCTTGCGATGAGCTGGTTGCTGTCGATTGGCCCTGGGGAAAGGGTAAAGCTGTTTGTCATGTCTGGTCCTCCGCCATTTTCGGCTGGTTGAATGGTGATTGTGGTCGGGCCGCCGGCAAAGCCGGCGACGGTGAAGCGCGATGCCGGGTTGATGCCGCGCAGGGTGAGGCTGCCGAGAGTGGTGCCGTCGGCCGCTTGCAGCAGCAGCATGCCGGTAGCACCTGCACCGGCGATGTAGGTGGCCACGGTGATGGCCGGTCCGCGCTGGGGCGAGGGCGCGATCACGATCGTGTCGCCGGCCCCGAAATCGCTGATGGTGGCGGCTGGCAAGGCAGCGTCGATGACAAGGGTTGCGGCACCGAGAAAGTCGATATTGAGATCGCTGGCGACTGTTCCGGTGAGCGCCAGGGTTGCCATCTGGCTGATCGCGAGTGTGCCGTTGCCGGTGGTGGTGCCGATGACCAGCGTGCCGCCGCAGGCGTTAATCATGCCATTATCGACCACCCGCCCCGACGGGTTGATGACGCCCTGGCCAGATAGTGTGGCGCTTTGGTCAACCCACACGGTGCCGGCCATGGCGGGGGTGAATGCTGCGGTTGCGCCGCCGATTTCGATACTCGCGGTGGTGTCGGTCATCAGCGCACTGCCGGCGGCGGTCATCACCAGAGCCGCTGCGCTGATCTTGGCGGTGTTGGTGGCCAATAGGATCGGGCTGCTACCCCCGAGGGCCCCAAGGGCACCCATGGTAAGGGCGCCGGCGATGGTGAGGGTGCCGTCTTGCGCCGACACCGCACCATTGATGGTGGCGGAATCGGCGTAAAGGACACTTTGCCCACTCAGCGCCAGCAGGCTGCCTGGCGCTTGGGTAAGCCTGCCGGCGGTGAATGTGCCACCCATCGCGATTTGCCCGCTCAGGCTGAGGTTGGCGCAGATGCCGGGACCGGTGATTGTGGTAAACCCGCCGGTGGTGGCACCAGAGATGGAAACCAGATTGTTGCGCCCAGGTGCCACCAAAGCGGTGGGTTGGCTTGCACTGATATCGGCCCAGTTGCCCGCGGTGTTCCAGTTGATGCCGGCGGTGCCGGTCCATTGATACTGGTCGGGTGTGGTGGTGCCGGCCGACACACCGCCGCCAGTGCTGGGGACCACGGTAATGGCGGCGCCTAAGCCTGCTTGGGTGACGTTAAAAATATCCCCGGCATAATTACCGGCCACCTGCAGCTGGCCGGTAAGGGTTGTGCCGTAGTAAAGGGAGAGTGTGCCGATGCCGCCACCGCCTGGGGTGTAGCGGACAGCACTGACCGGCGCGTTGCCGGTATAAATCATATCGCCCTGGGCAAAATCGGTGATTACGCCTGTGGGCAACACGCTTGTGCTGGGTAGGATAAGCGCGCCGCCAGGGGCTGCGAAATCGATCACGCAGGTTTCAAGTGTGGTCAGCTGCAGGGTGGCGTCGGCGCCGATACTGAGCGTGCCAGCGCCGCTAACCGCCCCTAGCGTTAATGTGCCACCGTCTGCGGCGAGCGTGCCGTTGTTGATTACTGCGCCGCCAATATTCAGGGCACCGTTGCCACTGGCGGTTAGACCGGCATCAATTGTGATGGCGCCGCCCTGCGCGCCGCCAGTGCTGCCGATTTCGATGGTGCCGCTGCCATCAGTACTGACGCTGCTGCCGCTGGCACCGCCAAACTGCCCACCGCCGAGTTGCAGGCCCGCGAGTTGAACAAAACCATGGTTGAGCGCGGTGAGTGTCGCGCTGGCGGTGCCAACGCCAAACGCGCCGCTCCCCATGATAAGGTTGCCTGATGTGCTGAAGGCGGTGGTGGTGCCAATGACCAGGGCGCCATTGGTAAGGTTTGCGGTGCCGGCAGCACAGGTGGTGGCGGGGGCGAGGCTGACCCACGCACTGGCTGATACCAAGCCGATGCTAAGATTGCCCACCGAGACTGTGCCGCTTAAGGCGATGTTACCGGCAAGCGATAGGCTCGCGGCTGCCGCCGGTCCGCCGATCGTGGTGATGGCGGCGCCGCTGGCGCCAGTGATTTGCACCGCGTTTTGGCTGCCAGGTGGCGCGATTGCGGCTTTGCCGGTGGTCAGGTCGGTCCAGTTTGCGGGTCTTGACCAGCCGCCGCTCACTGGGTTGGCCCAGGCGAGCAGGTCGGTATTGCCTTGTGTTGTGGTGCCACCGCCCGATGCGGTTGTCGCCAGCGCCACCACGGTGCCACCGGTGGCATCAGGCAGAAGATAGAATCGCTCGTTGGCGAAGCTGCCGGCGAGAAGAAACTTGGCGATGGTTTGGCCGTTATAGCTGAGTGTTAATGTGCCACCGGCCGGGCTGGTGGTGAAATTGGCGGCACTGATCGGATCATGTGCGAAATCTATGGTATCGCCGGGGACGAATCCGCTCAGCGTGCCTGACGGCGCATACAGTTCGCTGGTGAGTTCCAGCGTTGTTGCGGTGCCGCTGAAGCTGATCGGCAGCGCGGTTTTGGCGTACAGCGCAAGCGTTGCGTTATTGGCGATGACCAGCGTGCCGGTGCCGGTGGTGGCGCCAATGGCCAGCACACCGCCGCTTGCGGTGATCGTGCCGTTGTTTACCACCCTGCCGAAGGGATTAACCACGCCGTTGCCGATTAATTGCGCGCCGGCATCGATGGTGATGGCGCCTAGGGCGGCGCCACCTGCGGTACCGATTTCGATGACGCTGACCGGATCGGTGGTGACACTATCGCCGGCACCACCGCCCAAGGTTAGGCCGGCCACGGTGATGATGGCGCCTTCGCCAGCGCTGAGCGATGCGCGGGGCAGGCCAATGCCGCTGGCGCCACCGCCCAGAGTTAGCGTTGCCGCTAGGGCAAGTGACGCGCTGTTACCCAATACGGCAATGGCGCCGGAGGCAATAAGGCCGGTTGTTGCGCTTAATGCCGACCCGGTGAGGATATCCAGTGTGCCGGCCACCCCGGTATCAAATCCACCGCTGGTGGCGCCGATGGTTAAGGTGTTGACACTAACAGTTCCGGTTGTGGCGATGGCACCGGTGATAGTGAGGTGGTCCGCACGCCCAGGACCGGTGACCACCGCGAACGCATCGCTAGCCCCCCCGGCGATGGTGACCTGGTTAAGTCTTCCGGGTGCAACCGCGGCCGGCGTGGCATTGGTGGTGAGGTCTGCCCAATTGAGGGCGCTGTTCCAGGCGCCGCCGCGGCTGGCGTTCCAGGCATAAACATCGGGGGTTGGCGTGCCAGGGCTGACCCCGCCGCCGCCGCCGCCGGCAAGTGCCGTTGTGATAACGGTGCCGCCGGCGCCGTCGCTGGCGGTGACAAAAATATAGCCGGAATAATCCCCGGCCAGCGTGAATTTAGCGGCAACCTGGCCACCATAGGTGAGGGTTAATGTGCCGTTGCCGGCGGTGCCGGGGGCGTAGCGCGCGCCAGTGATGGGGCTTGCCAGCATGTCGATCGCATCGCCCACGCCAAAACCGCTGATGGCGCCGCTGGGGGCGTTAATTTCAGCGCTCATGGCAAGGGTTGCGTTGGTGCCGAGAAAGGTGACCGTTTGGGCCGCCCCGGTGCGCCCATTCAAAATAAGCACAGAATTGCCGGCGATCGCGAGCGCGCCCTGGCCGTTGAGTGCGCCCAGCATTAAAGTACCGCCGCTGGCCAGAATGGTACCGTTGTTGGTGATCGGCCCATAAGCCTGCGCTTGGCCCTGGCCGCCTAAGGTGGCACCCGGATCGATGGTGAGTGTGCCGGATTGCGCTGTGCCGAGAGTACCGATTTCGACGGTTGACGTCGCATCGACGGTGATCCCGGCACCACTTGCCGCCATGAAAAGCTGCGCAACCGCGACCATGCCGCCCTGGCTTGCGCCGAGATTGGCGCGGCTGGACCCGATGCCGCTTTGGCCGGCGCCCAAAATTAAACTGCCGGTGCAGGAAAATCGGCCGCCCGCGGCGATTAAGCTGCCCGATCCGACTGTTGTGTTGGCGGTGGCAAGTCCTGATCCGGCCGCAATGCTTAACAGGCCACCGGCGTCGGCGGCGCCTAGGGCGAGGGTGGAAAAAGCGAAATTACCGGCCAATTTGGTGTTGCCGGCGAAATCCGCGACAGCCGCAGTGCCGCCACCGCTGAGTGTGGTGATCGCCGTCGCTGTTGCCCCGCGCACCACGATGCTGTCCGCAGCCCCTGGCGGGGTTGCGGCCGGCAGTGGGGTTGCGGTTATGTCGCTCCAGTTTGCTGCCAGGGACCATGTGCCACCATCGATCGCAAGCCATTGATAAATATGCTGAGCCATCTCGCCATCCGTGCTTTGTCGCAGGAGACGAAATTTTGGTTGCGCAATGGTTAATATGCCCAAAGTTTGTTGATGCGCAAGTGGAATATAATCTGTTGCGTGCGTTGGTGGTAACAAGCGGTTGGCTGCCGGCGAAGGGTTTACGGCGCGGGAGAGGCGCCCGAGCAGGCTGTGTGGGCCGGTTGAAAAAAGGTATCGCTTGCCGTGGCGGCATCGCGTCCCATCTAAGGGGTTGAGAAAATTTTGGCAGCTCAGGACCATGGGCAGGCCGGCGAGGGGCAGGTATGGACCAAATGGATCTGGGTGCCGCGTCGCTTGCACATCATTATTGTGTGGTGCGAGCGGAAACCGAAGCCCGCGCGGCGCCGCTCAGTGCCGAGGATCAGGGGCTGCAATCTATGCCCGATGCCAGCCCGGTAAAATGGCATCGGGCACACACGACCTGGTTTTTTGAGACCTTTGTATTGCTGGCCGCCTGCCCGGACTATCAGGCGTTCGATCCGGCCTTCGGGTACCTGTTTAATTCGTATTACGAGGCAGTTGGGCCGCGCCATTCCCGCGCCGCCCGCGGCTTGTTGAGCCGCCCAGGCACCGAGCGGATTACGGCCTACCGGGCGTATGTCGATGCTGCGATGCTAAAATTTCTGCCACAGGCGGCCGCCGACACGCGTGCCCTGGTGGTGCTGGGATTGCAGCACGAGCAGCAGCACCAGGAACTGATTTGGACCGATATTTTGCATGGTTTCGCGCAAAATCCGATGTTGCCGGTGGCGGTGCCTGGGGGGCTGGCACCCAACGCATTGCCGGGGCAAACCCAGTACCGGCGCTGCGCCGGCGGGTTGGTCACGATCGGCCATGATATGGCGGGCGGTTTTGCCTTCGACAATGAAACGCCCCGCCACCAGGTTTATCTGGCGCCGTTTGAGATCGCCGATTGCCCGGTGCGCAATCGCGATTTTACCGATTTCATCGACGACGGCGGCTATGCCAACCCCGCGCTGTGGATGGCGGATGGGTTTGCCGAGGTGCAGGCGAAAGGGTGGCGCGCACCGATATACTGGGAAGATGATGGCATGGAGATGAGTTTGGCAGGGTTTGTGATGCGCGACCCTGCAGCGCCTGTGCGCCACATGAGTTGGTACGAAGCCGATGCCTTTGCCCGTTGGGCCGGTGCGCGGCTGCCGACCGAGGCGGAATTTGAGTTTGCGTGCGCAGATCCGGACGTGGGTGAGTTGTATGGCCTTGCCAACGCGGTGTGGCAGTGGACCGCCAGTGCCTATTTGCCCTATCCCGGATTTGCCCCAGCGGCTGGCGCGGTGGGCGAATACAATGGCAAATTTATGATCAATCAGATGGTGTTGCGCGGCGGTTCCTGTGCCACGCCGGATGGCCATGCGCGCCGAACTTATCGTAATTTCTTCCCCCCCGCGACGCGGTGGCAGTTTGCTGGGCTGCGCCTGGCACGGAATATTTGAGCATGCTCGATCAGCCTGGGTTTTCACACGATGCCGGTTTGGCGGACGCTTTGAGCGATATTGCCGGCGATGCCCTCGCCGGTTTGACCGCCGCGCGCAAAACGCTGCCGCCAAAACTTTTTTATGATGCCGAAGGGGTGCGGTTGTTCGCCGAGATTACCCGGCTGCCCGAATATTATCTGACCCGCATCGAGCGCGCCGTGTTGGCTACTCATGCAGTGCCGTTGATGCAGGCACTGTGTGCGCCGGGGTCGGTGCTGGTTGAGTATGGCGCCAGTGACGAGGGCAAGGCGGAGTTTTTGTTCGCGGCAAGCATGGGCCGGATTGCTGCCTATGTGCCTGTGGATGTGGCGGCGGACGCCCTGGTGGACCTTACCGCGCGATTAGAAAATGTGCGGCCAGATTTGCGGGTAATGCCCGTGGTTGCCGATTTTCTGGCACCGTTCTCGCTGCCGCATGGAGCCGCTGGGTTGCCTGCCTTAGGTTTTTTCCCGGGTTCTACTATCGGCAATCTAGATCCTGCGTCCGCAGTGCAGTTTTTGACCAATGTGCGGCGCAGCCTGGGGCGGGATGCGGCGTTTATCGTGGGGGTTGATCTGGCCAAGGACCCGGCCGTGCTGCGGCCTGCCTACGACGATGCGGCTGGGGTGACCGCGGCGTTTAACCGCAATGTCTTGGTAAGGCTTAATCGCGAGGCCGGGGCTGATTTCGATATCGCCCGTTTTGCCCATCGCGCGGTTTGGAATGCGGCGTTGGGGCGGATCGAGATGCATCTCGAAAGCCGCTGTGCGCAGCGCGTGCATGTGGCGGGGGTGACAATTAGCTTTGCCGACGGTGAGACAATCCATACGGAAAACAGCTATAAGCACACTATGGTAAGCTTTGCGGCGATAGCCGCTGCTGGGGGCTGGCGGGTTGAGCGGGTGATCACCGATCCGCAGGCGTGGTTTTCGCTGCAGGTATTGCGGCCGGCATAAGCCGGCACTTTTCCGGTTTTGGGCCGGTTTTGGGCCGGTTTGGGTCAGTCGTTGTCGGCGCGACAGCGTGCGGTGGACGAGTGCGGTGGTGCTAGGCTTTGCCTAAGATGTGTGACAATGCCGTGACCATAGCTGGGCATCTGCGATTTTCGCGGTGTTTGTGTGGCTTTTGTGGCCCGGTTCTCTCTTTTGATCGTAACTTCTGCCCCCGGAGTCGCAATCCAGGGGTTTAATTGCGCCACAGGAAGTGTATGATCGGGGTCCCTCAACAGGTGTAGCCCTGGTTGTGCATGCCTGCACGGTCAGTTTACCGCATTTGTTTAAACACTTAAGTTTCGGACAATCAGACGTATGGCCAAGACGGACAACTGGCAGCGGACTAACGGGCGCCGTAAAGATCGTGGTTTTGACGATTTCCCCGCCTTCCCCGACCCTGCCCCCACCCCTTCCTTCGCACCCCGCCGCCCGGCAATGCCAATGGCCCCCGCCACTGGCCCGGAATCGACGGCAGTGGTGAAGTGGTTCAATGCCGAAAAAGGTTTCGGTTTTGTTGAGCTCAGCGAAGGCGGCGGCGACGTGTTTTTGCACGCAAGCGTGCTGGTGCGGTCTGGTGCGACCGCGGTTAGCCCCGGTGCCACCTTAAAAGTGCGCGTCGGCCAGGGCCAGAAAGGCCCGCAGGTGACCGAAGTGACCGAAGTTGATGAAAGCACTGCCAGCGAAGCGCCGGCAGCAGGCGCAGCCCCGCCACGCGCGCCGCGCGCCGGTGGCTTTGGTGATCGGCCAGATCGTGGCGGTTTCGGTGGCAATGATCGTGGTGGCGATCGCGGTGGATATGGCGGGGATCGTGGCGGCTACGGCGGTGATCGTGGCGGTTTTGGCGCCAGTGATCGTGGTGGTGATCGTGGTGGCTTTGGTGCCGCCCCGCGCCGTGGTGGTTTTGATGCACCAGTGGCATCGGGCCCAGAACAGAACGGCACGGTTAAATGGTACAACACGGCCAAGGGTTTTGGCTTTGTGGCACCCGAAGATGGCGGCAAGGACGTGTTCGTGCATGCCTCCGCTCTGCGCCGTGCTGGTTTGACCGAGCTTGCCGAAGGCCAGCGCGTGTCTATTCAGATCGCGCAAGGCCAGAAAGGCCCAGAGGCTGCGTCTATCCGCATCGCCTGATCGATCAGCCCAAGATTGCGACAGATTAGCCGCCCCTGGTAACGGGGGCGGCTTTTTTTATGTCACGTCGCCGTGACTTGCCGGTTCTGGCAATGGGCGACGGGATTTTTCGCGTATAGGTTGTGCAGAGTTCGGGTGCGGGGCGAGGGTGATGACGCAGCTTAGCGTTAACGGAAAATCCTATACGGTGAACGTCGATCTCAATACGCCCTTGCTGTGGGTGTTGCGCGATACGCTCGGCCTGACTGGCACCAAATACAGCTGTGGCATTGGTGTGTGCGGTGCCTGCATGATTTTGCTGGATGGCAAGCTGGAACTGGCGTGCCAGCGGCCAGTGAGCGATGTGGGATCATCCGCGATTACCACGATTGAAGGGTTGTCGCCCGATGGGTCGCATCCGCTGCAAAAAGCTTGGATTGCTCACCAGGTGCCGCAGTGCGGCTGGTGCCAGCCCGGCCAGATTATGGCGGCGACCCAACTTATTGCCAACGGTGCGGTTCCGACCGATGGGCAGATTACCAGCGACGTGGTGAATATCTGTTTTTGTGGCACTTATAGCCGCATTCGCGCGGCCATTCATACCGCCGCAGGAGGGTAGGCATGACCGCAACTGAACGCCTGACGCGGCGCGGCCTGCTGCAAACCGGGGCGGCCATTGGCGGCGGTTTGGTTGTGGGTATCGGCGTGCCGGCTAGCAGCCGGGCCAGTACCAGCAGCGCGGTGCTGACCGCGTTTATAACGGTTGCCAGCACTGGGGCGGTAACGATTGCGATCCCGTCGCAGGAAATGGGCCAGGGCGTGCTGTCTAGCCTGGCGCAGGTTGTTGCGGAAGAATTACGCTGCAGATGGGACCAGGTGCATCCGGTGCTGGCGCCACCCGATGCGGCGTTCGCCAACCCGTTGTCGGGGGCGCAGATTACGGCTGCCAGTTCATCGGTGCGTGGCTATTATCAAGCTTTGCTGACCGCCGGTGCCACTGCACGCGAGATGCTGATTGCGGCGGGTGCTGCGGTGCTAGGCGTGGCTGTGAGCGATTGCATCGGGCAGGCCGGTTCGGTTGTATCGGGCAGCACCGGTAAATCGGTGAGTTACGGTAGTATTGCGGCCGCGGCAGCTTTGCTGGTGCCGCCAGTCAATCCGCCATTATATTCGGCAACCCATAAAACGCTGATCGGCAAACCGGTTTCGCGGCCTGATTTGCCGGGCAAAGTGACCGGGCGGGCAGTGTATGGGTTGGACGTGCGGGTGCCTGGCATGTGTTATGGCGCGGTGCGGATGTGCCCAACTGTTGGCGGCACTGTCGCCAGCATAGGTGCGGCGCCTGCCGGGGCGAGTGTGGTCAATTTGGGCACCGGTGTTGCCCTGGTGTTGGATCACACCAAATCGGCAACCACGTGGGCGGCTATTCAGGCGGTTAACAAGCTAAAGATTACCTGGACCCTGCCTGCCAATACCGCCGAGCTTTCCAGTGGCGCCATTGTGGCGGCGGCGCGCGGGTTGTTGAAAACCGGCACCCCGGTGATTGCGGAATGCGCCGGAGATTATCAGAAAGCGTTTGCTACTGCGAAAATCAAGAAAATTTACCAATACACCCTGCCGTACTTGGCGCACGCCACCGCCGAACCGCCGTGTTGCACGGCAAGCGTCACTGCAACGGCATGTACCTTGTGGGCGCCAACCCAGGCGCCGGGATTTGCCCAAGCAACGGCCGCCAGCATCACCGGTTTGCCGCTTACCGCGGTGGTGGTGCATCCGGTGTTGATGGGCGGTGGGCTGGGCCGCAAGTTGGAGCAGGATTTTATCGCGTTCGCGGTGATGGCATCACGGGCGGTGGGTGCACCGGTAAAACTGATGTGGCCACGCGAACAGGATCTGGCCGCCGACCAGTATCGCCCGATGGCGGTGTGCCAGGTGAGTGCAGGGCTTGATGCGACCGGCGCGGTGACTGCCTGGGGCTACCGTAATGTCTCACCCAGTATTTTGTTTCAGCGCGGTTATGTCGCCGATGGCCAGTTGGATACGCAGGCGACCGAAGGATCTGCCGCACTGCCCTATGCATTAGGGGCTCGCCAGATTGATTGGGTGCGCCATACGGCGCCGATTCCGGTGGGGTTTTGGCGATCGGTTGGTTTTTCAATTAATAGTTTTGCGGTGGAATCTGCGATCGACGAGATTGCGTTGGCTGCCGGGGTTGATCCGCTAAGCTACCGGCAGAAACTTTTGGCGGGCAATGCGCGCGCGTTGCGGGTGCTAGCAAAAGCCGCAAAACTTGCGCAGTGGGCCGCCGCACCCGCGGCCGGCCACGCCCGTGGTATGGCATATGTTGAATGCTTTGGCAGTTTGGCGGCAACGATTGTTGAGATCACGGAAACGGTTGGTATTATCAGCGTTGTTAATGTTTGGTGTGTCGTTGATTGCGGTATGGTGGTTAACCCGAATACCGCCGCCCAACAAATTGAAGGCGGCATTGTGCAGGGCATGGGGGCGGCGCTGTGGAGCCGCGTGCCGTTTGTCAAAGGGCAGTCGCTGGTGACTAACTTTTTGTCGTACCCGTTGCCGCGGATGATCGACATGCCCGTTGTGAGCGTTGAAATCTTGGAAACACCAGGGGTTGCTATGGGTGGACTGGGTGAAGTTGGCGTGCCGGGCATGGCGCCAGCGCTGGCCAACGCATGGGCAAAGCTTATGAGCAAACGCTTGCGTAGCCTGCCGCTATTCCCTGTGTGATATAACGTATCACACACAAGTGACCGGCTACCCCCCACCCACCGTCAGGTTGCGGTAAGGTTTGGGGCGCTTTTGAGCTTATCGTCTGCGCGGTTGCAGGCAACCACAGGCACACAACGGCAAGGCGAGGTCTGCGGCGATCGCGGACCTGGCCCGCAGGCGGAGGGACACGTGACCACACTTAATGTTAACGGCAAAAATTATACGGTCACGGCTGATCCCGGCACGCCATTGCTATGGGTTATTCGCGATGTGATCGGGCTCACCGGCACCAAATATGGCTGTGGTATCGAAGTGTGCGGTGCCTGCACGATATGGATTGATGGTAGCCCGGAACGGTCGTGCGAAATGACCATCGCCGAAGGCGTGGGGGTAAAGATCACGACGGTGGAAGGGCTTTCGCCGACATCTAGCCACCCTATCCAAAAAGCGTGGGTCGCGGAGCAAGTGCCGCAATGCGGCTATTGCCAGTCTGGGCAGATAATGGTTGCGGCCAGCATGATCGCGGGTGGGCACAAACCCACCGATGCGCAGATCACCGCGGGAATGGGCAACCTTTGTGTGTGTGGAACCTATAACCGCATTCGCGCGGCCATTCATCTCGCGGCGGGGGGCTAATCCCATGAACGACGTTACCCCAAACGCGGGCCTGTCGCGCCGCGGTTTCGTATCTACCACGGCGGCTATCGGTGGCGGTTTGATGGTAGGTGTCGGGGTGCCGGCCATCGGCCGCGCCGCCATCACCAGCAAAACGGTTACCGCCTGGGTATCGATTGCCAGCGACGAGACGGTTACTATTTTGGTGGGCAGCCAGGATATGGGGCAGGGCGTGTTGAGCAGCCTGGCGCAGATCGTTGCTGAAGAATTGCGGATTGATTGGACCCACGTAAAATCACAACACGCACCGCCGAATGCGATTTATGACAACCCGATCTATGGTTCGCAGCTGACCGCAGGCAGCGGATCGGTGCGCGGGTATTTTCAAGGTTTGCTGCAGGCCGGCGCCACCGCACGTGAAATGCTGATCGCCGCGGGCGCGGCCGTGCTAAAGGTCGCGGCGACCGATTGCGTTGGGCAGAACGGTTTTGTTGTGTCCAAATCGCTGGGCACATCGATCAGTTATGGCAAGGTTGCGGCGGCAGCTGCAAAGTTGACGCCGCCAGCGAACCCGCCGCTGTATTCCGCCAACGGCTATACGCTGGTTGGCCAAAGCGTGAAGCGGCCGGATATCCCCTCCAAGGTAAACGGCAGCGCGATTTTTGGTATCGATGTGCGCGTGCCGGGTATGCGCTACGGGGCGGTAAAACTGTGCCCGGTGAACGGTGGTACGGTCAAAACCATGGGCGCCGCTCCGGCCGGCGTTACTTATATCAATGTTGGCACTGGTATTGTGGCCGTTTTGGATGCGCGCCCTGGGGCGAACACGTTTTCGGCCTTTACGGCGGCGAATGCGGCCAAGGTAACGTGGAATTTGCCGGCTGGTAGTGCGTCCCAAAACAGCACAACAATCCTGGCGCAAGGCCGCGCTTTGTTGACTAGCGGCAGCGCCATTGTTGCCGAAACCGCTGGTAACGTCGCCAAAGCCCAAGGTTCTGCTGCCAAAGTGGTGGATGCCACTTACACCCTGCCATACTTGGCGCACGCCACCATGGAACCGCTGAACTGCACCGCGAGTGTTACCTCAACCGGTTGCGAAATTTGGGCACCAACCCAGGCACCGGGCACCTGCCAGTTGACCGCATCGGCCATTACCGGTTTTGCGCCGGCATCGATTATTGTGCACCCGGTGTTGCTGGGTGGCGGGTTGGGTCGCAAGTTCGAGCAGGATTATATTGCCTATGCGGTTGCTGCCTCGAAAGCGGTGGGCGCGCCAGTAAAAGTCACCTGGCAGCGCGAGCAGGATTTTGCCCACGATCAGTACCGCCCGCTTGGAGTGTGCCGGGTTACCGGGGGTTTGGATGCCAGTGGCAATCTGATCAGTTGGGCCTACCGCAACGTATCGCCGGGGATTTTGTTTCAACGCGGCTGGGTGCCCGATGGCGTGCTGGATAGCCAGGCGAGCGAGGGGGCGACTGATATCACCTACAGCATCCCCAATCGGCAGGTTGATTGGGTGCGCCACCCGGCGGCCATTCCGGTTGGGTTCTGGCGCTCGGTGGGTAATTCGATCAATGCGTTTGCCAAAGAAAGCGCCATTGATGAACTGGCACTGGCCGCCGGCATTGATCCGCTGGTGTTTCGCCAAAAACTGCTGGCCGGCAATGCGCGTTCGTTGAACGTGTTGAACACGGCGGCGGCTTTGGGCAATTGGAACGCCGCCCTACCGGCCGGCCACGCCCGGGGCATTGCTTACCATGAAAGCTTCGGCAGTTTGGTGGCGGTGGTGGTTGAACTGATGTTATCCGGCAAGGGGGTGAAGATTATCAACGTGGCGGCGGCGGTTGATTGTGGCCTGGTGGTGAACCCCGATACCGGCGCGCAGCAGGTGGAAGGTGCCATTGTGCATGGCATGAGCGCTGCTTTGTGGGGCAAGATGAGTTTTGCGCAGGGCGTATCCCAGGTGGTGAATTTCGATCAATACCCGATGACCCGCATGGGCAATATGCCAACCGTGCAGGTGAGCTTGATTCAAACCCCGGGGGCAGCCCTAGGCGGCTTGGGCGAGGTTGGCGTGCCTTGTGTGGCGCCAGCCATTGCCAATGCCTATGCGCGCCTGACCGGCACACGGCTGCGTGACCTGCCGCTATTCCCTGGCACTGGGATCACTGGCGGCGGTTAAGCGCAAACTCGACGCGCGCCCTGGGGTTTTCAATCGCCCCTGGACGCGCCATCTCTAGGCCAAGAGTTTTGGGAGAGATGGTGATGACAGGTGAGGTCGCGATACTGGCGGGCGGTTGTTTTTGGTGCCTGGAGGCGGTGTTTAAGGATCTGCGCGGGGTAAGCGCGGTTAAGTCGGGCTATGCCGGTGGGCATGTCGATAACCCGCGTTACAAAGAAGTGTGCAGCGGGGTGACCGGGCATGCAGAGGTGGTGCGGGTGGAGTTTGACCCGGCCGTGCTGAGCTATACAGACCTGCTGCGGGTATTTTTTACCATTCACGACCCCACCACGCGCGACCGCCAGGGTAATGATGCCGGGCCGCAATATCGCTCGGCGATTTTTACAAATTCTGATGCACAGCAAGCGACCGCGATCGCGGTGCGCGACGAATTCGCGGCAGCAAGCTTGTATCCCAACCCGATTGTGACCGAGATTTCGCCGCTGACGGTGTTTTGGCCGGCTGAAGATGAGCACGATGATTATTTCGCGCTAAATCCTTGGAGCGGCTACTGCCAGGCGGTAGTGGCGCCGAAAGTGGTAAAATTCCGCAAGGCATTTGCCGATAAACTGAAGGTGCGCGCGCCATGAAATCATTTTTGATCGCGGGCACCATGATGCTCGCTTGCGGCGCCGCGCTGGCGGAAGGGGCGCCCGCACGGATTGGCCATGTTGATACCACCTTCCATTTGCTTGGCCGCAATGACCGCATTGTGGTTGATCGCTATGATGACCCACGGGTTGATGGCGTCAGCTGCTATATGTCGCGGGCGGAAACCGGTGGCGTTTCGGGGTCGTTTGGTCTGGCCACCGATCCCAGCCGCTATTCAATCGCCTGCCGCGCCACCAGCAAAGTGGTGATCAAGGGTGATCTGCCGGCCAACGAAATTGTGTTTGGTGCCAGTGCCAACTGGCTGTTTAAGGAAATTCGTGTCTCCCGTCTCTGGGATCCGGAAAAGCGGGTGCTGGTGTATTTGGTGTGGTCCACCGTTGCGATCACCCCGGAAGGTAGCCCGTATAATAGTGTAACTGCCGTGCCGGTGGGTGATCCGTAAGCGTTATATACGCTTAGGGGTTATGTCGGCGCCGTCCCAGGCCAGGCGATTGGTGCGGTCGGGATCGGTTTCCATACGGCTGGTGATATCAAAAATCATGGTGTGCTGGCCGGCCTTATCAAAACCTTGCCAGCCATCGCCGGGATCGCCATTGCGAATAAAGTTGATCCAGTGCGTGCGCATTTTGGCGGCAAGCGTTGCCCGCGCACCTAGCAGTGGGCCGCCCCGCAACAAGGCTGGCAGCAGTCCGGTCCAGTTCCAGATGAACAGCAATTCGAGCGCGTGGGCGGCACCTAGCCAAGGCTGGCGGTAGTCGAAGCGGTAAAACCACGTGGGCGCCCGTGTTGCCTGGCGTTCGGCGAAATGGCGGGTGGACATGGCGAAGTACAAATCGGTGGCTAACCGGCGGGTGCCAAGCTTGGTGTTGCGATAGTTTTCGAGAATGTCGGCGGCGTGGTCGCGGCGTAGTTCTCGGTAAAACTGTTCCACCAGAAAGGGGCGGTCGAGCCGCATTAACTGCGCACCGGGCACTTTTTCAAACAGCGCGGTTTCATCACGGTTAAAGCCGGCAAGCAGGTTAACCGCGGCGGTGGGTTTTGCGCGCGCAACTTTTAGGTTTTCCGGCAGCAAGGTGCCGTCGTACCAGGGCGATGCAGATAGGGCGCCATTGAGTGCTTTGCTTGCATCTATTTGCGCTTGCAGCAATGTATCCGTTGGCAGGTTTTTTAAGTTGGCGGCGCTGATGCCACCTAGCACATTGCGATAGGCATCGGCGACGCGGCTGGCCATGCGGCGGTCATGAATAAGGTTTATCGCGCCACTTTGCATAATCGCGCCGCGAAACAGACCGCGTGCCTCATCACACAGCATCAGTAATGAGATCGCGATCGACCCCGCCGATTCGCCGGCAATGGTGACGCGATCGGGATCACCGCCGAAGGCCGCGATATTATCGCGCACCCAACGCAGGGCAGCGATCTGGTCGCGCAAGCCTAAATTGCTTGGGGTGTCAGTACTGGCTACGGCTGCCAGATCGACGAAGCCGAACACGCCGAGGCGGTAGTTGATGGTGACCACAACAATGTCACCGGCCTGCGCCAGGTGGGTGCCATCGTAAAGATTGCCACTGCCGGTGACAAAAGCACCGCCATGGATCCACACCATGACTGGCCGGCGGGCGCTATCGGCCGCTGGGGTATAAATGTTTAAGGTGAGGCAATCTTCGCTGTAGGTTCGGCCAAAACGCCCGTCGCCAACGCGCGGCATGCCGATAACTTGGGCGCAGGCGGGGCCAAAACTGCTGGCATTATGCAGATCATCGCTAGGCGGTAACGGGGCGGGGGCACAAAAACGCCGCTCACCGATCGGTGCCTGGGCATAGCGTATGCCTTTGTAGGCGGTGCAGTCCTTGCCCAAGACACCGCGATACTTGCCCTGGGACAGGTTAACCACAGTCGCGGGGTCAGGCATTGGCACGGTGTTCCTTAGGTGAGCAGGCCGGCGAGCCTTGCGCGCAGCACGTCAATACCGTCGCCGGTTTCGGCACTGGTTGCCAGCACATCGGGGTAGGCGGCCGCATGTTTGCGAGTGAGGGCAAGGACTTCTTCGCGTTTACGCACTAGGGCGGGCGGTTTTACGCCGTCGCTTTTGGTGAGCACTGTCTGGTAAGTGACCGCCGCGCGATCGAGCAAATCCATCACGGCGAGATCCGATTCTTTTATCTCGATACGCGAATCCAGCAGCAGCACCACGCGCAGCAAATCCTGGCGGCCACGCAGATAGGCAAACATTAAAGCCTGCCAATCGCGTTTGATCGCGCGCCCGGCCTGTGCGTAGCCGTAGCCGGGCATATCCACCAGGGTGAGACGATCACCCAGATTGAAAAAATTCAACTGCTGGGTTCGGCCCGGCTGATTAGATGCGCGCGCTAGGCCGTGCTGGCCGGTGAGCGCGTTGATCAGGGATGATTTTCCCACGTTGGATCGCCCGGCAAAGGCGATTTCAGGCGATATCGCCGGTGGCACCTGATCGAGCTTTTGCGCGCCAAAGAAGAATTTACACGATTGCGCGAACAGCACGCGCCCGGTTTCCAGCGCTTCGGCATCGTCTTGTTCGTTAGGGGTGGCAAATGGTTCGATCATGGTCATCTTAGCCGCGCGCGGCTGCGGCGCGCATCGCCTGGCGTTGAATGAAGGTTTGCTGGGCGATAGTCAGCGCGTTATTCCAGGTCCAGTAGATCACCAGCCCTGCCGGAAAGCTGCCCATCATAAAAGTGAAGATGATCGGCATGAATTGCAGCATGCGGGCTTGTGCTGGGTCTGGCGGCGGCGGGTTGAGTTTTTGCTGGAACCACATGGTGACCCCCATCGCCAGCGGCCACACGCCCAAATGCAGGTAGTGCGAGTAGATTGAGGGGTCGAACGGGATCAGGCCAAACAGGTTAAAGACGTTGGTGGGATCGACTGAAGAGAGGTCACGGATCCAGCCAAAGAAAGGCGCATGGCGCATTTCGATGGTGACCAGGATCACTTTGTAGAGCGAGAAAAACACCGGGATCTGGATCACCATTGGCAAGCAACCGCTAGCCGGGTTTACTTTCTCAACCTTATAAATCTCCATCATGGCCTTTTGCTGGGCCGGCGGATCATCTTTATAGCGTTCGCGGGCAGCCTGAATTTTGGGTGCCAGGATGCGCATCTTCGCCATCGAGCGATATGACGTTGACGCAAGCGGGAAGAATGCCGCCTTTACGACCACGGTAAAGATCAGAATGGCTACGCCGAAATTGCCGACTAACTCATTGAGAAAATCGATAGCGTAAAAGAACGGCTTGGTGATGAAGAAAAACCAGCCCCAATCGACCGCATAACTCAGCATAGGCACAGTTTCACGGGTTTCGTAGCGGTCGAGTAGGCGCACTTCTTTGGCGCCAGAAAATACACGTGTCGTGGCGCTGACGCTGGCGCCAGCGGCGATGGTCTGCGCATCACGCGCGATGTAGCTCACCTGGAAATGGTCGGTGGCATTATCGGTTAGGTGATACCAGTTGGTGGTCACCGGTTGCGCTTGGTCGGGGATCAGCACTGTCAGCCAGTACTTATCGGTAAAACCCGCCCACCCGCCATTGCCAGTAAACTGATAAGCTAGTCCATCGGGCTTATCCTTAGCTTCCTTGGCGGCCGCTTTGTAATCAAGATTGTTCAGGCGGTTACCACCAACTCCCAACATGCCTTCAAAGAGTACGCTGTAGCCCGACGTTTGCGGCGTGTAATCGCGGCGAATGCGCTGCCACGGGAACACCGACACCGGCTTTGTTGTGGTGTTGCGCACGCCTTGGCGTGCGGTAAATTCGAAATTTTCGTCCACGCTCAGGGCAATGGTGAAGATCAGGCCGTGGCCGTTGTCCCAGCTTAAGGTGATGGGTTGGGTTTGGCTAAGTGTGTCGTGATCTGCAGCCCATGGCGTGGTGTTATCGGGCACCTGAATGCCATCTGCGCCGGTCCAGCCGAATTGCACGTAGGACGGATCGGTTTCCCCGGCGGGCGCTAGGGTGCGCACCAAGGGCGAGGTTTGGTCGACTGTCTCGTGATAATCGCGCAGGCGCAGATCATCGATCCGCGCGCCGGTCAGGCTTACGGTGCCGGTCATACGTGGGGCGTCGATCGCTACACGGGGAACGTTCGCAGGCACTGCGGCCGAGGCCACTATCGCGCCCGAGGTTGGCGTGTTGGCCTTGACACTGCCCGGGTTGTTGCTCGCGTTGCCGCTCGCTGTCATCGGCGCCGGCGTTGGCGGCGGCTGATGCTTGGGGTGCGGCAACAGCCATTCGGACAGCACCAGGATCATCAGCGAGATCGCGATGAACAAAGGCAGGCGTTTTTGATCCATCAGGGTGTTATCCGCAAACGAGGGGTATGGATGGAGGGGCTGCAGGTATCGCAACCGGGCACCGGATCTAAGCCACCTTTGTGCCATGGGTTGCAGCGCAGTATGCGGCGGGCCGCAAGGCTTGCGCCGCGTGCTGCCCCGTGGGTTTCCAGGGCTTCAATGGCATAGTGGCTGCAACTGGGTTCGAACCGGCAATGGGCGCCGATAATTGGGCGCAGCAGTAATTGGTAGGCGCGCACCAGAAGGATGGTTAGGCGGGTGAGCGCGTTCATGGTCGGCCGATTTTTCGGATAGCGGTGCGCAGATCACCCAGCAAAGCGGCAAAATTGCGGGTGGCGGTGTCGTGTCGCCCAATCAGCACCAGATCAGCCCCTACAATCGAGGTTTCGCGGGTTATCTGCAGAGCCGCTTCGCGCAGGCGCCGACGCGCCCGGTTACGTACTACGGCGTTGCCGATCTTACGCGTGGTGGTAAACCCAAAACGCACTGGTTCAGCATCGCTGCGGTCCAGCCATTGCAGCACAATGCCGGGGGTCGCAACTTTGCGCCCGCGTGCTGCCGCCGCCAAAAATTCGCGGCGCTGTTTCAGACGCTGCGGTTTGGCCGCCATGAGCCGATAGGCTTGATCGGTGAAGGCGCCATAGCTTGGCGCCCCCGCGCTGATCAGGCCGAAAGCCGCTTACGGCCCTTGGCGCGGCGGTTAGCCAGCACCTTGCGGCCGCCGACGGTCGCCATACGGGCACGAAAACCATGCCGATGCTTACGGACCAGTTTAGACGGTTGATAGGTGCGCTTCACGAAAGGAACTCCAACAAACATCGCGGGGCAATGTGCACCCCGTTCCGAAGCGGCGGCTTATAGGGGGGGGCGGCGGTGCGGTCAATCCGCAACTTGGCCGCTGCTTTACTGTTTTTGCCCTTTCGGTGCGCGCGCTGCGCGGTTAGCGTGGCGATGAGCGCCAGCAAAACCCGGTCAACCGGACCGCGCGCCGGGGGAATAACGCTATGGCCGATTTACGTTCACGCCTACTTCAGCACGCCTCAACCCTGGCGATTGGCGGCATATTCGTGCTGGCCCCCCCTGGTGCCCGGGCAGCTTGCGTATTTTATCAGCCATGGAACTGCCCATCCACCAGCCCAGATGTGCGCGCCACCTATTTTGCTGGCCAGATGACCACAGCGGAAAAGCTACTGGTGGTGGATGGCAAGCTCGGCCTAGCGTTTACCCCTTATCTGAAAAAGCCTGATGGCGCGTTGGGCTCTGGCGGGTTTGTGCCTGGCATTGCGCGGCTTAATCTGCCGGCGCTTCAGGAAACCGACGCAGGATTAGGGGTGGCTGACCCAGTTGATCTGGGAACCGGCATCCCGATGCGTGGAAGTGCAGGGTATGCCACCGCGCTGCCATCCGGGCCGGCGCTTGCCGCCAGTTTTGACCCAGCTATGGCGTTTACTGCGGGGGCTATGATTGGCGATGAGGCTAGCCGCCAGGGCTTTAATGTGATGCTAGCAGGGGCGATGAACCTAACCCGCGATCCGCGCGGCGGGCGCACCTTTGAATACGCCGGCGAAGATCCCCTGCTGGCCGGCACCATCTCCGGCCAGTTGATCCGCGGTGTGCAATCGCGCCACGTGATTTCTACCATGAAGCACTATGCGGTGAATGCGCAGGAAACCGGGCGCACCGTGGTGAATGCCAGCATGGCATCGCAGGCGCTGCGCGAGAGTGACCTATTGTCGTTCGAGATCGCGCTGAACATCGGTGCACCAGGGTCGGTGATGTGTTCGTATAATAAGGTCAATGGTGCGTATGCCTGCGGCAGTGATTATCTATTGAATCAGGTATTGAAGCAGGACTGGCATTACCAAGGGTATGTGATGTCCGATTGGGGGGCGGTGCATGCGGCGACCGATGCTAATGGCGGTCTTGACCAGGAGTCCGGTGACCTGGCCGATGCGGCCAATGGTGGGCCGTTCTTTACCACCCAACTGAGCGCGGCGCTGGCCGCGGGCACGGTACCTGCGGCCCGGCTGACAGACATGGTGCGGCGTATCTTACGATCTGAATTCACCGCCGGCATAGTTGATACGCCGCCAATTATTCGTCCGCTTGATGCGGTGCACGATATTCAGGTGGCGCAGACGGTTGAGGCGGCAGGCATTGTACTGCTGAAAAACGACCGTAACCTCCTGCCGCTGAGTAAGGCGGCCCGGCGGATTGTGGTGATCGGGTCGAATGCCAATAACGGCGTGCTATCGGGCGGCGGTTCGTCGCAGGTGTGGCCACTTGGCGGCCCGGCCCAGCCGATTGACCCGAGCCACGCGTTTCCACATCCACGGATTTGGGATCCTTCGGCGCCACTAAGCGCGATCGGTGGTAAGCTCGCCGGCGGCAGTGTGAGTTTTGTCTCTGGTGCATCGCCATCGGCGGCAGCGGCGGCAGCCCAAGGGGCCGATGCGGCGATTGTGTTTGTTAATCAGTGGGCTGCGGAGGGCATCGATATGGCATCGCTGGCCTTGCCACTCGACCCCATAAGCGGGGTCAACCAGGATCAACTGGTTAGTGCCGTGGCGGCGGTTAACCCCAACACCATTGTGGTGATTGAAAGCGGTGGGCCGGTGCTGATGCCGTGGCTTGCGGCCGTGCGTGGCGTGGTTGAAGCATGGTACCCGGGGTCTGGCGGCGGCCCGGCCATCGCATCGGTGCTGTTTGGCGATAGCGATGCGCAAGGCCGCCTGCCGATGACTTTTCCAGCGAATGAGGCGCAGTTGCCCCGCCCGGTGGTGGATCACGGCAGCTCGGCGGGCGCGGCGTTCACAGTGAATTATGATATTGAAGGCACGGATATCGGCTATCGCTGGTATTTTGCACGCAAAAGTGTGCCGTTATTTCCGTTCGGATTTGGCCTGAGCTACACGCATTTTGCTTATGCCAATTTGAAACTTTCCAGTGGTGCTAATCTCACCGCCGATTTCGACGTGACCAACACGGGCAGCCGGGCGGGTAGCGATGTGCCGCAGTTGTATCTGTCGGCTAACCCAGGCCCTGCCCAACCGCCACGACTGTTGGGATTTGCGCGGGTTAGTTTAAACGCCGGCGCTACCCAGCACGTAACGCTTGCGGTTGATAACCGGTTGCTGTCGCGCTGGAGCGACACCGCCCACGGATTTGTCCGGCCGGCCGGTAGTTTTAGCGTGATGCTGTCAACCAGTGCGGCAACGCCGGTGATTGCCGGCAGCACGACACTGTCGGCCGTGTCACTCGGGCCTTAGGGCGGGGGCCTTAGGGCGGGGGCCTTAAAGTTGGGGGCCATAATGACATGATGGTTTTGGCGGTGTTTGCGGTTGTGATTTTGGGGTTTGGCGCAGGCTGGTACGGCCGTGCCAGGTGGTTACCGCCGAAAGATGATGCGGTGCCGGCGGCCACCGATGACTTGGCCGCCCGCGACAAGGCGTTGTCGGTGCTGCGCCACGATGTGCGCGGCATGTTATCGCCGGCTTTGTTGACCGCGGATCGACTAAGCACAAACCCCGATCCCGCCGTGGCTCAGGCTGCTGAAGCCGTGATTCGTTCCATTGAACGCGCGGCTGAGCGGCTTAAGGCAGGCTGAGCACGTCCCAGCGATAGCGTTCGGTAACCAGGGCTATGGGGGTTGTGTTTACCCATAATACGGCGCGGTGTTCTAGGGCGTGCGTATCGCCCGCAATGCCAATATGTGTGGCAAGAACCGTTCGGCGTGGGTCAAGCGCACGCACCACCCGCCCGAACGGGCTATCGGTGCTGTTTAAGGCTGCCACCATGGCACTGGGTAGGCGCGACGCGACGTACCAGATGTCGGCGTCGGACAAGGTCACGTCGCCGATGCGTAATTCCACCCGGCGATGGGTGGCGTTGCCATTGCTTGGCAGGTGTAAAAGCGCGCGTTCGCTTTGCCTTAATGGGATTGGTGGCTCGTTCGAGCGGTGCGCGGTTACCTTGGCGCCGCCAAGCTTTTCCAGCACGTCGGTGGCACTATGCCCCGACAGTAAGGCTGCATGGAGCTGTGCGCGCGAAATCGTCGGCGTCATGCGTTGCGCGGCATTCAGACGGTCTCGCGCCGGTCATCGAATTCAACGTCGCGATGGACATGCACCGACATCAATAAACCCATCGCCACCATAACGGTCAGCATCGCCGATCCGCCATGCGATACCAACGGCAGCGGCACGCCACCAACTGGGATTGCCCCTTCCACCATGGCGATGTTGACGAAAACGTACATGAACATATTAACCGATATGCCCAGCGCCAGCAGGCGGCCAAATTGATGGCGGCAGCGCAAGGCGATCAGCATACCGCCCAAGATCACCAGCAGCATCAACGTCAAAACGGTAAGGGCGCCGACCAAACCCCATTCCTCGGCGATGATGGAAAAGATAAAATCGGTTTGTTTTTCAGGTAAAAAATTCAAATGTGCCTGGGTGCCCTGCATAAACCCCTGGCCCCACATGCCACCTGATCCCAGAGCGATTTTGGACTGAATGATATTATACCCGGCCCCTAACGGGTCGCTTTCAGGATTAAGAAAAGTGGTGATGCGGGCGCGCTGATAATCATGCAGATGGTGGTAAGCAAATTCCGCCAAAAAAGGGGTGGGGGCGATCACCAGCGCAATTTGCCACAGCCGCATGCCGGCGGCGAAAAAGATCGCAGCGCCTATGGTTGCCGTGATCACTGCAGTGCCAAGGTTGGGTTCTTTAAGGATAAGCGCGACCGGCACCAACACCGCGATCGCCGGTGGCAGCAGCCAGATTGGGTTGCCCATCTGTTCGATCGAGGAACGGCTAAACCACGATGCCAGCGCCATGGCGAGCGCCACTTTCATAATCTCGCTGGGTTGCAACTGAACCGGCCCGATGTCCAGCCAACGTTCGGCACCTTTGCCGACATGGCCCATTTTTAGCACCAGAAGCAGTAATACCAACGCAAAGCCATAAGCTGGCCAGGAAAGCCGTACGAGCAGGCGAATATCCACCATCGCCAGCGACAACATCATCACCACGCAAAAGCCGAACCGCATGCCGTGGCGCCACGCGTAAGGTTCTGGGCCGCCGCCAGCCGAATACAGGGCGGTGTAGCCACAGGCCGCCAGCGCGCACAGCAGCAGCACAAAAACCCAGTTGATGCCCCAAAGCTTGCTGAGCAGGCCAAAATCAGCCTCCGCCCGCAATAGGCGGCGATCACCGATCATGGCGCGATACTGATCACCACTTTGCCGACATGACCAGCATTTTTCAGGTGGCGATAGGCCTGTGGCGCCTCGGTAAAGGGAAACACGCTGTCGATCACCGGGTGAAGTTTGTGCAAATCGATCGCCCGGTTCATGTCTTCAAACATCGCCCTATTGCCAACAAAAACACCGCGCACGGTGACGTTCCCGGCCAGGATAAACAGCGGGTTGATTTCACCATAAGATAGCACGCCGATCATATGCACTTGGCCACCCAGGCGGGCCGACATAATGGATCGCATCATGGTGCCCGGCCCGCCGACTTCCACCACGTGATCCACGCCACGGTCGTTGGTGGCGGCGCGCACTGGGCCGTTCCAATCTGGGGTTTGTGTGTAATTGATCAGCGTATCCGCGCCCAGTCGCTCGGCCTTGGCGAGTTTGGTGTCGGACGACGATGTGGCGATCACGCGCGCACCGGCGAGGCGCGCGAATTGCAGTGCGAACATGGAGACCCCACCCGTGCCCAAAACCAGCACGCTTTGCCCAGGCAGTGTGGGGCGCGCGGTAAACAGTGCGTTCCAGGCGGTGACGGCGGCGCAGGGCAGGGTGGCGGCTTCTTCGAACGACAGATGTTGTGGGATGTGAACAAGGCCGGCTTGGTCGAACAGCACGTATTCCGCCAGCACACCATTCAGCGCGCCGCCTAAGGCTGACACGCCATGTTCGGTGGTCATCTCGCCGCCGAGCCAGGCCTGCATGAAGATGCCTGCGACCCGATCGCCGACGGCGACCCGGGTCACCTCGGGACCGATTTCGGCCACTTCGCCGGCCCCGTCGGATAGTGGCACCAGGTTCTGCGGTAGTGGCCCCATCATATAGGTGCCGCTGATCACCGACAGATCGCGGAAATTGAGTGCTGCTGCCCGCATGCGTACCAGCACTTGGCCGCGGCCGGGGCGGGGGATGTTATGTTCGCGGCATATCAGGCTATCGATGCCGGTCGGGGATGGGATGTGCCAGAATTGCATCGGGGGGCTCCGCAGTTTGCCGAATGGTGGCTGGCATCGCAGGCGGCAGCACGGGTGGCAAGGGGGGAGACTGGCCGGTGGGCGCACAAAAAAAGGCGGTCACCGAAGTGACCGCCTTTCCTAGAGCAGAAGCGACCGCGTTGCCGCAGCCGCTTCTAGGTTAGATTAACGGCCGCCTTTGCCGAAGCAAGCGGTTGAGTTGTTGATGTTGTAGTTCCAGCCGTTGGTGTTGGCGAGAACGTTGGCCAGGATCGCCGGCACATATTTAGCCGCGGCCGTGCCCTGAACGGTGACGAAACCATTGGTGTTCTGGATCGCCTGGTAGGCTGGCGCTTTGTAGTGCAGCTTCAGAAATGTGGAGACGCCTTTGGCGATGTTGGCATTCGCGTAGCATTGTGGGAACACGAAGGTGGTGTAACCAACAATCGGGTAACCTGCGGTGACAACCGGTATCAACGGCACCCAGGCATCAACCGTATTGGCTGCGGATTGTGCTGGTGGGGCAGCGTGAGCCGCACCCGCGCCGGCGCTGGCCAGGCCTTTGACGATGTTGATGGTTGTCGGGGTGGTGCCGACGGTTTCGCCAACGCCCTGCACGGCGGCAACCTTCAACGTGTTACCCGGGATCACCGTGGTGATCGAGGTGTAATCAGGCGAGAGGTAGCCGATGGACGAAGTTTGGCCGCCGAGGCTGCCAAAAACGCCACTGCTGCCCGAGCTGCCAACCGGTGTGGTGGCAAACGGGGTGGTCAGGCCGGTGAACAGTTTGGAGAAGGTGGTGGTGCCGATCGACAGGCCAGTCGCCGCATCGGTGGTGACCGAAGCGAGGTTGCTGATGCTGAAGTTCGAGTTAGTCGCGTTGCAGACGGCGGCGAGATGCTGGGTGAAGATCGCTGAGGTGCCCGACCCATCCGAGCGGTAGTTTACGGTGATCGCGCCAGGTGTGAGAGCGGAGTTGACCTGGTTCCAGTTGGACAGTTTGCCTGAGAAAATGCCGCAAATCTGGTCATCGGTCAGGGTGACAAAACCGTTCGATGCCATGTTGGCGTTTTGCACAACGATGGAAATGCCAACGCCCATGGCAGGAAGCTGGATCAGATTACCAGCGCTCGAGGCGCCAAAGTTAGTCGTGTACGACGTGGTGCCGGTGTAGGTGCCATTCCAGATGTTGAACTGGTCATTCGAAAGCGGCGAATCCGAACCGGCCATGTGGACAACATTGGTGCCGCCAGCGCCGGTCTGCGGGTTGAACTTCGGCGCAGCATCAGTGGTTTTGCCACAGTTGTTGGTCGCGATGCATTGCAGGTTGTTGTAGATCACGCCAGCGAGACCAGCGCCTGAGCCTTGCGTGCCGTAGGGGGCGGGGGTTGCGAAGCTGTTGCCGAAGTCCGACGCCGTGGCGAGATCTTCAGCGTTATACTTAGTCATTTCGTATTGATAGTCGGCGGCTGGCAGGCTGGCGCCGCCGGCAACGATGTTAGCAGGGGTAGCGAAAGCGGCGGTGCTGATGCAGGCCAGAGCGGCCGCAGACACGGCGCCTAACAGGTGCGTGCGAGTCATGTGTGATTGTCCCCTCGAGAGAAAGACCAGCCTGATGTCGGCTGGCTGAGGGGTATCTAGCAAAGGAGTGTGACACTGACGTGACAGGTATTTGATAGATTGCTGACAGTTATGTGACAACCTGCCGCATCAACGGGTTGGTTTCTGCGCAGGCAAAAAGGATCGCCGCTGAGTTGAAATTCCCGGATCAATAAGCGGCTACCGCGCGGGCTGGGTGCTATTGCGCGCGTTGCCTCCTTGCGAGGTTGGCCGCGCCGACTGATGGGCTCCATGGTTGGTGGCGCGGGCTGTGGTCGGTTACGAGGTGATGATCGTCACCCTGTGGCGCCTGCGCCGCACTGCACAACCTGTAATCATACTGTAACACTAGAAAACTGGCCTCCATCGGCAGTCGATGGCATTAGGACCGCAACTTGTCTTTATTCTGTGAACAGGCGGACCCGATTTTGCCACTCAAAGCGTGCCGAATTGCGCAACGCCTGCTTAATGGCTCAACGAGCGCGGCGGTGATCGCCGTGGCGCTTGGCTGTGTGCCGATGGCAAGGCGCGCTTTTGCGGACGTGCCGGGAGCTGTGCGTAACCATGGATTTGATTTGAACGAAATCCGCGTCGAAGGCAGTACACTGTTGCCGGCCGATGCGGTTGAGGAAGTGGTTTATCCGTTTCTGGGGCCCAATAGGCAGGCCAGCGACGTAGAAGCGGCGCGCCGCGCGCTGGAAGACGCTTATCAAAAAGCGGGCTACGCCACGGTGTCGGTTAGTGTGCCCCGGCAAAATGTGGCGGCCAGCGAGGGCGTAATCCGGATGGACGTCACCGAGCGGGTTGTTGGCCGACTGCGGGTAAAGGGGAGCCGCTACTTTGTGCCCGATGCGGTGCGGGCGGGGGCGCCGTCGCTGGCCCCCGGCAAGGTGCCGCATATGCCCGACGTCACCCGTGATTTGGTCGGGTTGAACCAGCTGCCCGACCGCACGGTAGAGCCGCAACTGCGCCCCGGGCGGGTGCCGGGCACTGTCGATGTCGATTTAAATGTGACCGATACCTTTCCGCTGCATGGGTCGGTGGAGCTGAACAACCGCTACAACGCGGATACCCATGCGCTTCGGTTGAACAGTTCACTGAGTTATAACAATTTTTTCCAGCGCGGCGATTCCGGCACCATAGCCTATTCGGTGGCGCCTGAAGACGTGCAGGATGCCGAAATTACCTCGGCATCTTACCTGTTTCATATCCCCGCCAGCCGCTTATCCCTGCTGGTGTCGTATCTGCATTCCAATAGTAACGTCACAGCCCTTGGCACCACCAATGTCGCCGGCCGCGGCACCACGGCTGGGTTTCGCTTGTTAGTGCCGTTGGGTGCCACCGGCAGTTTTAGCCATTCCTTTAGCGTTGGCTGGGATTACAAAAAATACTACGAGCTGGATACATTCACCACGACGAACCAGCTGACATCAGCGCCGATTACCTATTATCCGCTTAGTGCGACCTATGCGGCTAACTGGTCGGGGCGGCGATCCACCACTGATGCGACCGTGGGGGTGGTGCTTGGTCTTGGTTCGATTGGCAGTAACACCGCTGAGTTTGAGAATAAGCGGTTATACGCGCCGCGCAATTTTGCGGTGCTGAAGGCTGGTGTGAGCCGGGAGGAAGACCTCGATCACGATATTCAGCTTTGGGGTAATGTCCAGGGGCAGCTTAGTAACGAACCCTTGGTTTCATCCGAACAATTCGGGCTGGGGGGCGCGGATTCGGTGCGCGGGTACCTGGAATCTGAGACATTAGGTGATTACGGCACCTATGTGCAGACCGAGCTGCGCAGCCCATCGATCGCGCGCTATATCCGAGGCCCGCTGCATAGCTGGCGCTTTCACCTGTTTGCCGATGCCGGCTACGTCGGCTTGCAGCGCGCACAGCTGGGGCAGCTTTCCGGGCAAGGGCTTACGTCTGCCGGCATCGGCACGCGCCTGAATTTGTGGGGCTACTTTAATGCAGCCCTGCAAGATGCCCAAACGTTTAACCACGGTCCCAACACGCATTCCGGCACAAACCGGGTGTTGTTTCGCCTTTATGGGGAGTTTTAAGTGATGACATCCATGACAGCCGCCGGCCGCCTGGTGCGCCGCGCCCTGGTTATACTGGGTCTCACGGTCGCCTTGCAGACATTAGCACCGGGGGCGGCATTCGCCGCTTGGTGGAACAGTGACTGGTCGTACCGGGTTAAGCTTGATGCTGATGCTGGCCCAAAAGGCGCCAATATCGGCGACCCAATTGGGCGCACCCAAATTCTGGTGCGGTTGCATCAGAGCAATTTTAAATTCGATTCCGCCAAGCCTGACGGTAACGATATTCGCTTTGTGGCCGCCGACGACAAAACCCCGTTAAAATTCCATATTGAAAAATGGGACGGGCTTATTGACCAGGTAGCGCTGATTTGGGTCGATGTGCCCGATTTGGCGCCGGGCACGGTGACCAGTGTCTATATGTATTGGGGTAACGACAAAGCATCCGACGTTTCAGATGCCAAAGGCACCTACGATCCTGACCAGATACTGGTATGGCACTTTGCCGAAGAAAATGGTTTGGCGAAGGATTCGACCGGTTTTGCCAATAACGCGCTGACACCCGCGAAGCGTGATCCCGATAGTATTCTGGGATTTGGCGCAAAATTCGATGGCACGGTGCCGGTTAAACTGGCACCCGCTTTGCCGTTGAATATTGCGGCTGGTCAGCCGTTGACCTTTCAGGTTTGGGTCAAGCCCACCCCGGCCACCCAAAGTGCCGCGATTTATGATCAGCGTGATGCGGGCGGTTCGGCTGACTTGCTGGTGGGTGTTGATGCTGGCGTGCCCTATGTCACGGTTAGTGGGGGGGCTGCGCCAATTACGGTGAAAAGCCAGGCTCCGCTTGCCGTGGATAGCTGGCATTTGGTGACAGTGACGGCTGCTGCCGACAAAATCGCTCTTTTTGTTGATGGTGCGAAGGTGGGCGAACAGCCAGGCAGCCTGCCGGCGATTGCCGGAGCGCCGCTATTGGGTGGTGCAACGCCGGTCGTTGCAGCGGCCGTTCCGACACCGGATGCAACTGCTGCGGCGAAGCCTACGGCCCCGGCGGCAGCGGTGCTCGCGCCAGTGGCTGTTCCTGCGAATTTTCAGGGCGAAATTGACGAAGTTCAGCTGAGTAAAGTGGTGCGCCAGCCCGGCGCCATAGCGGTCGCCTATCGCACCCAAGGCGCGCAGGCTAATTTGTTGAGCTTTGAGACCGCCGAGCAAAATAGCAGCCTGGGATCCGGCTTTATCGGCATCATTGTGCGATCGGTGACCATCGACGCCTGGGTAGTGATCGGCGTGTTGTTGATTATGGCGGTGATGTCGTGGTTCGTGATGGTTGGCCGTGGCCTAACCGTTGGTGCGGCAACCCGGGCCAACCGCTTGTTTCGCGAAACCTACCGCGCGGTTGCCAAGAAAAATCACCGCGATCTGCTGCCGCCAATGCCCAAGGAAAAAGCCCGCGCCATGGCGCCATCAGGTTTGTTCCGTATCTATGATACCGGTGTGCGCGAACTGCATGACCGTTTGCATGGCGGGCGCACCTTGGCCGATGGCACTTTGGCGCCACAATCGATTGCCGCCATTCGCGCCGCCATGGAAGCAACCATGGTGGGTGAGGCGGAAAAGCTGAACAACCGTATGGTGTTGCTCACCATCTGCATCGCCGGCGGGCCGTTTATTGGGCTGCTGGGCACGGTGGTGGGTGTGATGATCACCTTTGCCGCCATTGCGGCGGCGGGCGACGTGAACGTGAACGCGATTGCGCCAGGTATTGCGGCCGCGTTGCTTGCCACGGTGACCGGCTTGTTCGTCGCGATCCCGGCCTTGTTTGGCTATAATTACTACCAGGTGCGGATCAAAAGCATGATCTCCGAGATGCACGTGTTCATCGAAGAAATGGTTGCACGCGTTGCAGAAGGTAATATTGGGCAGGTTGATGTTGCTGCCGAAGCGGCCGAGTAAGCGATTGGCACATAAAGGGTATTTGCCATGCAGTTGAACGAAGACAAGCCTTACGATGATATTAACATCACACCGATGTTGGATTTGGCCTATGTGCTGTTGGTGATTTTTATCATCATGACGACGGCGTCGGTGCAGGGTATGAAGGTGGATTTGCCGCACGGAAGTGCGGTGCAATCCTTGGCTGTGCCCAAAACCAAAGTGATCGCGGTATCGCCCACTGGCCAGATTTTTATCGAAGCGGTGCCGGTAAGTTTGGCCGAACTGGAACGCAAGCTGCGCGATTTTAAAGCGGTAACGCCTGATCTGCCGGTGGTGATTAAGGGCGACCGCGCGGTGCAGTATGAAAAGGTGATGACTGTGCTGGACGTTTGTGCCCGCGTTGGCATCACCTCGATCGGGCTTGCCGCCCAGCGTACGCCCGGCAGCTAACATGCTTGGTGAAGACGATCCCAACCTGGAATTCGACCGTAAGCCAACCTGGCAGCGGGTTGGTGTGCCGGCCATTAGTGTTCTGGTCGCGGGGTTCGGTATTTATTTTGTGATCAACGCGCTGCGCCACATGGGGCCAACTGCGCGGCCGCATCAGGAACCGCCGACGATTAACATCAAATTGCCGCCGCCCCCGCCGCCGCCGCCGCCGCCGCCAAAACCGGATGAGCCGCAGAAGCAGGAAGAAAAGCAGCAGCAGAAGATTGAGCAGCCCAAAGCCGCCCCCAAGGCGCCGCCACCGCCAGCGCAGGGTTTAACGGCGACCGCCGGTAACGGACCGTCGGCGTATGGTTTGGGTGTTGGTAATGGCGAGGGTGATGTTGGCAGCGGCGGCGGCGGTGACACCACTGAAGCTGCCGATTATTACAAGAATGCGATTGTTACCCACGTCAAAGATAGCCTGCGCCAGGATGATAAACTGCGCGATGCCGTCTACCGGCTGACTGTTGCCGTTACTTTTGATGACAATGGCCGCGCGACAAGTGTGATTATTCGTGACTTTAGCGGCGATTCAGATGACCGCATTGAGATCGAGCGTGTGCTGCACGCGCTTACGATGAACGAATCCCTGCCCGCCAGCATGACTGGCGGGCACCCCTGGGTGGTGCGCATCAATGCGCACGATCCGGGCTGAACCCTTCGACAAGGCAGAAAAATGACCCAATCCGTCTATCGATCCTGGCTACAACGCAGCGTGGCGATGCCTGCGCTGATGGCGTCGCTTTTGCTGCCAGGCGCTGCACGCGCCGATGAGCAAACGGTGAAATTGATCCAGCTGTTGATTGATAAAGGTATTGTGACCAAGGGGCAGGCGACCGACCTGCTGCGCGAGTCCGGTCCTGGCAAGCGCGCCCATCGTGCAGCCGTTCAAACGGCCGACACCGAGGCCCCCGCCTCGCCGCCCCCGGGCGAAGTGCGGGTGACTTATGTGCCATCGTTCGTGCGACGCCAGATTGCTGACCAGGTGCGTGCCGACGTGATGAGCCAGGCGCGCGAGGAAGGCTGGGCAGAACCTGATGCGTTGCCGGGTTGGACCAAGCGGGTAAAAATTTATGGCGACATGCGGTTGCGCTATGAAAGTGACCTTTTCGATTCCACCAACAATCCAAATTTTATCAACTTCCCGTCGATCAACCAGGGATCAGGTTTTGACGTGGCGGGGCTTGCTGCGGGCACTGGAAATAATCCGCCTTTCTACAATACGACACAGGATCGCAATCGGTTTCGCGCGCGCGCCCGTATTGGTGTGCAAGGGCAGATCGCCGATTGGTTATCCGCCGATATGCGCCTTACCACCGGTGATGCTGGGCCGATTTCAACCAACCAAACTATGGGCAGCAGTGGCGAGTTTAACAAATACGGGATTTTTCTGGATCGCGCTTATCTAACAGCTACGGCGTATCGCGATCTACAATTTTACCTGGGGCGCACGATTAACCCGTTTTACACAACTGACCTGATCTACCACACTGATCTCGGGTTTGATGGCGTGGCTGCAGCCTATACGCACAGTTTTAACCATAACTGGTCGGTGTTTGGTGCCGGTGGTGCATTTCCGGTGCTCAACACCGCGTTTGATTTTTCGACCAATAGCAGCACAAAATACGCTAGCCGCGATGCCTATCTGTTTGCTTTGCAGGGTGGTGTGGAATGGCGGCCGAATGATCAATATGCCGCGAAATTGGCGGTCGGCTTGTTTGATTTTAACGGACTGCAGGGATCGGTATCGTCGCCGTGCACGGTGCAAGCCGGCGGCGCTTATTACTGTGACAGTGACAACACGCGACCAGCGTTCGGCCAGACCGGGAATACCTATTTTGCCATTCGTAACCTTGTGCCACCAACGGGAAGCACGGCGACTGCCGCAGCACCACAATATTACGGGCTATCATCACGTTTTAACGTGCTTGAAATACATCCACATTTTGACATTCTGACCTGGCACCCGGTCGATGTTGCCCTGGATGGCGAGTTTGTTAAGAACCTTGGTTTTAATCGCAATGGCATTTTAAATCACGGGCCTTCCAACGGGCCGGTTGGGCCGCAGAATAACCTCTCCTGTGCCTATACCGACCCCAAGACCAATCAGTGCACCACCTACCATTACGTTGGTGGCGATACCGGTTACATGCTGCGGGTCACAGTCGGGCAGACGAAACTCGCTAAGTTGTGGGATTGGAACACATTCGTCGCGTATAAATACATCGAGAGCGACGCGACGCTGGATGCGTTAAACGATTCCGATTTCCATCTTGGCGGCACTAATGCGCGTGGTTTTGTGCTGGGTGGCGGTGTTGGGGTTGCTAATAACACATGGGTCGGCTTGCGATTACACAGCGCGCAGGCGGTTTCTGGACCGCGTTCTAACGTGGATGTGATCCAGCTCGACCTGAACGCGGCTTTCTGATCATGCGCGATCCTCAGCGTTTTTCCTCAGCAATCCTTGGCACTGGCCTGATCCTTATGGCCGTTGCGGTTACCAATGCGCGGGCGGACGATAGCCCCGAACAGCGCCTGCGCGATGCCTTGCGCCAGTCGGTGACCGAAATGCGGGCGGCCCAGGATCAGGCGGCCCAGGCAACGGCCCAGGTTGCGCAGTTGCAGGCCGATAAGGCCGCCTTGCAAGCACAGGTAGACGCCGCAAAAGTGGCACTTGCCCAGGCTGCCAAACCCGACGAACTGAAGTCTGCACAGGCAGCGTTGGATGCAGCCCACGCGCAGGCGGCCCAGATGGCCGGTGATTTGACCAAATGGCAGGGCGCTTATCAGCAGGCCAATGCGGTGGCGCAGAGCAAGGATGCGGAAAGCCGTAAGGCATTGCAAAGTGCCACGGCCAATGCGCGCGCGCTGCAAACGTGTAAAGCCACCAATACCAAATTGATCAGCCTGTCAGAAAGCGTTCTGCATCTTTATGAAACGCAGGGTTTTCGTAACATTTTGTTGAAAAGTTACGAGCCGCTGATTGGTAGCGCAAAAGTCGATCTGGAAAATTTGGTTCAGGACTACGATGACAAAATCCATGATCAGGAATACATCGCACCAGTCAGCGGCACGGAACCCGCCGGAAAAGGGCATCCATAAATATGGCCGGCGCAAGGCTTCGTATTGCCGTCGGTTTGGTTTCAGCCCTGCTGGGCAGCGCAAGCGCCGCGTTTGCCCAAACTGTCGCTGATCCGGTGGTTGCCATGCGGGGGGACGACCAGATAACCGTCTCTGGTGCCCGCACTCTGCTTGCGGCAGCGGACCAGGCTACCCGCGATGAGATTACCGCCACGCCCAGCGGTTTGAGAGATTTTTTACGCAATGTTTTGCTGCAGCGCGCTATATTGGCCGAGGCAGAAGCCCATAAATGGTCCGATCGGCCAGATATCGCGGCAGCCTTAAAGCGCCTGCGCGATCAGGCTGTGGTGCAAAGCTGGCTTGCGGTTAAAACCCAATTACCGCCTGATTACCCAAACGAATCTGATATTGCGACTGCATATGAACAAAACAAGCAACGATTTTTAGCGCCCCGCTTGTATCATATTGCCCAGCTTTACGTGGTGGCTGGCGCAGCCACGAAGGGCGCAGCAAAGGCTAAACTTGCCGGATTGCGCCGCGATATTTCGCGTGGCCGGGTGAGTTTTGATCACGCCGGCAAAGCAGATGGGTCGGTGGCATACAATGACCTGGGCTGGGTGCCGGAGGATCGTATTGTTGAGCCGGTTAAATCGTCGGTAAAAGGCTTGCCTGACGGCATGATTAGCGATGCGATTTGCACGCCCGCTGGCTGCCATTTGATTGAATTGATAGCAACACGGCCCGCTGGGCCAGCACCGCTCGCCGAAGTGCGCGATCAGCTGGTTAAGGCGCTACGTCAGCAGCGCCGGGCGACCGATCAGCGCGCCTATGCCGACACGATGTTGAAACGCGACCCGGTGCAGGTGAATGAAATAGAGCTTACACGGATGCTAACGGCCTCGCCGAAGTGACGCGTTTTTCGGCGCCATTGGTGGCACTGTTGCTGTTGGGCGGCGTTGAATCCGCTGGCGCACAGCCGGTGCCGGGGCCGTCTACTGATCAGCAGAAACAGCTCCCAACCAACTGTATCGACGTTCAACTAGACGATGCGCGCAGCTACGATTGCGTAAATGCGCAGATGCATACGCTTGTTCAGGGACAGCCGCGCCCATCGGCGGCGTCTGACGCGCCGTACTCAGCGACCTCACCCAGCCAGGTGACCGGGCAATTCAACCAATCAGCCACCCGCAACCGGTTGGGCACAAATTTCGGAAAATCGGTGACACCGTCGGGCCGGCCAGGGGCAACACCGACGCCGGGAATTCCGCATTAATCTATGATCGCGGCTGGGTGTATCGCGCACCTTTTGCGGGGCGCTGACTACGATCATAAGTGAGGCGGAGTTGGCAGTGCCGCGTTAGCGGCGCCACCAGCCCTTTTTGCGATCACTGTCAGCCGGTGTGTCATTGAGAAGCACAGGTTGAATGACCGGGCCGACCACGGCTTCCACCACTTGAAGGGCGGGTGTGGTAACCACCGAAGGTGATGGTCCTGGCAATGGCACTGGCGCTTCAACTATTTTGTGGACGCGAACGGGGAGTGCTGCCCGGGGGGGCGGGGCTGTGTCTTCATTCTCCCTGGTTGCATTGGCGCTAACGGCCGCTTCGTTATGGCGGGCCTCTTCGGCTTGCTCGAGCACATCGAAAATGTCACCGCCGCCATTAGCGAAGGGATCGGCCGGTGTTGGGCCGCTATAGCTAAAGGCGGCTGACATAGGCGCTGGGTCACGAACAAATTCGGTTTTTTCTTCATCCTCGACGGCTACGTTGGCAGCTTCGTCGGGTCCGGCTGCGCGGTTGCGGCGTCCGCCCCGGCGGCGGCGGGGGCGGTCGCGCCCGGATTCGCCGCGCGCTGATTCGGGACGCGCGGATTCGGTACCCCCAGTTTCAGCAGGCTCAGCGTCACGCTGTAATTCTGGCGGACGCGTGGTGTTCTGCATGGGCACCGCCATCGTGCCATTGGCAAGCACAGGGAATGCGGCGTCGGTTACGTCGGGTTGTTCGCCCAACTCCAGGGCTGTTGCATCGGGGCTGCCATCTTGGTTGCGACCACCACGGCGGCGGCGGCGGCGGCGGCGGCCGCGTTCGGCCTCGGCTGCCTCACTTTCTGCGGTCGCGCCCGTACCCGTTGCACGTGCTGGCGGCTCCCTGCCGTCGCAATCGGCATCGTCATCGCTATTGATGTCGGCATCATCGCTATCGGCGCTGTCGTTTTCGTCGGCGGCAACGAACGGCGTATCGTAATCAGACCGGCGTTCGGCTGAATTCGTCTGGTTGGGGTCCATCGGCAGGGCGGCGCGTATTTTATCGATGCGTGACTGGTCTGGTAGCAAAGTGTCATCTGCCGCAAAGCAAACGCGCATGCCGAACCGCGCTTCGATCGAGTCAAGCAAATCACGCTTATTATTCAAAATATACAGCGCGATGGCGCCATGGGTGTGCACCAAAATTTCGGCAGCGCGGCGTTTGCTGCCTTCTTCCTCAATCGCGCGCAGAATGAATAGTGCGGCCGTTTCGGTGCTGCGCACGTGTCCGGTGCCAGCGCAATGTGGACACACGATCATACTAGTTTCGGCAATCGACGGGCGCAGCCGCTGGCGGCTCATTTCCATCAAGCCAAAATGGCTGATATGACCGACCTGAATACGGGCACGGTCATTTTTAAGCGATTCTTTAAGGCGCCGTTCCACCGCCGCGTTGTTGCGCTTGCTTTCCATGTCGATAAAATCGATCACGATAAGTCCGGCAAGATCACGCAGACGAAGCTGGCGCGCGACTTCTTCAGCCGCTTCCATGTTAGTGCGTAGCGCGGTTTCTTCGATGCCCCGTTCGCGTGTCGATCGCCCCGAATTGACATCGATTGCAACCAGGGCCTCGGCCTGGTTGATCACCAGATACCCACCCGACCGTAGTTGCACGGTTGGGCTTAGCATCGCATCAAGCTGGGCTTCGACCTGGCTGCGGGCGAATAATTTCTGCCCATCGCCACGCCATAATTGCACTTTCTTGGCGTGCGTCGGCATCAGCATACGCATGAAGTCACGGGCAGCTTTCCAGCCATCTTCGCCATCGACGATGATCTCATCGACATCGCGCGAGTAGACATCGCGGATAGCCCGCTTAATCAGGCTGGCTTCTTCGTAAATTAATGCCGGAGCGACGGATCGCAATGTCAGGTCGCGGATTTCGTCCCATAGGCGCAGCAGATACTCGCAATCACGTTTAATTTCCGGTTTGGGTCGATTGGCGCCAGCGGTGCGCACGATCAGCCCCATGCCGCGCGGGATTTCGAGCTCGGACGTCACTTCCTTTAGGCGGCGGCGATCGGTGGCCGATGTGATTTTGCGCGAAATCCCGCCGCCGCGCGGAGAATTCGGCATCAACACGCTGTAGCGGCCAGCGAGCGAGATATAGGTGGTAAGGGCGGCACCCTTAGAGCCGCGTTCTTCCTTAACCACCTGAATCAGCATGATCTGGCGGCGGCGGATAACTTCTTGAATTTTGTAATTGCGCAAGAAACGCGGCGGCTCGCGGCGGTCGCGCATCATTTGTTCGTCGGCCTGATCGCTATCGCCACCAACGGTTTCAGGCGGCGGTAGAATCTCGCCCTGCACTTCCTGCACCCGGCTGCCTAAGCTGCGTTCATGGTCATCGCTGTTACTACTTTCTTGCGCAGCATCAGCGAATTCGGGGGCGCAATCGGCGCCAAATTCGGTGTTTGTATCCGTGATATGGTCCGATGTTGTCGTCTGCAGGTCGCGCTGCGGTTCATCGCTATCGGCAAATAGTGGGGGCTGTTCCTGCGCCAAATCCATCAATAGGGGCTGGCTGTGCCAATTTGTTTCGGCCGGTATCGGGTTGCTGCGGTCATCAGCATCAGCATCAAAAACAGTTGATGGCTGATCGTCTGCCGCCCCGGTGAACGTTGATTCACCGCCGTCATCGCCAATCGCTCTATCGCGAGCGGCTCCTTGAGCGGCGGCGCGGCGCCCGATCGCCGCATCTTCCGCATCTTCCGCCTCTGCTTCTGCGCGCGCATCTTCTTCTTGCATTGCTAGCAGGCGTTGACGGTCGGCGACGGGGATTTGGTAGTAATCGGGGTGGATTTCGCCAAACGCCAAAAAGCCATGGCGGTTGCCGCCATATTCAACGAAGGCTGCCTGCAAGCTGGGTTCTACGCGAACAACTTTGGCAAGGTAGATGTTGCCCTTAAGTTGCCGGCGTGCCTGGGTCTCAACGTCGAAATCTTCTAATCGGTTACCATCCAAGACGACGACGCGGGTTTCTTCCGCGTGCGTCGCATCGATTAACATACGTTTGGTCATGGGTCTGCGAACTCCGGGACCCGGCAAACGCGCGCCACGACAGGGGCGGCGGCGCAGAAAGGCGGGTCGGTTGGGTGATAATTGGGTGCCCGGATGCATTGGCATACGCCGCCAATGACCAATTCATGGCCATGTGGTCTGCGGCGAAACGGGGGGCAGTGAATGCCATGCCTTGCGAACTGGGCCTTAAAGGGCTCGCCACACCAACACCAAAGCGCTGGGGGCCACGGATTAATTCATATTGCGCGCGGCGCTGGCACCGGGACCCTGTGACCCCTCACCGGCGCCTCTGTCGCACGCGCCGATACCACATGAAGCAATCCTGCAGGCAGAGCAAGAGCGCCCATGGCAATTCGGCATTGGTGAGGCGATGCGGCCAAAGTGTCAGGCCCTGCGCGCGCTTGCGCTTGTGGCCAAAACACCACATGAATTAGCCGTAATCAATATGATAGAGCGTTTTGCGTAAGGTTATTGTTAGGATGCGCTTATGGCAGCTTATCCCGCCTTTACCCGTCGTTTGTTGCTCGGCCATGGCTTTGGCGCCGCCTTGTTTCTGCCGCCTGCCGCGCGCGCGGATGCCGCAATAAAGCGGCCGCAGCCGAGCACTGCGGCCAGGTTGCCTTTGGTGGTGATCGATCCCGGCCATGGCGGCAAGGACCCAGGCGCGATTGGGGTGCGCGGTACCTATGAAAAACACATCGCCTTCGCCGTTGCATGCGAACTGGCCCGCCAACTGCGCGAAAGTGGCCGCTGCCAGGTTGCCCTTACCCGTCAACGCGACGTATTTGTGCCTCTTGATGACCGTGTGGGCGAAGCCGAGCGCCAAAAAGCTGCCCTTTTTGTGTCCCTGCATGCCGATGCGGTGCTGGATCATGGGGTGCATGGTGCCAGTGTATACACGTTAGCGGCAGCTGCGTCGGATCCGCAGACGGCGGCGCTCGCTGAACGCGAAAATGCGGCTGACCGCCGCGGTGGCGCCTCGGCCGATGGCGTGTCGCCCCAGGTGGCGGGCATTTTAGCCAGTCTGGTGCGCCACGAAACCCGCATTGGGTCGGCCCGCCTGCAGCGCCAGATTGTGACCTCGCTGGCGGCTTCCCAACCGTTGTTGGAAAATCCGTCGCGCCATGCCGGCTTTGCGGTGCTGAAATCGGCATCAATCCCCAGTATTTTGATCGAGATGGGGTTTATGTCCAACCCGCATGACGAGGCCGCTTTGTGTACCGAGGCGCATCGCGGTCGCGTGGCGAACGCCATCCGCCATGCGGTTGAAATCTACCTTGCAGCATCCGGTCAGTTGATGCGCAGCGCCGGGTAAGGTTGCGCATACTGTGCGGTTGCCTTTCCGCTTTCCTGCCCCCCCCTGTATAAGTCAAGCATGACCCCAATTGAACCGCGCGAGTCACTCTCGCCACGACCAACCAAGCTTGTCCCCTCAAAAAACGCACCCGCCCCTCGGCGCGAGGGGCGGGTGTTTGTTATTGTGCGGTTTTTGTTTGCCTTGGGGGCATCGCTAAGCGCGCTTGCGGCGGTCGTGGTTGGGTTGATTGGCTGGAATTACTATCAATCAGTTGCCGCCGATCTGCCCACCATTGACGGTTTGCGCACATATGAACCGCCGGTGATGAGCCGCGTTTACGCTGGCACCGATGAGCTGATTGGTGAATTGGCTAACGAGCGGCGCATTTTTGTGCCGATCAGCGCGATCCCAACCCGGGTGAGTGCCGCTTTTATCGCCGCCGAAGATCAACATTTTTACATTCATAAAGGGGTCGATCCCTTCGCTATTGCGCGGGCTGGGTTTACTGATCTTGCGCGGCTTGGCGACAAACGCCGGCCGGTTGGGGCATCCACCATTACCCAGCAAGTGGCCCGCAATATGTTGCTGGGGTCCGATGACGTGTCGTTGCGCCGCAAGGTGCAGGAAGCGCTGTTGGCGTTGCGCTTGGAACACACGCTAACCAAGCCACGTATCCTGGAGCTTTATCTAAACGAAATTTATCTGGGGCAGGGGGCTTACGGCGTGGCGGCAGCATCGCAGGCCTATTTTAACAAGCGGCTGGATGATCTGACCCCGGCACAATGCGCGATGCTGGCCGCCCTGCCTAAATCACCGACCAACTACAATCCGTTTCGTGCACCAGGTGCGGCGCTGACGCGGCGTAACTGGGTTATCGCCCGCATGGTGGAAACCGGCGCAATCACGGTCGATGACGGGCGGGCAGCCTTGGCCGAACCCCTCAACCCAGCGCCGTATAGCAGGCTCGCTTTGGTTGAGGGGGCTGACTGGTTTGCCGAAGAGGTTCGCCGCCAATTGATTGCGCGGTTCGGGCCGGACCGCACCAGCGAAGGCGGTCTTACCGTGCACACCAGCCTGGATCCGTCGCTGCAACATCAGGCCGATGTGGCGCTGCGGGCGGGGTTAACTGCTTATGACCATTCGCATGGAGGTTGGCGCGGTGCGGCTGGCCATATGGCATCGACTGATCTTGTTGATGGGCGCTGGGCGGAAGCCCTAGCCAACCGCGATCGGCCTGGCGGGATGCTGGATGAATGGCAGTTGGCGGTGGTGTTGGATGTCGCGGGAAATACCGCAACGCTGGGTGTATTGCCGCGCGACGATGCAGCTGAAGGCACCAAGCCGATTGAGGCTGTGGCAAATTTGGGTGCGCTGGGGTGGACTCGGCTTGCCGGTGCGAATGGGCTGCCGAGCGGGCCGATCCGCCGCATAACGGATGCACTGCGGCCTGGGGATGTGGTGATGGTTGAACTTGCCAGCACCGATCATGTGCGCCACGGCAAGCTTACCCTTGAGATGCCGCGCGTGGTGTTGCGCCAGCAGCCGAAAGTGGCCGGCGCCCTGGTATCGCTCGATCCCCGCACCGGGCGGGTGTTGGCGATGTCGGGCGGATGGAGCTTCGATGCCAGCAAATTCAACCGCGTGACCCAGGCGTCGCGCCAGCCCGGCAGTAGTTTCAAGCCTTTTGTTTATCTTACCGCGATGACCCAGGGTATTTCGCCAAGCGCGCGGTTTGATGATGCGCCGATCACCATAGGCGACTGGTCGCCGCATAATTACGAGCTGAATTTTGGCGGACCAACGCCGCTGCATGTGGCCCTGGAACAATCGCTTAACTTGGTAACCGTACGGCTGGCCGAACATATCGGAATGGACGCAGTTGCTAAAACCGCCATCAATTTTCACCTGGTTGATGCCATGCCGCGGGTATTGCCGGCGGCCTTGGGCGCGGTTGAAACCACCGTCATGCGCGAGGCCGGCGCATATGCAGCTATTGCATCGGGCGGGCGGGCGGTGCGGCCCAGTTTGGTGGACAGCGTGCAAGACCGCGACGGGCGGGTGGTGTGGCGGCCGACCGGCTTGGCGTTTGGTGCCGCCGATCCCATCGTGCCGCCGGTGTTGACCGATCCGCGGCCTAATTTGGTTGATGCCGAAAGTGCGTATCAGCTCGCCTTAATGATGGAAGGTGTCGTGAAGAACGGCACGGGCGTTGCCGTTGCCGCAGATTTCGGCCGCGAGGTTGCGGGTAAGACGGGCACCAGCCAAGATTTTAATGACGCGTGGTTTGCGGGCTTCACGCCTGATCTGGTGACGATTGTGTGGGTGGGCTTCGATACGCCGCAAAGCCTGGGCGAAAAACAGACCGGTGCTGTGGTGGCAGGGCCGATCTGGCGGCGCTTTATGCAGGCAGCCTTGTTGGATAGACCTAAGCTTGTGTTTCGTGCGCCGGTTGGCGTTGATATATATAGCTGGGGGTGTGGTGCACATGATTGTGTGGACGCGTTTAAGGCTGACCAAACCGCTGGGGCCGGCTATGGCAGTGCCGCATTGGGAAGCACCGCAGGTGCCCATGATGAAACGCCGGGGCCAGAGTCGGTGGATATGGTAAACCCCGACCCCAACGCATCGCCGGCGAAACCTGCCACCGGCACCGGGGTGGACAGTGGCGTGGGTGGCCTATATTGACCCGCGACAATGCCTGTTTTGGACACCCTTTATCCCGTTTTTTTTGGTGAATTCTGATGTCTGCCGAATCCCTTTCTCTGCAAGCAGATATTGAGCAATCGGTCGCATTGCTAAGGAGGCATCTTTGACTGGGATGTGGCTATTGCCCGTCTGGATGAACTGAACAACGCGGCGGAAGACCCGGATTTGTGGAACGACGCCACTGCTGCCCAAAAACTTATGCGCGAGCGCAATCACATTGCCAGTCAAACCGAGGGTTTACTTAAGCTGATAGGCGACGTTGCTGACAGTATGGGTTTGATCGAAATGGCCGAGGCTGAAGCCGATCAGGCGATGGTTGCGGAGGCGCTGGCATCATTACGCACCCTTGCAGCCGAAGCTAAGCGGCGGGAGATTGAAAGCCTACTTTCGGGCGAGGCTGATGCAAACGACTGCTATCTCGAGGTTAACGCGGGTGCTGGCGGCACCGAGGCGCAGGATTGGGCTGAGATGCTTTTGCGTATGTATTCACGCTGGGCGGAACAACGCGGTTACAAACTGGAGTTGATGGAAAGCAGCGAGGGTGAGCAGGCTGGGCTGAAATCGGTCACCATTCAGGTGATTGGGCCAAACGCCTATGGCTGGTTGAAAACCGAGGCAGGTGTTCACCGCCTGGTGCGCATCAGCCCCTTTGACCAGGCAGCGCGGCGGCAGACCAGTTTTGCCAGCGTTTGGGTTTACCCTGTGGTTGACGATAGTATTGTTATTGACATCCGCGATGCCGACCTAAAAGTTGATACCTTTCGCGCATCCGGTGCTGGTGGCCAACATGTGAACAAAACCGAAAGTGCCATTCGTATTACCCACGTGCCGACAGGTATTATCGTTGCATGCCAGACCGATCGCAGCCAGCATCGCAATCGCGCCACCGCCATGCAAATGCTGCGGGCACGTATGTATGAGGCTGAACTGCAACGGCGCGAAGCCGCATCGGCGGTGACTGAAGCTGCCAAGACCGATATTGGCTGGGGTCACCAGATACGTAGTTACGTATTGGCGCCCTACCAGTTGGTGAAGGACCTGCGTACCGGGGTTGAAACTGGGAACCCATACGCCGTGCTAGATGGTGCACTTGACGAATTCATGGCAGGTGCACTTGCGCAGCGGGTTGGCGCGACCCGTAGCGCCGCCTCCGCGCAGGCTGAATAGCGCGATGGGGCCGCGGGCAAGAGGCGACCGCGCCGCCGAAATGGCGATTCGGGCCGAGATCGTTGCCGCATGCCACGAGATGCAACGCAGCGGGCTGACCCAGGGCATGTCGGGCAATGTCAGTGTGCGCTGCGGCGATATCATGCTGATTACCCCCAGCGCCATGCCTTACGACCTGCTGAGCCCGGGAGATATTGTTATGGTTTCGCTGGCTGACGGGCGACCTGTACAGGGGGCGCATCCGCCTAGTTCGGAGTGGCATTTTCACTACGACATTCTGCGCCAGCGGCCCGAATTCGGGGCAGTGGTGCATGGCCATCCGCGCCAGTGCACAGCCCTTGCGATGGCGCGGCGCGGCATACCGCCGTGCCATTATATGATTGCAAGCTTTGGTGGCGACGATGTGCGCTGCGCCCCTTACGCGACCTTCGGCACGCCAGACCTTTCGGCGGTGGCGTTAGACGCGCTGGTTGGCCGGCAAGCTTGCCTGCTTGCTAATCATGGGATGATCGCTTGTGGTGGTGATTTGCGCCAGGCAATGTGGCGGGCGGTGGAATTAGAGGCCCTTGCCGGGCAGTACCTGGCATCGTTAGCGGCCGGTGGCCCGGTACTCCTGACCGGCACGGAAATCGTCGCTGCCGTTGAGCGTTTCGAGGGTTATGGGCGCTAAAGGGCGATCGCATCAAGGATGTTGGGATGATCGCAGGGGCATAGGGTAGCCTTAGCAGAAGTAATGAACCGAATTTATAACGATAAATTTTTGCAACAAAAACGCGATAGAGTCAGGTGGCGCTATTGCTGGGATGTAGCACCGCAAGCCACCAGGACGTTCATGCGAGTGTTGCATAGATTTCATATTGTAAACAAATGATCATATCGATATAATTATATCGATGAGCGATCAAGGTGGTATTAAATTAGCGCGGGTAATCGATGAGGACGATGACGCGCAATTGCGCGAACGCGGCACAGTGCGCCGCGGCATTTGGCTGCTGCAACTTCTAAGCCTACTTACCCTGGTAACCGATGTCGGTTTGGGTATCGCAAGCGGTTACCTGTCGTTGGGGTTGTACCTTTGCTTGCGTGGCCCACCGTGCACTAGTGATGGCCCGTTGGCGGGGCTTGGGCGGGATATTTTAATGGGCAGTTTAGTGACTGCGCTGATCTTAAACCGACCAGCGATGGAGACTAACCCAACAGCCTTTTATCCGAAGTTTGTTCATACTGATCTTTTCTGGCGGGGGGCGTCCGCAATTTCGGTGCTCGTGGCAATCGGGATCCTGACAAGAACGCTAAATGACCTGTCGCGGCCTTGGGTAATGCTGTGGGCAGGTAGTTTTGCCATGTGCCTTATTCTATATCGTATTGTTTTATTTGGCTATTTGCGCCGACTGGCTAGGCGCGGGGCTCTGCGCGGCGCGGTTGCCATTATCGGCAGAGGGGGCAGCGCTGATCATTTAGCGCGGCACTTGGCAGAGCGGGATAATATCGTTACTGTAATGGAATTAAATGCTGATGACGAAGGTGTCTTAGAGACTGTACGTGAGTTGGGGCGCCGCGGACATATTGATATAGTTGTGATCGCACTCGGCCAGGCCACAAGTAATTTAGACGTTGGACTATTGTTGGATCAACTGAAGGAAGTGCCGGTGCAGGTTGTTGTATGTCATAATTTTCTGCCGCTTAACCCGTACGCTACCGCGGTGCGCCTGGTTGGAGGAATTCCCATGATCGTAATGGCAGACCCACCTATTCGACTGCTTGGGCAAATGCTGAAAGCGGTTTTTGATCGCATCATTGCGTTGACTTTGTTGATTATGTTACTACCTCTGTTGTTAGTAATTAGCATCATAATCGTCAGCGAAAGCGATGGTCCCATCCTGTTCCGTCAACGCCGCAGTGGTTGGGCTGGAACTAACTTCACCGTTCTTAAGTTCCGTACTATGCGTGTAGGGCTGGTCGGTCACGCAGTTCAAACGCGGCGGAATGATCCCCGTTTTACCAGGGTTGGTGCGTACTTGCGCCAATCAAGCATCGACGAACTGCCGCAACTTTGGAACGTGTTGCGGGGCGATATGTCGCTTGTCGGGCCACGTCCCCACGCCGACGCGCTGCACGAGCGGGAGCTGGTTGGCCAGGTGATTATTGCCGACTATGCCCATCGCCACCGTATGAAGCCGGGGATAACGGGGTGGGCGCAGGTGAATGGCTTACGCGGCCCAGCAACGACGCAGGCCAATCTACGCCGGCGCATTGAATACGACCTGCACTATATCGATAACTGGTCGTTTGCATTCGATTTAAAGATACTCATTTTGACGCCACTTTGTGTTTTGCGAGGCGAGAACGCATTATGATTGCAATAAAATTTAAGTATGCTCTTGCTCGGTTAGGACTGCTCGCGCCACGGCCAGTATCGCCGCTTGAGACCCGGGAAGGTTGCGATACTGGGGCGAGAATTTTGAGGCGCTTACCAATCTCACCTCTATCTACCGGCGCAATGCTACATAGCGTAAGCTATTTACCTGGTCGGGACAATCGTATCGCACACTATGTCGCAACCGCTGCGATCAAATCTGGTCTTCGCGTATTGCAACTTCATATTGGTATTGGCCATAAAAACTTTCACAGAAATTTACCGATGCCAGATTCGTTTTTTGATCAGATGTCGCACTGCTCTATCGATGAATCTATTGATCCAGAAACAGTAGTTGACATTTCATCTCCGTTTGATATTACGATTGTAACATCTGATCCAGACACTCGCTGCTTTGCGTTTTCGTTATGCCCAAATCGGGTACGTGCAGCAGTCATAGCGGTCGGAACAAAACGACCACCACTTTATCTCCTAAGGCGAACTGCTGATCGTGCGGCGGCAGCTAACATCATTGTCATTGGCGTAGTAGATTGTAGCTCGGCGCAGTCTATTCCAACCTGGATTAATTTTCTTGCGCCAGAGTAGTAAGCGTCCATCTTGGGTTGCTGTTGGACAATTTTTACCGGGGAGTGGGCTATCGAACTTTCGATTGATCGGTACCGTTGTCCATCTCGGATTGCTTGTAAGCTTGACGATAAGTACAAATTGTCTCACGTGGTTAGGTGTTCCCTACACCGCCGAAGGCGGTATGGTTGTGCAAAAAATACACCCAGCAAGCTGGCTCATTTATGGGGCTTTCGCCGTTTTCATTTTTGACGGCTTTAAACCCCTATGGCGGGGAACAAGACGATCGATACCAACGGCTCCTGAGCTCAAGTTAGCAATTTCGACGTTCACGTTGGCGGCCCTCTACGGGCTTCTTTTTACTGGGAGCGGAAATATTATCGTTTTGCTGGATACATTCGGGCCAGCGGTAATATTGGCAATTATTGTATCAGAAATAGGTATCGATCAGCGCCGAAAGATTTTGCGGTTGCTGCAAATATTGTTATTTTCCAACGCAATAATAGCAATTATCGAAACAATTATGCGGCATTCAGTGGTGCCGCTTTATCTTAATGGTATCCCCTATCTGCCGCCAGGTGATGAGTTTCGACCGACCGCGTTATACGACCATCCTTTAACCGGTGCTGTACTATCGTTGATTGGTTTGCTACTACCGCCACCGCTGCGTTGGGAGCGAATTTATACCGGAGTAATGATACTGGCTTTAGTCGCGTTCTCTGGCCGCGCGGCTTTGTTAGTCGCTTTTGTGGCCTGGCCCAACGTGTGGAGTATTGATAACGACCAGACAAATTTTAGAAAAAAAGAAAATTTGTTCGTTGGGCTTGTGCCAGCCCTTGGTGCTTTGGGCGTTATGCTCGCGATCTGCGCGATCGCACTCGTTGGCGGGCTTGGCATGCGTTTGATTGGCCATTCCGGGTGGGACGCCAGCGCTGCAGCACGGGTGTCCGATTGGCAGATTTTTACCACACTGGATATCGAGCAGGTCCTCTTTGGTTGTCCACGTGCAGCCGTTATTAGCCATCTTGAAGAACTGCGACTACAAACCGGTGTTGGTGTTATTGAGAATTTTTGGTTAGTCATGCTGCTGAATTTGGGTGTGTTCGGTTTTCCATTATTTTTTGTAGGCCTGCTTGCACTGTTGACATGGTGTTGGCGCACCACCGATAGGCGCGGTCGGATTATGTTGGTTGCCGTTGTGTTGGTCGCCTCGGCAAGTAATTCTTTAGGGCGAAAATCTGTTGTTTTAACTGTAATGGTAGCGGCGTCTATCTCGCTGCGCTCGATCGCGCCAGATGGGAAGGATAGAAAATCAAATTTTTGGTATCAAAGCAAGTAACAAGCAATGGCAGATCAGCCCAAACGCTATATCGTGTTCTTTTTCGCCGACCTATCGGGCGGTGGTGTTGAACGCATGAGGCTAAATCTTGCGGCAGAATTGTACCAGCGCGGCCATCGGGTATCGGTTGTGGTGGCGTCTCGACGCGGTGCGCTTGTAGACTATACGCCCTACGGTGTTGAAATTGTCGATCTTGGTGCCCACCGAACTTTGACAAGCATTGTGAAATTAGCAAAATTTATAATGCGCGCGCAGCCAGATGTTGTTTTCGCTAGTCTTGACCATAATAACATTGCAGCACTTATCGCACGTTGCCTAGTCAGTTTTCGAACAACGACTAAGATCGTCATATGCCAGCACAACGCTCTTTCGGCGGAACTTGCACTCGGATGGAAATATCGTTTAGTGCCGTATTTGTATCGTGCCTTGGCATGGCGCGCCGCCGGTATTGTGGCGGTTTCTGATGGCACCGCTGACGACCTTAGTCGTGTTGCAGGAATCTCGCGCTGGCGAATTACGAGAATCTATAACCCGGTCGTCGCGGACGAGTTCCGGCAGGTAACAGGTACTCCGCCTGCGCATCCGTGGTTCGCGCTACAGCCGGCACCTTTGGTATTCGTGGGGCGGTTGGTCCCCCAAAAAGATCCAATTCTTATTGTCCGAGCGCTGGCTGCTGCGCGATCCAAAGATCATCGCGTGATTATATTAGGCGAGGGGCCGTTGCGGGCCGCTTGCGAGCAGACTGCTTACCAACTGGGGGTGGCCGACCGCGTGCAATGCCTCGGCTTCGAGCCTTTTCCGCGGCCGTGGATCGAAGCGGCGCGCGCCTTGGTGTTGACATCGCGCTACGAGGGTTTTGGTAATGTGGTGGCGGAAGCGCTGCATTGCGGCACGCCCGTGCTCGCCACTGATTGTGCCTATGGTCCAGGTGAAATTCTTGATGGGGGACGATTCGGCACCTTGGTGCCGGTTGGCGATGCTAGTGCCCTGGCATCGGCGATCGATTCATCGGCAGTGTACGATTGGGATCGCGATATGTTGCGCCAACGCGGTGCAATATTCACGGCCAGCCGGGCGGCAACCGAGCACGAAGACCTGTTGCAAAGGCTCTTCACCGAAAAAAGGCCATTTGGACTGACCTTCACCCAAGCGGATGCCCATCAAATTGCACAGAGAATTGTGAGCGATCAAACACCCCTGAGGGTAACATCATTGGTGGTCACGCCAAATTTGGATCATATCCGGTTACTACGGCGTTCTGACTTCGCAGAAGCCTACGGTCGCGCAGCTCTGATTGCAGCCGATGGCGCACCGGTGGCCTGGTATGCAAGTTTGCGCACTGGGCGGCGGATTGGTAGGGTGACCGGCTGTGATATCACCCACGAGGTGATGACGCATCCGGAAATCCGGCAGCGTCGTGTTTGTTTCGTGGTGGATCAGTTGCAGACCAGCCAGGCGCTACGAGCCTGGGCGGAGGAGGGGGGGGCAGCTGACCGCATAAAAATTATTATTGCGCCGCTAAACTTGACTGAACATCGTCAAGCTCAGGACGATATTGCGCAATTAATCAAGCACCACGAATCCCAGATCGTATTTTTGGCGCTCGGCGCGCCTGTAAGCGAAATTTTTATCGATACCCACCGGGAAGTCCTCGGGCCCTGTTGGGCGCTATGCGTTGGGCAGGCCGTTCGGATTGAATTGGGCTTGGTCAGGCGAGCGCCAAAATTGTTTCAATATATTGGCTGTGAGTGGCTTTGGCGGTTGGGTCAAGACCCGGTTCGACTATTACCGCGCTATGCGCGAGCTGCCCAGGCATTCCCCCGAGCTGTTTTGGCCGATCTAGCGAATGATTGTAATGGTGAACACGATCAACCGCCACAGAATATGTAATGATCTGATTCTGCGGCATCCTTTCAACCGACGATTCTATTCACCAGCCTGCTGCATGACCAGGACCGGCAACCCAGTTGCGCGGGCGAGTGACTCAGCGTTAGGCAGAGCTGGGCAGATTATAAATCCTAACACCATTGCGGTGATGGTTCCGACTAAAGCAAAAAATGCTCCTACCCAGATCAACAAAATGGGTAAGTGTCGAGCATTGCTAGGAATTCGTGCAGGTTCAATGACTTGCACGTGGGCAAGGCGTGCTGCAACCGCGGCTTCATTAACCCGACGTGCAGCCAATACGGAATTTACCTGCACAAGCGCGCTTTCGGCTAGCGATTTTCGGCGCTCGGCGGCGCCAAGGTTATTCTCGGCGCCCTGGATAAGATCGATATCGTGACCAAGGTTAACGGCCTGGGTAAAAAGCTTACTACGCCGGGCAACGTTGCCTTTCTCGCGCACGACTGCCTGTGTGAGATCAAGCCGTAGCGGATCCAATACGGGGTTGCGGCCATCTCGTTCGATCGATGCGGCTGCCCGCCGGGAAATATTTTTCTGATCTATTTGTGCCGCAGATAACTGCGCAGTCAAGGATTGCATCAATTGACTATCATCGCGATAGTGGCGCCTGGCTGCGGCGATCTGATTGGTTATTGTGGCAATATTTATTGCAATTGCCTGTGTTCGTAAATCAGTGTCGCGCTCGGTGTACAGGGGTATCTCCAATGGTTCCATCTTTAGCGCCACTGAAATCGCGGATTCGCGAGCGCTGTCCTCGGCAATTGCTGCTTCTAGGGTCGCAATCTCAGTGCGAACTGCGTTCCGCCGTTGTAAAATCAGATCCCGGTCGAGGTTGAAATTTATTATTCTACTATTTTTTTTGTAGGTTGCCAACGCGGCACTAGCGGAGGTTACTTCTGCTTGTGCGTAGGTTAACTGTCGATCCAAAGCAGGTGTTTGCTGTTCTTTATATAATCTTCCCCGCTGGTCAGCATAGAGGGCCAGGAGCGTTTGTAACACCGCGGCTGCCTGCCGTGGACTGGGATGCGTAAACTCAAGCATAATCACGTTACTGTCGCGGCTTGGAAAAACACTAAGCGTTTTGTTGAAGCGACCCAAAGCCAGATCATTGATGCGGTCTCCACTACTATTCGGGCGGGAGATCCAAGGAGAAAAAAGTACATCTTGTATCGACATCATAAATTGATAAATCGATGATTTTTTAGAATTTATGTCGGAATAAAGTGTACTCATTCCTATCGATTTAATAACGCTATTATGAAGATTATCGCTTAGCAAAATTGCCGTTTCGGCTTTCATAATTTGATCGATAGAAAGCGCACCGCTATACCCGTCGCGGTCGCCGGCGTCAGGCCGAATGGTAAATTCTGGCGCTGGTAGTATAGCAAGTGTCGCGTGGGATGTGTATTGAATTGGCACGGCGGCAGCGATGAGTAGCGCTGCGCCAAAGATGATGCAAAATAATAGCTGCGCAAATCGGCGCCGTGCATGTATGTGCATTAGAAAATCGCGAAGATATGGACCACGGCTATTCGGAAGTACTGCGGGGTTCATGAGACCTCTTATGCGTGGTGTTGGGAAATGGAACGTACTGCGGTTGCCAATCGCTCGTCACCCAGATAGTCGTCGGGGGGGCGAGACTACAGCCGCGTGCTGGGTCCAGCAGGCCGACCCAAGCGGTGCCGTGTGACGTGTTACGATCTGCGCGTGATTGGTGATGTCGCGCCACAGCCCCGGCGTAAAATTATGCGGGCAGCCGCGTAGCCAGCCAAGCCGCCGTTGTAGAATCGCTTTTGCTAAGCGTATATTGATGTTCATGTTCGCGCCCGTGAAAGCGGGGCCTAGCTCGGCTGACACGGCTAATCCTTCAAGATACTGATTCCAGGAGATACGCTCGGGGGACACGAGATTTTGAATAATTAGATGTGGCTGGGTGCACGTGGTCACCCACCAAATGGCTTCAGCCACGTCTTCGACGTGCACTAACGGTGCGGGGTGATCGCCGGATTTTCCCAGATAGCCTAGACTGCCGTCAGCCATTGCGCGAAGTAGCGTCGTTTCCCAGCGCGGGCTGGCGTTGCCAATCATGCAGCCCGGGCGCATGATCGCAATGCGCATATTTGTCCCGGCTTGGCTAAGAATACAGGCTTCATCGCGCTGTTTCATTCGCGCATACGGGGTCGATAATTGGCTACCAGTTAAGCTGTTTTCATCGATCAAGCCGTGGCGACGACGGTAGACCGCGATACTGGATATATGAATGAACAATGTCGCCCTGCAAGACTGCGCAATGTTCAGAAGATTTCTGACTATTATGGGTTCTCTTTCACCGATAGTCGCTGTCGCATTTATAACTACATCAAATCTTTCGTCGTTTTTTCCCAGCTTTACGCTATTCAGCGCGGCGATATTTTTCGCATCTAACATTATTAATTTGGGATCCTGCGCAACATATCGGGCTGCGCCGGTCACCTGTAGCGTTGTGTCGGCACGTAAGCGGGCGAAAACTGCCCGGCCTAAGTAGCCGGTTGCACCAACAATCAATATCGCCTTTTTCATCCCCCGTTCTCCTGTTCCAGTTGGGGTGTTGACGGCAGCCTAGCAGCGTTAGATAGTTGCGGCAACGGAGCAAAATGATAACGTAATGGATATGCCGCTACAGCCTGTGCCAGAAGCCAGCCCGGCCCGCAAAGTGTATTTGGCGGCACCCTATGCGCCGCGCGGCGGGGGTATGGGTAGGATTATGGCCTATCTCGTGCAGGGCGGCGCGGCTCTTGCCCCAGATTACCAGTTTTTGCCCGTCGAAACTCGTGGTTCGGGGGCGGCCTGGCGGTCGCCTTATTTCGCCGTGCGGGCTTTGGCGCATCTCAGCCTCGCGCGTCGTGAAGACGCAATTTTACACGTGAATGTGGCCGAGCGCGCGAGCGTTTGGCGCAAGGGGGCATGGATATACACGGCCCGCATGGCCGGTGTTCCCGTTGTGCTGCATCTTCATGCCGCCGAATTGGTGGACTTCTACAGAACATTACCCGATTTCTGGCAGCGGCGTATGGCAGCAATATTTCGATTAGCAAATGTTGTCATTGTGCTCGGTGATTCATGGCGCTGCTTTGTGCATTTGACGTTGGGTGTACCTGAGGATCGGATCGAGTTGCTACCAAATGGTGTGCCTGACCCTGGCAGGCAGATCTGCAAGCTGCAGGGGCAAGTGATTGAATTACTATTTGTCGGCAATTTGCTCGCGCGAAAGGGGTTGCCAGATCTATTGGTGGCACTCGCGGATACGGCGCTAGTCTGCCAAGCATGGCGGCTAACGATTATTGGCAGTGGCGATGCCGGCGCTCTCTTTAAGTCCGCGTCCGACCTCGGTATCGCGGAAAAAATACATTTTGTTGGTTGGCAAAGTCGCTTGGCGGTAACCAGTGCGTTGCGCGCGGCTGATATTTTTGTTCTGCCATCGCATGCTGAGGCATTGCCGTTGGTGGTGCTTGAAGCACTTAGTCTTGGTGTGCCGGTTATCGCGACCGGGGTCGGTGCCCTACCATCCTGGTTGATTGATCAAACAAATGCGTTGGTGGTGCCGCCGTCCAATCCGCCCGCGCTTAGCGCCGCCATTGGAAAGCTGATCGGTGACCCGGAGCTCGCCGCCCGTATCGGCGCGGCCGGCCGAGAATTGTATCTTAAGTCGTTCACATTTGACCAGTTTGTTGGTGGGCTTGCCGCCATCTATCGACGCCACTGCCCCTCGGCGCGCCGGTGATTTTTGATGCTGACCGTGACGGTTTTGCAGCCGCCGGGCCGATTGACGCCGATATCGCCATCATCGGCGCGGGGGCCGCCGGGATTACACTTGCGTTGGCACTGCGCGATTGTGGGCTACGCATTATCCTGATCGACTCGGGCGGCGTTGCATCGGATCGAACCGCGCAAGGGTTGTGCGCCGGCTCGGTAGCAGATCCGGATTGTCATCCCCCCATTGAACGGTATCGGCGGCGCTGTTTTGGCGGGTCCACTGCTATTTGGGGCGGTCGCCTTGTGCCATTTGACCCCATCGACATGGCGCCGCGCCCCTGGCTGGGCTTGCCTGGCTGGCCGCTCACCTGGGGCGAACTTGCGGAATATTACCCGGCAGCCGTTGGTCTGTGTGAGGGGGGCACCTTTGCGTTTGACGCCCGTGTGGCACGCCCTGGCGGCATGACGCCGATGTTTGCGGGTTTTACTGACGCCGATGTCAGCACCGACCGGATCGAACGATTTAGCCGGCCGACAGATTTTGGCCGTACCTACCGGCGCCAGCTAGCTGCTGCGGCGACGGTCACTGTTATTCTGCATGCAACCGCGACCCAGATCGACCTTACAACGAACGCGTGTGCGGTGCGTCAAATAACCGCGATCAGCCGCGCAGGCGTGAGTTTTGTCATCGCGGCCCGCGCGTTCATCCTGGCTGCTGGCGGCATCGAGGTGCCAAGACTAATGCTGGCCAGCAATGGGGTTTGCGCAGGCGGCGTTGGAAATAGCAAAGACCAGGTTGGCCGTTGTTATATGACCCATCTTGCCGGCACTGCCGGCTTTTTTTCACCGGCCCCCAACCGAAAGCCTTTTCATGGCTATGACCGTGCGCCCGGCGGCATTTATTTGCGCCGCCGTCTAAGTATCCAGCCAACGGCGCAAGCGCGCGTGGGCTCAGGTAACGCAATCGCGCGTTTGCACCATCCGCCACCGGCGGATCCTGTGCACGGCAGCGGCGTGCTCTCGGCCCTAACACTTGGTCGGCGGCTAATTATGCCCGAATATGGCGCACGGCTTAGTGGGAAGGGGGATGCCCGTATCGGGGGCCATTTGACAAATATAGCCCGCGCGCCGGTCAGCACGGCGGCGTTTCTGGTGGCTCTGTTGGCCGGCCGCACTCTGGCTCGCCGCAAGACCCCATCGCTAATCCTGACCGCGCCCAATCACCAATTCACCTTGGATCTTCATGCCGAACAGCAGCCTAACGATCTGAGCCGAATACGCCTTACCCATACGCGCGACCCATCGGGTTTGCTCGGCGCGCATATCGACTGGCGGGTTACCGACGCTGATCGTCGTACCGTCAGCCAAACCATCCGGCTTATGGGACGTGCGTTGTCGGCGGGCGGTCATGGCAGCCTAGTTTATGCGACGGAGAGCATTGCGGATGAGATCATCGGGCAGGGCGCCTATGGTGGTCATCATCTTGGCACCGCGCGAATGTCGAGCGATCCTGCCCATGGTGTAGTGGACAAGGATTGCCGGGTTCATGGACTAGAAAATCTTTTTGTCGCTGGTGGCGCGGTATTCGCTACATCCTCGCAAGCAAATCCCACGCTTACTATTGTGGCGCTCACCCTGCGTCTGGCGGACCATCTGAAGAAAAATCTGTCCAGTGGGCCAACCGCGTTGGCGGCTGGCGGGTATGCCTTGCACCAAAGCCCGGTTCCGGCGCATGCGCACCGATAAACCCGGCAGGTTTTGGGTTTTTCGCGCATCAAGGCTTCCCAAGCGCCGCCGTTGCCGGCATTTAGCAGTTGCAGCGTTACACGACTTCCGGAAGGTATAGCCCTATATGACCACCCAATCGCATTCGGCCCCGCATGGCACTGACGGTCATAGCCGCCGGGATTTCCTGACCCTGGTGGCCTTGTCTGGCGCCGCGATTGGTGCCGGGGCGATGGCATGGCCGTTTATCGACAGCATGCAGCCGGCTGCCGATACCTTGGCCGCGGGCGAACCGATCGATGTTGATGTCAGCAAAATCGCACTCGGCCAGCAAATTGTCGTGGTTTGGCGCGGCAAGCCAATTTTTGTTGTGCATCGCACGCCAGATGCGCTGAAAACCCTGCAAGACCCCAAACTTCTGGGTAATTTGTCCGATCCCAATTCGGCCACTTTGCAGCAGCCCGGTTACGCGGTTAACTGGCATCGGTCGGTGAACCCAGACTTTGCGGTCATTGTTGGTATTTGCACCCATCTGGGCTGCGTGCCAGCGTTTCACCCGATGCCAAGCGATAGCGATCCGGTTCCGGGTTGGCTGGGCGGCTATTTTTGCCCGTGCCACGGGTCAAAATACGACCTCGCCGGCCGTGTCTATTCTGGCGTGCCGGCGCCATATAATCTGCCAATCCCGCCGTATCGTCTGGTTAACGCCAAAACCCTACGCATTGGCGAAAACCCGCCAGGCGAGACGTTTGACCTGAATGCCATTCTGCAGGTCTAGAAGCGTGGAAGAACGGTTGGTGGGCGTAAATCGCACTACCAACGGGATTTTGCGTGGGCGTGCGCGCGGTTAGGGAATTTCTGCCACTCGCAGCGCATTTGTCGCACCTGTATGGCCAAACGGCATGCCTGCGGCGACCACGATATGCTCGCCCGACGCCGCAAACCCATGATCATGCGCCAATTTTAGTGCCCGCGCGACGGCCTCTGTCATGGTGCGCATGTCCGGGGCGAGGATCGGGTGCACACCCCAGGCCAGTGCCAGTCGCCGGCCGATCGCCTTGTCGGTGACGATACCCAAGATAGGTGGCACGGGCCGTTCGCGCGCAACCCGCAGCGCGCTGGCGCCTGACGCGGTAAAGGCACAAATCGCTTTTGCGTCAATCGTGCGGGCAATTTGGCTCGCGGCTGCGGCGATAGCGCCGCTGACGGTTGAATCGGCGGATGTGCGCGCCGCATCGACCATGCGCCTCCAGCCCTGATCCTGCTCTACGCGGCTGACGATTCTGTCCATCATGCCCAGCGCCTCCAGCGGATATTGGCCGGACGCAGTTTCTGCCGACAGCATCACCGCGTCGGCGCCATCAAACACGGCGGTGGCAACGTCGGACGCTTCCGCGCGGGTTGGCGCCGGCGCTGAAATCATGCTCTCCAGCATTTGGGTGGCGACAATCACCGGCCGGCCAAGAGCGCGCGCTACGGCGATGATGCGCTTTTGTGCCAGGGGCACCTCCTCCGGCGGCAACTCAACGCCCAGATCGCCGCGCGCCACCATCACGGCATCAGCCAGCGCCACCACACTGTCCAGCTCTGCCATAGCCTGCGGTTTTTCGAGTTTGGCGATAATCCAGGCGCGCCCTTCGCTCAGCGCACGTGCCTCAAGCACATCGCTCGCCCGCTGCACAAAGGATAGCCCAATAAAATCAACGCCATGTGTAATGGCGAAGGCGATATCGATACGGTCTTTGGCGGTGAGCGCCGGGATGTCGAGCGCCACATCCGGGACATTCACGCCTTTGCGGTCGCTTAGGGGGCCGCCAGTGATGACCTGGCATTCCAAGTGATCGGGCCGCTTGCCGGTGACCAGCAGGCGCAATTTACCATCATCGAGTAGCAGCGCGGTCCCGACCGTGGCGGCCGCGATAATCTCGGGATGGGGCAGGGAAACACGCACTGCGTCCCCCGGCGTGGGATCGAGATCAAGCCGAAATGCTTGGCCCGCACGCAGATGCACGCGGCCAGAGGCAAACCGGCCGACGCGTAATTTAGGGCCTTGAACATCGGCGAGAATACCGATCAGCCGGCCTGTCTGGCGCTCCAACGCACGGATCGCGGCGATGCGTTCGGCGTGATCGTCGTGGCTGCCATGTGAAAAATTGAGCCGAAAAATGTCGGCGCCTAGCGCAAAGAGCCGGGCGATAATGGCGGGGTCGCTGCTAGCTGGGCCTAGGGTCGCGACGATTTTGGTGCGGCGGTGGCGGTGTAGAATGGCTTCACGCGGCATGGCTCAGGATCTCCTCAGAATTATCCGGTGACGAGTATGGCGCGAAAATCATTGACGTTTGTCAGTGTCGGGCCGGTGATGAGTAAATCACCAATCGCCGCGAACAGGCTGTAACTATCATGGCCGACCAGATGGCGTCGCGGGTCAAGCCCGGCGTCCTGGGCGCGGGCCAGCGTTGTTGGTGTAATGATGGCGCCGGCAGCATCGTCGGTTCCGTCGATTCCGTCTGTATCAGCAGCCAGAGCGTAAATTTGGCTCAAGCCATTCAGTTGGATAGCGGCGCTTAATAAAAATTCCGTGTTACGGCCGCCGCGGCCTGGCGGGGGCAAGCCGATGCTGACCGTGGTTTCGCCGCCAGACAGCAAAATAGCCGGTGGGGCCAATGGTTGGCTATGGTGCCTGACACTTGCCGCAATCCCTGCCATCACCCGGCCAGCCTCGCGGCTTTCACCCTCAATGGCATCGCCCAGAATGAGCGGTTTCACCCCCATGCGTGCGGCTTTCGCTGCGGCGGCGTTTAACGCTATCGCCGGGGTTGCGATCAGGCGGTAACTCGCGGGTGCAACGACCACAGGTGAATTAGCATAAATCGCCGCGCGCAGGCGGTGCGACGTATCAATGTGGTAGCGCGCCAGCACGGCAAGCGCCTCGATCGGGGTGGATGGGTCGGTTACGGTCGGGCCAGAGGCGATGTCTGCGGGCGCGTCCCCAGGCACGTCACTTATGGCCAGGGTCACAACCCGCGCGGGTGACGCGGCTGTTGCTAACCGGCCGCCTTTAATCGCCGACATCCGCCGCCGCACTGTGTTTATCTCGGCGATACTGGCACCGGAGGCGAGTAGCGCACGCCCGATTGCTTGCTTGTCTCCGGCGGTTATGCCGACAGCGGGCAGCGACAAAAGCGCCGAGCCACCGCCGGATAACAGTACCAACACCAGGTCATTCGCGGTGAGGCCGGTGATGGCGGCCAGGATTTGCCGCGCGGCGCGTTCGCTGCCGGCATCGGGAATCGGGTGGCCGGCCTCGATCACGGCAATTCGCCCGGCCGTGTTTGCGATATGGTGGTGATGGCCGTGCCGGGTTGCCACCACACCAGAAAGATTTACGTCGGGCCAGGCTATCTCGACGGCAGCCGCCATTGCTGCGGCTGCTTTGCCGGCGCCCACCACTACGCAGCGCCCGCGTGGTTTTTTTGGTAAATGCGGAGGCAGCACCAGTGCTGGGTTCGCGGCGGCGATTGCTGCGTCGAAAAGGCTGCGCAGCAGGCGGCGCGCGGTCGCATCATCAAAATTCATGGTCGCTTTCCATGTGGTGGACACTTGCCAATGGGTGCGACTATGGCGAAACCGTCCAGGGTGCGCCATCTAACAGGCTGCCCTGCTGAAAGGACCACCATGCCCGCGCCCTATATTGACGCCGCGATGACCGAGGCATTGCAAGCCGCTGCGTTTCGCCGGTTAGTGACCCATTTGCGCGACCGCAGCGACGTGCAAAATATTGAACTTATGAATTTGGCCGGGTTTTGCCGCAATTGTCTCAGTCGCTGGTACGGCGAAGCGGCGCTGGAAAACGGCATCACCTTAAGCGACCCAGATGCGCGCGAAATCGTCTATGGCATGCCTTACCCAGAGTGGCAGAAGCAGCACAAGCGTGCGGCGACACCGGAACAGCTTGCTGCGTTCGCTCAATCCGCCAAGCCTACTGATTGACCCCACGACCGCCTGCCGCTATCCGCCGCCCCTTCCGCCGCCCCATTTTTGCAGAAACGGAACACCGCATGGCCCGCGCCGCAAATTTCGCCGATGATGACAACGACAGCCCCGAAAACGATGCCCCGCAAACTGGGGGGATTGCAGCAGACCGCCTGCGTAGCCTAGTCGAACGGATCGAACGCCTAGAAGAAGAACGTAAGGCGCTAGGTAGCGACATTAAAGACATCTACGCCGAGGCGAAATCGGCGGGGTTTGATGTGAAAGTTATTCGCCAGATTATCCGTATCCGCCGGCAGGAACCCGCCGAGGTCGAAGAGCAAGAATCCCTGCTTGATGTCTATCGCCGCGCTTTGGGTATGTAGCTTAGGCCCTGCGATGAGCCAAAAATTCCCCGCCCAAAACCGCAGGATGTGATGCATGCTTGATCTAGCCCCGACCCGTGCCCCTGATGGCGCATCACAACCAGGCGATGCACCGGCACCATCGTGGGATCTGTCAGATCTCTATGCTAACCCGGATAGCCCGGCGATCGAGCAGGACCTTTGCCGCACCGACGCTGCGGCAAAACTGTTTGCACAAACTTACGCGGGCAAACTGGGCGATGTGTCGGGTGCGGTTCTGGCCGGCGCAATGGCGCAGTTCGAGGCGCTGGATGAAACGCTGGCGCGGGTTATGTCCTACGCTCAATTGCTATTTTCGGCGGACAGCACGAACGCGATTTTAGGCGGCTTTTACCAGCGTATGATGGAGCGGGTGACTACCATCAGCGCCAATTTGCTGTTTTTCCGTCTTGAGTTGAATAAGTTAGATGAGGCGGTTCTTCAGCAAAAGCTTACCGATCCGGCATTTGCTGTTTGGCGCCCCTACCTGCGCGATTTACGGGTATGGCGCGAGCATCAGCTATCTGACGAGCTTGAACGCTTTGTGCATGATCGTGAGGTTACGGGCCGGTCCGCCTGGGGCCGGTTGTTTGATGAAACCATGGCCGGTATGCGCGTGGACGTTGCGGGCGAAAATCTGAGTGTTAGCGCCGCCCTTAATAAGTTATCCGATCGCGACCGTGCGGTGCGCCAGGCCGCAGGCGATGCGGTTGGTCGCGCGTTTAATGAGCGTATAAAACTGTTTTCTTTGATTACCAACACGTTGATCAAGGATAAGGAAATCGTCGATGGCTGGCGCCATTTCGAGCGCCCGGCCAGCGAGCGGAACCTGTCCAATGTCGTAGAAGATAAGGTAGTTGATGCGCTCATTTCGGCGGTAACCTCAGATTACGGCCGGTTGTCGCATCGCTATTACGTGTTGAAAGCGGGCTGGCTGGGGTTAGAAAAACTCACGCATTACGATCGCAACGCGCCGCTACCTGGCGATGACGACCGCGAAATTTCATGGGACCAAGCGCGCAGCCTTGTGTTGGCGGCCTACGGCAGATTTGACCCAAATCTCGCGGCGATTGGCGAGCGGTTTTTCAGCCAAAATTGGATCGATGCGGCGCTGCGCGAAGGCAAATCTGGCGGTGCTTTTGCGCATCCGGTGGTGCCGTCGGTGCACCCCTATATCATGATGAATTTTCACGGCCGCGCCCGTGATGTGATGACCCTGGCGCACGAGTTGGGCCACGGGGTGCATCAGGTTTTGGCCGGCGGCCGGGGCCATCTGATGTCCGGCACGCCGCTAACCTTGGCCGAAACTGCCAGTGTGTTTGGCGAAATGTTAACCTTCAGGTCGATGCTGGATGCGGAGACCGATCCCGTCCGTCGACGGTTGATGCTGGCCGGTAAGGTTGAGGACATGCTCAATACCGTGGTGCGACAGACCGCGTTTTACTGCTTTGAGGCAAAGCTGCATGACGCGCGACGTGCGGGCGAACTACTGCCGGAAAAAATCGGCGAAATCTGGTTGGACGTGCAGCGCGAAAGCCTTGGCCCCGCTTTTGATTTTTCGCCTGATTACAGCGTGTTCTGGGCTTATATTCCGCATTTTGTGCATACGCCGTTTTACGTCTACGCTTATGCTTTTGGCGATTGCCTGGTGAATGCGCTGTATGCGGTTTATCAATCTGGCCACCCTGGCTTTGTTGAAAAATATACCGCCATGCTGCGCGCCGGCGGCACGTTAACGCACCGCGACTTATTGGCGCCGTTCGGCCTGGATGCGTCCGACCCGGCGTTTTGGCGCCGGGGTTTGGATATTATTTCCGGCTTTATCGACGAACTCGAGGCCGCCTGAATGGCGGGGCCAAGCACGCCGCCTGGCGGGTCGGGCATGTTCGGTGAACTGCGGCGTTTCGCCCGCACATCGGGCGCGGTGGGTGGCATCGCGGCCCGGGTTGCAGGGGAACGGGTGTTTGGCATCAAAACTGATCGGGCTGCGCATGCGGGCGACCTGAAAGCCATTCTAGGCGGCTTGAAAGGTCCGCTGATGAAGGTGGCGCAGTTTCTATCCACCGTGCCTGATGCGCTACCGGCCGAATATGCGCTGGAATTGGCCGAATTGCAGGCCAACGCGCCGGCAATGGGCTGGTCGTTCGTGCGGCGGCGCATGACCAGTGAGTTGGGGCCGGATTGGCAAAAGAAATTTGCAAGTTTCGGCCGGGAAGCTTCGGCCGCAGCAAGCCTGGGGCAGGTGCATCGCGCCCGCTTGCATGATGGGCGCGATGTGGCGTGCAAGCTGCAATATCCCGATATGCCCAGCGTGGTGGAAGCCGATTTGCGGCAGTTGAAACTGGCGTTTTCGTTGTATCAACGCATGGATAATGCCATCGACAATGTCGAAGTTTTCAAGGAATTGTCGGACCGCTTACGCGAGGAACTGGATTATCTGCGCGAGGGCGCGCAAATGCGCCTATACCATCAAATGTTGGCAGGCCAGGCGAGTGTCACTGTGCCTGAAGCGGTGGAGGGTTTTTGCACCCATCGCTTGCTGACGATGACCTGGCTTGAAGGCATATCGCTGCAAAGTTTCCTCGATCAAAATCCGACCCAGGATCAGCGCAATGAGGTCGCTGAATCGCTGTTTCGCGCCTGGTATATCCCGCTTTACCGCTACGGCATTATCCATGGCGATCCACATCTGGGTAACTATCAGATACGTGCCGATCGCGGCATCAACCTGCTCGATTTCGGTGCAATTCGTGTATTTAACCCGTCTTTCCTACGGGGCACGCTCAATCTGTATGAAGGCGTGCGTGATAACCGGCCTGATCAGGTGCGCGCCGGCTACGCTTTATGGGGGTTTGACGGTCTCAGTGCCGACACCATGGAGGTGCTCAACGAATGGGCGCGGTTTTTATATGAACCACTGATGCAGGATCGGGTGCGCCCGATTCAGGAAGGTAATGATACCCAATATGGCCGCGCTGTTGCTGAACGGGTGCATGCCGGGCTGAAGCGCACCGGCGGGGTGCGGCCGCCGCGTGAATTCGTAATGATGGACCGGTCAGCGATTGGGCTTGGGTCGGTATTCCTGCGCCTGGGTGCGGAACTCAACTGGCACAAGCTATTTCATGAATTGACCGATGATTTTGATGAAACCGCGATGACCGCGCGCCAGGCCGTCGCTTTAAAAAAGGCTGGTGTGCCTCCGGCGCTGTGACGTTGACTGTTTGATCGCGCGCAACTGGTCACTTGCCCGCCCCACTTGCGCGCATGTTGCGGGCGCTGTTAGGTGCGACGAAATAATCGGGCCGGGCTAGTAGGGGAATGGATATTATGCGTCTGGCGGTAGTGAAAGAGCGACGGGACGGTGAAACCCGTGTGGCCGCAACACCAGAGACTGTGAAGAAGCTCGTAGCCCTCGGGCTGACGGTAGCGATAGAGGCCGGGGCGGGCGCTGGTGCGTCAATTTCAGATTCGGATTTTGCTGCGGCCGGTGCAGAAATTGTCCCATCCGCCGCGGCCGCGCTGAAGGATGCAGGTATCGTGTTTGCGGTGCAGGTACCCGATGGCGACGCTAGGGCGGCTATCCCGCGTGGTGCCCTCCTGGTGTCTATCTCTGGTGCGATGTCTGATCCTGGGCTGGTGTTTGATCTCGCCGATCGCGGCATTGATGCCGCCGCTATGGAATTGTTGCCGCGGATCACACGGGCGCAATCGATGGATGTGCTCTCTAGCCAGGCGAATTTGGCCGGCTATCGCGCCGTGATCGAAGGGGCGGCCGCGTTTGATCGTGGCTTTGCCATGATGATGACCGCCGCAGGCACGGTGCCGCCGGCGCGGGTGTTCGTGCTTGGCGCGGGCGTTGCCGGTTTGCAGGCGATTGCGACCGCACGGCGCCTGGGTGCCATTGTATCGGCAACTGACGTGCGGCCGGCTGCCAAGGAAGAAATCAAATCGCTCGGTGCCAGCTTTGTTGGTGTCGAGGATCAGGAGACCGCCGCCCAAACTGGTGCTTATGCTAAGGATATGAGCGACGATTTCCGCCGCAAACAGGCCGAATTGGTCGCCGCCACCTGCGCCAAGGCAGATCTGGTGATTTGCACCGCCTTGGTGCAGGGCGGGCGGGCACCCATTTTGGTGACGCAGGCCATGGTGGACGGCATGAAGCCGGGCAGCGTTGTGGTGGATCTGGCATCAGATGGCGGCGGCAATTGCGCGGCAACCCACCCAGGCGAGGCGTATGTCACGGCCAACGGCGTGAAAATTTTGGGTTACAAGAATTGGCCGGGCCGCATCACGGTTGCCGCCAGCACGTTGTATGCAAAGAACTTACTGACATTCCTGACCACGTTCTGGGACAAAGATGCCAAGGCGCCCAAGCTGCCGGTGGACGATGCGATTGTGATAGGGGTTACGCTGACCCGTGACGGTGCGGTCGTGCATACGAATTTTGTTGGCAAGGAAAGACCCGCAGCCCCTGTGGCGGCAGCCTTGGCGGCCAAGCCCGCCCCGCGCAAAGTCGCTAAAGCCAAGACCGATGAGGGAGACGGCGCATGAACCCGACTAATCTGTCTAACCAGGCGCAATCACTCGCCGATCAGGCGCAGCGTTTGGCCGACCGCGCGGGTGAGCTTGCGTGGCAATTGCAAGGGGCAGGTGCTGCGGCCGGTGCCCCGCATGCCGGGGGCGTTGCAGGTGCTGTTGAGCCCTTCATCTTTCTGCTGACGATTTTTTTGCTCGCCTGTTTCGTAGGGTATTACGTGGTGTGGAACGTGACGCCGGCGCTGCACAGCCCGTTGATGGCGGTGACCAACGGCATTTCGTCGGTGATTATTGTCGGTGCCATGCTAGCCACTGGCCTATCGCATGATACCTGGCCACGGATATTTGGGTTTATCGCGGTCACGTTGGCCAGCGTGAACATCTTTGGCGGTTTTTTGGTGACGCAACGCATGCTCGCCATGTTCAAATCTAAGAAATAAGGCAGCCAGCCAATGTCCCCTAATTTAACCGCGCTACTCTATCTGGTCGCAGCTGTTCTATTTATTATGGCGCTACGCGGGCTTTCCAGTCCGGTTACGTCACGCCGCGGTAACCAATTTGGCATGGCCGGCATGGCGATCGCCGCGCTGGCAACCTTGGCACGCGGTGGCATGACCGGCCCCGGGTACGGGCTTATTCTGCTCGGTATTGCGATTGGCGGCACTGTTGGCGCCGTGGTCGCCCGCCGCATTCAGATGACGGCGCTGCCGCAACTGGTGGCTGCCTTCCATTCACTGGTGGGCTTGGCGGCGGTTTTTGTCGCCGCGGCGGCATTGAATGCGCCAACGGCGTTCAATATTGGATCGCCAGGGCATATCCACACGCAAAGCCTGATCGAGATGTCGATCGGCCTAGCGGTTGGTGCGATTACTTTTTCGGGGTCATTGATCGCGTTTGCCAAATTGCAGGCGCTGATGAAGGGCACGCCGATCACCTTTAAATATCAGCATCTACTTAACCTGATTTTGGCGCTGACCAGTGCCGCGTTGATCGTGCTGTTTGTGATGACCGGCAGCCAGGTCATCTTTTGGCTGATCGCGATCCTTGCCATCACCCTTGGGTTTCTGGTGATTATCCCCATCGGTGGTGCTGATATGCCGGTGGTGGTGTCGATGCTGAACAGCTATTCGGGCTGGGCGGCTTGCGGGATTGGCTTCACCATTCAGAATTTGGCGCTAATTATTACCGGCGCGTTGGTTGGCGCATCGGGCGCCATCCTTTCCTACGTTATGTGCAAGGGCATGAACCGCAGCATTTTCAACGTGCTGCTGGGTGGCTTTGGCACGGCGGGGGGCGATGGTGCGGCCCCGGCCGCCGGTGCTGGTGATCGCACGGTGAAAGCCGGCAATGCCGATGATGCGGCGTTTATTATGAAGAACGCATCGAAGGTGATCATTGTGCCGGGCTACGGCATGGCGGTGGCCCAGGCGCAGCATGCGCTGCGCGAAATGGCGGATAAGCTGAAGCATGAGGGGGTGGAGGTAAAATACGCCATTCACCCAGTAGCAGGCCGCATGCCAGGGCACATGAACGTGCTGCTGGCGGAAGCGAATGTGCCTTACGATGATGTGTTCGAGCTTGAGCAGATCAACAGCGAGTTTTCCACCGCCGACGTGGTTTATGTGATTGGCGCCAACGATGTGACCAATCCGGCGGCCAAAACTGACCCGACATCTGCGATTTATGGCATGCCGATTTTGGAAGTGGACAAAGCCAAGACGGTGCTTTTTGTAAAACGGTCGATGGCGTCTGGGTATGCCGGGGTTGATAACGAACTGTTTTTCCGGCCGAATACCATGATGCTGTTTGGCGATGCCAAAAAGATGACCGAGGAAATCGTTCAGGGGCTGGATCGGGCGTAGCTGGATCTGCCCAAACAGGGGCGGGGAGTTTTGGTGGGAACTGGGCCTGGGGTAAAACTTCGGACTTTTCTCTTGCCTGCGCACCGACTACGACAAAACCGCCGCAAGCGATGCTAAGCGGCGGTTTTCGTATCCTTATAGCTACTAAGCGTAGGGGAGGGGCCTAAAACCCCTCGCGCTCAATCCGCTTACGCTCCATCTTGCGAGCACGACGAACGGCTTCGGCGGCTTCGCGGGCCCTCTTCTCCGAGGGTTTCTCGAAGTGGCGGCGTAGCTTCATTTCCCGAAAGATACCTTCGCGCTGCATCTTTTTCTTGAGCGCTTTGAGCGCCTGATCGACATTGTTGTCACGAACGAGAACCTGCACTTGGTCGCCTACTCCTTCGACTGGCGCCGTGCCCGCCACCCGGACCATCCGGATCGCACGCGCGACGAATCACCCGGCTATTGTCGGGGAAGCGGCGTCTATATCATGGTTAAGCCGGAGAACGAAAGTGGGGTTTTGCCCTGCGGGCAGAAAGTAGGGCAGATAGCGCCATGGCTGTGTTAAAAATCGCCCGTATGGGCCATCCCGTGCTGCTGGCGCGTGCCGAACCAGTGGCCGATCCCGGCGCGCCGGATATCCGGCGCTTAGTCGCGGACATGATCGAAACTATGGATGACGCCCCTGGCATAGGCTTGGCAGCGCCGCAAGTGCATCTGCCTGTGCGGCTTTTTGTGATGCGCCTGCCCGCCGAGCGCAATGGCGGTATTGAATTAGGCCCAATAGTGGTGATCAACCCGAGTTTTGAGCCGATTGGGCCAGAGACCGCGATGCGCCGAGAAGGTTGCCTTTCGATTCCTGGGCTGACGGCCGTGGTTCCGCGTTATGTGCGGTTGCGCTACCAGGGGGTGGATTGCGACGGAATGCTGGTAGGTGGCGAGGTGGATGGGTTGCACGCCAATGTCGTGCAGCACGAATATGATCACCTCGACGGCATTCTCTACCCCATGCGAATCGTCGATTTTACGACCTTTGGGTTCAACGAGGAACAATCGCGGTTCGCCGCGCGGGGGGAAGCATGAGGAGCACAGACACAGCGGCAGACCGGCGGGACCGGGCGACTTTGGCGGTTGCGGCCCAGGCAGGTGAGTTGGGCTGGTGGCGCGCGGCGCGCGAGGCAGGCGTCGATTTTCTCTATCCCGGCGGATTGCCTGATTTAATTGATTCTTATGCCGACTTGGCTGATCGGCGCATGGTGGTTGATGCCACAGCGGCTATGACGGGCAAAGGGCTGACCGGACGAGTGCGGGCACTAGTGGCGGCCCGGTTTGCTGCAGCCGAACATGAGCGGGCGGCGGTTCGTAGAGCGGTCGCGTTTTTGGCGTTGCCGGGAAATGCCGCGCTGAACGCCCGGTTGTTGGCCCGCACTGTGGACCGGGTATGGCACGGCGCCGGTGATGTTTCGGCTGATTTTAGCTGGTACACCAAGCGCGCCATTCTGGCGGCCGTTTATGGCGCCACCTTTTTATACTGGCTGCGTGATAGCGGTGGCGGCGAAGCGACGCTAGTTTTTCTCGACCGCCGCCTTGGAGATGTTGGCCGGTTAGGAAAACTCCGGGCGCGGTTGAACAGCAAGCGGACAGTTTAACGCATACGTCGAATGGCGGCTGTGCGGCAGGCGCGGTGACCACCTGGCATGTGCCGCGATAAAGTCGAGCAAAGCCAAATGGGCCACCCGATTCGCGGGAAACCGCTCGCCGGCGATTTTTTGAAGGTCATCTGCCATGCTCCGCCGTTCCTTGTTGTTTTCCAGCCTCGGCGTTGTCCTGGCCCCTAACATCGCCTGGGCGGCGGGCAAGGCGCTGGCCTTTGTGGTCAATTCAGGCGAGGCGACCGTTAGCGTTATCGACATGGCGGCGCGCCGCGAAATTGACCGCGTGCCGATGCTACGCGAGCCCCACCATCTGGTGCTGACACCCGATCGTAAATCGGTCGTGGTTGGCGATACAGTGGGTAATGCGCTGTTTTTCCTTGATCCCCGCACAGGGCAGATGCAGCGCCGGTTGGCGGTGCCCGATCCCTATCAGCTGCAATTCAGCCCAGACGGCCGCTTGCTGACCATTGCCGGGCTTGCACGTGCCCAGGTTGATATTTTTGATGCAGTGAGTTTCACCTTAAAATTCCGCATCCCGGCAGCAACCCTGCCCAGCCATATTGCGTATTCACCCGACAGCGTCACCGCCTATGTCAGTTTGCAGGGGACCGATCAGCTGATGGCGATCGCCACCGCCACGGGGCAGGCGCGCTGGACCGTGCCTGTTGGCAAGACCCCGGCCGGGGTGTTGTGGCACCGCGGCCGCATTCTGGTCGGCATTATGGGGGAGGCGCACTTTGTTGTGGTCAACCCGGCCGATGGCAACGTTGAGCGATCCGTTGCCACCGGGGAAGGCGCCCATACATTGTTCCCCGATCATTCTGGTCAAAAAATCTATGTCACAAATCGCGTTGCAGGTAGCCTTTCTGTTGTTAATCCCGATACGCTAGTGGTTGAACGCACCTTGCGGGTGCCGGGCTTTCCCGACGATCTCGAATTCGCCCCCGACGGTAAGATATGGGCAGCCTTGCGCCATGCGCAGGCGGTGGGAATTATCGACCCGGTCAGCGGTGCGATCGAACGCATCAAGGTTGGCCGCCAGCCACATGGCATTTGGCTCAATACCCATGATGGGCTGCTGTAGTCGTGCATGTATCATGAAGCTTTAGCGGTCGCCCGGCATTGCGATTCTGTGCGCCGCGGGCGCTCAATACATTTATTGGGGTCTTGACGCACTGGCCCCAACCCCCTAAATGCGGCGGTTCATTTGGAACGCGGGAGACCGTCGCGGGCCACCGGTATGTTGCCGTGGGCTTGAGCGTCGGCCGTTTGCACCGCGGTCCTTGGTAGCGTTGCTGCCTAGGGAGCCAGGATAGATGGCAAAGAAAGTTGTTGGCTACATTAAACTGCAAATACCTGCGGGCAAGGCGAACCCTTCGCCGCCAGTGGGCCCCGCGCTAGGCCAGCGCGGCTTGAATATCATGGCATTCGTGAAAGAGTTCAATGCGCTCACCCAGGCGATGGAGCCCGGGATGCCGGTGCCGGTGGTGATCACTGCGTACGGCGATCGCACGTTCAGCTTTATCATGAAGACGCCGCCAAATTCGTATTTCATTAAAAAAGCGGCCGGCATCACGGCCGGCAGCACCACCCCGGGGAAGGGGCCAAGTGCGGGTAAAGTGACCACTACCCAGTTGCGCGAGATCGCGGCCAAGAAGATGGTTGATATGAACGCGAACGATGTTGATGGTGCTGTGCGCATGCTCGCCGGTTCCGCTCGTTCGATGGGTCTTGTCGTGGTGGAGGGCTAGGGGCATGGCAAAGAATAAGCGCATTCTGACGGCCTATAAGGCGGTCGATACAGCAAAATCCTATCCGTTGATCGAAGCTGTGGCTCTGGTGCGGTCTAATGCTCGCGCCAAGTTTGACGAGACCGTCGAAATTTCGATGAATCTCGGCATTGATCCGCGTCATGCCGATCAAATGGTGCGCGGGCTGATCAGCCTGCCCAACGGTACGGGTAAAACATTGCGCGTGGGCGTGTTTGCCCGCGGTGCCAAGGCAGAAGAAGCCTTGGCTGCTGGCGCCGATGTGGTTGGCGCCGATGATCTGGCGGAAAAAGTCCAGGCCGGCGAAATCGCGTTTGATCGTTGCATCGCAACACCGGACATGATGGCCCTGGTTGGCCGTTTGGGTAAAATTCTGGGGCCGCGTGGCCTGATGCCAAATCCGAAATTAGGTACGGTAACCATGGACGTTAAGGGTGCCGTGAGCGCCGCCAAAGCTGGGCAGGTTGAATTTCGCGCCGAGAAGGCGGGGGTTATTCATGCCGGCGTTGGCAAAGCGAGTTTTGACGACGGCGCTTTGCTGGAAAACATCAAGGCTCTGGTTGATGCAATCCAAAAAGCCAAGCCTACGGGCGCCAAAGGCACCTACGTGCAAAAGGTTTCTCTGAGTTCCACCATGGGGCCTGGCGTGCGGGTTGATGTGAGCAGTCTGGCTGTTTGAGTTAAGTGAGATACACCCAGGTGTTCGCGTCTGGGTGAGTAGAGGTTGCGTTTGCGCGGCCTTGTACCTGTCCGAGACCACACGTTGTGCCGCGAGGCGATTATTACCTCAGGCCAGTAAAGAAACTTACAAGAGTTTCGCGCGTGGGAGACGGGGAAGCTGAGGATTTTGCGGTGATGCCCACGGGTGTCGCTGCGTGATGTTCGGTGGTTCCGGCTTGTAATCAGGACAGGCGAACCGGATCGCCCGGCATGTGCTAGGCGGTTCATGGGCAACCCGGCCTGCGGTGAGCAATTACCGCCGGCCACGATGGAGACGGGATTTGGACCGTACGGAGAAGCGTGAATTTGTCGCCTCTCTCGCATCTGTCTTCGCGGAGACGTCAATGGTGGTGGTCACTCGCAATAGCGGGCTGACAGTTGCCGAAGTGACCGAACTGCGCAGGCGTATGCGGGCAGCTGGGGCAAATTTCAAAGTCGCGAAGAACCGGCTGACCCTCCTCGCCCTGGATGGGACCCGATTCGAAGGCATCAAGCCGATGCTAGTGGGACCAACGGCCCTTGCGTGGGCACGTGACCCGGTAGCGGTGGCAAAAGTTGCCGTCGAGTTCGCCAAAACAAACGAGAAGTTAGTGGTGCTGGGCGGCGCGCTTGGAACCCATACGCTGGATGCGGATGGGATCAAGGCGTTGGCCGCTCTGCCGTCACTGGATCAACTGCGTGCAAGCTTGGTGGGGATGATCTCCACGCCGGCCACTCGCATCGCAGGCGTGCTCCAGGCGCCGGCCGCACAACTCGCTCGCGTTTTTGGCGCCTATGCCACGAAGGACGAGGCGGAAGCAGCCTGATTGCAATCATGGCGCATCTTGCGTCAACGCCTGGGCTTTTGAGCCTTGGGCGGAACCCACCGAACGTAAACACAAGGAAGATGTAAATGGCCGATTTGGCGAAACTGGTTGACGATCTGTCGGCCCTGACTGTGCTTGAAGCCGCTGAGCTGTCGAAGATGCTCGAAGAAAAATGGGGTGTTTCCGCCGCAGCACCGGCCGCCGCCGCCGCCGCGGCACCTGTGGCCGCCGCTGCAGCCGTTGAAGAGCAGACCGAATTCACCGTGATCCTTGCCGCCGCTGGCGATAAAAAGATCAACGTGATCAAAGAAATTCGCACCATCACGGGTCTCGGCCTGAAGGAAGCGAAAGACCTCGTTGAAGGCGCACCGAAGACCGTTAAGGAAGGTGCGAACAAGGAAGAGGCCGCCAAGATCAAGAAGACGTTGGAAGAGCAGGGCGCCACTGTCGAAGTTAAATAGTGTCGTTTCCCATGCTTGGGGGCTTGCCCCCATGCGTGGATTATAAGCGGTTGGGCGGGGTGGAGATCGATAAGATGTCCGCCCCTCTCGCTGTTTTTGCGACCCGAGCGGCCCGGGTTTTGGCCGGCCGGACGTTTCGCGAGCCCCGTTTTGATAGGCTCGCCAGGATGAGGCAGAGAAGATGAACGCAATGACCCCAACGTTCACCCCGCGCAAGCGGATTCGCAAAAGCTTCGGGCGGATTCCCGAAGTGGCGCCAATGCCGAACCTGATTGATGTGCAGCGCTCGAGTTATGAGGGCTTTCTGCAAATGCACGTCAATCCTGACAGCCGCGGCAAAGCCGGCTTGCAGGAAGTGTTCACCAGCGTCTTTCCGATCGATGATTTCGCCGGCCGCGGCAGGCTTGAGTTCGTCTATTATGAGCTGGAAGAACCCAAATATGATGTTGAAGAATGCATACAGCGCGGGCTGAATTTTGCAGCCCCCCTGAAAGTGGTGCTGCGCCTGATCGTGTGGGATATCGACGAGGATACCGGCGCCAAGTCGATTCGTGATATTAAAGAACAGCCGGTTTATATGGGCGATATGCCATTGATGACCGATAACGGCACGTTCATCATCAATGGCACGGAACGTGTTATTGTCAGCCAGATGCATCGCAGCCCCGGTGTGTTTTTTGACCACGATAAGGGCAAGACACATTCGAGCGGCAAGTTTCTGTTCACCGCCCGCGTGATACCGTATCGCGGCTCGTGGCTTGATTTTGAATTCGACAGCAAGGACATGGTTTATGTCCGCATCGACCGTAAGCGTAAGCTGCCGGTAACCACTCTGCTGTACGCGCTGGAAAGCGATGCGAGCGAAAAGAACCGTGCCGAGCGCGCCGCCGCTGGTGAAGACCCTGACACCATCGATATTCGTGGCTTGGATGCCGAGGATATCTTGGGCTATTTCTACAACCAGGTGATTTATACCCGCGGTCCAACCGGCTGGGCGCGGCCGTTTGACCCGGAGACATTCCGTGGCCTGAAATTACTAGAACCACTCGTGGATGCGGAGACCGGCGAGATTGTTGCCGAAGCGGAAACCAAGCTGACCACCCGGGCTGCCCGTAAGATCGCCGAAAACACCAAGAACGTGCAAGTTGGCCGTGCCGACCTGATCGGCCGGTTTGTTGCGGTGGATTTGGTCAATGAAGAAACCGGTGAAGTTTATGCCGACGCTGGCGAGGAACTGACCGAAGCCAAGCTTGCTGCCTTGGAAGAAATGGGCCGCGACAGCCTGCCGACGCTTGCTGTGGACCAGGCGAACGGGCCTTGGATTCGCAACACCCTGGCGATTGATAAAAACAGCAGCCGTGATGACGCGCTGATCGACATTTATCGTGTGATGCGTCCTGGCGAGCCGCCTACCCCCGACACTGCGGAAGCTTTGTTTCGTGGCATGTTCTTTGACGGTGATCGCTATGATCTGTCGGCGGTGGGCCGAGTCAAAATGAACATGCGCCTGGATGTGAACGCCGAAGATACCGTTCGCACGTTGCGCAAGGAAGATGTGCTGAAGACCGTCAAAATCCTAGTTGATCTTAAGGATGGTCGCGGATCGATCGACGACATCGACAACCTTGGAAACCGCCGGGTGCGTTCGGTTGGCGAGTTGATGGAAAACCAATATCGCGTTGGCTTGCTGCGGATGGAGCGCGCAATTCGTGAACGCATGGGTTCGGTCGATATCGACACCGTGATGCCGCATGATCTGATCAACGCGAAACCTGCGGCCGCTGCCGTGCGTGAGTTCTTTGGCTCGTCGCAGCTTAGCCAGTTTATGGATCAGACTAATCCGCTGTCGGAAGTTACCCATAAACGCCGCCTATCAGCACTTGGCCCTGGCGGTCTGACGCGTGAGCGTGCCGGTTTTGAAGTGCGCGACGTGCACCCCACCCATTATGGCCGCATCTGTCCAATTGAGACGCCGGAGGGCCCGAATATTGGCTTGATCAACTCGCTGGCGACCTTCGCCAAGGTGAATAAATACGGGTTTATTGAAACCCCGTATCGCTTGGTTAAAGACGGCGTGGTGCAGGACGGCTGGAAATATCTATCTGCGATGGAGGAAGAAAAACTCATCGTGGCGCAGGCCGATGCGCCGACCGATGCCAACGGTCGGTTTACCGAGGAACTCGTCTCCGTGCGCAAGCAAGGCGACTTTTCCCTAACCCGGCCAGAAAATGTGACCGCGGTCGACGTCTCGCCCAAGCAATTGGTGTCGGTGGCCGCAGCCTTGATTCCGTTCTTGGAAAACGATGACGCTAACCGTGCTCTGATGGGCTCGAACATGCAGCGCCAGGCGGTGCCGCTCATTCGCGCTGATGCGCCGCTGGTTGGCACTGGCATGGAAGCAGCCGTGGCCCACGACAGCGGGGCGACCATTGTTGCCCGCCGAACTGGGGTTGTCGATCAGATCGATGGTGCGCGTATTGTTGTGCGCGCAACGGCGGATGATGGCACCACGGCGGGCGTGGATATTTATCGTCTGCGTAAGTATATGCGGTCTAACCAATCCACTTGTATCAATCAGCGCCCTCTGGTGCGGGTTGGCGATCATGTTGCCGCTGGCGAAATCATCGCCGATGGTCCGTCCACCGAATTGGGTGAACTCGCGTTGGGCCGTAACGTGCTGTGTGCCTTTGTGCCGTGGAACGGGTATAATTTCGAAGATAGTATTCTGATTTCAGAGCGCATCGCGCGCGATGACGTGTTTACCTCGATCCATATCGAGGAATTCGAGGTGATGGCGCGCGACACCAAGCTGGGTCAGGAAGAAATCACTCGCGATATTCCTAATGTCGGCGAAGAAAGCCTAAAGAACCTTGACGAGGCTGGCATTGTTTATGTCGGCGCGGAAGTGAACCCGGGCGATATTTTGATCGGCAAGGTAACGCCAAAGGGTGAGAGCCCGATGACGCCGGAAGAAAAACTTTTGCGGGCCATCTTTGGCGAAAAAGCATCAGACGTGCGCGACACCTCGCTGCGGCTGCCGCCTGGTGTTGCTGGTACCATTGTTGATGTGCGCGTGTTCAGCCGGCGTGGTGTTGATAAAGACGAACGCGCGATGGCGATCGAGCGGGCCGAAATTGAACGGCTTGCCAAGGATCGCGACGACGAGCGTGCCATTCAGGAGCGTGCTTTCCTGAACCGCCTGCGCGAAAAGCTGCTGGGTGCGAAAGCAGCTGGTGGCTTTAAAGGGATTAAGGCTGGCACCGTAATTACGGCCGAGGTTTTGGCGGAGCATCCGCGCGGTGCTTGGCGCCACATTGGCGTGCAAGACGATGGCTCGATGGCCGAGATCGAAGTGCTCAAACGTGAATTTGACGTGGCTTTGGGTCGACTTGCGGCGCGGTTCGATAGCAAGGTTGAAAAGGTTCAACGCGGCGATGAATTGCCGCCCGGTGTCATGAAGATGGTCAAGGTGTTCGTGGCAGTGAAGCGCAAGCTGCAACCGGGCGACAAGATGGCTGGTAGGCATGGCAACAAGGGCGTGGTTTCGCGCGTGGTGCCGGTTGAAGACATGCCGTTCCTTGAAGACGGCACGCCGGTCGATTTGGTGCTTAACCCGTTGGGCGTGCCAAGCCGCATGAATGTTGGCCAAATTTTGGAAACTCACCTTGGCTGGGCCTGCGCCAATCTTGGCCGCCAAGTTGGCGAACTGGTTGACGAATACCGTCGCACTGGGCAGGCTAAGTTGGCCTTACTCGACAAGCTGCGTGAAATCTACGGTGAGAAAGTGTTTGCCGAAGAAATCGCGCCAATGAACGATGACGAGTTGATCGAGCTGACGGAGAACCTCAAAAAAGGTATTCCGATTGCAACCCCGGTGTTTGACGGCGCGCGTATGTCCGACATCGAGGAGATGCTGACGCGCGCCGGGCTTGATACGTCTGGTCAGGTGCGTTTGGTTGATGGTCGTACGGGCGAGCCGTTCGAGCGTAAAGTGACCGTTGGGTATATCTACATGCTCAAATTGCATCACTTGGTCGATGATAAGATTCACGCGCGTTCAATTGGCCCGTACAGCTTGGTTACCCAGCAGCCGCTGGGTGGCAAAGCACAATTTGGTGGTCAGCGATTCGGCGAGATGGAGGTGTGGGCGCTTGAAGCCTACGGTGCCGCTTACACTTTGCAGGAAATGTTGACGGTGAAGTCCGACGACGTGTCGGGCCGCACCAAGGTGTACGAGGCCATCGTGCGCGAGCAGGATAATTTCGAGGCGGGTATTCCGGAAAGCTTCAACGTGCTGATCAAGGAACTCAAATCACTTGGTTTGAACGTCGATCTCGACCAAAGCGTCGCTTAGGTTTTTCTCCCCGGTCCGCGGCGAAAACCGCGGGCCAGCACGGGCCTGGTTGGCTCGGTGTTGTTTGCCTCCTGAAGGGGTGTTCGTATGAACGAGCTTATGAAAATTCTCGGCCAGGCTGGCCAAGCGGTTAGCTTCGACCAGATCAAGATCCAGATGGCGAGCCCGGAGCAGATCCGGTCGTGGTCGTACGGCGAGATCAAAAAGCCGGAAACCATCAATTACCGCACGTTCAAGCCAGAGCGCGATGGCTTGTTCTGTGCCCGTATCTTTGGCCCGATCAAGGATTACGAGTGCCTGTGCGGCAAGTACAAGCGGATGAAATTCCGTGGCATCATATGCGAGAAGTGCGGCGTCGAAGTAACGCTAGCCAAGGTGCGCCGTGAGCGCATGGGGCATATTGAGCTGGCATCGCCGGTTGCTCACATTTGGTTTCTAAAATCCTTACCCAGCCGCATTGGCCTGATGGTCGATCTGACGCTGAAGGAACTCGAAAAAATCCTGTATTTCGAAAGCTACGTGGTGCTCGAGCCGGGTCTAACCGACCTTAAGTTGCACCAACTGCTGACTGAAGACCAATTACTGGCCAAGCAGGATGAGTTCGGCGAAGACGGTTTCCGCGCGGGCATTGGCGCCGAAGCGATCAAGCAAATTCTTCAGAACATCGACATCGATGCTGATAAAATTCAGCTGCGCACGGATCTACGTGAGACTGGTAGCGAGGCCAAGCGCAAGAAGCTGGTCAAGCGGTTGAAGCTGCTTGATGCATTTGGTGAAAGTGGCGCCAAGCCGGAATGGATGATCCTGGACGTGATCCCGGTTATTCCACCCGAGCTTCGCCCGCTGGTGCCGCTTGATGGCGGCCGTTTCGCGACATCGGATTTGAACGATCTGTATCGTCGCGTGATCAACCGCAATAATCGACTGAAGCGTTTGATTGAGCTGCGTGCACCGGATATCATCGTGCGCAACGAAAAGCGCATGCTGCAAGAATCTGTCGATGCGCTGTTTGATAACGGCCGCCGTGGCCGCGCGATCACCGGGGCCAATAAGCGCCCGCTAAAATCGCTATCGGATATGTTGAAAGGCAAGCAGGGCCGATTCCGTCAGAACCTGCTGGGCAAGCGCGTCGATTACTCTGGCCGTTCAGTGATCGTGGTCGGGCCAGAGTTGAAACTGCATCAATGTGGTTTGCCGAAGAAGATGGCGTTGGAGTTGTTCAAACCCTTCATCTATTCGAAGCTCGAAAAATATGGACACGCCACAACCATCAAAGCCGCCAAACGTATGGTGGAAAAGGAGCGTCCCGAGGTTTGGGATATCCTGGAAGAGGTTATCCGAGAACATCCGGTGATGCTGAACCGCGCGCCGACCCTGCATCGCTTAGGCATTCAGGCGTTTGAGCCAGTCTTGATCGAAGGTAAGGCGATCCAGCTGCACCCGTTGGTATGCACCGCGTTCAACGCGGATTTCGACGGTGATCAGATGGCGGTGCACGTGCCGCTCAGCCTGGAAGCACAGTTGGAAGCGCGCGTGCTGATGATGTCCACCAATAACATCTTGAGCCCCGCGAATGGTAAGCCGATCATCGTGCCCAGCCAGGATATTGTTCTTGGCCTCTACTATCTCTCGCTCGAAACCGCCGAGTTCCGGGTGGCCGAAGATAATGCGGCAACCGCTTTTGGCACCATTGGCGAGATTGAATTCGCTTTGGCTGCTGGTGCTCTAAAAATGCACGACAAAATTCGTGCGCGCATCGAGGCCATCGAGCCGGACGGCAGTCGCCGGCGTAAGATCGTGGTAACCACGCCAGGCCGTATGCTGATTGCGCAGATCCTACCCAAGCATGCGGCGGTTCCCTTCGATCTGATTAATAAACAGCTGACGAAGAAGAACGTCTCCGACGTGATCGATGCCGTGTATCGTCACTGCGGCCAGAAAGAATGCGTCATTTTTGCCGATCGTATGATGGGGCTTGGCTTTAACCACGCGTGCAAGGCGGGGATCTCGTTTGGCAAGGATGATCTGATCATCCCGAACAACAAGCGCGAGTTGATTGAAACCACGCAGGGCGAGGTGAAAGAATTCGAGCAGCAGTATCAGGATGGTCTGATCACGGCCGGTGAGCGCTATAACAAGGTCGTCGATGCCTGGTCGCGGTGCACCGATACCGTGGCAAACGCGATGATGAAGGAGATATCCCGCCAGGAAGTGGGCGTTCAAACCAATAGCGTCTGGATGATGAGCCATTCCGGCGCGCGTGGGTCGCCGGCGCAGATGCGCCAGTTGGCCGGTATGCGCGGCTTGATGGCTAAGCCGTCGGGCGAGATCATCGAACAGCCGATTATCGCCAACTTTAAAGAAGGTCTGTCGGTTCTCGAGTATTTCAACTCAACCCACGGTGCCCGCAAAGGCTTGGCCGATACCGCGCTGAAAACGGCTAACTCGGGCTATCTTACCCGGCGCCTAGTGGATGTGGCGCAGGATAGCATTATCGTTGAACGCGACTGCGGCACGGCGCGTGGTTTGACTGTGCGTGCGGTCATGGATGGCGGCGATGTGGTGTCGTCACTGTCTGAACGCATTCTCGGCCGCACTGCGGCGGAAGATGTGATTGATCCGGCGACAACGCTGATGCTGGTTGCGCGGAACACATTGATCGAAGAACCCGAGGCCGAACGGATCGAGCGTGCAGGCGTTGAAAGCATGCGCATCCGGTCGGTGCTGACCTGCGATAGCCAGGTTGGTGTGTGCGGCCGCTGCTACGGGCGCGATCTTGCGCGTGGCACGCCGGTGAACATTGGCGAGGCGGTTGGCGTTATCGCAGCCCAATCGATCGGCGAGCCCGGCACGCAGCTGACCATGCGCACCTTCCATATTGGTGGTGCGGCGCAGCGTGGTGCCGAACAATCCAGCATTGAAGCGAGCCATGAAGGCGCGGTTTCGATGAAAAATCGCAACGTGGTGCAAAACAGCCAGGGCGTGCCGGTGGTAATGGCGCGCAACTGTGAAATCGCGCTGACCGACAATAAGGGCCGTGAACGCGCGGTGTTCCGGGTGCCCTACGGCGCGCGCTTGTTGGTGGATGACGGGGTTGAGGTTAATCGCGGCCAGAAACTGGCAGAGTGGGATCCCTACACCCTGCCCATCATCACCGAACGCGCAGGACAAGTGGAGTACCTTGATCTGATCGAGGGCATCACGCTGGTTGAGCGCATGGATGAAGTCACTGGGCTGACATCCAAAGTGGTGGTCGATTACAAGCAGTCTTCTAAGGGAACTGATCTACGCCCACGTTTGCAGCTGAAGAACGATGCGGGCGAAGTGGTGAAACTACCCAATGGCAACGAGGCCCGCTACTTCCTCTCCCCCGACTCCATTTTGTCGGTGGAACCAGGGGCAACTGTGCATGCCGGTGACGTGTTGGCCCGTATTCCACGTGAAGGCAGCAAGACACGCGACATTACCGGCGGTCTGCCGCGAGTCGCTGAATTGTTCGAGGCACGCCGGCCGAAGGATCACGCGATCATCGCTGAAAACGATGGCCGGGTGGAATTTGGCAAGGATTACAAGGCCAAACGCCGCGTTATCGTGAAGAACGACGAAACCGCGGAAGAAACTGAGTATTTGGTGCCCAAGGGTAAGCACGTCTCGGTGCAAGAAGGCGATTTTGTCCGCCGCGGTGACCCGTTGGTCGATGGCCCGCGTGTGCCGCATGACATTCTGAAAGTGCTGGGTGTTGAGGCGCTGTCGGATTACCTGGTGAACGAAATTCAGGATGTCTACCGCCTGCAGGGCGTGAAGATTAACGACAAGCATATCGAGGTGATCGTTCGCCAGATGCTGCAGAAGGTCGAGATCATCGAGCCTGGGGACACCACCTTCCTCACCGGTGAACAGGTGGATCGCCTTGAGTACGAGGCGGAGAATCGCAAGCGGATTAAAGCGGAAGAACGGCCGGCAACAGCCACACCGGTGCTGCAAGGCATCACTAAGGCCAGCCTGCAGACCCAAAGCTTTATCAGTGCTGCGTCCTTCCAGGAGACCACCCGGGTGCTGACCGAGGCCGCTACTGCGGGCAAGGTCGATAACCTGATGGGCCTGAAGGAAAACGTGATCGTCGGGCGCTTGATCCCGGCGGGCACGGGTAGTGTGATGAACCGCCTGAAGGCGGTGGCGGCTGGGCGTGAACACGCAGCTGTCGGCCAGGCGCACCCGCAAATCACGCGGGTCGCCGAATAAGACACAAAGGCTGGGAGAGCGGGGCAGTTCCTCGCTCTTCTAGTGGTTTTGCATATTGACTTGAGGGGCGTGGGCCCGTAATTACCCGCCTCGGTCGCCTGACTAAACTAGCGGGCCGGCTGTCGACACAGGCACCAGAGCGTGCGGCGCAGTTGCCCTTAATGGGCAGCTCAGGCCGCGGGCACCTATCTGGCACTCGCGCGGAAGAGGTTGCTCTTCATCGTGCGGGTGTTGCGTTTGTAGCGGCATCGGCATGTTGCAGGTGAGCCGAGATGGACCATTGGAATCGGAACGAGGGCGTATGCCGACGATTAACCAGTTGATCGCCAAAGGGCGCGAGCCGGCGGCGAAACGTAACAAGGTGCCCGCGTTGCAGGGCTGTCCGCAGAAGCGTGGCGTATGCACGCGTGTCTACACAACCACACCGAAGAAGCCGAACTCGGCACTTCGTAAGGTTGCCAAGGTACGCCTCACCAACGGCTACGAAGTGGTGAGCTACATCCCCGGTGAGGGGCATAATTTGCAGGAGCACTCGGTGGTCCTGATCCGTGGCGGGCGCGTAAAAGATCTTCCCGGCGTTCGCTATCACATTCTGCGCGGCGTGCTCGATACTCAGGGCATTGCCAAGCGCCGCAAGCGCCGGTCGCTCTACGGCGCGAAGCGTCCGAAGTAAGGAGAGGCAGGATGAGTCGCCGTCACCGCGCTGTTAAGCGCGAAATCCTTCCCGATCCGAAATTCGGGGATATCGTTATCACGCGTTTTATGAACGCACTGATGTATGATGGTAAAAAATCCATCGCTGAAGGCATCGTTTACGGTGCCCTCGACGTGTTGAAAAAGCGTGGCGGCCAGCAGGCTGATCCGGTGCGCATGTTCCACGAAGCGCTGGATAACGTGAAGCCAGCCATCGAAGTGCGGTCGCGTCGCGTTGGCGGTGCCACCTATCAGGTGCCGGTTGAAGTGCGCATCGAGCGTCGCCAGGCACTTGCTATTCGCTGGATCATCGACTCGGCACGCAAGCGTGGTGAGCATACGATGGAAGACCGCCTTTCGAACGAGCTGTTGGATGCGGTTAATAACCGTGGTTCAGCTGTAAAAAAGCGCGAAGATACCCACCGTATGGCCGAAGCCAATAAGGCTTTCAGCCATTATCGCTGGTAAGTTTTAAGACTAGACCAAACTTCCAACCCCGATTGGGGCCCCCTTGATGGGGCCGCGGAGAGACGACGATGGGTAAGGCTAAATTTGAGCGGAACAAGCCGCACTGCAACATCGGCACGATCGGTCACGTCGATCATGGTAAGACGTCGCTAACGGCGGCGATTACTAAGATCCTGGCTAAAAGCGGTGGGGCAACATACACAGCTTACGACCAGATCGATAAAGCGCCGGAAGAACGCGCCCGTGGCATCACAATTTCGACGGCGCACGTGGAGTACGAAACTAAAAACCGCCATTATGCCCACGTCGATTGCCCCGGACACGCCGATTATGTGAAAAACATGATCACCGGTGCGGCGCAGATGGACGGCGCGATCCTGGTTGTGTCAGCAGCCGATGGCCCGATGCCGCAAACCAAAGAACACATCCTGCTTGCCCGCCAAGTTGGCGTGCCGTCGCTGGTTGTGTTCATGAACAAGATCGACATTGCCGATCCCGACCTGGTTGAGCTGGTTGAGATGGAAATTCGTGAGCTGCTGAGCTCGTACCAGTTTCCCGGCGATGATATCCCCATCATCAAGGGTTCTGCGGTTTGCGCGTTGAACGAAACGCAGCCCGAAATCGGCGAAAAAGCTGTGCTCGAATTGATGGCGGCAGTGGACTCCTACATCCCGCAGCCCGAGCGTGCGATTGATCGCCCGTTCTTGATGCCAATTGAAGACGTGTTCTCGATCTCTGGTCGCGGCACAGTGGTGACCGGCCGTATCGAGCGCGGCATCGTGAACGTCGGTGACGAAGTTGAAGTGGTTGGCATTCGTGCGACCACTAAAACCATCGTGACTGGCGTTGAAATGTTCCGCAAGTTGCTTGATCGTGGGGAAGCTGGCGATAACATCGGCGCCCTGCTGCGTGGCACGAAGCGTGAGGATGTCGAGCGTGGCCAGGTTCTGTCCAAGCCCGGCTCGATAACGCCGCACAAGAAGTTCAAGGCTGAAGCCTACATCCTGACGAAGGAAGAAGGTGGCCGCCACACCCCGTTTTTCACCAACTATCGCCCGCAGTTCTATTTTCGCACGACCGATGTGACGGGTGTCGTTCAGTTGCCGGAAGGTACTGAGATGGTGATGCCGGGCGATAACGTGTCGATGGATGTCGAGCTTATTCAGCCGATCGCCATGGACGAAGGGCTGCGCTTCGCGATCCGCGAAGGTGGCCGCACGGTTGGTGCCGGCGTGGTTGCCAAGATCACTGATTGATCTTGGTAAACATACCGGCAAGACCCTGAACCTGGACCGAGATTAAGCATGGACAGCCAAAACATCCGCATTCGCCTCAAGGCGTACGACCACCGCGTGCTGGATAACAGCACGAAGGAAATCGTGAACACGGCGAAGCGCACAGGTGCCCAGATCCGGGGTCCGATACCGCTACCGACGCACATCGAGCGTTTCACAGTGAACCGCTCGCCGCACGTCGATAAGAAGAGCCGCGAGCAGTTCGAAATCCGGACTCACCGCCGGTTGCTCGATATAGTCGATCCGACCCCGCAAACCGTGGACGCGCTGATGAAGCTCGACCTCGCTGCTGGTGTCGATGTTGAGATCAAGATCTGACGTTGCCTGGGTCAAACCAGTCATCGCGAAGAGGCGACAGATGCGCACAGGGTTAATAGCAAAAAAGCTCGGGATGACCCGGGTTTTCCAGGATGATGGGACGCACGTTCCGGTCACTGTTCTGCACCTCGACCAGGTGCAGGTGGTGGATACACGAACGAAAGAGCGTGATGGCTACGTTGCTGTTCAGCTAGGTATTACCAACGCCAAGGTAAAGAACGTCAGTAAAGCCAATCGTGGGCATTATGCTCGGGTGAAGGTGGAGCCGAAAAAGCGTCTTGTTGAGTTTCGGGTGTCGGAAGATGCTGTACTTGATGCCGGTGCGACTTTGTCGGCGGCGCATTTCGTGGTTGGGCAGAAGGTCGATGTGACCGGCACGAGCAAGGGCAAGGGTTTTGCCGGCGCGATGAAGCGCTGGAACTTTGCCGGTCTTGAAGCCAGCCACGGCGTTTCTGTCAGCCACCGTAGTCACGGGTCCACGGGTAACCGTCAGGATCCCGGTAAGACCTTTAAAAACAAGAAGATGGCAGGCCATTTAGGACAAGAGCGTATCACTACGCTCAACCTAGTGATCGCCAATGTCGATGCCGAGCGTGGCCTAATCATGGTGCGCGGCGCGATCCCGGGTGCGCCTGGTGGTTACGTGCTGATCCGCGATGCGATCAAGCGCGAACGCCCGGCCGAAGCACCATTTCCCGCTGCGTTAGTGGGCTGAGGGTAAAACGATGCAGATCGAAATCAAAACTCTCGATAATGGAACAGCAGGTACAACTGACCTGCCGGATCTTATTTTCGCGGCAACCCCGCGCCCTGACATCATGGCGCGTGTGGTTCATTGGCAATTGCAGAAGCGCCGTGCTGGCACCCACAAGGTGAAGGGCATGGGCGAGGTTTCTGGTACAACTAAAAAACCTTTCAAGCAGAAGGGCACTGGTAATGCGCGTCAGGGTAGCTTGCGCGCGCCGCAATTCCGCACCGGTGGTGTGGTTCATGGGCCGGTGGTTCGTGATCATGGCTACAGCCTTCCCAAGAAGGTGCGTCAACTCGGCTTGATTTCAGCACTCTCGCAAAAACTTGCCGATGGTAAGCTGGTTGTATTGGATGCAGCTACCGCGTCTGGTCCTAAAACCAAAGACCTCGCCGCTCGTATCAAGGGGTTGGGCTGGCGTTCGGCTTTGATCATTGATGGCACGGTTGATGGTAGCTTCCTGCTGGCCAGCCGCAACATTCATGGTTTGGATGTGCTGCCCACCATGGGTGCCAATGTCTACGACATCCTGCGCCATGATGTGCTCGCGATCACCACTGCCGGGCTTGCCGGGCTTACGGAGCGCCTAGCATGAACCGCATCGCAGCAGCCCAGCACCGCGGCAAGCATTTGTCGCGTGAGGCAATGTATGAGCTTTTGCGCAGCCCGATCATCACCGAAAAAGCGACTGCCCTAAGTGCGGTTAACCAGGTGGTGTTTCGCGTGGCCATTGACGCATCGAAGCCAGAAATTAAAGCCGCCGTCGAAGGCTTGTTTGGCGTCACCGTCGAACGGGTCAATACGCTGGTGCAAAAAGGTAAAACCAAACGCTTCAAGGGTCGCCCTGGGGTGCGTTCGGATGTGAAAAAAGCATATGTGCAGCTCGCCGCGGGTCAGAGTATCGATCTGACCGCTGGGCTTGCGTGAGGGCAGGGCAATGGCACTAAAGCATTATAAACCTGTTACCCCCAGCCTGCGCGGAACGGTTCTTATTGATCGTTCTGATTTGTGGAAGGGCAAGCCGGTTAAAGGGTTAACTGAGGGCAAGTCGCACTCAGGTGGGCGCAATAACCATGGCCGTACTACCAGCCGGTTTCGTGGCGGCGGGCACAAGCAATCGTACCGTATTGTCGATTTCCGTCGCCGGAAGTTTGATATGCCGGCGGTGGTTGAGCGGCTTGAATATGATCCCAATCGCACGTCGTTCATCGCGCTGATTAAATATCAGGATGGTGAGTTGGCTTACATTCTGGCGCCGCAGCGTCTGAAGGTGGGCGATCAGGTGGTCGCTGGTGCGCGTGTTGATATCAAGCCGGGTAATGCGATGCCATTGGGCGCCATTCCGGTTGGCACGATCATTCACAACATCGAGATGAAGCAGGGCGGCGGCGGCAAGATCGCCCGCGCGGCGGGCACTTACGCGCAATTGGTTGGCAAAGATGTCGGCTATGCGCAGGTTAAGCTGCAATCAGGCGAACTACGTGTGGTGCGTGCGGAATGCATGGCGACGGTTGGCGCGGTATCGAACCCCGACAACATGAACCAGCATATCGGTAAGGCTGGGCGTAGCCGTTGGCTTGGTCGGCGCCCGCATAACCGCGGCGTTGTGATGAACCCGGTCGATCACCCGCATGGCGGCGGCGAGGGTCGTACGTCTGGCGGTCGTCATCCGGTTACGCCATGGGGCAAGCCCACCAAGGGTTACAAGACGCGAGTTAACAAGCGCACGGATAAGTTGATCATCCGCCGCGCGAATAAGGGCAAGTAAGATGGCGCGTTCCGTCTGGAAGGGCCCGTTCGTTGACGGGTACATGTTGGGCAAGGCCGAGAAGGCGCGGGCATCGAGCCGCAACGAGATCATTAAGATCTGGTCGCGCCGTTCGACGATCCTGCCGCAGTTCGTAGGTCTTACGTTCGGCGTTTATAATGGGCACAAATTTCTGCCGGTGCAGGTGTCCGAGAATATGGTTGGCCACAAATTCGGTGAATTTTCGCCGACGCGCACCTTCACCGGGCATGCGGCCGATAAGAAGGCGAAGCGGGGCTGAGATGAGCAAACCTAAATCCCCCCGCGGCTTAGCCGATCACGAGGCCCAGGCGATTGTCAGCAATTTGCGGGTAAGCCCGCATAAGCTGAATTTAGTTGCAGGCTTAATCCGTAATCAGCCGGCGAGCCATGCGGTTGCAACGCTTACCTTTAGCAAGCGCCGCATTGCGCATGCTGTGCGTAAAGCTTTGGAAAGTGCCATCGCCAATGCTGAAAACAATCATCAACTTGATGTTGACCAGCTGGTGGTGACGCGTGCCGAAGTGGGCCGCTCGGTAGTGATGAAGCGGTTCCACGCGCGTGGTCGTGGCCGGTCGTCGCAGATCGAGAAGTGGTTCAGCCATTTGAAGATTGTCGTTGCCGAACGCCAGGATGCGCCGGCCACCGAACAGAAGGCAGCCTGACGTATGGGGCATAAAGTAAATCCGATCGGGCTCCGGCTCGGCATTAACCGCACGTGGGATTCGCGTTGGTACGCGGGTGACGATTATGCGAAGTTGTTGCATGGTGATTTGAAATTGCGTGCGCATCTGCGTCGCAAGCTCGCCGGCGCTGGAATTTCGCGCGTAGTGATTGAGCGCCCGGCAAAAAAGCCGCGCGTCACCATCTACGCGGCTCGCCCGGGTGTGGTGATCGGCAAGAAGGGGCAGGATATCGAGGTTCTGCGTAAGGATCTCGCCAAAATGGCGAAGGCTGATGTGTCGCTGAATATCGTCGAAATCCGCAAACCGGAAATTGACGCGACACTGGTCGCCGAAAACATTGCCCAACAGCTTGAACGCCGCGTTGCGTTCCGCCGTGCGATGAAGCGTGCTGTGCAGTCCGCAATGCGCCTTGGTGCGCAGGGCATTCGGATCAATTGCGGTGGCCGTTTAGGTGGGGCCGAAATTGCTCGCGTTGAATGGTATCGTGAAGGCCGCGTGCCGTTGCATACGCTGCGTGCCGATATTGATTATGGTGTGGCCACGGCGAAAACCACCTACGGCACCTGCGGTGTTAAAGTGTGGATCTTCAAGGGCGAAATTCTCGCTCAGGACCCGATGGCTCAGGACCGTCGTGCCGCCGAACAGGCGCCGCAGCGGTAAGGATCTGGGAAAATGTTGTCTCCGAAACGCACAAAATACCGCAAGGCGCATAAGGGGCGCATCCATGGCTTGGCCAAGGGTGGCACCGCGCTGAATTTTGGCCAGTTTGGTCTTAAGGCGCTTGAGCCGGAACGCGTCACTGCCAGGCAGATCGAGGCGGCCCGCCGCGCGATCACACGCGCGATGAAGCGCGCGGGCCGCGTGTGGATCCGGATTTTTCCGGATTTGCCGGTATCGACCAAGCCTGCCGAGGTTCGCATGGGCTCCGGTAAGGGTAGCCCGGAATTTTGGGTGGCTAGGGTGAAGCCTGGCCGCATCATGTTCGAGATTGACGGCGTTGCGCCAGAGATCGCCTTGCAGGCGTTGACCCTTGGGGCCGCAAAGCTGCCGATTAAGACCAAGTTCATCACGCGCATTGGGGAAGGCTGATTACCATGACGAAGCCGACCGATATTCGTTTGAAGTCCGAGGATCAATTGGCAGCACTGCTGCTCGACCTTCGCCGTGAACAGTTCAACATGCGGTTTCGTCGCGCTGCTGGCGAAACGCAAGGGGCTGGCCGTGTTCGTATCGTGCGTCGCGACATTGCGCGTGTGAAAACCATTCTGGCGGAGAAGAAATCCTCCGCCGCTCACGCTTGAAAGGAGTAGGGCGATGCCAAGGCGCGTCCTGACCGGGCGAGTGACAAGCGATAAGATGGACAAGACGATTACCGTTCTTGTTGATCGTCGCATCATGCACCCGCTCTATAAGAAGTTTATCCGTCGTTCGAAGAAATACGCGGCCCATGACGAGGCAAATACCTGCTGCGTTGGTGATACCGTGCGTATTATCGAATGCCCGCCCATTTCCAAGCGTAAGACGTGGACAGTCGTGGAGCGCAATGGCGCGCCGCTGACCGACGCGCCCGCGCCGCAGGTATAAGAGGCACGAGATGATTCAGGCAGAATCCAATCTAGACGTCGCCGACAACTCCGGTGCGCGCCGCGTTCAGTGCATAAAGGTGCTGGGCGGTTCCAAGCGTAAAAGCGCATCTGTGGGCGACGTTATTGTTGTCGCCGTGCAGGAGGCTATTCCGCGGGGCAAGGTGAAGAAAGGCGACGTGTTGCAGGCAGTGATCGTGCGCACGGCGTACCCGGTGCGCCGCCCAGATGGCAGCGCGATCCGTTTCGATCGCAATGCTGCGGTGCTGATCAATAAGCAGCGTGAGCCGATCGGCACGCGTATTTTTGGTCCAGTGGTTCGTGAGCTGCGGGCGCGCAAGTTCATGAAAATCATTTCGCTTGCGCCGGAGGTTCTATAATGGCCGCGCGCATTCGTAAGGGCGATCAGGTGGTTGTTATCACTGGATCCGATAAAGGCAAGCAGGGCGAAGTGCTTAGTGTGCAGCCGAAGGCAGACCGCGCCGTGGTGCGTGGTGTGAATGTGGCGCGCAAGCATACCAAGCCAACCGGCGCGGGTGCGCCTGGTGGCATTGTAGAGAAGGAACTCACCATCCATCTCTCCAATCTAATGCTGGTCGACGCCAAAAGTGGCAAGCCGACGCGCGTGAGTTTCCGCGTGCTTGAAAATGGCGCAAAGGTTCGCGTTGCCCGGGCATCCGGCAACGTGATCGAGGGCTGATATTATGACAAACACAACAGCAACCCGCGAAATTCCCCGGCTGCAGGCGCTTTACCTGCAAACCGTGCGTTCGGTGATGCAAAAAGAGTTCGGTTATGCGAACCCGATGCAGGTTCCGATGCTTGAGAAGATTGTAATCAACATGGGCGTTGGTGAAGCCGCGGCTGATCAGAAGAAGTTGGATTCGGCCGTTGCGGAATTGACCCTGATCGCCGGCCAGAAGCCAGTGAAGACGGTTGCCAAGAAAGCAATCGCCGGGTTTAAAATCCGTGCTGGCCTGCCGATCGGTACCAAGGTCACCCTGCGCCGGGCCAAGATGTATGAATTTCTGGATCGCCTGGTTACCATCGCCCTGCCGCGCGTGCGTGATTTCCGTGGTATCAGCCCGCGTGGGTTTGATGGCCGTGGTAATTTCGCGATGGGCCTGAAAGAACAGATCATTTTTCCAGAGATCGCCTACGACAAGGTTGATGCGATCCGCGGGATGGATATCGTTTTCGTGACAACTGCGAAAACCGATGCCGAAGCCCGGGCGCTGTTAAAGGCGTTCGATCTACCGTTTACGGCCTGAACCCAGGCCGCTAGAGCAACAGATTTTTGGAATACCCCCGGCTTAGACGCCGGCCAGGTTCCGGAGGATAAAGACAGGATGGCCAAGACTTCTGCCGTCAATCGCAACCTTAAACGTGAGAAAATGGCGGCCCGTGATCGGGATAAGCGCCAGAAGCTCAAGGAAGTTGTGATGGATCGCTCGCTGCCGGTTGAAGACCGCTTCGAGGCGTCAGTGACGCTCGCCCAATTGCCGCGCAACGGTAGCCGCACACGTGTGCGTCTGCGGTGCGAGCTTACCGGGCGCGCGCGGGCGAATTACCGCAAGTTCAAGCTGTGCCGTATTGCACTGCGCGAATTGGCCAGCTCGGGGCAAATCCCGGGTATGGTCAAGGCAAGTTGGTAAGGAGCCGCGGGAATGTCGCTATCCGATCCGCTGGGTGATATGCTCACCCGTATTCGTAACGCACAGAAGAGCCGCCTGAGCTCTTGTGTCGCGCCCGCGTCGCAACTGCGCGCTAACGTGCTCGAGGTCCTCAAGCGTGAGGGTTATATTCGTGGCTACACCGCTGAGCCATTGCGCGCAGGCGTTGCTCAGCTGCGCATTGAGCTGAAATACGCCGAAGGCGAGCCGGTAATTAAAGAGATCCACCGTGTGTCAAAACCGGGCCGCCGGGTCTATTCGAAGATCAAGGAATTGCCGCGGGTGTATGCCGGTCTTGGCGTTTCGATCCTGTCCACACCACGTGGCGTTTTAAGCGATGCCGAAGCACGAGCTGCCAATGTTGGCGGCGAAGTGCTTTGTCGCGTGTTCTAGCGGGAGCCTGAGAACATGTCTCGAGTAGGCAAATATCCCGTTGAAATCCCGGCCGGTGTCCAGGTCGCCATCCTTGATGGGGTCTTCACCGCGAAAGGAAAACTCGGCGAAATGACGCTGAAGTTGACCGATCACGTTGATACCACCATCGCTGATAACAAGGTTAGCGTGGCGCCGCGCACGAAGGCTGCCCAGTCACGCATGATGTGGGGTACCACACGTGCGAACATTGCTAACCTGTTAAAGGGTGTGTCGATTGGTTACAGCAAGACCATGGAAATCACCGGCACGGGTTACCGCGCAGTGGTCAATGGGTCGAACCTGGTGATCAATCTCGGCTTTTCGCATGATGTGGTGTATCCCGTTCCGGAAGGCATTAAAATCACCACGCCGAAGCCGACCACCATCATGGTGGAAGGTGTCGATAAGCGCTTGGTTGGCCAGGTCGCGGCGGAAATCCGCGGTTGGCGTCCGCCCGAGCCCTATAAGGGCAAAGGCGTGCGTTACACGACCGAGACCATCCGGCGCAAGGAAGGCAAGAAGAAATGAGCACCCAACAGGATCTTCGGAATCGCAGGCGTGCGCGCCTACGCTTTCAGCTGCGCCAGAAAGGCTATGGCCGTCCGCGTTTGTCGGTGTTCCGTTCCGGTAAGCACATCTATGCGCAGATTATCGACGATGCGGTTGGCCGCACGCTGGCCGCAGCATCATCCATTGACCCCGCGCTGCGTGAAGCTTTGCGCACTGGCGCCGACAAGGATGCCGCCACAGCGGTTGGCAAACTGGTTGCCGAGCGCGCGGTTGCCGCCGGTGTGACCACGGTTGTTTTCGATCGCGGTTCCTATCTTTATCACGGTCGCGTCAAGGCGCTGGCCGAGGCCGCCCGAGAGGGCGGTCTGGCCTTTTAAGGATTACGCAGTATGGCACGTGAACCTCGTGAGGGTGGCGGTGGCGGCCGGGGCCGCAGTGATCGCGATCGCGATCAAAACCGGGACCGCGAAACCGGCGACGAACTCGTCGACAAATTGGTAACCATCAACCGTGTGGCCAAAGTGGTGAAGGGCGGCAAGCGCTTTGCCTTCGCCGCCTTGGTCGTGGTTGGTGATCAGAAGGGCCGCGTCGGTTACGGCGCAGGGAAGGCGCGCGAAGTGCCTGAGGCCATTCGAAAGGCAACAGAGCGGGCCAAGCGCGCCCTGATCCGCGTGCCGATGAAGGAAGGTCGCACGTTGCATCACGATAGCTTCGGGCACTTTGGTGCTGGTAAGGTTGTGTTACGCTCGGCACCGGCAGGCACCGGTATTATTGCCGGCGGCCCAATGCGCGCGGTATTCGAAAGCCTTGGTATTCACGATGTGGTTGCCAAGTCGTTTGGTAGCCGCAACCCGCATAACATGGTGAAGGCGACGTTTGCCGCATTAGCTGGCGCGGCCAGCCCGCGGTCAGTGGCAGCCCGTCGCGGCAAGAAGGTCTCGGATATCATGGGCAAGCGCGAGGCCATTCCTGGCACGGAAGGGGCGGTCGATGTCTAACACAGACAAACGTGTGCGTATCACCCAAACGGGGTCCACGATTGGCCGTAAGCCTGGCCAGCATGCGACTATGCTTGGGCTGGGTTTAGGTAAGCTGCACAAAACCCGAGAACTGGAGGACACCCCTTCGGTACGTGGTATGATCCGCAAGGTCGCGCATTTGCTGCGCGTCGAAGAGAGCAACTGAGATGAAGCTGAACGATTTGCGCGACAATCAGGGCGCGCGGCTCAAGTCCAAGCGGCTTGGCCGGGGCATTGGCTCGGGCAAGGGCAAAACGTCGGGTAAGGGCGTTAAAGGCCAAAAAGCCCGTGAGGGTGTCTCGTTAAACGGGTTCGAGGGCGGTCAGCTTCCGATCTATCGGCGTCTGCCAAAGCGCGGGTTTAAGAACATTTTTCGTAAAGTGTTCGCACCCGTCAATTTGGGCGCTGTGGAAGCTGCGATCGTTGCCGGCCGCATCGACGCTGGCCAGCCGGTCACCGAAGAAACTTTGCGTAATGCCGGCCTGGTTCATGGCGGCAAGGTGTCCGGCGTGCGTTTGCTGGCCATGGGTGAACTGACCCGCGCGGTGAATTTCACGGTATCGGGTGCATCGCTCACGGCAATCGCAGCGGTTGAGAAGTCAGGCGGCTCGGTCATCACTCTGGTCATCAAGCCGGCGGCGACCGCTGCCTAAAAAAATCAGACGGCGGCATTAGCCCCCCGACCAAGCCTTGGTGCCTAATTGCTGATGGTGCCGATTTTGGTTCTGTTAGACACGGACCAGGGGTTGGGGGGCTGGTCCGCCGGCTTTTCCGTTCTCACGACGGTTCGCCGGTAACGATCCAGGAAGGGACCACATCATGGCCTCCGCGTCTGAACAACTGGCCGCCAATTTCAATCTTGGGTCGCTCGCCAAGGCTACCGAACTTCGCAAACGGATATGGTTCACGCTTGGGGCGTTAATCGTTTACCGTTTTGGCACCTACATTCCGGTGCCCGGTGTTGATGCAGCGGTCATGGGTCAAATGTTCACCCAGCATGGCGGTGGCATTCTTGGCATGTTCGACATGTTTTCAGGTGGTGCGCTCAGCCGAATGACGGTGTTTGCGTTGAACATCATGCCCTACATCAGCGCCAGTATCATCATTCAGCTGATGACCACTGCCATCCCGGCGCTTGAGACGTTGAAAAAGGAAGGCGAGTCGGGCCGCAAGCGGCTCAACCAATACACGCGGTATCTAACGGTTTTCATTGCCTTGTTTCAGTCATACGGTATAGCTTCAGGGTTAGAGGGTATGCACGGCACTACTGGTCCCGCAGTCATTGATCCCGGCCTATTTTTCCGTTTATCCTGTGTTATTACCCTGGTCGGCGGCACCATGTTTCTGATGTGGCTCGGCGAACAAATAACCGCACGTGGTGTGGGTAACGGGACCAGCCTGATCATTTTTGCCGGCATTGTCGCGAATTTGCCTCGGGCACTGGGTAATTTGCTCGAACTTGGCCGCACTGGGGGGCTTTCGCCCATATTTATCGTGTCGTTTCTGATAATTGGTGCCGCAGTCATCGCGTTTATCGTCTTTATGGAACGCGCCCAGCGCCGCGTCGCCATCCAATACCCTAAGCGCCAGGTTGGTAGCCGCATGTTTGGTGGCGACACCACTCACATGCCGCTCAAGATCAATACATCGGGTGTGATTCCGCCGATCTTCGCGAGTTCCATTCTGCTGGTGCCGGCGACAATTGCTGGTTTTTCCAATACCGCAAACGCGCCCACCTGGGTCGGCACGATCACCAGCCAACTTGCCCACGGGCAGCCATTGTACATGGCGATGTACGCGTTGATGATCATTTTCTTCAGCTATTTCTATACCGCCGTGGTGTTCAATCCGGTCGAGACCGCCGACAATTTGAAAAAATACGGTGGCTTTATTCCAGGCATTCGGCCCGGCACGAATACGGCTGAGTATTTTGATACTATCCTCACCCGGCTGACCACAATCGGCGCCCTGTATTTGGTGCTGGTCTGCCTGCTGCCCGAAATCCTGATCAGCCGCTATGGCGTGCCGTTCTACTTTGGCGGCACCAGCCTTATGATCATCGTGTCGGTCACGATGGACACCATCACGCAAATGCAATCGCATCTGCTCGCCCATCAATATGAGGGGCTGATCAAAAAGAATCGGGTTAAGGGGAGGCGCGGGTGAACCTTATCCTGCTAGGGCCACCTGGGGCTGGTAAGGGCACGCAAGCCAAGCGGTTGCAGACCCAGTTCGGTATCGCTCAGGTTTCCACCGGTGACATGCTACGTGCGGAAGTTGCCGCCTGCAGTGAAGTTGGGCTGCGCGCGCGCGCGATCATGGAACAGGGTGCGTTGGTGCCGGACGACGTGATCATCACCATGCTTGGTAACCGCGTGCGCCAAGCCAATTGTGCGAAAGGCTTCATTCTCGATGGTTTCCCGCGCACGGTGCCGCAGGCTGTGGCGCTTGATGCATTGCTCGCGTCGATGGGGGTAGCCCTCGATGCCGTGATCGAACTGCGCGTTGATGATGCCGCATTGGTTGATCGTATCGCTGGCCGCTTCACCTGTGCCACCTGTGGTGCCGGGTACCACGACAGTTTTCAGCCAACCCGCGTTGAAGGCGTGTGCGATGCCTGCGGCGGCCATGAATTTGTCCGTAGGGCCGACGATCGTCGCGATACGGTTGCGGCGCGCCTGGCGGCTTATCACGAACAGACCGCGCCGATTCTACCGCATTATGCAGCACTTGGGCGGCTTCATACGGTTGATGGGATGGGCGATATGGACGTGGTCAGCGCGGATATCGGCGAAGTGCTCAAACATTGTGTAAAAGGGACATCCCTAACGACAAATTGATCTGTTTCGATTGACAGGGGCGCGGTCCTAGCTATAGTCCGCGCCTCTCGGCGACCACCCAGTTGGGCGGCCGCCGCATTCTATTTCAAGGGTTCAACCAGCCTTTTATAGCAGGCTGCAGGGGCTCGTGGCGCGTAGCTGCGGGCAAGGAGAGACGGGCGTGGCGCGTATTGCCGGGGTAAATATCCCAACCAACAAGCGGGTAACAATCAGCCTGCGTTACATTTACGGCATTGGGGCGACCAAGGCGCAGGGCATTTGCACCGCTCTCGGTATCCCGGATGATCGTCGCGTGAACCAGCTTTCGGATGATGAAGTGCTGAAGATCCGCGAATTGATTGACCGCGATTTCCGTGTTGAAGGTGATCTGCGTCGCGAAGTGGCGATGAACATCAAGCGTTTGATGGATCTTGGTTGCTACCGTGGTCTGCGTCACCGCAAGGGCCTGCCGGTCCGCGGTCAACGCACGCACACCAACGCCCGCACCCGCAAGGGCAAGGCGGTGGCGATTGCCGGCAAAAAGAAAGTGACGAAGTAACGTCCAGGGTAATTTTGCCCACGTGCTTCTTTAGAAAAACAGGATATCAGAGATCATGGCGAAACCCGCCGCTTCCGCCTCACGCCCTCGCCGCAAGGAACGTAAAAACATCATCGCTGGTGTTGCGCACGTTAATGCCACTTTTAACAATACGATGGTGACCATCACGGATGCGCAGGGCAATGCGATCGCCTGGTCATCATCGGGTAGCCAGGGTTTTAAGGGCAGCCGTAAGTCTACTCCGTATGCCGCCCAGGTTGCCGCAGAAGATGCCGGCCGCAAAGCGCGCGAACATGGCATGGAAACGCTGGAAATCGAAGTGAGCGGTCCTGGGTCGGGGCGCGAAAGCGCTCTGCGCGCCCTGCAGGCTGTGGGGTTTTCGATCACTGCGATCCGCGACATGACGCCGGTGCCGCATAATGGCTGCCGTCCGCGCAAGCGCCGCCGGGTCTAAATTAGGTCAGTTTGGTTTCGCGGTGCGTTCCGGCGCCGTTGAGGCGCGTTTTAGGTCCGGTCCAGTTTCGCTGGGGTACCCCCGGCGGTTTTGATCGAGAGGCAGAAAGAGTGGTTATCCAACGCAATTGGCAGACGCTGATTAAGCCGGAGAAGCTCGAAGTTGAGCCAGGCACGGATCCGCATCGCGTGGCAACCGTTGTCGCCGAGCCGCTAGAACGCGGTTTTGGTATGACACTTGGGAACGCAATTCGGCGTGTGTTGCTGTCATCACTTCAGGGCGCGGCGGTCACCGCGATCCAGATCGACGGCGTGCTGCACGAATTTAGCTCGGTCGCGGGTGTGCGCGAAGACGTGACCGACATCGTGCTGAACATCAAGCAGTTGGCGCTGCGCATGCATGGCGAAGGCCCCAAGCGCATGACGCTCACGGCAACCGGCCCGGGCGAAGTGCGTGCAGGACAGATCCAGACCGGCCATGATATCGATATCATGAACCCAGAATTGGTGATCTGCACGCTCGATGACGGCGCAAAGTTTGGCATGGAACTGACCGTGCAACTTGGCCGTGGCTACCAGGCCGCCGCCGCCAACCGCCCTGAAGATGCGCCGATCGGCCTGATCCCGGTTGATGCTATCTACTCACCGGTGCGCCGCGTGTCCTATCGGGTTGAACCGACCCGTGTGGGTCAGGTTACCGATTATGATAAGCTTCTGCTCACCGTTGAAACCAACGGCGCTGTCGGGCCAGAAGACGCGGTGGCGTTGGCCGCGCGCATTTTGCAAGACCAGTTGAAACTTTTCATCAACTTCGATGAACCGCAGCCACCAGGCGTGGCCGAACCGCAGGACGATCTGCCGTTCAACCGCAACCTGCTGCGCAAGGTCGATGAACTTGAATTGTCGGTGCGCAGCGCAAACTGTCTCAAGAACGACAATATCGTCTATATTGGCGACTTGGTGCAGAAGACCGAACAGGAAATGCTTCGCACCCCGAATTTCGGTCGCAAATCGTTGAACGAAATCAAGGAAGTGCTGACCAATATGGGGCTTGCCCTGGGCATGAATGTCACAGGTTGGCCACCGGAAAACATCGAAGACCTGGCCAAACGGCTAGACGAGCCGTTCTGAGCTTACGGAGAGTATCATGCGTCACGGAGTAGCCGGTCGAAAGCTCGGCGTTACATCATCTCATCGCCTAGCCATGTTTCGTAACATGGCCGTGGCCCTGATAAAGCACGAGCAGATCACCACCACACTGCCCAAAGCAAAGGAGCTTCGCCCCGTCGCGGAACGCCTTATCACGCTTGGTAAGCGCGGTGGGCTGCATGCGCGCCGTCAGGCCTATGCGCAGCTGCGTGACGATAAGATCGTCACCAAGCTGTTCGAGGCTTTGGCCGATCGCTACAAAGCTCGTGCTGGCGGCTACACGCGCGTGTTGAAGGCTGGCATGCGCTATGGCGATGCTGCCCCTATGGCTGTGATCGAACTGATTGATCGCGACCCATCGGCTAAAGGTCAGGATAGCGGCCCACGTCCCGAGGCTGCCAGCGACGGCGACGCGGAGTAGCGTCTGCAGGACGCTGAGGCGTTATGTCGCCGGCGTTTGGGTTAAGGTTAGGGTTACACAAAATAAACCCCGCCTTCGGGCTTAGCCCAGGGCGGGGTTTTTGTGCGCTGTATGCTGTGGTCGGGGCTTACGTCTTCGGTTCAGCAGCCGGCGGCGTGAAGGGCGTGCCAGCCTTGGCGGCTTCCAAGCTCTTCGCATTCAGGTCGTCAACCGCGGTCAATTTTGCGGGTTTCGCCTTTTTGCTGCCTTTAGCTGCGCTTTTGTGGTGTTGAGTGGTTTTGTGAGCCACTGGCGCTGCGTCAGCCGCAGGCGCGTCAGCAGTTTGGGCACTTGCCACACCAACCCAGCCCACCAGGGCGAGGGTGAGAACGGACAAACCAAAAATCCGTCCCGAAATCCAAGTTGTACGCATTGCATTAACTCCTTCTTTATTGCGTCGCCGTGCCGCTCGCGGCAGGGATCGCTGTCGGTCCGTGACCGGACTAAAGCTTACCTGGATTGTCGCGCCATGCAGCACAACATATCGCGGGCCACTTATGTATTTGAAGCTAATTTGCCTCAATCTGTTGCTGAATTGATGCAGTTATGACCCCGCCACCCAAGGCGCCGGACCTTTTTCGGGCGAAAAACAGCGAGGCTGGCCAAATCGGCACGCCATTAGCCGACCGCTTGCGGCCACAACAGCTAAGCGCTGTTATTGGCCAGGACCACCTGGTCGGCACCGGCGGTGTTCTCACCCGCATGTTGGCGCGCGCCAACCTACCCAGTCTTATCCTGTGGGGTCCCCCGGGGGTGGGGAAAACCACCGTCGCACGCCTTTTAGCCCAGGCTGCCGGGATGGATTTTAGTCAAATATCGGCAATCTTTTCGGGCGTCGCGGACTTGCGCAAATGCTTCGATGAAGCGACCAAGCGCCGTGAGGCTGGCAGCCCGACTTTGCTATTTGTCGATGAGATCCACCGCTTCAATCGTGCCCAACAGGACAGTTTTCTGCCCGTGGTGGAAGATGGTACAATCGTGCTGGTCGGAGCCACCACGGAAAATCCGTCTTTTGTGCTCAACGGCGCATTATTGTCGCGCTGTCAGGTGCTGGTGCTCAATCGCCTGGATGTGGCGGCACTGGGTCAAATTCTCACCCGTGCCGAGGCCGAGATCACCCACATCTTGCCGCTGACCGACGACGCGCGCGACAGCCTGATCGCAATGTCAGACGGTGATGGCCGGTATCTGCTCAATTTGGTCGAACAAATTGCCGCAGAACCGGTTGATGTGGCCCTTTCGGTTGAAGCGCTCGCGCGCGTTTTGGCGCGCCGCGCACCGCTGCATGATCGCGATCGTGATGGCCATTTTAATTTGATCTCGGCACTGCACAAATCGTTGCGTGGTTCTGATGTTGATGCCGCTTTGTATTGGTTCGCTCGCATGCTGGTGGGGGGCGACGAACCCAAATATCTGGCACGTCGGCTAATACGATTTGCCAGCGAAGATGTTGGTCTGGCAGATCCGCATGCCTTGGCGCACACCCTGGCGGCAGCCGATGCCTACGACCGCTTGGGTAGTCCAGAAGGCGAACTGGCCCTTACCCAAGCGGTGATTTATTTGGCCACGGCGCCGAAATCTAATGCGGCCTATGTCGCCTATAAGGCGGCAGACCAAGCTGCCCGCAACCACGGTAGCCTAGCGCCGCCGGCCCACATTCTAAATGCGCCAACCCGGTTAATGAGGGATATCGGCTACGGCGCCGGTTATGCTTATGATCATAACACGGTGGACGGATTTTCCGGCCAAAATTATTTCCCCGATGGCATGGCACGATTGGCGCTGTATCAACCGGTGGAGCGCGGTTTCGAACGCGAAATCGGCAAACGTTTAGAGTACTGGGCCCGGCTGCGGGCGGAGCGTCACCCATGAGCGTGCAAACCCGAGCGGTGACTGAAGATGAGGCTGATATTCGCCTCGATCGATGGTTTCGCCGCCACTTTCCCGCCACCACCCAGGGCATCGTGCAAAAGCTTTGCCGGACCGGGCAGATCCGCGTCGATGGCGCAAAAGTAGAAACCTCGGCCCGCCTGGCGCCTGGGCAAATGGTGCGCATCCCGCCCCTGCAGGGGCCACCTGATAGCGCGGACGCCGATCAGGCAAAACCCTTAATCTCGCCAGAACGCGAACGCGCGATCCAGGCTATGGTGATTTATCGCGATGACGAAATCATCGTGATCAACAAACCAGCCGGTATCGCCGTGCAAGGCGGACCCGGTATCCGCGAGCATATTGATGGCATGCTGGACGGGCTCCGGTTTGGCTTCAGCGATCGGCCCCGCTTGGTGCACCGCATTGATCGCGACACCTCGGGGCTGTTGTTGCTCGCCCGCACGCCGGGGATCGCCGCCAAGCTGGCATTGTCCTTCCGCAGCCGTGACCTGGAAAAAATCTATTGGGCAGTGGTGGTTGGCAGACCGGTGCCGCCGTTTGGCCGCATCGACCTGCCACTCGCCCGTGTCGGCGGCAAACGCGGTGAACGAACAGCCCCCAGTGAAGCGGGCGATCACGGCGTGCGCGCGGTGACCAATTATCGCACCTTGGATCATGCTGGAAAACGCCTATCGCTGATGGAACTCTCGCCGGTTACCGGGCGTACCCACCAGTTGCGTGTGCATTGTGCGGCGATCGGCTTCCCCATCCTGGGCGACCCCAAATACGGCGCCGAGCAAAGCCAGATGGATGGGTTGCCCGATCAACTGCATCTGCATGCGCGGGCCCTGAACTTGCCGCACCCTGCCGGTGGTTTTTTGCAAATCGAGGCTGATTTGCCGCCGCATATGGTGCAGTCGTTTCGTATGATCGGCTTTGACGCGCCGGCGGCCCAAAAGCCTCTGCGCCGGCAAGCTTAGCGTCGCCGTAGCGGCCGGTCTGTGCTAGCTCGCTCCCGACCCGTAAAGTGCCGGGCACCGATGCACCTTGCCGATAACCCGCCCAAGATCGAGAGCTTTCATGCCCGACCCACGCCCCGCAAAAAGACGCAGCTCGCCGCTTAACAAGTGGATATTGTTGGTTGGTGGGGTTGCCGTCGCCGTATGGCTCGCGCTGTTTCTGCTGATCAACCCGGAAAAACTGCGCGATCAGCTTGCTGAGGCGCTACACCGTGCCACCGGCCGTGACGTCACCATCGCCGGGCCGGTGAGCCTTAGTTTTGGTCTGGCGCCGAGCTTTTCGGCTGAGAATTTGTCTATTGCGAATGCCGAGGGCGGTTCCCGTCCTGCCATGCTCACCGCCAAACGTGTTATCGCGACGCTATCCCTCGCATCTTTGGTGTCCGGTAATCCGGCGATCGGCGCCATTGCCTTGGATCAGCCCGACCTGCTGATCGAACGCTTGCCCGATGGCACGGGTAACTGGCATTTCACCCCGCCACGCCATGCGCTGTATGGCAGCAGCAGCGCCTCATCGGGTGCCGGATCATCGTCGTCGCTCGCACTACCACTCACCACCATCTCGGCAACAGGCGGCCAATTAACCTGGCGGGTAAGTCCCGACCACGCGCTAAGCGTTTCTATTACCACGCTGCGTATCGCGGCCGACGGGCTTGATGCGCCTTTATCAGTGGTGCTTACCGGCACATTGGGAGGGCAGACCATCGCCGCCACCGGCGGCTTTGGTTCGATTGATCGCCTGATTAACCGTCCGTTGCGTGGTCTCGCCGGCCCCTGGCCAGTCGATATCAAAATGATGGCCCCTGGGGCGGCGTTCAACTTGCACGGTGGCGTGACCCACCCCGATCAAGTCCGTGGCCTCGACCTGCGCGTTATCGCAGATGCCGACGATCTAACCCCATTCAATACGCTAATCGCTGGTGCCCTCCCGGTGCCGCTAAAAAAACTGCATCTCGATACCCGCATTGCCGACGGCACTGATGGTGCCCTGCATTCCGAACAATTTGTGCTAACTGTTGGCGCATCAGATCTCAGCGCCGCGATTAATGGCCTAGCGATCGACGGCGCCACACTCAGCGCCCCTGGGCCGGGGCAATTGGCGCAGCTCACCATCAACGGCACCTATCGCCAGGATCGCCTGCGTGTTGCCGGCACCATCATGCAGCCAGACGTGCTCAGCGCCACCGCGCCGTTGTCGATATCCTTGGATGCATCTGCATCCGGTGCCACGATCTCGGCACACGGCACGATCCCCCCCTCCGCTACCCTAGGCGGTCTAGATTTGGCGCTGGCCGCCCACGTGCCAGACCTTGCCGGCCTACAGCCCTTATCGCCGGTAGCCCTACCCGCCATTCACGATCTTCAGTTTTCGGCCCACGCAACCGATGCCGGATTTCGCCTGACCGGAATCGTGCTGCACGATATCGATCTGCAATCTAGCGCCGGTAATCTGGCAGGTGACCTTACCCTGCACTGGCTGCCCAAGCTCGCCGCCAGTGGTAGTTTGTCGGGCGATCACGTGGTGCTTGACGGCCTTAATCTTTTAGCATTGGCAGCGGGGGCACCACCGCTACCAACGCGCGCCGCAGGTGTTGCATCACTGAGCACAGCGCCTGTCGTTTTGGCATCAGCCGATGCGGGAGCGCCGCCGGTATCGCCACTGCCGAGGAGATTGTTTTCCGATGCCGTATTACCGTTCGCGCGGCTCAAGATGATCGACCTCGATCTGGACCTGCGCGCTGACGATCTCACCGCGGGCGGCGTCACTTGGCGCGATGCGGTCACCCACGTGGCACTCACCGATGGCCGGTTGGCGATCAATCCGTTTCGTGGCGCGGCTCCGCAAGGCGCATTGTTGGGTGCGCTCAGTATAGACGCCGCCGCCGATACGCCGGTGGTGGCGCTCACCTTGCGCGCGCCTGCGTTCGCGGCATCCGGTGCGGCGACACTGCTTGGCTACCCAGGCGCTGCCGATGGCATGTTGCAAATTGATGCGCGCCTTAATGGGACTGGTGCGTCGCCCCGTTTGCTGACGGCAACGCTCGGGGGGCATTTGGGGGCATCGCTGGTTAATGGTCAGCTGAGTGGTGCTCTGCTGCAGGATCTGCTCGGGGCGGCCCTGTCGGCACGTGGGACGCCGCCGATGGAGGATGGCGCGGTGCGTTGCTTTGCGTCCCGGCTCGATTTTACCGCCGGCATCGGTGCAGTTCGCGCGCTGGCGCTCGATCATACGAAACTATCACTGACCGGAACCGGGCAGATCGACCTTGGTGCTGAAACGCTGGATTTGCATTTGGCAACCAAGGTGAAGGTTGGGGGCACAGCGGTTTCGGTGCCGTTAGCTGCTAGGGGCAGCTTTCTTGCACCAAATATCGACCTTGATCCCACGCTGGATGGCAATCGCGTGGGCTTTACCATTGGCGCGCTAGTTGAAGATGGCGGGGTAAATCCGTGCGTCGAGCAACTGACACTGGCCCGCGATGGTCAGCCCGGCCCGATGCCCACAGTGGCACCCATTAGCGGTTCTGCCGCCACCCCCGGCAATCCCAAACGGCCAACCGATTTGCTGCAATTGCTGCAATCTATCGCGCATTAGGGCAGGGTTCGGATGAAACGCTTTTGGACCCAGGCCTACGCGCAGCCGGATGGCGATACGTGGCGCATTTTGCTGGATTCTCGCCCCATGCGCTTGCCCCAGGGCGGTTCGCTGGTTTTGCGTGACGCTGCCCTGGCGACTGCGGTCGCGGCTGAATGGCAAAATGCTGGCGGCGCTATAGGTGGGGTTGTGCGGCTTGATATGCTGCCGCTAACCCGCCTAGCTGCCACCGCCGAACAGCTCATTGGGCCCAATCCCGGGCCCACAATCGACGCCATCGCCCGCTACGGCGAGACCGATCTGCTGTGTTATCGCGCCGATGCGCCCGATGCGCTGGTGATGCGCCAGGCAGCGCTTTGGCAACCCTGGCTCGATTGGGCAAAACAGTGCTTTGGTGCCGATCTGCGTATCGTGACCGGTATCACTCATGTGGCGCAAGATGCCGCCGCTCTGGCGGTCTTGCGCCAAGCGGTTGCCGCCCACGATGCGTATCAGCTCACCGCCCTTGGGGTGAGCGTGCCCGCCCTGGGCAGCCTGGTGCTAGGCCTTGCCGTTGCGGCGCGCGTGTTGCCAGCAGCACAGGCCGTCGTCTTGTCGTTGTTGGACGACACCTATCAGGCGGAATTTTGGGGTGAGGATTATGAAGCCATCGATCGCCACGCGGCAATGGCGCGCGACGTGGCCGATGCCGCGCGATTTGCTCAGATTGCCCCGCGCATGCCCGGTTTTATCACCCAGGCGGATGACAGTTCAGACGAAAACCTCTGCCCAAGCTAGGCGGAGCGCATCGTCAACCTCAGCCATGGTGGCGCCAACACCGAGGGCGGTGAGGCTCGTAACACCATGCGCGCTGATGCCGCAGGGCACGATGCCGCCATAATGCGAAAGATCCGGCGCCACGTTTATGGCGATTCCGTGCCAGCAAACCCAGCGCGTAATGCGAACCCCGATCGCCGCGATTTTTGCCTCTGCTCTCGTCACCGGGTCGATCACCCAAATACCTACCCGCCCAGCGCGCTGTGCGCCGGCGATGCCAAAGCGGGCAACGGCTGCGATAATCCAGCGCTCCAGCCCATCGACATAGGCGTGCAAATCGCGTGCGCGCACTGATCCATGCCGTTGGTTAAGGTCTAGCATCACATAGGCTACGCGCTGCCCTGGCCCGTGATAGGTCCATTGACCGCCACGGCCAGCGGTAAAAACCTCGATCCCGTCATGCGACAATAAATCTGCGGGTTTAGCCGATGTGCCAGCCGTAAATAGTGGTTTGTGTTCTACCAGCCAGACCAATTCGCCCGCATGGCCGCTGCGGATTGCGGCAATGCGCTGTTCCATCACCGCAAGGGCGGTGGCGTACGGGGTTAGGCCCCCGGCGGTTTGCCAGCAGGGCAAGGCGCCGGCTGCAATGGGTGCAGTTGAATCAACGATCGGCATCGGCTATAGCCCCGTCCCTACCGAGCGGTCGTGGCGGAATGGTAGACGCGCAAGCTTGAGGTGCTTGTGGGGGTAACCTCGTGGAAGTTCGAGTCTTCTCGACCGCATAATGCCTCCCCGGCGTGCACCCCAAGGTTTTGGGGCGTGCGCTGCGGGGTGGTTAGTCGCCCGGCCGGCGCGATAACTCGCCTAATGCGGCAGAAAGCTTTCCACAAGCCCGCCAGCAACTAAGCGCCAGCCATCCACCATAACAAAGAAAATCAGCTTGAACGGTAGTGACACCGCGCTTGGTGGTAGCATCACCATGCCGAGTGCCATCAGCACGCTGGCGATCACCAGATCGATGATCGTGAACGGCAGGTATAATAAAAAACCCATCTCGAAGGCGCGGCGCAGTTCGCCGATCATAAAAGCCGGTATTAGCGCGCGCCATGGCGGATGCGCCCCATCCACAATCGGCGGCAGGTGGCCGATTTGTTGAAACACAGCTAGATCGGCCGGGTGTAAATTCGCCACCATAAACTGCCGGAACGGTTCGGCGGCCAGTTGCAGCCCCGGCAAGGTTTCAAGCTTGCCTTGCTGCATGGGCAAAATGGCATGCACCCAAGCATCATCCAACGTTGGCTGCATGACAAAGAACGTTAAAAATAAACTGAGGCCGATGAGCACCACGTTGGGCGGCGTGCCCTGCGCACCCAGCGCGCTGCGTAGCAAGGACAGCACAATGACAATGCGGGTAAACGCTGTGGTCATGACGATCAGGCTGGGTGCGAGCGATAGTATGGTGAATAATGCTGTGATTTGTGCAAGCCGCGCGGTCGCCCCGGCGTCGCCCGCGTGACCCAGATCAATGGTCACCGATTGTGCGTGCGCAGCCCCCATGGTTACAGCACCTATCGCTGCAACCGACATCAGAAATTGCAAGCGCGTTACCGTGCGCGGGGATGATGTCACGCCGTCGGTGACCGGCACGGCCACGCGATTAAGAAATCATTCGCGCCACCGGTCAGCACCAAAGCCCGTTGGCCATCGATTTCGATCAGATGCAGGCGTCGCCGCGGATCTAAAGCAAAACTACCAACCCGCCGGAAGGCAGATTGGGTCGCCTCGTTGTGCGGCCGGTAGCGGCGCAGCCAGATCAGCACTGCGGCCGCCGCCACCAGCAGCGTTGCTAATCCTAACATCGCGTGTGAATTATCCGCCCACACGCGCGTCATGCCGACCCTGGCCGCGATGGGACAATGTTACCGCGTAGACGTTCGCGGAACACGCCACCAAGTGAATCGACACTTTCCATTAGCCCGACCAGAACGGCTTTCATCGCCCGGGCATCCTGGGTTGGTAGATCAAGGGTTTGCGCGCACAGCATGCCTATGCCATCGTCAAAGCCAGTTAGATCAAGCGGGCGGCCAGCCAGAACCAACGCGCGCGCAACCGCAAGTGTGCGGGCCAGTCTTTCGGCCAGCCCCAGCAATTGCGTGGGTAGGGTGGCGGCATGCTCACGGTTGGTGTTGTCGTTAACGGCGACCATGTTCTTACTTAGGTCACCAATTTCTTTCCCAATTCTTAAGCGTTGGGCCCTACCGCCGGCCGCAACCAAATTTTAACCATCCCTAGCCACAGTGCACCAAGCGGTTTTCAACAACCCAAACATGGGTCAGCGATCCTCATGCTGATCCTGTTTCGTGTTGGTCTGGGCAGCCGTAGTGGGAGCACGACATGTCCAACACCGAAGCCCTGTTAGCACCACGCGCGCAAACACCAACATCACTTACAGCAGCCCATCAGCGCGGGCAGCCCGATGCGTTCTTCGATCTCGCTGGTAGTCGTCTGACCTGGATCGCGGAACGACAAAATATATTGGCGCAGAACATCGCAAACGCCGATACGCCCCGTTACGTGCCACGTGATATTATACCGTTTACTCAGCACCTCGACGGCGCCAATGCAGTTGTTCTCTTTCGTACCGATCGCGCGCATCTTGGTGGCGCGCCAGGAAGCGTCGCGACCCAGTCCACGCGTCCACAAGCGCGTGCCCCGGACGGCAACGCGGTGGGCGTCGAAGGGCAAATGACCGAAATTGCCGACGATGAAACCTCGGCTTTGCTGGTCGGTAATTTGTGGAAGTCGTACATGGGCATGTTCATGACCGCCCTTGGCCGCAACGCGTAATCTAGCCATGGATATCGCCACGGCCCTCACGATCTCAGCACGTGGCATGCAAGCCCAAACCGAGCGTCTGCGGGTTATTGCCGAAAATCTGGCCAACCAGGATAGCACCGGCTCGTCGCCAGGTGCCGCGCCGTACCAGCGCCGCACCACCGTATTTGAAAATGTGCTGGATCGGTCACTGGGTGTTAAAACGGTTCGGGTTGAAAGTATCACCGCCGATAAATCCGCCTTCCCGTTAAAATACGACCCGTCCAGCCCTGCCGCTGATCCATCGGGCTACGTGCGAACGCCCAATGTGAATAGCTTCGTCGAATTGATGGATATGCGCGAAGCGGAACGGTCGTACACCGCTAACCTCAACGTCATGCAGGCCTCGCGCGCTATGCTGACCCGTGTGATCGAGCTGTTACGATGACTGATCTCGCCCTGGTATCCCGCCTAGCCCAGGCCGGCAACGCCTATCGCGACGCAGCAGGCGCCACCCCGCCCAGTGCATCGGGCGGCGATTTTTCATCCTTGCTTAACCGCGCGATCACCGGTGCCATCGACGCCGGCCAGCAGGCCGATACCAAAGCCACCGATGCGATATCCGGGCACGGCGACTTGACCCAGGTGGTTACCGCCGTCTCTCGCGCGGAACTCGCCCTGCAGGCAACCGTTGCGATCCGCGATCGCGTGCTGCAAGCCTATCAAGACATCATCAAAATGCCGATCTGAGCCAGCGTTGCGGCTGCAAACAATGGATATCTCAGCCGCCTTATTCGCCGCCATGCTGCTTGCAGCGAAATTGTGTCTGCCCATTCTTGGCGCATCCCTTGTGGCCGGCGTCGCCATCGCGGTGTTTCAGGCGATTACCCAAATTAGCGATAGCGTGCTGTCCTTTCTGCCAAAACTGATAGCTACGTGTGTGGCGGCCTGGGTCACTGGGCCGTTCATGGCCATCGCTTTGCGTGATTTCATGGCGCAAATGATCGATGCCTTGATCGCGGCCGGTGGTCACTGATCGGTTCGGGCCAATCAGGGGAAGACCAAGACTTCTTTTCTGAAGAAAAGAAGCAAAAGACTTTTGTTATTTTGGGTCTGAGGCGGCAGGCACACCGTGCTGAGCACTAACCTTGCCATGATCGTGCCATTTCTATTGGTTATGTGCCGTGTCGCTGGTGCGGTTAGCCTGCTGCCAGGTTTGGGCGAAGCCGATGCCCCGGTGCTGGTGCGCGCAAGCCTGGTAACCGCTCTGTCAATTCTGCTGACCCCGGTCGTGGCACCGTTGTTCACCCCCCACATGCCCGACATTGCGGATTTGGCCCGGTTGATCGCCACCGAAGTTTTGGTCGGCATGTTGATAGGGTGGCTTGCCCGTGTCGCCGCTTTGGCGCTGCCGATTGCCGGGCAGGTGATATCCCTCATGACCGGGCTTTCCAGTGTGTTGCAGCCAGATCCGGCGCTCGGGGCGCAATCCGCCGTGATTGGCCGTTTGTTCGGTTTGTTCGTGCCAGTGTTATTGTTAACAACGGGGCTTTACGCGATGCCCCTCGCCGCATTGGCGCATAGCTACACTGTGCTACCGCCGGGCCAACCATTAAACGGGGCGGATGCACTACAGGCGGCGCTGGTGGCAACCGGCAGCGCCATGACCGTGGCGCTGGGGCTTGCCGCGCCGTTTATTCTGGTCGGCCTGGTTTGGCAGGTTGCATTGGGGCTGCTGGCGCGATTGGTGCCGCAACTGCAAATCTATTTCGCCGCTCTTCCGGGCCAGGTGTTGGGCGGGTTGGCGCTGGTGGCATTGCTTGCCGGCGCCTGTGCCGATAGTGCAATCGAGGCCATGCGTGCGGCGTTCGCCGCCTTGCCGGCGGGCTAGACGTGTCCGCCAGCGATGATCGTACCGAAGCCCCCACCAGCAGGCGGCTGCAAAAAGCGCGGGATGAAGGCCGCTTTGCGATCTCGCGGGATATGAACATGGTGGCAGGTTTGGCGGCAGGCCTGTCCGTGTTGGCACTACAATGTGCGGACTGGCAGCAAACCATCCCGGCCTGGTTGGTGGCCCAACTCGCGGGCGGACAGGACATCACGACGGTTAGTGCGGCCTCGCTCGCTACCGTAGCTCGCACCGTTCTGCCGGTAGGCCTTGCCGCCATCGCCGCAATTATTGGTGCGGGCTTTTTGCAAACCGGCATGGGTAGCCATGCCGCATCACTATTGCCGGATATTGCAAGAATTTCCCCGCAACGGGGGCTGCGTCGTTTGTTTGGTATAGAAACGTTAATGGCAGCCGGCCGTGCCTTAGCTAAGTTGCTGTTACTGGGCGCAATTGGCCTGTCCACAGCGCGTGATCTGCGCCCGGTTCTGGCCGGCGTGCTGATGCAGTCCCCTGCCGGGCTTGTTCGCACGGTCACCGCCGCCCTGGTTGGTCTCACGATGCGGCTGGTTGGCGCGCAACTGGTTCTGGCGCTGATCGATCTTCTGCTGGTGCGGTTCCGCCATGCGCGATCATTGCGCATGAGCCGAACCGACCTGCGCGAGGAAAGCAAGGATACCGACGGAAACCCAGAAGCCCGGCAGCGCCTGCGCCAGATGGCCCGCATGCGCGCGCGCCGGCGCATGATGGCGGCGGTGCCAACCGCCACGGTAATCGTCACCAACCCCACGCATTATGCGGTGGCCCTGGCGTATCGCCGCGGCGATACCGCCTCCCCCCGTGTTGTCGCCAAGGGTGCTGACGATATCGCCGCCCGCATTCGTGATATTGCTCGTAGCTCACGCGTTCCAATTGTTGCTAATCCGCCATTAGCGCGCGCATTGTATCGGGTCGAAATCGATACAGAAATTCCAGCGGAGCATTTTCGAGCGGTGGCGGAAATCATAGCCTATATTTGGCGTCTGAATGCGCGGGTTGGCGTGCGATGATCCGCGCCCACCTAAGGCGCTTTTTTCAGCCCCGCCGCGCGGTGCTCGACGCCGTGTTCGCCGAGACAGGGGCAGGGCTTGCTTTGCTCGATCGCCACGCGCGCGTAGTGCGTGCAAACCCCGTATTTGGCACTATGTTCGGGGTCGCTCTTGGCGCCGATGCGTTTTTGGGTGTACCTGCCCCAGCCGGCCCGCGTTTGCGTGCCGCCTTCGATACCGCCACCGCATCCACGCAACTGACCGATCTCGCCAACGGTGCCAGCCGCCGGGCGGTAGCGCTTACCATAACCCCGGTCGCGGGTGGCGATGGGGCCATTCTTCTGGTCACCGATCGCACCGCCGAACAAGTTTTGGCCGAACAATTGGGCCAGGCGCTGCGCCTCAAAGCGGTCGGTCAGTTGGCCGCAGGTGTTGCCCACGATGTGAATAACTTGCTCAGCGCCATCCAAAGTGCCGCCGAGGAATCGCTCGACCGCATCGAAGACCGCTTGGACCGGGCAAATCTTGAACAGATCATTTCGCAGGTGCGTCGTGGTGCGGTGCTTACCCGCCAATTGCTGGCATATGGGTGCGAGCAAACGCTTATGCCCAAGATCGTGCCGGTCAATGCCGCCGTTACCGCGGTGGCGCCGCTGCTGCGCCGGTTGATCGGCGAGGGGGTGCATCTGGATATTATGCTGGACGATGCAAATCGCGCCGTTCGTATCGACCCCGCCCAGCTGGAGCAGGTGTTGGTCAACCTCTCGGTCAACGGTGGGCACGCCATGGCCGGGCAGGGCAGCTTAGTTATTACAACTGGACGTAGATTATTACTTCATAAAACCCGGGTGGGCCCGGCCACTGCGCCACCTGGGCGGTATATAACCATTGCTGTGCGCGATGCCGGGTGTGGCATGGCGGGCGATGTTCTGGCGCGTATCTTCGATCCCTTTTTTACCACACGCCGCGATGCCGGCGGTACTGGTCTGGGCCTGTCCACTGTGATTGGCATTGTTCAACAATCGGGTGGTTTTCTGCAGGTGGAAAGCCGCGTAGGGCAGGGCAGTTGCTTCACCATCTTATTGCCGCGTGACGATACCGAGCAGGTGGCGGCCCGCGCGCAGGCACCGCCGTTATGGACGCCGCCCCCCTCACCCCTGGTGCCGTCACAGCAGGTGGCCGCGCCAACGCCCATCAGCGCGGCCGGTCAAGTAGTGGTATTGGTCGAAGACGAAGCGGCCTTGCGCGCCCTGGCACAGCGCGCCTTAACCCGCGCGGGGTTTGCCGTGCAGGCGTTTGAAACCGCAGAAGCGGCCTTGGCGCTCGATAAAACTGAGCTTAGCTGCGTGGTGTCCGATGTCACCTTGCCAGGCATGGATGGGGCAACATTGGTTGAACGATTGCGTGCCGAGCATCCGAACCTGCCCGCGGTGCTGATGTCGGGCTACGCCGATCAAGCCCGCCGTGCGCAGGTGGAGCGTGCCAATATTGCTTTTCTGGCCAAACCCTTTGCGTTGCGCGATCTGACCGATGCGGTTGCGGCGGTCATCCGCGCTGCCAGTGTGGATGCGCCGGTGAGCTGATAAAACGTTATTCCGGTCACGCTAGGCGTCAGTCAGCACGCGGCGGGCGAACCAGGCGCACGCAGCACCAAATGTGGCAAGACCGGCCCACGCGGCATAAGGTGCAAAGCTCGTCCCCACCATCGCCAATGGCGCGGCGAGGCCTGTTGCGCCGATGATAGCTGCCATGGCCACCCCCACCAGGCTTTCGCCAACAATAAATCCGGATGCGATCAGCACCCCACGCCGTTCGGCGCGGCCGGCATCGGCGCGCCCGCTTAGGCGCGATTGGATGAAAAATCCTAAAATCGCCCCCACCGCCAGCGTCACCCCCACACTGGGCGGCAAATACAGGCCAATGCCCACGGCCAGCGGCGGCACCCGGGCGGCGGCACCGCGCCTGGTTAAAACCTGATCCAGAGCGATCAACGTCGCGCCCATGGCGGCACCTATGGCAATCGCGCGCCAATCCAGATGGCCGCCAAATATACCAGTCGCGATTGCCGCCATCAGCGTTGCTTGCGGTGCCGCAAGTGCTGCTGCGGCATCCATCCCCAGCCGCGGTAGCGCCGTACCAAAGCCATAAGCGTTATACAGCAAATTCAGCACCGGCGGGATCACCAGTGCACCCACCAGGGTGCCGGCCAGCAGCGCCACTTGCTGCTTCCATGGCGTGGCACCCACCAATTGCCCGGTTTTCAGATCCTGCAAATTATCGTTGGAAATGGTCGCGGTCGCCAAAACTGCGGTCACCACAAATAGGGTAAAAGCAATGCCGGCATCGCGCAGGGCGCCTGGCGCATGACCGCCGCCGATGAGCTCCGCTATCAGCATGGCGCAGGCGAGAGTCGCCAAAATGGCGATGCCAGAGATCGGGCTGGCCGAGGACCCGACCAAGCCCGCCATATAACCGCAGGCGGCAGCGACGGCAAAACCAAACACCACGGTAAACACTGTGCCGATAATCGCCATCGGCCACACCCCGATAGCGTCTGCAAGCGCTGTGGTCTGTACGAAATTGCCCAGCACTAGGCCGGTCACCAGGCATGCCAGAATAAAGATCGCGGCGATCACGCCCGGCGCCAGGTCGCGGTCGGTGTCCGGCACTAGCGCCGGGGTCTCGCTTAATCCGCGCGCCATCGCCTCGCGCACCCCGGTGATCGTCGGGCCCAGCAACTGGCCTAGGGTAAAAACCGCGGCAACGCCGATTAAACCCGCCCCCATAAAGCGCACCTGATGGGCCCACACGAACGTCGCGTAGGCCCCGTTTGTGGTGCCGGCGGGCGTGGGTGCCAGGGTAGTCAGAATAGGCACGATCACCTCCCAGGCGAGGCATGCCCCCAACAGCATGGCAAGCCCTGCGGCAAGGCCGATCAGGTATCCCGCCCCCAATAAGGCCAGCGAAAATCCCGTAGCCAGCCGAAACACGGCGGGGCCTGCCGCGAAAAACACGCTGATCTGGTCGGCCAGCACCAGCAGCCCGCTGGCGAGAAAACTGATTGCGGCCGACAAAGCTGCCCCTGCCGCGATATCGCCGGCGCCAGGCTCGCCAGGCGCCTGAAGCCCTGTATCGGCATGGCCAGCTTTAAGGATCTCGGCCGCCGCCATTCCTTCAGGGTAGGGCAGGTCGCTGCCAGTCACCATCGCGCGCCGCAACGGCACCGTGAACAGCACCCCAAGCACCCCACCCGCCGCACAAATCAGCGAGGTTTGCCAGAATGCAAAGCCTTGCCAATGCCCGACCATCACCAAAGCCGGCAGTACAAAGATCACCGAGGCAAGCGTTCCGGCCGCTGATGCCTGGGTTTGCACCATGTTGTTTTCCAGGATCGTGCCGCCGGCAAGCCGCAGCACCGCCATGGAAATCACTGCGGCGGGGATGGATGACGCAAAGGTAAGCCCCACTTTTAAGCCAAGATAAACATTAGCTGCGGTAAAAATAACCGTAATCAGCGCACCCAGCACCAGGCCACGAAAGGTAAGTTCACGCTCGGGGTGGGTCATGGTGGCTCCGTTGCCCGGGCTCAAAATGGGCTTGGCAAGGCTCGCACCTGTTGCGCGTCGCGCAAAGGGGCCGCTATCACCATGGTGTTTGGGTATGCTTTATCTGTTTCACTCGGTTGATTTCTTTGGACGGCGCGGTGCGCTAAAGTTAAACGCATGGGCAACCCGCGACTATGCCCCTTGTTGTGGAGACCGCTAGCTGCGCCTGCCGTTTACCTCGCCGTTGCATCTGCGGCGCCGTACTGACCGCGCCTCCGCCATTGCTTATGGCGGCTGGGCAGTTCTGACTCTGGTGTTGTTGGTTGGCACGCTGGTGTCACTAGGCGAAGCCGATCGCACTGCCCGCCGTGTGGTTCTGGCCCGTGCCGATGCCGGCGCCACCGCGCTGGAACAAACCACGCTGCGGGTTCTGGAAGCGGTGGACGGGCTGGAAAACCTAGCCGCCGCCCGCGTGCGCCTGTCCCGCGGTGGCTCCAACGATGTGGCATCGTTTATCGAACAGCAGATGCATGATGCCGTAGGGGCAAGCGCCTTCGGCCTGCAGGAAGTTGCCATTATCGCTGGTGACGGCACCGTCACCTGGACCAATCGCACGGGCCCAAGTGATATCCATTTTGACCCGCGCCTTCTGGATGGTGCCCGAGCGGCCGATTCGGGCGGCATAATGATTGTGGCACCCCGCACCGGCGCGGGCGTCCGGCCCTCGCTGATCATCCTGCGTCCACTGCTCGACTCGGCCGGCCGCCGCAGCGCGACAATCGCGGTGGCAGTCGATGCGATGGCCCTGTCAGACATGATCGCGCGCCAATCGGGCGGCGGTGTTGGCATTATCCAGCGTCGGCCAGACGGTGCCATGCTAGCCCGCACTATCAACCCGCGCCTGGCGTTTTCCGTACGCATCGCCCCTAACGACCCCCTGCTAATTGCTGCCCAAACCGCGACCGCCGGCCAGCTGCACTACCAGGTAGGCGAAACCGATCGGCTGGTCGGCTGGCGCGCCCCGCCTGAGGCCCCGGTGATCGTCAGCCAAATTTTCGATACCAACGTGGCTCTGGCGGATTATTTTCGCTTGCGCCGCATCGTGCTTAGCGTGGTGGCTGCCTTGGCCTTTGGCGCTCTTACCGCCACCCGCTTGTTTCTGGCTAACTTCCTGCTGCGTAAGCGCCTTGCCGAACAGGCGATGCGTGATCCGCTGACCGGGCTACATAACCGCCGCTACTTCGCCGAAGTGATGACCAAACGTGTGCAGGAGGCCCAGCGCGAGGGCATGACCGCCGGTGTGCTGCTGGTCGATCTCGATGGGTTTAAGCAGATCAACGATACGCGCGGCCACCCGGTGGGCGATGCGTTGTTGCAGGAAGTGGCGGCACGGTTGTCTAACTGCGTCAGCCAAGGTGATACCGTCATGCGGCTGGGTGGCGACGAATTCGCCATTGTCCGCATCGGCCGCCAGCAGCGCCGCGATGTCACGTCTCTTGCGCGGTTTATGGTGGCCGAACTTGGCCGCATATTTGAAGTTGAAGGCTATCATCTGCGTATCGCCGGCAGCGTTGGCCTGGCGATGCCGCCAGAGGGTGGCGAGGACCTCAACGAGCTTTTGCGCAGCGCCGACATTGCCCTTTATTTTGTCAAATCGCAGGGCGGCGGCGCCTATCAGCTGTTCGATCCGGTGATGGAAGAAACCGTGCGCACCCGCCGGTCTCTGGAAATCGATTTGCGCGAAGCTTTGGCCCGGCGCGAACTGGAACTGTATTTCCAGCCCCTGGTGCAGCTTGATCCGCGCCGGGTGAGTGGCTTTGAAGCGTTGTTGCGTTGGCACCACCCTGTGCTTGGCATGGTTATGCCCAGCCGGTTTATTCCGATCGCGGAAGAAACCGGGCTGATCGCTGATATCGGTGCCTGGGTTATCCGCCGCGCCTGCGAAGAAGCGCTGTTATGGCCGGAAGGCACCCGAATCGCGGTTAATCTTTCGCCGGTGCAGTTCGAACGCTCCGACCTTGTCGATATTGTCTCGATCGTTTTGCGTGAAACAAAAATCGAGCCATCGCGGCTCGAGCTCGAAATCACCGAAGGTGTGGTGATGCGCGAAGTGGGTGACGCGCTGGCCACCATGCACAAACTCAAAGCCCTGGGCGTGCGCCTGGCGCTGGATGATTTCGGCACGGGCTACGCATCGCTCAGCTACCTGCGTAGCTTCCCCTTCAACAAGGTGAAAATCGACGGTAGTTTTCTGTCCGATCTGTCTGGTGATGGCGGCACAATTGTGCGCGCGATGCTGGGCCTGTGCGCCCATCTCGGCCTTGATACGCTGGTTGAATGTGTCGAAACCAATGAACAACTGGAATGGCTACGCCGCGAAGGCTGCACTGAGGTGCAAGGGCATTTCTTTAGCCCCCCCAGGCCGGCCAGTGGTGTTGCCGAAACCTTTGCGATGGTCGCAAACCAAGGCGAACGCGTCAGCGTCTGGACCGGCTAGGCAGTCAGCTATTCAAAACCTCGGCTAAGGTCACAAACTCTGCAACGCTCAGGGTTTCTGCGCGTCGCTCCGGGGCTATGCCAGCGCGGTTCAACAAGGCTTCACCGCCAAGGCCACGCAACGATGCCCGCAGCATCTTGCGGCGCTGGCCGAACGCTGCTGCAGTGATGCGTTCGACCGCCATCCGCAGTGCTGGCGAGGGAAGCTGTGCCCGTGGCATCAGGCTGATCACCGCCGAAAATACCGCAGGCGGCGGGCTGAACGCCTCGGGCGGCAATCGCATCAAAATTGATCCCTCGCACATCAACTGCGCCAGCACCGAAAGCCGGCCATAGGCGCTGGTATCGGGCGGGGCCACGATGCGTTCGGCCACTTCCAGCTGAAACATTAAGGTCATGCGTTCGAAGTTCTGCGCCGTTTGCAGCCAGCCAATCAGCATCGGCGTGCCTGCATTATAGGGCAGGTTGGCGATAATTTGGCGCGGCGCCGCGGTTAGGCTTGCCACATCGCATTTGGTTGCATCGGCGGTGATCAGCCGCAGCCGGTCGGGATAATGTGACGCTAGCTCCTCGATCGCCGCTGATGCGCGCGGGTCAACTTCGATTGCGGTGATGCTGGCGGCGTTACTTGCCAGCAAGGCGCGGGTTAGCCCGCCGGGCCCGGGACCGATTTCGATCACGTGCCGGCCGGTCAGGTCACCGCACAGCCGCACGATTTTATCTGTGACATTCTGGTCGAGCAAAAAATGCTGGCCAAGTGATTTGCGCGCGGCAAGGCCGTGCTTGGCGACAACATCGCGCAACGGCGGCAGTGTGATGCTCACTGGCGGCATTCAGCTAGGCGGGGCCGGGCATTTCGACAGGCAGAAATTATTCGCATGCCCTCACCTTTAGGCGCTCCGGCGGCCAGAGCAAGCGCCCGCTATGCCCGGTATGCCATCACCCATTCAGCGTTGGTTGCGGCAGCGCCACGCGCCACACATGTCCGCCCGCCGCCTTGGCCGCCATCAGCGCCCCCGAGGCCGCCGCCATTAAGCTGCGCGATGAGGACGCGATATGCCCGCGGGCAACGCCAATGCTGACCGTTGCCGCAACCTCGTGGCCCAACACGGTGACCGGCGCGCCCAGAATACGCAGCACCGCTAGCGCGTTTTCTTCGGCCTCATCACGGTTGTCGCAGGCTACCACCAAGCCAAATCGATCCCCCCCCAGTCGCGCCGGCGGGTTACCTGGGCCGCCAATCACCCGCAGCCGCCGTGCCATTTCGCGTAAAATATCATCACCCGATTGCCGCCCAATGGCTGTGTTGATGTCGGCCATGTGGTCAACATCGATCAGCAGCAAGGCCATGCCCCGCACGCCGCGCAATCGTGAGCTAAGATACACTTCAAAACTGGATGCCGCCGCCAGCATGGTCATGGGATCGTGTGGCGCCGAGTGGATGGTGTTTTGCAGGGCCAAGTTCATGGGATTAACTGCCTCGTTTAAGCTTGGAGGGCAGTCTTGCCGGAGAATGTTTGGTAATCCCTTAACGAAAATCCCATTTTTCGCGGCGCGTCGATCCAGCTGAGAAAATCACTGTCTTGTGATTTTGCCGGCTTACCTGGCCGTGCCGGTGGTTAACCCTTTTTCCGTCCAAACCTGCCACACCAACGCCATGATAAGCCTAAACCCGAACATTCCCCCGGCACTGCTAACCGGCGCGTCGGTTGTTGGCGCCGTTGGCTGTGCCTGGTTCTTTGCCTGGCGTGCCCGCCTGGTGATGGCCGCCAGTGCAACGCTTGTCGACCGGCGGGATGATCTCGCGCGCCGCCTGTCGCTGGCGGCGGCTGAACTGCGCCGGGTGGCGCTATCGGTGCACGGCGCCGATTTTGGTGGCGATGCCCTGCTGCCCATCGAACGCGCCTCGATTACCGCACGCCTGCAACGCCTCGCCGAGGACATGCTGTTTGATCCCCAGGCCGCCGTGATCAGCCGCCATGTGCGCGTGGAGGATGTGCCATTGGGCGCTGCGGTCGCCTTTGCCGTGGCACAAACCCAGGCATCGTTGGGCCCCGGCCGGCGCGCCTTTCGTCTAGCGCCATCGCTCGATACCGCCATTTTACGCGCCGACCGCCGGGCTATTCATCACATTCTGCTAGCCATTTTGTCCGCCGCTGCCATCGCCACCCGCGAGGGCGACGCAATCGAGGTAAGCCTGATAGGTTATGAGACGGGTCGGGATGGGTGCCATGGTTGCGCCCTCGACCTGGTCATCGAAGACGAAGGTGCAGGCCTTGCCGTTAGCGGCCCACAATCTGGGCAAAGCCTGGCGCCAGCCTCAAGCCGCGGCCTGGGCATGGGGCTTAGCCTGGCGAGTGCGTTAGTGGCGGCACATGGCGGGCAAATCGCCATCGAATCGGCGGCTCGTGTTGGCACCAGGGTGCGCATCAGCTTCCCCGCGGATCGTTGGGCCACAGTGCCGACCGGCTAAGCTTGCCCATCAACCCACTGCGTTAACCGTGACGTTAAGCAAGGTCGGGACCGAGATGCTGACGTGGCAATGATGCGGCCCGCCTATCCGTCCTTTTTGACAAATCGATCACTTTTCGTCGCATATGGGTTTGGTCCCTTCCCCCCGCGAGCCTTGTGCATGTCAGCAGCCTTTTCCCCGCCAGCCGCCACCGCCACGTCCAACCGGGTGACGGCCCGCCGCGATCGGTTGATTGACGCAGCGGAAATCGTTTTCGCCCGGGAAGGCCTGCGTGGAGCCAGCATGGAACGCATCGCCGTGGAAGCCGCAGTTGCCCGTGCCACGGCCTATGCGTATTTCGCTGACAAGGAAGCCGCCTTCGTGGCCGTCGCCGAACGTTTAGCAGCAAGACTGGAACGCGCCGTGGCCGAGGCGCTGAACACCCCATGCTTGCAAGACCGTAACTTGCAAGGCCGGGAGTCGCTCGCCCGTCGCCTATGCTTGGCGGTGTGCGCCAAGCACGATATCGCCTGGCGAGTCGCGCGGTCATCACCCCACGCAGCCGATCTGATCGCCGCCAAGGACCGCCTCGCCGGGCCGATTTTTGCCGCGTCGCAAGACCGTATTGTCGCTATTTATGCCGGTATGCTCGCCGCCGCAGCTGTGCCCGGGCCCCAGCAGGTTGCGCACATTCTTTATACTGCTGCTGCCGGTATTGCGGCTGGCGCTACCTCGTCGGCAGATTTGCAGGCCGACCTCACCCGCGGCATTAGTGCGATTGTAAGGGGCGCTTAAATGGCGCCGGGTTAAAACCGGCGTTTGTCGTCCGGCATCACATGACGCACAATCACCTTATTGCGCCCTTTGGCCTTAGCCGCGTACAGCGCCGCATCGGCATTGCGAAGTAAATCCGCAGGTGTTGAATCCTTATTTCCGGCCGGACACCACGCGGCGCCAACGCTGATCGTCACCGTGGCATCATTACGGCCAGGGTGGGGCACCGCCAATGATTCAACCGCGTAGCGCATTCTCTCGCTAATCGCTGCTAGTTCAACGTGGCCAACGCCAGGTAGCAGCACGACAAACTCTTCGCCGCCATAACGGGCCACGCAATCGGGCCGCTCACGCACGCAACCCTGCACGGTGCGGGCGATGATCTGCAAACATAAATCGCCCTCGGCATGGCCGGCGCTGTCGTTAAACAGCTTGAAATGATCAACATCGATCAAGGCAACGCCCAGGCTGCGTTGATGGCGCAACCCCCACAAACGCGCGAGTTCGCTGTCAAATTGCCGCCGATTGGCAACACCGGTCAGCGCATCGGTTACCGATAAGCGGGCAAGTTCGGCGTTGCTGCGTTCCAGTTCCTCGCCGGCCAATTCGGCTTTTATCACCAGCACAAAACTGCGCCGGCGCTGCGCTTCGTTACGCACCACCATGGCAGTGGCTAATAAAATTGGCGCGGCGCCACCCAGGGTGAGGTCAAGATCGCGATACAAATTCAACGATCCCGGCAGCAAAACGGCAACGCCCGGAAGCACACAAGCCGACAGGATACTCAAGCCAAACCCTTGCCCCAGGCGCAGCGGGGCGATCACGTTGCACAACACGCCGACAAACAAAGCGGTGACGGCATAACGGTCAGCCACATGGGGCGGCGCGATTTGTGCGATAGCCGCCAGCACAACTTGCGAGAGGATTACCGGAAAGCTAAACGCCAGCGTTTCCAGCCACACCGGGCGCTGATGACGCAAAATCAGGCTTGCGAACAAGCACACGGCGGCGACCAATAAGCGCAGGCTGAGGGCTGCGCGAAAAATGGCGACGCTGTTCATTGCGTCTATGCCGATAGCCAATAGGCTGAAACAGGCGCCCATTTGCAGCAACCAGCTCATGTCGCGCTGGCGGGCGGCAGTTGATCGCAGATCGTATAGCCCGGTTAAGGCGTGCGAAAACTGAAACGGTTTAGATTGGATCAATTGGCGCTCGATCTCTGGGCGCAGGGCGCGGTCAGGCATTGCAGCCTCGGCCGCCGCCGCGCGCATAAGCGTTGATTGATACCAATTTACCCCCCCCGGCGATGAACCCGAGCGGCAGCATTAATAGAATTGTCTCAAAAAAACAATAAAAATTTCTGAAAAAAGAAACAAGAAATCATGATTTGGGAATGCCAAGGGCGTCACCAAGCTCCGACAAATGCCCAATTTCGCGTAAATCAAGCCCAGTTTGCGCGGCGATCCCCGACCCCCGTGCCACTCGGCGCGGCAAAAGAGCCCGATCGAAACCCAGTTTTAGCGCCTCTTTCAAGCGCGCATCGGTCTGCGCCACTTGGCGCACTTCGCCCGACAAGCCAATTTCGCCAAAAAACACAGCCCCGGGTGGTGCCGGCACGCCGCTGGCCGCTGATACTAGGGCTGCTGCCACCGCCAGATCAGCGGCGGGTTCGCTTACCCGCAAGCCGCCAGCGACGTTGAGATATACGTCGGCACCGCCAAAGCGAAACCCGCAGCGGCTTTCCAGCACCGCCAATAACATCGCCAGCCGCCCAGAATCCCAGCCAATCACTGCGCGCCTTGGTGATCCGCCACCGTTGGTGGATAGCAAAGCTTGAATTTCCAACAGCACCGGACGGGTGCCTTCGATCCCGGCAAACACTGCCGATCCCGCGATATTGCCACGCCGTTCAGCCAAAAACAGCGCCGATGGGTTTGCAACCTCGCTTAAACCGGCGCCGGTCATTTCAAACACGCCAATTTCGTCGGTTGCACCAAAACGGTTTTTCAGGCCCCGCAAAATACGAAACTGGTGGCCACGGTCGCCTTCAAAATGCAGCACCGCATCCACCATGTGTTCCAGCACGCGCGGGCCGGCGATGGCGCCATCCTTGGTCACATGCCCCACCAGCACCACGGCAAACCCCCGGGTTTTGGCAGCCCTGATCAGTTCAAAGGATGTAGCTCTTACTTGAGTTACCGTCCCGGGGGCGCTGTCGATTCCCTCCAGCCACATGGTTTGAATCGAATCGATCACCACCAACTGGCGCTGCGCGCCTTGGGCGAGGGCCGCGATAATGCCGCCGGTATCAATGCTGGTCGCCAGATCAAGCGGCGCATCGGCTAGCCCCAATCGGGCCGCCCGCATGCGAATTTGCGCAATCGCTTCTTCGCCCGACACATACAAAACACTATGCCCGGCACGCGCCATACTGGCCGCCGCTTGCAACAGCAGGGTGGATTTTCCGATCCCCGGATCGCCGCCCACCAACACCGCAGACCCCGGCACAAACCCGCCGCCGAGCACGCGATCGAACTCGGCAATGCCGCTTAAGACGCGCGGTGGCGGTTCGGATGATCCGGTCAGCCCGGTAATTTCTAGGCGCGGCGCACCGCCTGTTTTTTGGCGCCTGGCCGCGGGCCCGGCCGGGCCGGATGGTGCGGTTTCCTCGGCAATACTATTCCATTCGGCGCAGGCTTCGCATTTGCCTCCCCATTGCCCGCTCACCGCGCCGCAAGCTTGGCAGACAAATCGCTTGGCGGGTTTGGCCACTATTCGGCGGCCAGTGATTGACAAAAGCGCAATTTATAGCCGTCGGGATCGCACACCTCGAAGGCGACATGGCTAAAGCTGCGGCCATCCTCGACGTGCTCGCGGATCGCCGGCGGGCTGTGCAATCGCGCGCCATAGGCTTCGATCCCGGCCAGCACGGCTTCCACATCGCGCGTCCACACGACGATCGTCACCCCGCGGCCAAAGGGATATTCCAATGGTGCGATCTCGGCGCTGCTTTCACCGATTTCAATGGCGATTCCGTCGCGTTCCACCTCAGCGCAGCGTTGCTCGGCATCGTAACGCAGAGTGACAAAGCCCAGCACGTCGGTATAAAACCGCAATGACCTGGCAAAGCCCGACACGTTCAACCGCAGGGAAAGACTCATATTACCCGACTCCGTCAACGCCCGATTATTTTGGTAAACTTAGAACAGAAGCGGGCTTACCGGAATGTGGCGAGCCCGGGTGGCGCGATCGGGTGGCGCGATCGGGTGCGCCACAGGAAACGCGTCAGCAGGCTTACGCCGGTTGTGGCGAGGCCGGCGAACAGCCCCCACCATAATCCGCGTACGCCAAACCCTTGCGAAAACGCGAGCCACCGCCCCACCACCAGCCCAATTGCCCAGTAGCCAAACAACGCGATCAGCATCGGCACGCGGGTATCGGCCAAGCCGCGCAGCGCACCCGAACTCACCACCTGCAGCCCATCAGCCAACTGAAACGCCGCCGCAATCCCCAGCAGCGACGTTGCCAGCGCCAAAGTTTTCGGCGCAGTTTGGCCTCCCAAATAAAGCCCCGCGATGGGGCCTGCGAACAGCGCAATCACGATGGCAGCCGCCGCCATCACCGATACCCCCAGGCCGATCGCAACCAGCCCCGCCCGCCGCGCATCCTGCAACGATCCGTAACCTATCGCACCTGCCACCACCACGTTGGCTGCTTGGGCGATGGCCAGCGGCACCATAAAACTGATCGATGCGACGTTAATTGCAATGGTGTGGGCGGCAAGCGATGCCTCGCCCAAATTACCAGCGGTTAGTCCCACCGCCAAAAACAGCGACACTTCGGCGATAACCGTAATACTGACCGGCAGGCCGATCGCCATCAACTGGCGTAACGCACCCAAACTCACCGGGCTCAACCGCGCCAAATCGCGCAGGTTTCGCCGGCCGTGTAGCAGCGCGATCAGCATCACCGCTTCTAACGTCAGGGTGACCACGGACGCCGCCGCCGATCCGGGCAACCCATAGGCCGGTAAAAACCAGCCGCCATGGATAAACCAAACATTCAAACCTGCGTTCAACGCAACGGCTGCGGGTGAAATCCATAGTAACAGCCGTGCTTCACCGATCGCCGGCAGGGTGAATTTCAGCAATCCCAACGCCAGCATGGCGCCGGGCACCCCATAGGCCAGCACGCCCAGATACACGGCGGTGTCAGCGGCAAGGTTTGCCGGTTCGCCGGCTAGGCGCAGCAAGGCCTGGGGGGCGCGCGCAACTATTACTAGAGGCACGCATAGCAGCAGTGCCAATAAAAAGCCCGACCAATAAATGCGTGCCACCGCCCGCCGATCACCCGCCCCCAGCGCGCGCGCAATCAGCACCGCCACCCCAGATAGCGCCCCTTGCAGGCAGAAGGTGACCGAAAAGAAAATTTGCGCGCCTAAGCCGCCAGCGGCGAGGGCCCGTTCGCTAATGCCACCCAGCATCAGCGTATCGGTGACCCCCATCGCCATTTGCGCCAACTGCGCCAGCGCAATTGGCGCTGCGATGATCGCAATGCTCGCCACATGGCGGCCCACAGACCGTCGCGCGGTGGGATTTTCTGAAATTTGGCGCATGGCGGTGTTCTGTCAGGGGTGGTGTTGCGGGGCAAGCAGCGCCTAGCATTGGTTATGTTCATAGGCACCCATAGTCTCACCCCACCGCGCCCGCCCGCGCCGAAGCGGCTGCGTGGCCAGGCGGAAGCGTTCATGGTGTTGCGGCGTAATCCGCTGGAGCTTTGGGGAGATGCGGCCTATCGCGATTTGCACATTGCCGGCGGTTTTCTAGGCCGCCGCCAAGTGCTGCTGAACGCGCCCGCGTCGGTGCGCCATGTGCTGCTCGATCACGCCGAAAACTATCGCCGCAATGCCGTCGCCCGCCGCGTGCTGCGTCCGGTGCTGGGTGAGGGGCTATTTTTGGCCGAGGGCGAGGCCTGGCGCCACCAGCGCCGTACCATCGCCCCAGCTCTGGCGCCGCGCACCATGCCAATTCTTGCCGGGCATGTAGTGCGCGCAACGGCGGCCGCAGAAACGACGCTGGCGCGCCAGATGTATCGCCCGATCGACCTGCTGGCGCCGTTGCAGCACCTGGCGCTGAGCATCGCTGGGCAGTCGATGTTTTCCCTGGAAATGGCCGGATTTGGCGATGAACTGCGCGCCAAACTGCTGGACTATGGCACTCACTTCGCCCAGCCAGCTTTGCTGGATTTACTGCTGCCAGAGCGTATCGCCGGGCCGGCCGATCGCGGCCGCGCGGCCTTTCGCAGCCAATGGCTTGCCTTGCTGGACCGCATTATTGCGGCGCGCGCGGCAGATACTACCACCGCCGCCCCGCGCGATTTGTTTGATCTGCTGGCGGCCGCCCGTGATCCCGACACAAACGCGGTCTTTTCGCACGCCCAATTGCGCGATGAGCTTTCCACCCTGCTGCTGGCTGGCCATGAAACCACGGCAGTGACCCTGTTCTGGTGCCTGTGGCTGGCCGCACGCTATCCCGAACACCAAGATCGCCTTGCCAGTGAAGCGGCGGCCGCCGATTTATCGGCCAGCAATGCGGCAGCGACGATGGCCGCATTGCCTTGCACCCGCGCCCATGTCGATGAAACACTGCGCCTTTACCCGCCCGCTTTTCTGATTGTGCGCGAGGCCGTAGCGGATGACCCCATTCTTGCGACAATGGCCGGCACAGACATCCGCGCAGGCACGGTCATCATTATCTCGCCCTGGGTGTTGCACCGCCACCATCGCTTTTGGCGCGATCCGGACGATTTCAACCCCGATCGCTTTTTGGCCGCCAACTCCCCGCCCGATCGCTATACCTATCTGCCGTTCGGCGCCGGGCCGCGGATTTGCGTCGGCGCCCAATTCGCGCTGACCGAAGCGGTGCTGGTGCTGGCCCGCCTGCTGGCGCGGTTTCGCATCGGGTTTGCCGGCAGTGGCGATGTGTTGCCCCGCGGAATCGTGACCACTCAGCCGGATCGGCCGGTACGCTTTGTGCTGACACCAAGGTAATTTTATTGGGCGCGACGGGATACCGGGGCTTGATCCATCGCAATGGCCAAAACACCGCCCAGCTGTAGCTTACGGTCATACCGCGCGATGACGCTCCCCGCGTTTACCTCGCCGGTGCATGTGGGTGGCATTGTTGCGAATTCGACTCAAAATGCGGCACCGCCTTCCCCCCGCCCCGCGGGCGGCACCGCCTCTTTTTGCGCCAGTCGTCATTGCGCGCAAGTTTAGCCGTAAGTCACCCGGCCAATCTGTTCGGATAGCGCCACATCCAGCAACCGTTCGATCACTTCGGGTTCCTGCGCGCCCGAAATCGCCTGCGCGCCACCAATGATAAAACACGGCACGCCGCTAATCCCCAACCGGTGCGCCATCAAATTATCTTCGTGCACCAATTCGCATTCGTCGTTGCTGGCTAAAAAAGCCGCCGTTGCGTCCATCGGCAGGCCACAATCGCCGGCGATCGATACCAGCACGGCCATGTCGCCAATGTCGCGGCCATCAGTAAAATAGGCGGCAAACATCGCTTCGATCACCGCCGCCTCTTCACCAAAGCGCGCGGCAAAGCGCACCAACCGGTGCGCATCGACACTGGCGGGTGTGCGGCGGATGCGTTCGAAGCGGAACAGAATATTTTCGTGCAAGCCGAGTTCGGTGATCACGGCCTGCATGCGCCCGGCACGATCACCGCCGCCGAATTTACGCAGCATGTAATCACTGCGCGGAATCCCGGCCCGCGGCATATCTGGATTTAGCAGGAACGGGCGAAAACTCAGATCGGCCAAAATATCGGGCCGCCGGGTCAGCGCGCGCAGCAAACGCCGCAGGCCGAGGTAGCACCACGGGCACACCAGATCGTGAACCACTTCAATCGACAGCCGCGCCGTTGGCGGCGACAAAACGTTCATAAAAACAGCATAAACACGAATTTGGTCCAAAGGTAAGCCGAACGCCTGGTGTCACCGCGGCCGGCTATGGCTGTGCGCGCCATTGGGCAAACCCCAGCAACACAAACCCCAGCGCGGGCATCGCCGCAATAAAGATGGTAAGCGCACCCCACCCCCAGCTATGCCAGATAATGCCGCCCACCGGGCCCATCGCCGATGACCCGGCGTAGTAGAAAAACGAATACAGGGCCGATGCCTGCGCCCGATCGCCCGGCGCGTTGGTGGCAACCGCTGCACTTGCCACAGCGTGGGCTGCAAAAAAACCAATGGTCAGCAGGGCCACACCCAACATAATCGCGATCAACGGGGCTAAGCTGGTGAGCGTTGCACCCAGCATCATCAGCGCAAGGCCTAGCGCCATTGCCCCCGGGGGCCCGATGCGTAACGCGAGTTTACCCATCAGCGTGCTACTGACGACGCCGGTAAGGTAGAGCGAAAAAACCGCCCCGACCTGATGCGGCGATAAATGATACGGGGCCGCCGCTAGGCGAAAGCCAATGTAATTGTAGGTGGTAACAAAGCTGCCCATGAGCAAAAATCCCAGCGCGAATAGGGCGCGTAGGCTGGGATCGCGCAGATGGCGGATCAGTTTACGGGCAAGGTTTGCCGAACCACCTAAGCGCGCTGGCAGGTGGCTTGCGCGATCAGCCGGCAACAGCCTCGCCAGCATAATGGCGCAACCAAACCCAATAACCGCGTTGCACAATAAGGCCCCACGCCACGATGCGGCACCAGCGAGACCTGCCGCCATTAGCCGTCCGCTCATGCCGCCAATTGCGCTGCCGCCAATAAACAGGCCAATCGCGCCGCCCGATTGCGCGGCTGGCACGTCTTCCACAACGTAGGTCATCGCCACTGCCGGCAAGCCCGCAAGAGTCAGCCCCATCAGGGCGCGCATTGCCAGCAAGCCAGCAAACCCGGGTGCTGCGGCTGATGCCGCCCCCAGCAGGGCCGAGGCAAACAAGGCACTGACCATAACGCGCTTGCGGCCAAACCGGTCGGCGGCGGCACTGGCCCCCAGGAGGGATACCGCCAGCACCAGGGTGGTTGCCGATAACGTCCACGCCGCTTGTGCGGGCGATACGTGAAATTGTGTGGCGAACAGCGGCAGCAGTGGCTGCACGCAATACATCAGTGCAAATGTTGCAAAACCCGCCGTGAACAGTGCGATATTGGCATGGTCGCACGGCAGCGCTCGCGCCAATTGGTCAACCGGCAAAACTATGGCGGGCCACTGCTGCGGGGTATCAGCGCGCCGTTGGGCTGCTGTGGTGCAGCGCCACCACCGGGCACAGATTGCCCGGTATTGGGGCGCGGCGCCCGCGGTTGGCGTGGTCGGGGCGATAGGATCAGCCCACTGCCGCCGCCGCCCTGCGGCACGTTCACGCTGCCGCCGGGGTTGGCCGGCACCATATTGGGCGTATTTAGGCTGGGACTCGCAACAATGGGTGGGTGCACCGGCGGGTGCATTACCAGCTTGGGTTGCGTGTTGAGCGTCATGCAGCCGTAAAGATTACTGAATACCAGCAGGCAAAGTAGGGTAATGGCGGCGGCTACAGGATAGACCGGCCATTTGTTCATCTGCTTTTCGTGGGTATCCAGCCACAATTGAACCAGCCGTGTTGGTGGATGCGGCGCCTCGGGCACGACGCCATGCAGGGTCATCAGCGGATAGCGGCCAATCCGTTCATCCAGCGTGGACCTAATCGCCAGTGCGCCACGCCGCTCCAGCGCGTGAAACCAACGGTACAAATCCGACGGGTGATAATTTTGGTAATCATCCTCGCCCAGCAATTCGCGCCAGAACAGGGCGACCTTGTTAATCAGGCGCGGGTCTTCGGGCTCGTTACTCATGGCGGGTCATCTCATCCGGGCGCCGCGTAAACCGGCCGAAAATGGGTGTTTCAGACGCTTTTCTGCGCCTTAGCGGTGGCTTTTGTCTACCACGCCGTAGCCGCGCAAAAATAGCCGCACGCCAGATTCTACCACCCGGGTAATTTCCGCTTCACTCACCCCATCGATCAGGTTCAGCCGGCGTTGCAGCAGCACTGTGGTTTGCATCAGCGCGCACAGTTGTTCGGCGGCGAAGTCGGGGTCATCCGCCGCCAAATGTCCGGCCGTCACCTGCGCGTGGATAATGGCGGCGGTGCGCCGCATCGCAGCCTGCGGCCCGGCCTCATTAAAAGTTTGTGCCAGTGCCGGAAATTTCACCGCCTCAGACAGCACCACCCGATGGATCGCCAGACCGGTTTCCGACAAAAACATCTGTAGCATGCGCCGGCCAATGGTTTGCAGGGTGGCCTCGATCGGGCCATCGTCCGGGATATCGCCAAACACGCTGGCCAGCCGTTCGGCGCACATCTGGCGCACGTGGGCTGCGAATAAATCGGCCTTACTGGCAAAATAATTATACAACGTGCCTTTGGATACACCGGCGGCCAGCGCAATGCGCGACATGCTGGCGCCTTCATAGCCATCGTTGGCAAAAACCCGTCCGGCACCGGCCAGTATCTGGCGTTCCTTTTCCGGCGAAAGCACGGTGCCCGCGGCTATTGCCACCCATCTCTCCGTTTGCGAGGTAGATGCGGGCCTGCGTGCCCGCACATTGACGATCAGGGTAAAGTGACTAGCTTGTCAACGCTGACCGATCGGTTCGGTCAGCAATCTGCCGACCCCGAAATGCCGCCGAATACTATTCTACCCGCCCCCGAAGGAGCCATCCCCCTGTGCTGAACCGCCCAAATTCCTTGCGTGCAGCCCTATGCGCCAGCGCCGTACTGGCAGGTTTGGGCGGCTGCCGCGTAGGCCCGGATTTCAGCACGCCCCAATTATTTGCCCCCACCACGTGGTTCGGCGCCCAAAAACCAGCACCGACCAGCGCCAGCACGGTTGCCGAAACCCCGCCCGACCCGGCCTGGTGGGCGATTTTAAAAGACCCGACCTTAACCGGCCTGGAACAGCGCTTAGCTGCGTCCAATTTAAATGTACGCATCGCTGCTATTCGTTTTGCCGAAAGCCGGTCGAATGCTGCCATTGCCGGCGCCGCCCAGTTCCCAACCTTAGGCGGATCCGGCAGCTACACCCGCGAAAAAGTCAGCGATAAAGGCGTGCTTGGCCTGTTTTCTGGCGGCAGCACTAGCAAGGGTAGTTTTGCCAGCGGCGCGAGCCTGGCCAACGGCACCAGCGGCACCCAAGGGGCGTTTCCCACTGCGGCCGCTAGCCAGGGAGCCTCGGTGCCGGCGTTTGACCTGTTCCAATATGGCTTCGATGCCAGTTGGGAAGCCGATCTGTGGGGCCGGGTGCGCCGGTCGGTGGAAAGTGCCGATGCCAACTTGCAGGCCAGCGAAGAAGGTTTGCGCGGAACCCTGGTTACTGTACAGGCCGAACTCGCGCGCGATTACATCGAATTACGTGGCGCCGAAGTGTCGTTGGCAATTGCCGAAAAAAATATTGGCACGGCCCGCCAATCTCTCGACCTTTCGCGTGCGCGCTTTAAGGGTGGGCTTACCACCGAGTTGGACGTTGCCAACGCCAGCGCCCAGGAAGCCAGCACGGAAGCGACCGTGCCGCCGCTCAAGCAGCGCCGTGCCATGTTGGTAAACGCTATTTCCCTTCTGCTGGGCGAAGCGCCGGGTGGGCTTGCCAGCGACCTCGCCCATGGCGCTGGTGTGCCACCGTTGCCGCCCGCTGCCCCGATCGGCCTGCCGGCCGATCTCGCCCGCCGCCGCCCCGATCTTCGTGAGGCGGAAGCCAAGTTGCATGCAGCCACAGCCGATATCGGCGTGGCGGTGGCGGATTTCTATCCGCGCCTGTCGCTGGATGGCAGTTTTGGTTTTCAGGCGCTGCAGTTCAAGAATTTATCCGATTGGAACGCCCACCAATTTGGCTTCGGCCCATCAATATCGCTACCTATCTTCCAAGGCGGGCGCCTGCGCGCAACCTTGCAACTGCGCCGTGCCGAACAGCAGGAAGCCGCGATCGCCTATCAACAAACCGTGCTCGGCGCCTGGCATGATGTCGATAACGCACTCACCGCCTACACGACCGATCAGGAACGCCAGGCCGATCTCGCCCGCGTGGTGGTGGAAACCCGCCGCGCGCTGGTGCTGGCGCAGCAACGTTACCGCGAAGGTGTTGCAGATTTCCTCAATGTATTAGATGCGGAACGGCAATTATTGGCCGCGGAGTTGCAGCTATCGGAAAGCACCACCAGCCTCGGCACCGATCTGGTCGCCCTTTACAAAGCGTTGGGCGGTGGCTGGGAAACAACCTACCCGGTTGCCAAGTAGGGCGGGAGAATCCCGCCACCGCAACCAGCCGCGGCTAATTTCCGGCCGCCACAAGCCCTGCGCGAAACCTTTGTGCATTTTGAACGTACACTTTTGCCGTCATCGCATACCCTGCAATTTCCGCTTCACTCAACACCCGCACCAATTTCGCCGGTGTGCCCGCCCACAACTCGCCAGCACCTATGCGCTTGCGCGGCGAAAGAACCGCACCCGCCGCCAACATGCCGCCCGCTTCAATCACTGCGCCATCCAGCACAATGGCGCCCATCGCCACAAACGCGCCATCGTGCAGGATTGCCGCGTGTACAATGGCCGAATGCCCGACGGTGACATCATCGCCGATCAGGCAGGCCATGCCCTCGCCCACATTCACGTGCAATACACTACCATCTTGAATATTACTGCGCGCGCCGATGCGAATAAGGTTGGTATCGCCGCGCAACACACAATTGAACCAGATATTGGCGTGCGGCCCAATCTCGACATCGCCGATCACCACTGCATTGGGGGCAACCCAGGCTGTGGCATCAATGCGCGGCGCGACACCATCAAGTGAATAGATCGAGCTTTGTGACATCGCAAAATTTCCTACGTTAGCCCTAGCATCAGCAATAGGTTCTGTACCGCAGCGCCGGCAGCACCCTTGCCCAAATTATCTAGGCGCGCGAACAAAACCGCTCGCTCGCCGGTTTTGTCGCCATATACGGCCAGTTCCAGCGTATCAGTGCCCGCCAACGCGTCTGCCTGCGGGCGATCTGGTGGCGCAGCCAGCACGCGCACAAAATGGCTGCCGGCATAATGCGCCGCCAGCGCCGCGTGCAGATCGGCCAGCGTCACCCTATTTGGCAACCTATCAAGCGCCAACGGTATCGTTGCCATCATGCCTTGGCGAAAATGGCCAACCGATGGCACAACAATCGGGTTCGCCGATAACCCTGCATAGCGGGTTATTTCGGGCAGATGTTTATGATCCAGATCCAGCCCGTAATACGCAAAGGCTGGCCCGCCTTGCGCTTCGTGCGCTTCAATCATCGTGCGCCCGCCACCGGAATACCCGCTGACCGCGCTGATGCTTAGCGGATGTGCGGCAGGAATAAGCCCGCGCGCCACCAGCGGTGCCAGCAGCGCAATGGCCGCCGTCGCGTAGCACCCGGGGTTGCTGACGAGCCGCGCGCGCGCAATCACCCCTGCGTGGCCAGAGTTGAGTTCAGCAAAGCCATAAACCCAGTCATCGTCTACCCGATGGGCGGAGCTGGCATCAATCAACCGCGGCGCGTCATTGCCCAAACTTGCGGCAAGGGCGGCAGCATCGCGTGCTGCCGCATCGGGCAGGCACAAAATAGCGACATCAGACGCCGCCATCGCCTCACGCCGCGCAGATGCATCTTTGCGGTGGGCCGGATCGATCGAGATAAGGGAGACAGGTAGGCCGGCCAGGCGCTCGCGAATTTCGAGCCCTGTGGTGCCGGCCTCCCCATCGATAAAAACGGCGGGCATCGTGCGCCCGACGTCGCGCGATTAGCGCTTGCTGAACTGGAAGCTGCGGCGGGCCTTGGCCTTGCCGTATTTCTTACGTTCAACCACACGGCTATCACGGGTCAGGAAGCCAGCCGATTTCAAAATCGGCCGCAGGCCTGGCTCGTAATGGGTCAGTGCCCGCGAAATCCCATGCCGGACAGCGCCTGCCTGGCCCGACAAACCACCACCGGTCACCGTGCAGAACACGTCGAATTGGTTGTAGCGGTCTGATACCAGAAAGGGCTGGGTGATCAGCATGCGCAGCACGGGGCGCGCGAAATACACGCCAACGGTGCGGCCGTTCACGGTAATGTCACCACGGCCGGGCTTAATCCACACACGAGCCACGGCATCCTTACGGCGGCCAGTGGCATACGAACGGCCCAGCGCATCGCGCTTAATTTCGTATTTCGGTGCGTCATCAGCAACCAAACCGGGAACGGTGGCGGCAGTGACGATTTCTTTGAGATCCGCAAGCGAGCGGGTTTGGGTGCCAGACATTGCGATCAGACCCTCGAATTCTTGCGGTTGAGAGCAGCAACATCCAGAAATGCGGGCTGTTGGCCCGAATGCGGGTGTTCACTGCCCGGATACACATACAGATGCTTCATCTGTGCGCGCTGCAGCGGGCCGCGGGTGATCATGCGTTCAACCGCTTTCTCGATCACTTGGCCAGGACGCTTGCTTTCCAAACGCTGGCGTACGCTGCGGCTTTTGATGCCGCCAGCATAGCCGGTGTGGTAGTAAAACATGCGATCCTCGGCCTTGGCGCCGGTAACGCGGATCTTTTCCGCGTTGATCACAACGACATTGTCGCCACAATCAACATGCGGGGTGAATTGCGGTTTGTGTTTGCCGCGCAGGCGAACAGCGATCAATGCGGCCAAACGGCCTAAAACCAGGCCATCGGCATCGATGAGCACCCAGCCTTTATTGACCTCCGCCGGTTTCTGCGAAAGCGTCGTCTTCAACATGACAACATTCCTGAAGGTTTGAAGGACGGCTTATGCGGGCCTGCCACTGTGCCGTCAAGGGTTTTTGTCTGTGGTATTATAATACCGCAAGGCGCCCCGCCCCGATATCTCTGGATTTTCTTTAAAAATCCAAATTCCCGTAATGCTCAGGCGGCGCAATACCCGCCACCCGGTCGGTCAGTAGTGGCCTGAACGATGGCCGCGACTTTATCCGTGCATACCATTCGCGCACGGCGGGAAAGCTTGCCCAGTCGATCTCGCCGGCATAGTCCAGGGTGGAGACGTGGCCCGCGGCGGCAAAATCGGCCACCGAGATCTCATCGCCGGCCAAATAGCGCCGATTTTCGCCGAGCCAGCCGAGATAGTCCATGTGGGTTTTTAAATTTGCGTAGCCTGCCCGAATGGCATTCACATCCGGGTGGCCCTTCGCGGACAGGCGTTTAAGTAACTTCTCGCCGTACAGATTGCGTGTCACGTCGGCGGCGAACTTGCCGTCAAACCACGCGATTAATCGGCGCACCTCAATACGTTCGCGCGGCGTGCGGCCAATCATCGGTGTATCGGGGTAAGCATCCTCCAGATACTCGCAGATCACGTTGGAATCGGGGATAATGGTGCCGTCCTCCTCGATCAGCGTCGGCACCGTGCCAGCCGGGTTCAGGGCCAGATACTCGGGCCGCCGTTCCCAGATCTTTTCGATTTTCAGCTCGAACGGCAGGCGGCGCTCAGCCAGAACCAGACGGATTTTTCGCGCGTAAGGCGACAGGGGAAAGTGATAAAGAATGCGCATCGCGCCCGCTTATGGCATCCGCGTCGTGTCGCAACAATGGCGTGATGCGACATGGCGGTCTAAAATACCCTAGCAGAAACGGATCAAAACATGAACATCGATCGCCTTGTGATGATGGCAAATCAAATCGCCGCGTTTCACCGCCGCAAGCCGCTAGTTGAGGCGGCCGAGGCGATTGCCGATCATTTGCGCAAATATTGGGATCCGCGCATGCGAAGCGCGATCATCGCTCACGCCCAATTCGGCGGCGCCGGGCTAGATCCCGCAACCCTTGCCGCCATCCGCGCCCTGCCCATGGCCGATCACGCTTAATCGGCCGGGGGGCGGGGCAGGGATGCTGGTTACGCCCGCCGGGCCAAATCTTCCTCCATCGCCGCCGGCAGATATTTTATGTATTCCTTGGGCACCACCTGCCAGAACCGCGTGCGCTCCACCTCCCAGTCGTGCAGCAACATCGCGGCATACCGGCTATTGGTCTCGCGTGCGTGCTCTTCCACTAGGTCACGCAGCACCGATTCCCAATGCGGGCTGGCTAACCGCTTGGTGATCAGCGTCTCGGGGTTCAGCCGCAGCTCGAACCTATCTTCGGGGTCATACACAAACGCCATGCCGCCGGTGAAACCGGCGCCAAAGTTTTGCCCAACATCACCCAAAATCACCACGGTGCCGCCGGTCATGTATTCGCACCCGTTAGACCCGCAGCCTTCCACCACTGCAACCGCGCCGGAATTGCGCACGGCAAAGCGTTCGCCGGCCTGGCCTGCTGCAAACAAGCGCCCTGCAGTGGCGCCATACAGCACGGTGTTACCCAAAATCGCATTGCGCTGGCTGGCGATGGGCGATGATGGGGATGGCCGCACAATGATGGTAGCGCCCGAAAGCCCCTTGCCAACATAGTCGTTGGCATCCCCCATCAGTTCAATGCGCAAACCCTGCACGCCAAACGCACCGAGTGATTGCCCCGCCGATCCGCGTAACCGCACGGTCAGATGCCCAGGCGCTAAGCCCGCCATGCCAAAGCGCCGCGTAATGTGCGACGACATCCGCGTGCCAATTGCCCGGTGGGTGTTGCGAATGCCGTACTGCAACTGCATCTTCTCGCCGCGTTCAAATAACGGCTTCGCATCGGCCAGCATCTGCGCATCCAGTGTATCGGGCACTTCGTTGCGCCCCTCTAGCGTGCAGTACCGCGCATACGGCCCGGCATCGGCCTGCGCCAGAATGGGGTTAAGATCGAGATCGTCCAGCAAATCTGATCCGCGGCTGACCTGCACCAACAAATCGGTGCGGCCGATAATATCGCGCAAATGCCTAAAGCCGAGTTCCGCCAAAATACCGCGCACGTCTTCGGCGATGAAGCTGAACAGATTGATCACCTTTTCCGGCGATCCATCAAACTTGGCGCGCAAAGATTCATCCTGCGTGCACACCCCCACCGGGCAGGTGTTGGAATGGCATTGCCGCACCATAATGCAGCCCATCGCCACCAGCGATGCCGTGCCGATACCAAACTCTTCAGCCCCCAGCATGGCGGCAATCACTACATCGCGGCCGGTTTTAATGCCGCCATCGGTGCGTAATTTCACCCGGTGGCGCAACCTGTTCAGCATTAGCACCTGATGCGCCTCAGAAACCCCCATTTCCCACGGCAGCCCAGCATATTTAATCGATGTCTGCGGCGATGCCCCGGTGCCACCAACGTGGCCGGAGATTAAAATCGCATCGGCCTTAGCCTTTGCAACACCGGCCGCAATCGTACCAATGCCAGACCGCGCCACCAACTTTACACACACGGTGGCGTCCGGATTGATTTGCTTGAGGTCGTAAATAAGCTGCGCCAGATCCTCGATCGAATAAATATCGTGATGCGGCGGCGGGCTGATCAGCGTCACCCCCGGGGTTGCATGGCGCAGCTTGGCAATCAGCCCGGTCACCTTGAAGCCAGGCAATTGCCCGCCTTCACCAGGCTTGGCCCCTTGCGCCACCTTAATTTCGATTTCCCGGCAATTATTCAAATACTCGGCAGTTACACCAAACCGCCCAGATGCCACCTGTTTAATCGCCGATGATGCGTTATCGCCATTGGCGCGCGGTTTAGACCGTTCCGGGTCCTCGCCACCTTCCCCACTATCCGAGCGCGCACCAATACGGTTCATTGCAATCGACAGCGTCTCGTGCGCTTCCGGGCTTAGGGCGCCCAAAGAAATGCCGGGCGCAATCAGCCGTTTGCGGATTTCGGTAATGCTTTCAACATCATCCACCGAAATCGAGGTTACCCTATCGCGCCTGAAATCCAGCAAGTCGCGTAACGCAATCGGTGGTAGCCGCCGCACACCATCGGCATAACGCCGATAGATCTTGTAGCTGTCAGTTGCCACCGCCGTTTGCAGCGTGTGGATCAAATCGGCGTCGAATGCATGGGCCTCGCCGCGCTTGCGCAGCTTGTAAACGCCACCAACCGGCAACGATACCACATCTTCATTCCACGCTTTATCGTGCAACGCCAGCAAACGCCTAGCGATTCCCGAAAGCCCAATGCCCGAAATACGTGATTGCATACCAGGGAAAAATTCAGCCACCAGCGCGCGTGAAAGCCCGATCGCTTCAAAATTATAGCCACCGCGATAGGATGAGACTACCGATATACCCATCTTCGCCATAATCTTTAGCAGGCCCTTATCAACTGCCTTCTTATAGCGCCCTACCGCATCTTTTAAGCTGATGTCGGCGGCAAACAGCCCGCGCCGATGGCGATCAGCAATGCTTTCCTGCGCCAGATACGCATTTACCGTGGTCGCCCCCACGCCGATGAGGACAGCAAAAGTGTGCACATCCACACACTCGGCAACCCGCACGTTGACGCTGGTAAAGGTTCGCAGGCTTTGCTTCACCAGATGCGTATGCACCGCCCCGGTTGCCAAAATCATCGGTATCGGCACCCGTGCCGCACATTGATGCTCGTCGGTTAACACCACATGGGCGGCACCGGCTTGCACGCCCTCGGCAGCTTCACGGCGAATACGCGCAATTGCTGTGCGCAAACCGCCTTCACCTTCTTCCACGGCAAAGGTGCAATCCACCACAGCAACCTTGGCGCCCATAAACTTAACCATGGCGCCAAATTCCGCGTTAGAAAGCACCGGGCTTTCTAACTGCAGCAAATCGCACTGGCTGCTATCTTCATCCAGCACGTTGCCCAAATTACCCAGGCGGGTTTTTAACGACATCACCCGTGTTTCCCGCAGGCTATCGATTGGCGGGTTCGTAACCTGGCTGAAATCCTGCCTAAAATAGTGATGCAGACCACGATATTGTTCAGATAGCACCGCAATCGGCGTGTCATCGCCCATGCTGCCGGTCGCTTCAATCGCATCCTCTACCATCGGGTGCAGAATGGCTTCTAATTCTTCCAAGGTCATGCCCACCGCCAACTGGCGGCGCCGCAACGCTTCCCCGGTGAAATGTGCAGGCTCTGGCGCATCGGTTTTCACAATATGATCGATGCGCTTGATGTGCGCGGTCCATTCACCGTATGGCTGGCGCGCCGCCAGCATATCGCGAATCGCCTCATCTTTCATAAAGCGCGCATCATCCATGTCCACGGCGATCATCTCGCCGGGACCAACACTGCCCTTTTCAATAATTTCGCCTTCATCCAGCGTCACCATGCCGGTTTCAGACCCAACAATCAGTAAGCCTCCAACCGTTATGGAATAGCGCAGCGGCCGCAGCCCGTTGCGGTCTAGCCCGGCCAGCACCCAACGCCCATCGGTTGCACACACCGCCGCCGGGCCATCCCAGGGTTCCATCACTGCATTGCAGTACAGAAACATATCGGCATGTTCCTGCTTCATGGTCGCGTCGTTACCGATACTGGCTGGAATCATCAGCGCCTTTGCCATCGGCGCATCACGCCCGGCACGCACCAGTAATTCAAACACGTTGTCCAGCACGGCGGTGTCAGATCCACCCTCCTGAACCACCGGCTTAATATCGTCGATAAACCCTTCCAACGGCCCCGCCGCCAGCCGCGTCTCGTGGCTTTTCATCCAGTTACTATTGCCAGAAACCGTGTTGATCTCGCCATTATGCGCCAGCACCCGAAACGGCTGCGCCAGCCGCCAGGTGGGAAACGTGTTGGTCGAATAGCGCTGATGATAAATCGCAAACCGGCTAACAAACCGCGGATCATTCAGATCCGGGTAAAAATCACTCAGGTTCTCGGCCAGAAACATACCCTTATAAACGATCGACTGGCATGATAGCGAACAAATATACAGTTCCGGAATTTGCGCGGCAATCGCCGCACTTTCGATCCGCCTACGTATCACATATAAATCACGTTCAAAAGTCGCATCATCATGCTCGCCCGGGTTGCGGATCATGATCTGTTCAATTTCGGGCCGCGTCGCGTTGGCTTTTTCGCCAATGCAGCTCACGTCAATCGGCACCTGACGCCAGCCATAAATCTCGTAACCAGCGTTCAAAATTTCGGTTTCAACAATCTGCCGGCAGCGTTCTTGCGCCGAAAAATCGGTTTTGGGCAAAAACACCATGCCTACCGCAATGCGCCCCGCGGCCGGCCTAGTGCCGCCACGCTCAATCGCTTCGGCGAAAAAATCCCTTGGTATCTCTACATGAATGCCAGCACCATCACCGGTTTTGCCATCAGCATCCACCGCTCCGCGATGCCAAACCGCGCGCAATGCCTCAATGCCGGCCTCAACCACCTCCCGCCGCGCTGTGCCATCCAACGTCGCAATCAAGCCCACGCCACACGCATCGTGTTCCTGCGACGCCGAATAGGTGTCCGCTAGAACAGCGGCATTTTCACCAAAGGCGCGAACAAACTCAAGGCCAGTTTCAGTCATCGTTGTGCCCTCCTTGGGCGCATGGGTCGGCAAGACAAGGCAAGGGAAGAAAAGGCTGGTGGAGCAAGCCGCTCCCCCAGACCCCCTGCAATTGGTTGACGGAGATCGTTCGGACACCGTCAATATTACGCCGGGGGTCTGGGGTGGGGGGCGGCCCCGTGCGCAGCACGCCTTCGCGCGACGCCCCACCAGTCTTTTCTTATCCTTTAGTCAGCAGCATTCGCGTACGCTGGCGCCACTAAATTTGCGTGGATTGCGGCTGCCGCGTCGCGGCCGTCGCGGATGGCCCACACAACCAGGCTGGCGCCGCGCACAATGTCGCCGGCGGCAAACACGCCGGGCAGGCTGGTTTCAAAACTGCGCGGGTGCACTTTTACGGTGCCCCAGCGGGTGACATCCAGGCCGGGTTCATCCCATAGTTGCGGCAGGGCTTCGGGGTCGAACCCCAGCGCTTTAATCACCAGGTCGGCATCCAGGGTAAAGGCGCTTTCGGGCACCACTTCCACCGATTGGCGCCCACTGGAATCGGGCAATCCCAGCCGCATGCGCACCGCGCGCACGCCGCTTACCTGGTCGTTGCCCAAAAATGCTTCTGGCGCCGATAGCCAGGCAAAGTGCACCCCTTCATCTTCGGCATTGCCCACTTCGCGCATGCTGCCGGGCATGTTGGTGCGATCGCGGCGATACAGGCAGGTGACACTGGCGGCGCCCTGGCGCACCGAGGTGCGAACGCAATCCATCGCGGTATCGCCACCGCCGATCACCACCACTTTTTTGCCGGCGGCATTCAGTGTGCCATCAGCATACGCATCAACGGTATCGCCTAACCCCACGCGATTGGCCGATGTTAAAAAATCCAACGCCGGCACAATGCCAGGCAATCCGCATCCTGGCCCGCCAATATCACGCGCTTTATACACACCGGTGGCGATCAGCACCGCATCATGGCGCGCGCGTAGCGCCGAAAATGTGATGTCGCGGCCAATTTCCACGTTCATGTGAAATTTAATGCCGCCCTCGGTTAGCAAAGCGCCGCGGCGCAGCACCACATCTTTTTCCAGCTTAAAGCCGGGGATGCCGTAAATCAGCAGGCCCCCGATGCGATCGTGCCGATCATAAACATGCACCTGGTAGCCCCGCCTACGCAGTTCTTCGGCCGCGGCCAACCCACCGGGGCCGGCGCCAATAATGCCAATCGACTGCTCCAGTTCTTCGCGCGGACGCAGCGGTTTTACCCAGCCTTGGGCAAAGGCATGCTCGGTCACAAAGCGTTCCACAGCACCGATGGTGACACTGTCAAAATCGCGTTCAATCACGCAATTGCCTTCGCACAACCTATCTTGCGGGCAAATTCGGCCGCAAATTTCGGGGAAATTATTGGTCGCGGCACTAATTTCGTAAGCTTCGTCAAGCCGCCCCTCGGCAGTTAATTTTAGCCAATCGGGAATGTTGTTGTTTAATGGGCAATGCACCGAACAAAACGGCACGCCGCACTGGCTGCAGCGGCTTGATTGCACACGGGCGCCGGCGGGATCAAAGCCACGATAAATTTCATCGAAATCCGCCTGCCGCTCGGCCACCGGGCGCTTTTCCGGCTGCTGCTGATCGATATGGGTGAACTGCAACATACGCTCGGCCATGTCTTGGCTACCCTCCGGCGCTGTTGTGCGCAGCCCAAATCTATAAGGGCCGGATCGGGGCGATGCGAGGCTAAAAAAGCACATAGGTCAGCAGAGCTGACCCGAAAAAACCCTAAAACCACCAAATAATTGGGTAGCACACCGGTTGTGCTGCAAATTAGGCCCGTTTCGGCCTTTTTGCGTAATCCACCCGCAAACCGCCGCGCCGATACCGTGCCAGGTATCCCGGCACCACCAGCCCAATCGCGGTCGGCCGAACGCCAAGGGCGGCTAAGCCGGGCAGGGCAGGGTTTGCGACATTATCCATCGCCAGCAATTTAAGCTGGTCCGCCGTCAGCCCACTAAATGGAATACGCGCCAGCAACGCCGCAATCCCTGACGGCAAGGTCAGCAAAATCCGTGCCCGGCCGGTGATCTGCAAAATGAGCCGCATAATCGCGCGAAAGGTCAAAACCTCCGGCCCACCCAATTCATAGGTTTTCCCTGCAGTGGTGGGGTTAGCAAGCGCCGCCATCACAGCATCAGCGACATCGCCGACATAAACCGGCTGAAACCGCGTCTCGCCACAAATCACGGGCAGTACGGGCGAAATTACCGCCATCGCCGCAAACCGATTAAAAAACTGATCTTCCGGCCCAAACACAATCGATGGCCGCAAAATCGTCGCGCCAGGAAACGCTTGGGTAACCTGCGCCTCGCCGGCAGCTTTACTTTGCGCATAAAGCGAGGGGCTTGCCGCGTCCGCGCCAATCGCCGAAACCTGAATAAACCGCGCAACCCCGCAACGCGCGGCAATCCACGCCGCAAGCCCAGCGCCATCGGCCTGCACGCGAGCAAAATCGCCGCTGCGCGCCTCGGCCAAAATGCCGACCAAGTTCACCACCACAGCGGCACCGCTAATTGCGCGGGTCAAAGCCGCTTCATTGGTGATGGCGGTGCACAGCGGCACCACCTGGCCAACGCCACCCATAGGCTTTAAACACATAGCGGCTTCCGGGTCGCGAACGGCCACGCGCACGATAAACCCCTGGGCCGCCAGCCGCTTGACCACGTAGCGGCCGATAAACCCCGACCCGCCAATCACACATGCCACCTGCCGCGCCTGCATTTGCGAACTCCGATCTACAGCGAACAAGCGCCGAACCTGCATCCTTATTATGGTGCGCCGCACCCCGGCACAACCACCACCCAGGTGTTGTCGCCGGGCAATGCGGCGATTGACGCCGCCGCCACGTGGGGGTAATGCCCCACTTCCTTAAGTGGAACACCAGCCCTGGTGGCGGAATTGGTAGACGCGCAGGTTTCAGGTACCTGTGACCGCAAGGTCGTGGAAGTTCGAGTCTTCTCCTGGGCACCAAGATTTTTAGGCAGCGGGAGCCCCGTATGGCCCGCAAAAAAGCGAGCACCACCGCGCAGCGGCCCCTACCCCAGCCGCCAACTAACTCGGCGGCCGAGAGTGGCCTGTTTGCCGCGCCATCACCCCAAACCACTCCCAAAAACCCGACCCCCAAAAGCGAGGCACGCATGAGCGGCAAGGCAGACACCAGCACGGCCTACACGCTACACCAGGATGATCTGCCCGATGGGCTAGATCTCGGCCCAGTCGTCGCCGTTGATACCGAAACCATGGGGCTAAACCCCTTTCGCGATCGGCTTTGCCTAGTGCAACTGTCGTCCGGCGATGGCACCGCCCACCTGGTGCAACTCAAACCGCGCAGCCTCGGCGGCCGCGGCTATGAATGCCCCAATCTGCGCCGACTAATGGCCGATAATGCTGTCACCAAACTCATGCACTTCGCGCGCTTCGATGTCGCGGTCATGCAGCATCGCTTCGGCGCCAACGTGGCGCCGGTGAAATGCACTAAAATCGCCGCCAAACTGGTGCGCACCTTCACCGAACGCCATGGCCTACGCGAACTCTGCCGCGAACTGCTCGGCGTCGAAATCTCCAAACAACAGCAAACCTCCGACTGGGGCGCGCCCATCCTCACCGACGAACAACTCGCTTATGCCGCGTCTGATGTGCTGCACCTGCACGCGCTATGGGAAAAACTCGAGGCCCTGCTGCGCCGCGAAAACCGCCTGGAACTCGCCGAAGCCTGCTTCCGCTTCCTGCCCAGCCGCACCCGCCTCGACCTGCTCGGCTACGAAGACCCCGACATCTTCGCCCACAACGCATGATCTGAAGCGGGGAACGCAAGGTAAGGCGAGGGACTTTGTGAGCATCACGCCTTAGCGTGATGCCCTCCAGCGTTATCTTGATTAAATCCCCGGCGCGACAATCGTTCCGGACCAACAAAAGTTCAGGCGCCGATGACGAGGCGCAGCAGGGGTGCGCGGACGATTCCGAGGACCAACATCGTCAGCATCACGCCAATGGCGCGGAACGGATTGGGGGCCGGTTTGGTCATGCCGATGGGGTGCGCGGCGCGGGCCAGCGCTAGGCCGTGAGCGAGAGCTTTGACCAGGATTACGCTACCGCCTAGGGCTTCGACCGAGCCCACGACAATCAGGGCGAGCGGCACGAATTCGGCGAAATTGGCGCGGCTGCGTAAGGCTATGGGCAGCGGTGGGGCACTGCGGCGCTGTCACCTAGGGACGCGCTGGATTTGCCGCATTGGCGAATGACCAGCACGGTAAGCACGACGAAGTTAAGGCCAAGCAAGGCGGCGCTGATCATGGTGGTGACGGGGGTGTGGAAGGCGATCGGTGACATGTGGCAAATTTCCCCGTGAGATTTGGCGGGCGGGGTGTTATGCCGCCGCCCCTGGCGCTATGAGCGTTAATGATGGATGAGCGTGTCAAACCACGGGTGGCGGCTTTGGTGAAAGCGACGACGACGCAGACTGATGCGGCGTTGCTGGTGCGGCGTGCGCGCGAGGCGGCGGCATTGCGGGAGAATTTGCGGAAGCGTAAGGCGCAAGCCCGGCTGCGTGAGGCGGGCGCCCGTGGGGACGCGCCTGAAGACTAGGGCTTTGGGTGGTTGGCAGGGCGCCCTGTGGCAAACTTGGTGGCTAGTGTAAGTTTGTCCCATTACCCGCCGGAGTCGCCCCCACACCATGCCTGTGTTGCCCGATCACTGGATACGCCGCATGGCGGTTGAGCACGGCATGATCGAGCCGTTTGGCGACACCCAAACACGCGATGGCGTGATTAGCTGGGGGTTATCGAGTTACGGCTATGATGCGCGCTGCGCCGATGAATTTCGGATTTTCACCAATGTCGATAGCGCCATTGTTGACCCAAAGAATTTCAGTGCGGATAGTTTCGTGACCCGATCGGGGCCGGTGGCGATTATTCCGCCCAATAGCTTTGCGCTGACCCACACGATTGAGTATTTTCGCATCCCGCGTGATGTGCTGGTGATTTGCCTGGGCAAATCGACCTATGCGCGCTGTGGGATAATTGTGAACGTGACGCCGCTGGAACCCGAATGGGAAGGCCAGGTGACGATTGAGATTAGCAATACAACGCCGCTGCCGGCGAAGATTTATGCCAATGAAGGCATTTGTCAGTTTCTGTTTCTGAAGGGCGAGGCGCCGCCGGATATCAGTTACAAGGACAAAGCCGGCAAATACATGCATCAGCGCGGTGTAGCCCTTCCCAAATTATAAGCCGGCATCAGGTGCCGTTGAGGACAGACCATGGATCGTATTCGTATTGTTGGCGGCAAGCCGCTTTCTGGTGACATCGAAATCGGCGGGGCCAAGAATGCTGCCTTGCCGTTGATGACTGCAGGGTTGCTAACCGATGAGCGGCTGACCCTGACCCGGGTACCGCGTCTGGCCGACATTGAAACCATGGGGGCGTTGCTGGCGCAGCATGGCATAACGGTGGAGCCGTGCGGGCCGGATAACCGGCATTTATCGCTAGGTGGGCCGATTACCAACACCGTGGCGCCGTATGATATTGTGCGAAAAATGCGGGCATCGATATTGGTGCTGGGGCCGTTGCTGGCACGCTGCCGTGAAGCGCGGGTGAGTTTGCCTGGCGGCTGCGCAATTGGCGCGCGCCCGGTGGATCTGCACCTTAAAGGGCTGGAGCAGATGGGCGCGGTCATCAACATAGATGGTGGTTATGTGAATGCGGCCGCCCCAGGCGGGCTGCGCGGGGCCGATATTATGTTTCCGTTCGTATCCGTTGGCGCCACCGAAAATTTATTGATGGCGGCAACCCTTGCTGATGGCCGCACCACCCTTGCCAACGCGGCGCGCGAGCCGGAAATTTCTGATCTGGCCGATTGCCTGGTGGCGATGGGGGCGCGGATTACCGGCATTGGCACCGGGCAGCTGGTGATTGACGGGGTGCGCCACCTGCACGCGGCGACGCACGCGATTATTCCCGACCGTATTGAGGCCGGCAGTTATGCCTGTGCGGCCGGTATTTGCGGTGGTGAATTGCGCCTGGTGGGGGCGCGGCTGGATCACATGGCGGCACTTGCAACCGCGTTGAACGATACCGGCATTGATATCGAGGCGGTGGAGGGCGGCGTATCGGTGAGCCGCCGGCACGGCTTACGCGGCACCGATGTGCAGACCGAGGCGTTTCCTGGGTTCCCCACGGACATGCAGGCACAGATGATGGCGCTGTTATCGGTTGCTGAAGGCGCATCGATGATTACCGAGACCATTTTCGAGAACCGCTTTATGCACGCACCCGAATTGGTGCGCATGGGGGCGCGTATTAATGTGCACGGGTCATCGGCGATTGTGCGCGGGGTAAAAAAACTGACCGGCGCGCCGGTGATGGCAACCGATTTGCGCGCGTCGTTGAGCTTGGTGCTGGCGGGGTTGGCTGCCGGCGGCGAGACCATTGTAAACCGGGTGTACCATCTCGATCGCGGCTATGAAGCGGTGGAGCGTAAGCTGGCGGCGTGTGGGGCGGATATCGAGCGGCTGAGTGATTAAAGCGGCGAAGTTAAGCAAAACATGAAACCCTAGTTATGTTCTGCGGAATGTACTTAGTTTGACATAATCCGGATACAATCGAGCTGTATGTCCCCCCATATCGATGACGATGTTGGAGATTTACTGATCATGAAAAAAATTCTTGGTTCGGCGCTGCTGGTGACCCTGGCCGCCGTTTCGTTGGGTGGTTGTGTGGTGGCGCCGGCACCTTATTATGGCCGCCCGGTTTATGTGGCGCATCCTGGTGCGCGCGTTTGGGTGCCTGGGCGCTGTGATGTGTACGGCCGCTGTGGCGCGGGCTATTGGGTGGTGCGCTAGCCACCTGACGTTGGGTTTTTTGGGGGGGCGCGTCCCCCCTGGCCAACGATTGCGAGCGATGCGTTTTCTGGCTTTGTCGGACGCAGGCTAGGGTGCTACTGGGCGGGGCCATGTTGGAACCCTTGCCGCTATGACCGCCGCCCCGCGCCCGTTTGATCTAGCACCTGGGGGGCGCGTGGCCCTGCCCGCCGATATTGATCGCCACATGGTGCTTGCCTTGCCCAAGGGCCGCATTTTGAAGGAATGCGGGCCGTTGCTGGCGGATGTCGGCCTGGTGCCGGCCGCCGATTGCTTGGATGAAGATAGCCGCCGCTTACGCTTTGAAACCAGCAACCCCGATGTGGATTGCGTGCGCGTGCGGCCGTTTGATGTGGCGACGTTCGTTGCCTACGGCGCCGCCGAAATCGGCATTTGCGGATCTGACGTGCTGATGGAATTCGATTACCCGGAAATTTATGCCCCACTTGATCTGGGGATTGGTGGTTGTCGGATTTCCATTGCCGCACCCACCGACCGCGCGCCGGAAGATTTGGCGCGGCGATCGACAATTAAAGTTGCCACCAAATACCCCAATATCGCGCGGCGCCATTTTGCCGCCCGCGGGGTGCATGCTGAAGTTGTGCATTTGAATGGGGCGATGGAGTTGGCCCCAGGCCTGGGGCTGGCGCGGTTGATTGTGGATTTAGTGCAGACCGGATCGACGCTAAAAGCCAATGGGTTGCGCGAAACCGAGGTGATTGCCGATATTTCCTCGCGGCTGATTATTAACCGCACCGCGCTGAAAACCCGGCCGGAAGTGATTGGGCTGTGGCTTGCGCGGTTTCGTGCCGCCATCGCCGCGCGCGCGGGTAGCGCCGCATGAAGCGCCTAGCCGTGAGCGATGCCGGCTTTAGCGCCGCTTTCGAGGCCCTATTGGCCGAAGCACGCGCGACAACCGACGATGTTGGGCCAGCGGTTAGCGCCATTATCGCCGATGTGCGCACGCGCGGTGATGCGGCGCTGATTGATGCCACCCAAAAATTCGATCGGTTTGATGTGGCCATTACCGGGTTGCGCATCAGCGCAGACGAAATTGCCCAGGCGACGGCCTCTATCCCGCCCGATTTGCGCGCAGCACTGGAGTTGGCGGCAGAGCGGATAAAAGTTTTTCATCGGGCGCAGATGCCCGCCGATTTGGAAATGCGCGACGATGCCGGGTTTACCCTGGGCATGCGCTGGGGCGCCCTCGATGCCGCTGGCATTTATGTGCCCGGTGGCAAAGCTGCCTACCCATCTTCGGTGCTAATGAACGCAATACCGGCGCGCATAGCCGGCGTTGGCCGTATCGCCATGGTAGTGCCAACCCCCGATGGGATTTTAAACCCGTTGGTGCTCGCCGCCGCCGATTGCGCCGGGGTGAGTGAAATTTGGCGCATTGGCGGTGCCCAGGCCGTGGCGGCCCTGGCTTACGGCACCGAAAGCATTGCCCCGGTGGACCGTATTGTCGGGCCAGGCAACGCCTACGTTGCCGAAGCCAAGCGCCAAGTGTTTGGCCGTACCGGCATTGATGGCGTGGCCGGGCCATCGGAAGTGGTGATTTTGGCCGATGGCACGAACAACCCAAGCCACGTGGCGATCGATTTGCTGGCGCAGGCCGAGCACGACGAAGCCGCCCAAAGCATTTTAATCACCGACGATGCTGGCTTTGCCGATGCGGTGATTGCCGAGGTGAGCGCTGCCCTGGCAACCCTGCCGCGGCGCGAGATTGCCGCCATCAGCTGGCGTGACCATGGCGCGGTGATCGTGGTGGACCATATCGACCAGGCCTTTGCGCTGATCGATCGCCTGGCGCCCGAGCATCTGCAACTGATGGTGGCCGATCCGCGCGCCGCCTTCGCCCGTGTGCGCCATGCCGGCGCCGTGTTTTTGGGCCGTTTTGTGCCCGAAGCGCTGGGCGATTATATCGCCGGCCCCAACCACGTGCTGCCCACCGGGCGCACCGCGCGGTTTGCATCAGGACTGTCGGTATTTGATTTTCTTAAGCGCACAACTTGGATTGATGCCAACCAAGACGCGTTCGGTATGATCGCACGCCAGGGGGCAGCGCTGGCCCATGCCGAGGGTCTAAGCGCGCATGCACGGAGTTTGGAGATTAGGCTTAAGATTTAAGGCCTTCTTTTTCTGAAGAAAAAGAAGCAAAAAGACTTTTATTATGCTGGATCGGAGACCTCGGTGGCGGCGTTGCCCCAGGCCCAGCGTAGTAAAAGTCTTTTGCTTCTTTTCTTCAGAAAAGAAGATTCTTTCCTTAAACGAAGCTGTCGATTGTCAATCCGCTGGTATTAAACAGCGCAATAACGGTGTTGTCGCTGAGCGTAATAAACGTACCATCGGCGGTGATGTTGGCGTGGGCCAGGGCGGTTTGCGCTTCGGTATTCGAATAGCCAACCAGGTGCAGCTTGTCGGTGCCGACTTTGAAGCCGTTGATGTAGTCGGCGGCGGCATTACCGGAGGTGAAATCGAACTGGGTGGCGCCGGCGCCCTCGAAGACGTTTACCGTGCCGGTGCTGGAGGCGATGGTATCGGTGGCGCCGCCGCCGACGATGGTGGAATTGGTGCCGGCGCCGAGGTTGATCTGGGTTGAGCCGCTGGCGGCGTCGAAGAACAGCAGGTTTCCGGTGGAGCCGCCGCCTTGCAGGGTGGTGTTGCCACCGGCAGCAACGAATTCAACCGTTGCCGTGCCGGTTTGCTGCAACAGATCACCGCCTATGCCACCAACCACAGTGGCGGCACCATCACCAGCACTGAGTGTGTCTAAGCCTGAGCTTCCGCCGACGATCAGGTCGCCACCGGTACCGGCGATGGCGCTGACAGCGCCCGCGCCACCGATAACGGTATTGGCGGCGGCACTGCCGATGAAGGTGAAGGAACCGGAATTTGGCCCAAATATGGTCAGGTTGCCGGAGCCGCCAGCGAGCGAGACGCCATCTGCGGTAATCACCGTGTGGGCAGCGACCGCGCCGGTGGTGTCGGCTTGGTTAAGCAATGTTCCTCCGTCTAGGAAGATCGCGTTTGACGGGGCTGCCAAGGCGCTGCTCAACACCAGCGTGCCGGCAGTGACCACCAGATCGCCCGAAAACGTGTTCGTGCCGGTGAGCGACACCGTGCCGCCGCTGATTATAACCGAGCCTCCGCCGGTAATGTTGCCATCGACCGAGAGGGCAACATCGGGATCAGCGCCGATTTGCACATAGGCGCCGGCCGCACTGCCCAGCACAAGCTGTTCGGAAAGCGCAAAAGTACCGTTGGTGGTGCCGGTCTGATCAGCCACATAAACCGAGCCGCCGCCGGCAAGGGTGAGGGTGCCGCCGCCAAATGTTGAGCCGGTATCAAGGGTGACGCTGCCGCCATCATTTAAGCCGACGTCGCCGGCGAAAATGCCGCCATTTTGCACGTAAAGCTGGTTAAGCGTGACTGCGCTGGCATTGGACCAGTTGGCGGTGAGGCCATCGACCACGGCGGCATCGGCAGTGCCACCGGCGTCGGCCAGGGTTCCGTTGACCGTAAGCAGGCTGCCGGAATCGAGCGATATGGCGCCACCCGAAACCAGGGCGTTGGCATCTACCGTGAGGGCGCCATTGGCGGTGACGATGATAAAAGCGCCACTGGCGGCGCTATCTTGCAGGATTTGGCCATCGAGGGTGAGCTGATCGCCGGTGACCGTTAAGGCGGCAATGGTGGCGTCGCCCGTGACCAATTCGGTGCTGCCGGAGGCAAAAATAGCGGTATCCGCCGCCCCTGGCGTGCCGGTGGGGGACCATAGCGTGGTGGTGGCCCAATCGCCATCGCCGCCGAGCCAGTTAAAATTGGTGTTGGATATACCCATCGTGCGTTCCCCCGGTATCATACATTTTTGTTGTCCCCATGACGCGCCGGGGTGTGGTGTTTCGTCAAGTGTTGGCGGTGCAATTTGGTTCCGCAAAATGGGGATCAGCCGCCTGGAGAGACGAATAAACTGGTGGCGGCCGCCATGACCTGGGCGCGGTAGGCATCGCCCAGACCCTTGGTGTGGGAATGATAATACCCCACGGCCACCATCACATTGCCGTGCGCCTCGGTTAGGTAGGCGCGCAAAATGGCGCCGCCGGCGGCAATAGAAAAGCACGGGTCGTTGATCAGGCGGCGGGTGGTGATTTCTGGTGTTTGCCGTGTCACCTGGGCAATAAGCGGCACCCACAAGGTGTTGACCTGCATGACGCCGAGATCGGCGCTGCCATCTTTATTGGCGTGCACCAGGCCGACACGGCCGCCTTCGACCCGTTGGATGCTGGGCAGCACGCGCGGCGGCAGCGCGTAAAAATGCGCGGTGAGCAACATGCAGGAGAGCGAGGGAATGGCGGGCATAGCGCGCGAAAGGGGCACGTTGGCGGCCACGTTGCAATAGCTTCATGCCCGGACAGCTTGATGCCGGGCGATTGGCGTCGCACAACGGTGGCAAAACCGCCGCCATGTGGAGTACGCCTGCCATGACCCCAACCCTTGCCCTGCCCGCAAATGCCGTAGCAGTGCCGGCCATCCCCGGCCGTGATGACGGTTTTACCTTGCTGGAATTGCTGGTGGTGATCGCCATTCTGGGCTTGCTGGTGGCGTTTGTGGCGCCGGCGGCGTTGCGCCAGTTGGGCGGCGCCAAGATGTCGGTGGCGCGCCAGCAGATTGAACGGATCGGCAGCGTGCTGGATTTGTACAAGCTGGATGTCGGCAGCTACCCGACCACCGAGCAGGGCATGGCGGCACTGACAGTAAAACCCAGCGACGTGGAAACCTGGAACGGGCCGTATTTGAAAGGCGTGCAATCGCCCGCCGACCCATGGAACCATGCGTGGATTTACCGGGCGCCTTCGTCGCGGCCGGGCAAGGAGTATGATTTGTGTTCGTCTGGGGCGGCGGGCAAAGGCACCGAGCCGGGCGAAGGCGAGACCATTTGTAACTGAGGGCAGCATTAGCCAGCCAGCAGGCTGCCCTGATGGGTGCGCCAAAAGCTGGCGGTGCTGGCGAGCGGGGCAAAGGGTTGCGGGTCGGTGCCGGTGAGCAGCACTTGCGCGCGCACGTTGGCCAGGGCCGCAAACAAAGCCTCGCGCCGCGCAGTATCAAGGTGCACCAGCGGTTCATCGAGCAGCAAAATCGGCGCGGTGCCACGGGCATCGGCGATCAAGGCGGCGTGGGTGAGGATAATCCCCAGCAGAAGCGCGCGGCGCTGGCCGGTGCTGGCGCTGGCGGCGGGCTCCCCCGTACTGCCATCGACCAGCATCATATCGGCGCGGTGGGCTCCCAAGGTGGCACCGCCGGCTTCGCGGTCGCGCCCGCGGCGGGCGTTCAGTTCGCCACGCAGCCAGGTCTCGACTGCCAGGGCCGGGGCGGATTGCAGGCGGGTGCCAATGGCATCGTGCAGGCGCAACTCTGCCCGCGGAAAACCATCGGCGCCGGCGGCCAAGTTGATGCGGGCGGCAAAATTTTGGCGCGCGGCGGCCAGGGCGACACCGTGGCGGGCCATGCTATCTTCGATCGCGGCAAGCCAGGTTTGGTCGGTGCAGCTCTCGGCCAGCAGCCGGTTGCGCCTGGCCATGGCGGCTTCGTGGGCGGCGGCTTCGCGGGCGTGGCTGGGGTCTAACGCCACCACCAGGCGATCGAGGAAGCGGCGGCGGCCGGAGGCGCTTTCCTCAAACAGCTGATCCATTTGCGGGGTGACCCACACCGCAGAGAGCAAGCTGGCGATTTCGGCCTGGTTTTCCGGCTCGGCACCGTTGAGGCGGAATTGGCGGCGCGGTTTGGTGTCGGTGCCGTTGGCCGCGGCGCCATACGCGGTGCCGATAGTGAAGGGGCCGCCGGCGGTATCATCGTGAAACTGGGCGGCGGCGGCGAAACTGCCGGGGCCATCACGCCGGCTGATGGCGGCGAGGCGGGCGCCACGCAGGCCGCGGCCGGGGGCGAGCAGGGAAATGGCTTCCAGCAAATTGGTTTTGCCCGAGCCGTTGGCGCCGGTGATCACCGCAATGGCAGCCCCTGGGGCGAAATTGAGCGCCGCCCAGTTGCGAAAATCGGTGAGCGTGAGGCGGGCGAGCGACAGCATTAGCAGACCGGGTGCCACCCCCTAGGGTTGCGCACAAGCTGCCGCCGGGGTTTGCCCGACACCGATGCAGTTTCGTCACACCTGTTGCACGGAATGCGCAAGGCTGGGATGGACGCTTGCCACCGCGCCGCAACATAATAAAGAGTTACAGCTTGGCTTGATTGGGGATGAGGCACCGTGCGCAGCAAATATTTGGGGACGAGCCTGTTGGCGATACTGGTGGCGCAGGCCGCTATGCCGGCGGCCCGGGCACAGGACGCTACCAAGGGCCCTGAGGAAATTGTGGTGACCGCGCAGAAGCGCTCCGAAAAACTGCAAAAAGTGCCGATGAGCATTCAGGTGCTGGACAGCAAAAAGCTCGACCAGCTGAATGTGACCGAGTTCGCTGATTATGTGAAATTTATCCCCAGCCTGTCGTTTCAGAAGCAATCGGGCAGCGGACCGAACCAGTTGACTATTTACATGCGTGGCGTGGTGGATGGCGGCAACGCCAACCATTCGGGGCCGTTACCCACCGTTGGCACGTATTTGGACGAGCTTTCGACCTCCACCATCGGCGGCAATCTGGATGTGCATCTTTACGATGTGGCGCGGGTGGAGGCCCTGCCGGGGCCGCAAGGCACTTTATACGGCGCTAGTTCAGAATCCGGCACGTTGCGGGTAATCACCAACAAGCCGAACCCGGGAAAATTTGAAGCCGGCTACGACCTTGAAGGCAACACGGTTACCAACGGTGGGCTGGGGTTTGTGGCCGAAGGTTTTGTCAACATACCGATTACCGACAAAGCCGCGGTGCGGTTGGTGGCGTTTGATCAGCACGATACCGGTTATATTGATAACGTTTACGGCACCCGCGATATTCCGATCCCCGGCGCGCCGAACACCATTATTGACAACAAAGGCAGGACCAAAAACGGTTTTAATTCGGTTGATACGTTTGGTGGCAGGGCAGCCCTAGGCGTGGATCTGAACGACGACTGGAACGTACAGACCGTAATACTGGGCCAGGATCAGCGCAGCAACGGTATTTTTGGCTTTGACCCCACCGTAGGCGATTTGAAAGTGCAGCGCTTTCAGCCTGATGATAACCACGACAAGTGGATTCAGGCAGGGCTTACGGTGACTGGCCATTTGGGTGATTATGAGCTGACCTATGCCGGTGGTGGCTTTATTCGTGATACCCGCAGCCATGCCGATTATTCCGATTACACCGTGGCCTACGCTGATATCGGATCGTATTGGAGCGACAATAACGGCAATCCTTTGACCGCACCGTTGCAGCATATCGACGGCAAAGATCACTACACTAAATACAGCAACGAAATTCGTTTGGCTTCCCCTTCCACCGATCGTTTGCGCTTTATTGTCGGCGCCTTTCAGGAAGAACAGACCCACCGGATTTTACAGAATTATGAAATTACCGGCTTGGGCACAGATAGCTCGGTTATCAACTACCCCGGCACGGTGTGGCTAACCAACCAGGGCCGCACTGATCGTGATGTCGCAGGCTTTGGCGAGGTTAGTTATGACGTGACGGACAAGCTGACGCTGACCGGCGGCGTGCGGGTTTATAATTATGACAACTCGCTGATTGGCTATTTTGGTCTGCGCAGCTTTGCCTTTGGTGGCGGCACCCACCCGGTGTGTCTGCCGGGCAAAAGCTACAATGATGCGCCCTGCGTAAATCTGGATGCCACCAGCACCGCCACAGGCGAGACGCATAAGATTAACGCCACCTACAAGATCGATGGCGATAAGCTGGTGTATTTCACCTACTCCACTGGCTACCGACCAGGCGGTGTCAACCGCCGCACCGGGCAGGGCAATTACGATGCGGACACCCTGACCAACTACGAATTGGGCTTTAAAAGCAGTTGGTACGATCGCCGCCTGACCTTCAATGCCGCAGTGTATAACGAGGATTGGAGTCAGTTTCAGTATTCGTACCTGGGCGCGAACAGCCTGACCATAATTAAAAATGCGCCATCGGCGAATATTCAAGGGATCGAGGCGGCGGTTGAAGCCTACCCGATTCCTCCGCTACATCTTTCTGCCGGTGCGACGCTAACCGACGCCGGGCTGAGCCAAGCGTTCTGCACCGATGCCAGCGGCACGGTCAGCACCAATTGTGTGCCAGGTGATACCAACTACGCCGCCAAAGGCACCGCCCTGCCCTATAACCCGCCGGTAAAAGGATATCTGACCGGGCGGTATAGTTTCCCCGTAGGCGAGTGGAACGGGTTTGTGCAGGGATCGCTGTTGTTCCAGAGCCGCAGCCAGGTAGGCATACGCGAAGTGGACAAGCAGGCGTTGGGCAGCATGCCGGCTTATGCTACTGCCGATCTGAGTGCGGGCGTTGAGCGTAACCGCCTATCGGTACAGCTATTTGCCAAGAACATTACTGATGAACGTGGCCAATCTAACCGCTACTTGTCCTGTACAACGGGTTTCTGCAGCCGGGTGTATGTGGTGCCGGTACAGCCAATGACGATTGGGCTGAAGGTAAGCCAAAAATTCTAAGTGCGCGTCGGGTCGGGGGGGGGGCTCCCCCGTCCTGGCACACTGGAGATTGAAGTGACACAGCCAATCGGCGCCGACGATGCTGTTGGCACCGTGCAAAAGGCACTTTCTGTGGCGCTTGGGCTGCTGGATCGCGATCCTTCACGGGCGGCAGAGCAGGCTCGTGAAATTTTACTTGTGGTGCCGGGCCACCCACAGGCACTCATGATTTTGGCAGGTAGCCAAAGGCGACTCGGGGATTTGCCGGCGGCCAGCGCGGTGCTGGCGCCGCTTGCGCGCGCCCAGGCCAACGCGCCTAGCGTGCATTACGAATGGGGCCTGACCCTGGCGGGCTTAGGCGATGCGAACGGTGCGATCAGCGCTTTGCGGTATGCCGTGCACTTGGCGCCTGCCTATCCCGATGCCTGGCGCGCCCTGGGAGATGTGTGGAGTTTGGCCGGTGATGCGCAGGCCGCCGATGCCGCGTATGCGCAGGCGATCAGGGCCAGCGTGAATGATCCCACATTGATGGCCGCAGCCGTAGCACTGTGCGACAAAGATCTGCTGCTGGCTGAACGCCTATTGCGTAAGCATCTGCAAACCGCCCCCACCGATGCCGCAGCCATTCGTATGCTGGCGGAAACCGGTCTGCGCCTAGGGCGATTTGCCCAAGCCGAAATTTTACTGCGGCGGTGCCTGGCATTGACACCAAGCTTCAGCGGCGCGCGGCATAGTTTTGTGGTGGCGCTGTTTCGCCAGAAAAAGGCCGCCGAGGCGATACCGCATATCGAGGCATTGCTGGCCGAACGGCCGCGCGAACCGGTGTATCGCAATTTACTGGCGGCATGTCTGGCGATGATCGGCGATAGCGAGCGCGCCATTGTTATTTATGAAGATTTGATCAATGACTATACAAATCAGCCGAAAATTTGGCTCAGCTATGGTCACGCACTGCGCGCGGCCGGCAAACGCCGCGAAACGGTGGCTGCCTACCGCACCAGTATTGCTTTGGCACCTTCCGTGGGGGAGGCATATTGGAGCTTGGCCAATTTAAAAAACGAACCGTTTACGCCGGATGATCTGGTAGCGATGCGCACGCAACTGGCGCGCGCCGATATCACCGAAGAAGATCGCTTGCACCTGGATTATGCGCTGGGCCGCGCACTGGAAGAAACGGGTGAGTATGAAGCAAGCTTTGCCCATTACGCGGCCGGCGCTGCGCGGCGCCGTGCGGAGATTAGCTACAGCGCCGATGAAACCAGCGATCTGGTGGCGCGATCAATGGCGTTTTTCAGCCCTGCCCTGTTTGCCGCCCGCGCCGGGCAAGGATGCCCAGACGACGCACCCATTTTTGTGGTCGGCCTGCCGCGATCAGGGTCGACGCTAATTGAACAAATACTATCCAGCCATAGTACGGTTGAAGGCACCATGGAATTGCCGGAATTGGCGGCCATGGCGCGGCGCTTAGGTAGTGTTGGCGATGAAGGCCAAGCGGATGCGCGTTACCCGGCGCAGCTTGCGGCACTCCACGGCGGTGATCTGGCCGCGTTAGGCCGCGAGTTTCTTGATCGCGCCAAAACATACCGCAAATTAAATCGCGCGTTTTTCATCGATAAAATGCCCAACAATTGGGCCCATGTTGGGCTTATTCATCTGATTTTACCCAACGCAAAAATAATCGATGCTCGGCGCCACCCAATGGCGACCTGCTTTTCCGCCTTCAAACAACATTTCGCCCGCGGACAGCATTTTTCCTACGACCTGACCGAACTCGGCCGCTACTACCGCGATTACGTAAAGTTAATGGCGCATTTTGATGCCGTGCTGCCTGGGCGGGTGCATCGGGTGATTTACGAAAACATGGTGGCCGACACCGACGCCGAAACCCGCAGGTTGCTGGCCTATTGCGGATTGGATTTCGAACCCGCCTGCCTGCGCTTTTGGGAAACCGACCGCAGCGTGCGCACGGCCAGTTCTGAACAGGTGCGCACGCCGATTTTTCAGGAAGGCTTGGATCAGTGGCGGCATTACGCGGGGTGGTTGGGGACATTACACGCGGCTTTAGGGGAGGAAGAAACTTCCTTTTCTGGATGGGAAGAAACAAAAAGACTTTTGTAAGTTTTAGAAAGGGCGTGGCGCAGGCTTGAACCGCTTGGTGACGTCGACGTTCAGATCTAAATTATCGGGGTGCAGCACCATCACCGGCGCACCTAGTTGAAAATCTATCTTTTTCAAATCGGCCCAGATCCTGTTGGGGCTAGTGGTTAGCTCGAAATAATAAAGCCTGTTGGTGAGATCTGTCACCGTGCGTTACTCGGTATTGTAGATGCCAAAGCCTTTGTAAAGCGCACCGAATGGCACCCATACATTGCGCGCAATCGCTCCGCCCGCCGCCCCATGAAGTTGTCTTTCGGCTTTCGATAAACTTGCCAGAAAATACGACGCTCGAGCAAAGCGATCGCGAGGGTTGACGTTGCCGGAAACCACTGTATCGCTGGTGGGTTTCGTAAAATCTTGTTGAGCTAGCATAGCCAATTGCTGATCGTAGGATGAGTCGTTGGTCATCACGCGATACTCGTGGCCGTGATGCACCACCAGTTTGCCACCGATATATTCAATAATGGCGGAATCGCCGGTGGCATCTGTTATCGCCAGATGCGCATTGGTTTTGCTGCCACGCGCTTCGGCCAGCACAATCTCCACATTGGCCAGCTGGTCGATCGCCTGGGAGAAACGGTTGTCGCGCGATCGAACATATATTGCGCCTACCGCCCGCCTTGCAGGTCTGGTCGCGAGACATCGCGCGCACCAAAATCGGCACTGTTGAAAAACAGCATGTGGGCCGCAAGGCCGCGTTCATTAATGCCATCGGCCGAGCCAAGCCCGTAAACGGTGGCAACTAGACTGCCGTATCGCGATGTCTATTGCAAAGGATTTTGCGCAACAATTGTGGCCGGGCTGAGCTTGCCGCCATCGTGTACCAGGCCACGCGGCATAATTGTCAGCACCGGTTCGGTTGATTCTGACCAATCCATCATGCTCCCCCTTCCTAGGAACACGCCTCCCGCATTCGCTACCAGCTTAAACCCGCATCGGCATCAGCACATAAAGCGCACTATCATCAGCGGCATCGCGCACAACCGTGGGGGCGGCACCATCGGCAAACGAAAACTCAACAGTTTCGGAAATCTGGTCGGTGATATCGGCTAAATACCGCGCCTGAAACCCAATTTCCAATGGGCCTGCTGCATAGGAAACCCGATCGCCGTCGAGCTCTTCGCTGGCAGTGCCCTGGTCTGGGCTGGTAGCGGACAAAGTGAGCAAATCCCGTTCCAACGCCATTTTCACCGGGCGCAAACGCTCGCTGCTGATAGCCGACACGCGTGCTACTGCAGCAGCAAAATCTTTTTTGCCAACACGCATGATCTTATCGTTATCTTTGGGAATAACGCGTTCGTATTCGGGAAACGTGCCGTCGATCAATTTGCTGGTCAGCGTAATCGGCCCCACGGTGAATTGAATGCGCGTATCCGACAACGCAATTTCAACACTGCCGGTAGCTTCATCCAACAATTTGCGCAATTCACCAACCGTTTTGCGCGGGATAATAACACCCGGCATGGATTCAGCGCCTTCGGGCAATTCTTCCTGCACCCGCGCTAAACGATGCCCGTCGGTTGCCACCGCCCGCAGATATTTGGTGCCGTCCTGCGTGGTTGCGTGAAAATAAATACCGTTGAGATAATACCGGGTTTCTTCAGTGCTGATGGCAAACCGGGTGCGATCAATCAACCCGCGCAACACCAGCGCCGGCAAATGAAACCGATGCGGCAACTGCCCAGCGGTCATGCTGGGGAAATCTTCTACCGGCAGCACCACAAGCTTAGTGCCAAACTTACCCGCGCGTAACGCCAACTGCGAATCGCCACCGGCATGTTCCAGCTCAATTTCCGCACCTTCCGGCAATTTACGCATGATTTCGTAAAGCGTTGCCGCCGGTGCCGTCGTTGCCCCGTTGCGCGTGCTGTTGGCTGCAACCTCCTCGACAATGGCGATTTCCATGTCGGTGGCAGTCAATGTCAGCCGGCCATCACGCACCGCGATCTGCACATTCGCCAAGATGGGGATGGTGTTGCGCTTCTCGGCGACGCTCTGAATATGACCCAGTGCCTTGAGCAACGTCGCGCGGTCAACTTTGAGCTTCATCTAGCAGTTCCCTAAGCGGCCGGATGCGAATCCGGCAATTCTCTATGCCCAGAGACACTACCTTGCCCCACCCGCGCCGTGCAAACGCCACGACCTTGGAGGAGGAAAGAAAGCCAGGTAAGCGCTCTGCCCGTCGTTCCCGCTAAGGCCCTGTCCTGAGTGAGGTTCATGGGCAAAGCCCCTCGCCTTTCTTACTTTTTCCGCCCAAGCCCCCTTAAACGCTCCGCCGCCAATCGGCGTAGCGTTGCAGGGGGAGCGTCGGGTCATCGGGGGGGCTACCCGTGGTGATCACGGCGTTGATCAGCCGGCGGAGACCGCCGCCGGGGCGTAGGGTTTTTGCCACATTATGCTCAATGGTAGGGATCACCCGAATATCCACGTTCGCATAGCTTTTGGTAAGCCGGTCAATATGCGCGATATCGGCGGCACCGCGGCCACCCACCAGCACCACGTAGGCAATCCCAGGGCGTAACAGCGGCACGCAATCGGGCAACGTCCAGTCGGTGATCTTTGCGCGCATGGCCGCCCACCGGCGTTCAAACGGCACCAGATCTGGCCGCATGGCGGTTTGCGGGCTGAAGGCCAGCACGCGGTCGCAGTTGTTTATACGCCCAGCCATGGCTAGGGCCGCAAAGCCGCCCATGGCATTCCCCAGCGCGCTCACCTGGGTAATGCGGCGGGCGCTGATTTCGGCATTCAGCGCGGTTAGAATCGGGGCATCAATACCATTGTACCACTGCCCTCGTTTATCGCGCACAAAGAACAGCGTCCGTGATTGGCCAGACAACGCGCGACGAAATTCTTGCGGCGGCATGCCAGCCAGGCCGACTGCGGCGAACGACACGATGGCGCTTTTGCTGCGGCCGGGTAGCATGTCCACCGAAAAATCGGCAGTGTCGACCAAGTGCACCAGCGGCCGCGGCGCCTGTGCTGGCCGCGCGGCTTTGGCGGCGGCGGGCTTTTTGTGGCGTCCGTTTTTACCGCCCGCTTTTTGGCCGTGGGTTTGGCTGCGGCTGGCTGAGGCTTGGGTGTGCGTGTGGCGGTAATTGCGGTGGTTCCTTACGCGATGGCGGCTGTGATGTACGAATGCAGCGGCGTGGCAGTGGCGTGCGGTGATCAGACGGCCATGCGAAAGCCTAAGCTATTAGGCGCGCGGCTGATACAGCCGCGAGAAAACCAGCCCCATAAACAGGCTCAAACTGCCAGTGCTGCCAGCGTTCAGCCCAAACAGCGCGCCAAACCCAACGGTTTGCGGGCCAAACCGGCCGGTAAGTAGCATATAAGCGCCAATCGGCAGCAGGGCTGCCAGCACCAGCGCCCGGCGTTCGCCCACCCTAAACAGCAACGTGGCAAGGGCGGCGCAGGGCACCAAAAACAGCCAAACCCCCGAGGCGATCCCATAAACATAGCTGCACAGCACGGTATTGGCGGTGCCCGCCGCCACCAGCAGCACCCGCCCGCTTAGGGGCGCGCGCCGCGCCACTGCCGGCACCGCCATAAAAACCGGCAGCACCAAAAGCCCCCAAAACGCGCGGGGGAACGCCGCATTGCCCACCAACGCATACACAAACAGCGGGTAGAACGGTGTATTGCCCCCCAGCATCAACGCCAGCAGGTTACCGGTTGCAACCAACGGGTCGGGGTGCGCGGCATATCGCCAAAACGCGTTCATGCCGCGGTCAAATCAAACAGCCGGGTTTCGCCCACCCCGAGGACAGTGAAATTATCCACCCGGGCATCGGCGCAGGCCTGTTGCAGCCCGTGCAATGGCGCATCGATCGCCTCGTCGGTTAGCCGAAACGTGCCAAAATGCATGCCCACGCTGTTCCGTGCACCAAGATCAATATGCGCCTGCACGGCTTCTTCTGGGTTCATATGCACCGGCGCCATCAACCAGCGCGGCTCGTAAGCACCGATCGGCAGCAGCGCCACATCGGGTGCCCCCAAGCGCGTGCCGATTTCCCCCCAATGCGGCCCCATACCGCTATCGCCGGCAAACAAAATGCGCCCGGCCGGATGGTGCAGCATAAACCCGCCCCACAACGCCCGGTTGGCATCGCGCGCCCCGCGCCGCGAAAAATGCCGTGCCGGCGTCGCAGTAATCCGCAAATCGCCAATACTGGTATCGTTCCACCAATCCAGCTCGGTGGCGTCAAGCCCGGCTTTGGCGAGCAAACCGGCATTGCCCAGCAAGGTCACCACTTTGGGCCGGTGCGCTTTGTGCAAAGCCCGCAGGCTGGGCAGGTCGGCGTGATCGTAATGATTATGGCTCACCATCACCACATCGATCGGCGGCAGGTTTTGCAACAGCAGCCCCGGCGCCCGGGCCCGCCGCGGCCCCACGCCAGATACTGGCGAACAGCGGGCACTAAACATCGGGTCCAGCAGCATAGTAACACCCGGCAGTCGCACCAAAAAACTGGCGTGCCCAATGAACGTAATGGCTGCCTGGCCTGGCCCTGGTTTGATGGGGGCTGGGTAGACCGGATCCACCACCCATTTGGGCCAGGCGTTTTGCGGCCCATTGCGGGCCCGATCGGCCAGCCGCCAGCGCAAAACCTGCCACAGCCCACGCCGGTCGGGCAGGGCACCTATATCTTCGTTATGGAACAGGGTGCCGGTGCAGTGGTTGGATTTGGGATAGGTTTTCGAGGGCATCAGCACAGTGTGGGGTGGGTATGCGGTTCGCGCCAGGGGCCGTTTTGCTTGAGTTAATCTCAGCGTCCAACAAGCTCAGTCGAATGCGGCGAACCAGGTGCTGGTCCAAACCTATTTGGCCCAGGTTTTCCTCTCAAGACGGCGAGTTCGACGAACACCCATAGCCCGCCGACAAACGGAATGAAGTGGGCGAGTAGGAACCAGCCCGAGCGGCCCCGATCATGGAACCGTTTGACACCGCCAGAGACCACAAGCCAGATGTGGATGCTCATCAGGGCATAGAATGCTGGGCTAAGCGAGACGGTTACCGCATCCGATCCGTGCGATCTGAAAAACAGGCTCATCGACCAGTCCGGGCTCGTGATCGCTACCAAAACGAGCCAACAGAGAGGTACCGGTAGGAGGAACCAACACCAATAATCCCGGCGTGAGGTTCGCCCATTCAATGAAAAAAGGTGGCGATACCAAGGCATTCGCGGGTCCTAAATAGCTTCCAGCCGAATGTCCGCAGCCTAGGGTCAATTTAGGGATTTCGACAACCGTAACATCGACTGCCGATCAAGCATCGCGCCATCCACCCCCAATTAAAAAATTGCCGGGGGCCTGGGGGGGGCGGCCCCGTGCGCAGCACGCCTTCGCGTGACGCCCCACCAGCCTTGTCTTTCTTACTCGCCGGCAAACAAACCCCTACCCAGCCCGCGCCATCCCGCGCAGCACATACGGCAAAATACCGCCGTGCCGGTAGTAATTCACCTCGTCCAGCGTATCCACTCGGCACAGCACGGCCACATCATCAACCGTGCCATCGGCCCGTGTAATGCGCAGGGTCAAATCCATCCGCGGGTGCAAATCAGCCAGCCCCAGAATATCAATCACCTCATCACCGCGCAGGTTCAGCGAATGCCGGGTGGCGCCATCCTTAAACACCAGCGGCAGCACCCCCATGCCCACCAGATTGCTGCGATGAATACGCTCAAAGCTTTCCGCCACAACCGCCGCAATGCCCAGTAGCATGGTGCCCTTGGCGGCCCAGTCGCGTGAGCTGCCCATGCCGTATTCCTTGCCGCCAAACACCATCAACGGCGTGCCGGCCGCTTTGTAGCGCATCGCCGCATCATAAATCGGCAGCACATCGCCGCTAGGGTAATGCGTGGTAACACCGCCTTCGGTGCCGGGGGCCATTTCGTTTTTAATGCGGATATTGGCAAACGTGCCGCGCATCATCACTTCGTGGTTACCGCGGCGCGACCCATAGCTGTTAAAATCCTGCGCCAGCACCTGGTGTTCACCCAAATACTCACCCGCGGGGGAAGATTTTTTGATATTCCCCGCCGGCGAGATATGATCGGTGGTGATGTTATCGCCCAACAAACCCAGCACCCGCGCACCATGCACATCGCCGCGCGTGCCGGGGTCCATGGTGATCCCTTCAAAATACGGCGGGTTTTTCACGTAAGTGGAGCCATCATTCCACCGATAAGTCTCGCTACCGGTTTCCACTTTTAGCGCCTGCCACTCCGGCGTGCCCTTGGTCACCACCGAATAGCGATCCAAAAACTGCCCGCGGTTGACGCAAGCTGCCACCGTATCGGCAACTTCCTTGTTGCTAGGCCAAACATCTTTCAAATACACCGGGCTGCCATTGCTGCCCACGCCGAGCGGTGCGGTAGTGATATCTTCGCGCATATTGCCCAGCAGCGAATACGCCACCACCAGCGGTGGGCTTGCCAGGTAATTGGCCCGCACGTTGGCGTGCACCCGGCCTTCAAAATTGCGGTTGCCCGAAAGCACCGATACCACGACCAGCTTTTCGCCCTCAATCGCATCCACAATCGGCTCGTCCAGCGGGCCAGAATTGCCAATGCACGTGGTACAGCCATAGCCCGTGGTGTTAAAGCCAAGCGCATCCAGATCGGTCTGCAAATTGGCAGTTTCCAAATACTCCGTTACCACCTGCGATCCTGGCGCCAGCGATGTTTTCACCCACGGTTTTGGGTGCAGCCCCAGTGCGCGCGCTTTACGCGCAACTAGGCCGGCCGCCACCATAACATAGGGGTTAGATGTGTTGGTGCAGCTGGTAATCGCCGCAATCACCACATCGCCGTTGCCAATATCGTGGGCGCGGCCGGCAACCGCCACGCGCTTGGCAACATCGGCCGCCTTAATGCCCTGGCCAGTTTCCAATTCCGCCAATAATGCGGTGGAAGCATCGCTCAGCGCCACCCGATCCTGTGGCCGCTTCGGCCCGGCAAGGCTGGGCACAACGGTCGCCAAATCCAGTTCCAGCGTATCGGTAAATACCGGGTCCACACTGCTGGCATCGCGAAACATGCCCTGCACCTTAGAATACGCTTCCACCAGGGCAATGCGATCTTCATCGCGCCCGGTTAGCCGCAAATACTCAATGGTCAGACTGTCCACCGGGAAAAACCCGCAGGTCGCACCGTATTCTGGCGCCATGTTGGCAATCGTCGCACGATCGGCCACCGGCAAATGATCCAGCGCTGGCCCATAAAATTCCACAAACTTGCCAACAACACCCTTGCGTCGCAGCATCTGCGTTACCGTCAGCACCAGATCGGTCGCGGTCGCGCCTTCCGGCAATTTGCCGGTAAATTTAAAGCCAATCACATCGGGTATCAGCATGGCAATCGGCTGCCCCAGCATGGCGGCCTCGGCCTCAATACCGCCAACCCCCCAGCCCAGCACACCCATGCCGTTCACCATCGTGGTGTGGCTATCGGTGCCATACAGCGTATCGGGATACGCTAGCGTCTCGCTACCTTCCTGCGCTGTCCACACCGCTTGCGAAAGATATTCCAAATTCACTTGGTGGCAGATACCCGCACCCGGCGGCACCACGCGAAAATTCTGAAACGCTTCCTGGCCCCAGCGCAAAAACGCATAACGCTCGCCATTACGTTCAAACTCTACTTCAACGTTCTTCTGCAAGCTGTCAGCGTGGCCGAAGAAATCCACCATCACCGAATGGTCAATCACCAAATCCACCGGCACCAACGGGTTCACCTTTTGCGGATCGCCCGACAGTTTCAAAATGCCGTCGCGCATGGCGGCCAAATCCACCACCGCCGGCACGCCGGTAAAATCCTGCATCAAAATCCTCGCCGGGCGAAACGGCACTTCCTGCGTGCTCTGCCCACCCGGCAGCCAGTTCGCCACCGCACGGGCATCGTCCACCGAATAACTCACCCCGTCCTCAAACCGCAGCACGTTTTCCAGCAGCACTTTTAAACTCACCGGCAGGCGCGAAACATCGCCGATGGTCTTCTCCGCCGCGGGGATCGAAAAATACGTGTAGGTCTTGCCCCCGGCGGTAAGCTGCGCGCGCGTCTTTAAACTATCCGTGCCGGTCATCTTCATCGGGGCAAAATCCTATTCTGCGCGCGGCACCGGGCCACGCTGGGGTGATTGGCCGCGTTATAAACCTCACGCGGCGGCTCGCAAGCCGCATATGTTGCGGCGCAGTAGTTGCGAACGAAAGAAAAGGCTGGCGGGGCGAAGCCGCCCCCCCCCAGACCCCCGGCGTTATGTTGGCGGAGTTTGGGCGCACACCGTCAACCAATTGGCGCCACCCTTGCGTGGTCCGGCCCCTTCCCACAAAAACACCCCCCATGCGTTTGTTTGCCCAGCACCTGTCCCTATTCCGTGGTGAACGCCTGGTGTTGCGTGATCTTTCCTGTGCCGTGCCTTCCGGCGGCGCCCTGGTGCTCACCGGCCCCAACGGTGCCGGCAAATCCTCAGCCCTCCGCCTGCTCGCCGGTCTCGCTCGCCCCGATGCCGGCACCCTCACTTTCGATGGCAACGCCGATCTCGCCGGTATCGCCGCCATGCTCGGCCACCAGGATGCCATCAAACCCGGCCTCACAGCTCTGGAAAACCTGGCTTTTGCCGCAGCCCTTTCAGGCCGCGATGCCCCCGCCGCCCTCACAGCCCTCGGCCTTGGCGCGCTCGGTCATGTTCCCGCCCAACTATTTTCCGCCGGTCAAAAACGCCGCCTAGCCCTCGCCCGCCTTTCCCTCAGCAATGCCCCCCTGTGGCTGCTCGATGAACCCACGTTGGGCCTCGATCACGCCTCCATCGCCCGTCTCGGCAAAGTCATTGCCGCCCACCGCGCCGCCGGCGGCGTGCTGGTGGCCGCCACCCATTTGACGCTTCCCTTGCCCAATGCGGCCGAGCTTGCCTTGGCATGACCGCGTTTGCCGCCATCCTCACCCGCGAGCTCCGCATGGCCTGGCGCCTCGGCGCCGGCACCCCAGCCGCCTTGCTGTTCTTCCTGGTGGTGGTCAGCCTCTTCCCGCTCGCCATCGGCCCATCGCCCAGCCAATTGGCCCAAATCGCTCCCGGCATTATCTGGGTCGCAGCCCTGCTCGCGGCCCTCCTGCCGCTCGATCGCCTCTTCGCCGCCGATTTCGAAGATGGCTCCCTCGATCAGTTGCTCCTCAGCGGCGTCGCCCCCAGCCTCATCGCGTTCGCCAAAGCCCTCGCCCACTGGCTCACCAACGGCGCCCCGATCGTGCTGGCCGCAGCGCCGCTGGCGATCATGTTGCACTTTCCCGGCCACGCCCTGCCCGCCTTGCTGGGGGGGCTTGCCTTAGGCAGTGCCGGCCTCTCCCTGCTCGGCACGGTCGCAGCCGCCATTGTGCTCGGCGCCCGCCGCGGTGCCATTTTGCTGCCGGTACTGGTGCTACCTCTGGCAACCCCGTTGGTTATTTTCGGTGCGGCCGGCGCCGATGCCGCCGCCGCCGGCTTATCCGCCCAGCCGCATCTTTTGCTGCTGGCGGCGTTCCTCGCGGCAAGCCTGCCCATTGCCCCGCTTGCCGCCGGAGCGGCCTTACGCGAAGCGGCCGCTGCCTAGGGCGCGAAGCAGCCGCTGCCTAGGGCGCGAAGCAGCCGCTGCCTAGGGCGCGAAGTCGCCGCGGGCTAAAGCTGGGGCACATTTGCCTCACGCAATGCACCGATCCTTTAGCCCAGTTTAACCCAACTCACCGCAAACTGCCCACGCACCCGTCCAACCGCGTGGTGTATCAATCGGCATTGGCGGGGTCATGGCTGTTAAAAAATCAAGCGGCAGAGGCAAAGGCGGCAACATCACCATCATCCGCAAGGAAGAAATCATCGTTGCCGGCCATCACGGCGGCGCCTGGAAAGTCGCCTACGCGGATTTTGTCACCGCCTTAATGGCGTTTTTTCTGCTTATGTGGCTGCTCAACGCCACAACGGAAGCGCAACGCCGCGGCCTTGCCGATTATTTTAGCCCGGCCCTGGCCACAGCAAGCGGCAAATCCGGCTCCGGCAAACCGTTTGGCGGAAGTTCCCCCTTTGCCGATGGCCCCTCAATTTCCGATCGCGGGTCGATCAAGGTGATGAACGCCAACTCCCCCCCCACCGACATGGAAGACGACGGCAGCGAAACACTGGCTATCCGCACCATCCACGCCGAAGGGGGCGGCCCTGCCGCCCAGCCCGAGGCAGCCGCAACCCAAACACCCACTGCATCAGGAACCCCCGGCGCGGGATCCGGCGCCGGCCCGGTCGCCCAGGAAACGCGACGCCAGGAGGAAGCAAGTTTTAGCCGCGCCGCCGCCGCCATTGCCAAAACCATCGGCATCGATCCCGCCCTCGCCCCCTTCGCCAAACAAATCGCCATCGACCTCACCCCCGAAGGCCTGCGCATCCAAATTCGCGATGCCGAACAACGCCCGATGTTTGTCACCGGCGGCACCGATCCCACCCCGCAGGCCCGCGCATTGCTCAAAACCATCGCCCGCGTGCTGATCGGTATGCACCAAACCATCTCCATCGCCGGACACACAGATGCCGCCCCCGCATTGACCGCCGCCCGCGATAATTGGGAACTCTCTACTCAGCGTGCCCTTGCTGCTCGCCGCATCCTCACCGATGCCGGCCTGCCCGATACTCGCCTGCGCGATGTCGCCGGCCACGCCGATCGCGATCTGCTGCTGCCTGCAACACCGCTCGCCCCCGCCAATCGCCGTATCGCCATCGTTCTGCTGCGCTCAGCACCATGAGCACCTAACCGCATGCTCACCCTCGCCGGTCTCGCCTTTCTTTTCGCCTGTGTGTTTGGTAGCTTCGCCCTCAGCGGCGGTGCCATCGGCCCGCTCATGGCCGCCATGCCCTTCGAGCTGCTCACCATCCTGGGTGCTGCCATAAGCACCTTTGTCATGGCCAACTCCCTGCACGATATCAAACACACCCTGGCCGGCTTCGGCATGGCGTTGCGCGGCGAACGCTACCACCGCACCGATTACGTTGAGCTGCTCTCGCTACTCTATTTCTTCACCCGCCTGGCCAGCCAACGCGGCGCCATGGCGCTGGAACCGCACATCGAAAAACCCGAGGAAAGTTCTGCCTTCAAACATTTTCCCAAAATCCTCGCCAACCACCACACCACCGCCATCATCTGCGATTATCTGCGCATGGTCGGCATGAACGCTGATGATCCTCATCAGATCGAAGATCTCATGGCGCGCGAGCTCAAAAAAACCCTGCACGAAGAACTTCACTGCAGCCACGCCATGCAAACCATGGCCGATGCCCTGCCTGCCCTGGGCATTGTTGCAGCCGTGCTCGGGGTGATCAAAACCATGGGCCACATCAACGAACCGCCCGCGGTGCTCGGCGAAATGATCGGTGGCGCCCTGGTCGGCACCTTTCTGGGCGTACTACTGGCCTACGGCATTGCCGCTCCATTTTCCGCTCGCATGCAAGGAGTTGTTGTAGCAGACAGTAAATATTCAGAAGTTATCCGTGCCGTTCTGGTCGCTCACTTGCACGGCAACGCCCCCCAGGTTAGCGTCGAAACTGGCCGCAAAATGGTGCCCAACCAGCACATGCCCAGCTTTCAGGACATGGAAGAATCGCTGCAGAATTTGCAAATTCCAACCTAATAGGAACAACAAACAACAGAACTTTTGTGAATGAAGCAGGAGTGGGCGGGGGCTGTGGTGCGTGGGGCCTAGCGTGTTGCGGCTCTGGCGCGTGTTAGGCTACCGCCCTTAGGTTGCTTTGCGGGGCGTAGGCGCCGCTTTCACTGGCGATAGCTACGAACTTGTCGGTTAAGCCAAGCACAGTTTCCGCCCCACCCAAAAATAACACACCGTCCGGTGCGGTCACCCCGGCAATCGATTCGAGTACGCGGGTTTTGGTCGGTGCATCAAAATAAATCAGCACATTGCGGCAAAATACAATGTCAAACCGGCCTAGCGGGCGCGGATCGGCCAGCAAATTCCATTCGCGAAAACTCACAGCATCCCGCAAATGCGGCTTTATCCGCCACAAGGCCTCGTCCTTGGCGAAATACTTCACCAGCATTTGCATAGGCAGCCCACGCTGCACCTCAAACTGCGAAAATAACCCAGCCCGGGCGCGCTCCAACGGATCGCGCGCAATATCCGTGCCTAATATCTCCACCCGCCTTCCGCCAAGTCCGGCGCCCAGCTCGGCTGCCAGCATGGCGATCGAATACGCTTCCTGCCCGGTGGATGCCGCAGCCGACCATATCCGTATCGGCACCCCAGGCGGCCGTGTGGCATGTAGCCTGGGCAAAATACGCAAACGCAGCGCGTCAAACGGTTTCTGGTCGCGAAAAAACAGCGATTCGTTGGTGGTCATCGCCTCCACCACCTCACGTGACAGTGCTGCACTCATGGCAAGCCTGTCTGCCAGCGCTGCCAAATCAAAAAATTTCTCGCGCACCATAATCGGTTGCAACCGGGTCTCCAGCAAATACAATTTATCGGGCCCCAGGGTCAGCCCGGATTGCGCTTTCAATACCGCCGCAATGCTCATAAACGCTGCGCGCACGCGCGGTGTTTCGGTCGCCGCCGGCGCACCCAAACTTGCGCTCATGCCGCGCCCCCCAGCATCGCACGGGTTCGTCCACCTATCTGTGCCAAGGGTAAAACCAAATGCGCCAGGCTTTCGCGTGCAACCGCCCCTGGCATGCCCCATACAACGGAGCTTGCCTCGTCCTGCGCAATGGCTGCCCCGCCGGCCTGCACTACCATGCGCGTGCCAATCAGCCCGTCCTGGCCCATGCCGGTTAACATCACCACCAGCATTGCCCCATCAGTTGCCGCACACGCACTGCGCAGCATTGGGTCTACTGCCGGCCGGCAGAAATTCTCCGCGGGCGTGTCCGAAATTTCGGCGATCAAACTACTTCCTCGTCGGTGCACCAACAAATGCCGATCACCCGGTGCCAGCACCACCTCGCCCGCCCGCAATACCTCGCCATGGCGCGCCTCCCGGCACGGCATGCCACCCAATTTGGTGATGTGTTCAGCCAAGATCCCCGTAAATGTCGCCGGCATATGCTGCGTCAATACAATCGGCACGCGAAGCTTGTCGCCCAGCGCAGGGATCAACGTAAACAACGCATTTGGCCCGCCGGTCGAACTGCCAATGGCCAACAGCGTCGCCGGCTTGCGCGGTGCCGCCGCCAGGGTCCATGCGGCGCGTGCAACAGCCCGCCCGCTAGCCAGGCCGCCGGCCGGTGCCATGCGCCGTTTTAGCCGCGCCAACCCCTTAACTTTTTCAATCAAATCGGCGCCAAAATTCCGGTCCGCCCCCACCCCATTGGCAATTCCCGCCGATGATGGTTTTGGCACGTAATCTGCTGCCCCCAACCGTAACGCGCGCATGGCAATATTCGCCCCGCGAGTGGTGAGCGTTGATGCCATAATTACCTTCAAGCCAGGATCAGCCCGCAGCAAAGCGGGCAGGGCGGTCATGCCGTCCATCACCGGCATCTCAATATCTAAAACCACCACGTCAACACTATGCACTTTCAAAGCATCCAGCGCCGCCTGCCCGTTGCCAACCCGCGCCACCACGGTAATCGCCGGGTCGGTTTCCAAAATGCGTCCAATCGCCGCGCGAATAACCGCGCTATCATCGCAAATCATCACCCGCGCAAGATCGATGCGTGCCCCCGGCGCCGGCATCATCGCTGGTGCCATCACAACAAACCCACCTGCTCAAACTTGCCGCGAATAAGCTCCTCATCGAACGGCTTCATAATAAATTCCTGCGCACCGGCGGCGATGGCCGCTTCAACAAAGCTGATGTCGTTTTCTGTTGTGCAAAACAAAACCGGCGGGTTATCGGGGCCAAATTCGGCGCGCAACGCACGTAAAAATTCAATGCCGTTCATCACCGGCATGTTCCAATCCAGCAACACCGCATCCGGCATGTGCGCACGGCACCTAAACAGAGCCTTTTCGCCGTCCTCTGCCTCCTCCACGGCAAACCCATGCCCTTCAAGAATACGGCGCGCTACCCGGCGCACCACGCGGCTGTCATCCACCACCAGGCAAGTGCGTGCCTCCATTGCCCTAACTCGCCTGCGCGGGGGTAATCGCCAGCAGGCGCCCAACATCCAGCACCACCATCAGCCGATTTTCCATCCGGTAAATTCCCTCCGCATGTTCCGCCCAAATCGCCGGCAAAGTCGGCGGGTTTGGTTCTAAATCGGCCGCCGGCAAGGTCACCACCTCACTCACCTGGTCAACCTGCAGCGCGTACAATTCGTTGCCCTGCTCAGTCACTAACGACATCGCCGCTTGCCCCGCCTCGCGCGGCGGCAAATGCAATCGCTTGCGCAAATCAATCGCCGTCACGATCCGCCCGCGCAAATTCAAATTGCCGGCAACCTCGGGCGGCGCCAGCGGAATGCGGGCAATCCGTTGATCGGCTAGTACGTCGCGCACCGCCAACACCGGCACGCCGCACAACTGATCCGCCAATGTCAAAATAACATAGGCTCGCTCGCCCGTCAGGTTGGCCGTAACTGGGGGGATCGTCACGGTCTCGCTCATACCGTCATCTCCCGTGCAAGCGCACCCGTGCCCGCATCACCAAACATCCCAGCCGCTGCATCACTCAACGATTGCGCCAGACTGCTCAGCAGCGCTGCACGATCAAATTTCGGCACGTAATCGCTAAAACCTGCATCACGGCCAATTTCGGCATCTTCCGCCGACGCCCGCCCGGTCAGCGCAATCATCGGTAAATGCGCCCAAATGCCACCAGCCCGCACCGCGCGCGCAAACTCCAGCCCCGACATCTCCGGCATTTCGATGTCAGATACAATCGCATCCACCACCAACCCACTGTCGCGCAAGCGTAACGCCTCCGCCGCACTCGCCGCTGCACTCACTTCATATCCCGCCGCGGTCAGTGTCGGCACCAGTAACTGACGAAAAAAATCGCTATCTTCCACCACCAGCAATCGCTTTTGCCGCGTGTTGCTCGCAGCATTTCCAGCAAACCAATCGTGCGACCCTTGGGTCAGCCAGTAACCAGTATCTAAAACATCGGCAGCCTGGCCTGCAATCACCGCGGTGCCCAGCAACCCGGGCCGGTCAGATCCCAGTTCAATGCGCAAATGGTCGTGCACCACATCAACGATCTCATCCACCATTAGCCCCATACTGCGCCCGCCTTCGGCAAACACCAGCACTGGCTGGCGCTCGCGTGTCAGGCAGGTCTGCGCATCACCCATGCTCACCAATGGCATCAACTTGCCGCGATACTGGGTTACAAACCCGGCTCCCACCGGCTCGATCTTTTCGCGGGAAACGTCTTCTAATCTTGCCACCAGGCTTAACGGTACCGCGCGCGGCGTGCTGTCCCCCCCGGCACGAAACACCAGCAACGCTACTTGCTCGCCTGAATGCTGCGTTGCTGCCAAACATACCTCGCGCGGCGCATCCCCCCGCCCATTACCGCCATGCGCACTAACCCCCGCCGCACGCGCAACGCCGTTGGGGTCAAGGATCATAATAACCGACCCATCACCCAAAATTGTGTTGCCCGAAAACATCGTCACATGGCGCAATATCGGCGCCACCGGCTTCACCACAATTTCTTCGGTGTCATAAACATCATCTACCAAAATTCCCAGCATGCCAGATCCAATGGCGGTCACCACCACCGTGCCGTCACTGCCCGGCCGGCTGGTATCCTTCTCCAGCCTCAATAACGTGCTCAAACTTATCAATGGCAATAACCGATTACGCAGCCGCAGCACCGGCGTAGTGCCAATCAGTTCCACCGCCATTAACGTTGCTGCGCTTGCCTCCGCGGACGTCGTATCACCGGCAAGACTCGCCTGCCGTCCCACCCGCACCAGCTCCATCACGCTGATCTGCGGAATAGCAAACCGCTCGCTCCCCGCGCGCACAATCAGCGCCGACACAATCGCCAGTGTCAGCGGTATTTTTATGGTAAAACACGTGCCCTTGCCATCAACACTGGCTAGCTCCACGGTGCCGCCGATACGTTCAATATTTGACCGTACCACATCCATTCCCACTCCACGCCCGGAAATTGCCGTCACCGCAGCGGCCGTAGAAAACCCCGCGCGAAAAATAAATCCGTGGATCTGCGCCTCAGACATCGCCGCCAGCTCAGCCTCGGTTGCCAATTTATTGGCCAGCACTTTCGCCCGAATTTTGCCCGCGTTCAGCCCGCGCCCATCATCCGATATCTCAATCAGTATGTGCCCGCCTTCATGGTAAGCGTTCAGCATAATCCGCCCGGTCTCAGTCTTGCCAGCCGCGCGCCGTTCCGCCGGCGTTTCCAGCCCATGATCCGCCGAATTGCGCACCATGTGCGTCAACGGATCGCGCATCAATTCCAGCACCTGGCGATCCAGCTCGGTGTCCTGGCCGCGCATATCGATATCAATCTTCTTGCCGGTCTCGTGCGCCAAATCGCGCACCAGTCGCGGCAGCTTGTTCCACGCATTGCCAATCGGCTGCATCCGCGTCTTCATCACGCCTTCCTGCAAATCCGTGGTAATATGCGATAGTCGCTGCAAGGGCGTGGTGAAATCATTGGTCCCGGTTGCCCGTGATATCTGCAGCAACTGGTTGCGCGTCAAAACCAACTCGCCCACCAGCGTCATCAGCTCTTCTAAAACATCAACGCTCACCCGAATGGTCTGCCCAGCAAGCCCCGCCTCCGGCGCCGCTGCGGTCTCCACCAATGGCGCGTCCACCACGCTCGCGGGTGCCGCAACTGCCACTGCAACCGGCGCCGCCGCACGCCCCGCCGCAATCTCATCCAACGCCGCAATCAGCGCGGTATCATCGCCCGCCGGCTCCTGCCCAGTCGCGCCTAGCCCATTAATAATCAACTTTATCCGGTCCACCCCGGCCAATACCTGGCTCACCACCGCAGGGCTTGCCACCAGATCACCATCGCGCATCCGCCCCAGCACGCTTTCACCGGCATGCGCCACCCCTTCCAGCCGCGGCAGCCCCAAAAATCCGCACGTGCCCTTAATCGTGTGCACCAGCCGAAATATCAGCGACAGCGTCGGCGCGTCATCCGGCGTGCGCTCCAGCCGCACAAGGGCCAAATCGAGCTCGGCCAGGCTCTCATTCGTCTCGGTCAGAAACTCAACCAGCAGATCATCCATAGCGCGGCTCCGGGTGCAGCCCCCACCATCACCCCCGCCATCACAAGATTTGGTAAACCCCCAACCGATCCACCCGCTTTATCGCAGCACCATCACCGCCGTGCCCGCCGTCTCCAGCCGTAACCCTGCCGCCGCCGCAAGGACCTCCGCCAATGCGGCCGATACCCCCACCCGGCGATCCGGCCAAACCACGCCCGGCCCCATCGCCGCCACGCCCACCGCCCCCGGCGTGCCACTCACGCTAATCGCTCCGCCGCGCCCCAAAGCATCTCCCGCCGCCACCACAAGCAACAGCACAATCCGCGCATAAACACCGTCCATCACGCCGCTCAGCCCGCCGGTTGTAACGCTCACCCGGCCAGCCCCGGTCAGCCCCGCCGCCAAGGCCAAAATCGCCGCCCCATCCAGCGCGCCCGGATTGCTGCCAAACGCCGCCCGCAGCAACCGCAACCGCGCCGCCAATTCGCCAGCCGCCGTCACCGCAATATCCAACGCCTCACTTGGCCCCCGGCCGCTATCCTCAACCGCCATTTCCACAGCACTTCCCAGCGTGCCGGTCAGCCCCGCCAAATCATGGCAAATGCGCTCGGCAACCGCGCTCGCCAGCCCCCACGGATCATTCTCGGTCATTAGCTTTGTTCTCCTCACCCCCAGCTTGCGCTAGCCAGCCAAGTACGCCGCAGCTTGCGCCAGCAAGCCAAGCACGCCCACTATAAACGTGATATGAAAACCACCGCCTCGCCCTACACCCCAGGCCAATATGTCAGCCACCCCAACCGCCCCGATTGGGGTATGGGCCAGGTCCAATCCGCCATCGGCAACCGCGTCACCGTCAATTTCGAGCACATGGGCAAGGTACTCGTCGATGTGACCCACATTGCGCTGGAAATTCTGCCAAACTAGCTCAAACCCACCCCATCATCGCCCAACCTCAGGCCCCATGAACGCAATCGCCCCCGCGCCCGGCGCGCTCGCCAAAGTCGCCCCGCTGATCGACCCGTTCGCCCGCGCGGTCACCTATCTGCGCGTCTCCGTCACCGATCGCTGCGACCTCCGATGTGTCTATTGTATGGCCGAAGACATGACCTTCCTGCCCAAACCCGAGATTCTCAGCCTCGAGGAAATCGAACGCCTAGCCACAGCCTTCATCCGCGCCGGCGTCACCAAACTGCGCATCACCGGCGGCGAACCCCTGGTCCGCCGTGGCGTCATCACCCTCATCGAACGTTTGGGCGCCCGCCTTAATGGCGGCGGCCTCGAAGAACTCACCCTCACCACCAACGGCACCAATTTGGCCCGCTTCGCCCAACCCCTGGCCCGTGCCGGCATCAAACGCATCAACGTCAGCCTCGATACCTTAAACCCCGAACGCTTCGCCCGCATCACCCGCTGGGGCCGCATCGATCGCGTCTTCGAAGGCCTAGCGGCAGCCCAAGACGCCGGCCTCGCCATCAAAATCAACACCGTCGCCCTGCTCGGCGAAAACGAACACGAACTCGACGCCATGATCGAATGGTGCGGCCGCGAGAAATTCGATTTCTGCCTCATCGAAACCATGCCGATGGGCGAAATCAGCGCCGATCGCGGCACCCAATACCTAACCCTGCAAACCGTCCGCGCCCGCCTTGCCAAACGCTGGACCCTCAACCCCAGCACCTACGCCACCGGCGGCCCGGCACGCTACGAAACCGTGGCCGAAACCGGCCAGCGCATCGGCTTCATCACCCCGTTCAGCCATAATTTCTGCGAGAGCTGCAATCGCGTCCGCCTCACCGTCACCGGCACATTGTTCATGTGCCTCGGCCAAGACGATGCCGCCGACCTGCGCGCCCCCCTCCGCGCCGGCGCCGATGATGCCGCCCTCGATGCCGCCATCCGTGAAGCCATCAGCCGCAAACCCCGCGGCCATGATTTCGCAATCGGCCGCCGTCAGCCCGCAGTGGCCCGGCATATGAGTGTTACCGGAGGATAAGGGCCTTCTTTTTCTGACGAAAAAGAAGCAAAAAGACTTTTAATCGTTGGGGTTAGGAGACTGCGCGGGCAGGGGAGCGTTCCGGCGAAATCTCAGCCCCTGCCGGGGCCCCACCGCTTCATTTCGCGCACCGCTTGCATTCCCGCGGGGTTCGCGCCATATAGCCTCTGTCGATAGACGGCTAGACGATCCGACCTTGTCGCGGTGTAACTCCCCGCAAGCCGTCAATCTCTCCCCTGAAAATGCAAATTCGACAGTCCGCGTTCTGCGCGGGCAAGCACTATCTTGTTTTAGGAAAGGGTCCCCCCATGCCTGCGGGAACCGTGAAGTGGTTTAACGTTCAAAAGGGTTTTGGTTTCATTGCGCCAGACAACGGCGGCAGTGATGCTTTTGTCCACATCTCCGCCGTGCAGCGCGCCGGCCTCAGCGAGCTTCGCGAAGGCCAGAAGGTCACGTTCGACCTGGTCGCCGATAAGCGCAGCGGCAAATACTCGGCGGATAATCTCGTCGCCCTTGACTGAGATTTTCGTCGCCTAAGATCTCGTGGGGCGATGCCAGGGGAAACCCCAAATCGCCCCACGTTTGACGGACCGCCAAGCGCACGGTGCCCCGTCCCCCAGCCCCCAATAATCAAAAGTCTTTTGCTTCTTTTCTTCAGAAAAGAAGGGTCTTCCTTATTTTTTAAGACAGATCCGAATTCAACCGCCGCCTAAACGTATGCGCAGGCGTTGGAAAGGCGCGTGCCCGCACCTCGGCGGCATACTCCTCTGCCGCCCGGCTAATGTCGGCGCCAAGATTGGCGTAGCGCTTCACAAAGCGCGGCATAAAATCATTAAATGTGCCCAGCACGTCATCAATCACCAGCACCTGGCCGTCACACGCCGCCGATGCGCCAATGCCGATGGTGGGTATGGCGATTGATCGGGTAATTTCGGCGGCAACCGGTTCCAAAGTGCCTTCCACCACCACGGCAAACGCGCCGGCTTCACTCACCGCCTGTGCGTCGGCCATCACTTTGGCGGCTTCATCATCGGTGCGCCCGGTTGCGCGAAACCCGCCGGCGGCGTTGATCTGCTGCGGCATCAGCCCAATGTGGCCGCACACCGGCACGCCGCGTTCGGTTAAAAATTTGATCGTTGGCGCCATTTCGCTACCGCCCTCAAGCTTTACTGCGGCACAGCCCGTTTCCGCTAACACACGGGCCGCATTCACAAAAGCCTGCTCGGGGGAGGCCTGATACGACCCAAACGGCATATCCACCACCACCATGGCGTGGCTAACCCCGCGCATCACCGCCGCCCCATGGGCAATCATCATATCCAATGTCACGGCCAGCGTTGTCGGCAGCCCGTACAGCACCATCCCCAGCGAATCGCCCACCAGCAGCACATCGCAATGCGCATCCAGCAACCGCGCCATCGGGGTTGTGTAGGCGGTTAGCCACACCAGCGGCGTGCCGCCTTTGGCGGCGCGAATATCGCGCACGGTAATCGGCTTGGTTTGCCCAACAACGCTCATCAACCAAACCCTTTATGTGGTTTCACGCAGCCGGCGTTCCGCCCGCGCGCCAATATCGTGGCGGTAAACCGCATCCCCATAGGCAATCTCCCCCACAAGCTGGTAGGCTTTGGTCCGCGCATCCGCCAATGTGGCCGCCGTTGCGGTCACCGTCAGCACCCGCCCACCGGCTGCCACCAACTGACCATCCACCATAGCAGTGCCAGCATGGAAAACCGTTACATCGGGTCGTGCGCCATTACCTTCAAGATTACCAACCGCCCCACCCGCCACCGGCCGGCCAGGATACCCGCGCGCCGCCACCACAACCGACACCGCAAAGCAATTCGCCAGATCAAACCGCACACCCGCCAGCCGCCCCTGGCTGCACGCAGCCAACGCCGCCAGTAAATCGCCCGATAACCGCGCCAGCAGAGTTTGCGCTTCGGGGTCACCCAATCGTACATTATACTCTATCAGCTTGGGCCCATCCGCGGTCAGCATTAACCCCGCAAACAAAAAACCCCTAAACGGCGTGCCGCGCGCCGCCATTTCTTGCAGGGCAGGGCGCACAAACACATCCAACGCCGCCTCTTGGGCTGCCAGATCAAACCCAACGGGCGGTGAAATTGCCCCCATCCCACCAGTATTCGGTCCGGTATCGCCATCGCCGATGCGCTTGTGGTCTTGCGCCGCCCCCAGCAACACGCAATTCACCCCGTCGCACAGCGCAAACAGCGAAATTTCATCGCCCACCAAACACGCCTCAATCACCACCGAGCTACCGGCATCCCCCAGCACCCGGTCGCGCATAATCTCGCCTATCGCGCGCTCCGCCTCGCCAATATCGGCCGCCACCACAACACCCTTGCCTGCAGCTAGGCCATCCGCCTTCACCACAATCGGCGCACCCATCTGGCGCACATAAGCAATGGCGGCATCAGCGTCGGTAAACCTGGCCCATGCCGCAGTCGGAATCCCCGCTGTATCCGCCAAAATTTTGGTAAATGTCTTGCTGCCCTCAAGCTCGGCCGCCGCCGCACTGGGGCCAAAACAGGCAATGCCCGCCGCCGCCAATTTATCGGCCAGCCCCGCCACCAGCGGCCCTTCCGGCCCCACCACCACCAAATCAATCTTTTCTTGCACAGCCGCATCCACCAGCCCGGCGATATCGGTCACGGCGATAGGTAAATTAGTGCCTAAACGCGCAGTACCCGGGTTCCCCGGTGCACAAAACAGCGCCGACAACAGCTTGCTTGTGCTAATCGCCCGCGCCAACGCATGTTCGCGCCCGCCGCCGCCCACAATTAAAACCCGCATAGCCCTTTGCCCCGCCGCCACACTCATTGGCATGGGCCTAGCCTATCGGGGGCAGGCTGCCAAGCACGGCAGGAACCTTCTTTTTCTGAAGAAAAAGAAGCAAAAAGACTTTTATATGTTGGGGTTAGGCATCCGCAGCGGCCACAGTGCTGGGGCCCATTTCCAAAATCTCTACAGCGTCGCCTACGCCAATTCTGCCGGTGCTTTGGGGCAGCAAATTCTGCCCAAACATCACCCCACCTGGCGCGCGGCGAAATTCCCCCAGCGTGCGCAACGGCTCCGTCTTGTCCGGTCTGGTCCCCGTTTCGGGATCAATTGTCGTCATCACGCAGCGGTCGCACGGCTTCACCACCCGAAATACCGCACCCCCAATGCGCACAACCCGCCAGCAATCCTCCGCCCACGGGCCTGCCCCTGTAATCACCACATTGGGCCGAAACCTCGCCATGGTAATCGACCTTGCCAGCCGCGCGTTCAAATCCGCCAGCGACGCCTCATTGGCCAGCAGAACCGGCAACCCATCCGCAAAACTCACCGTCTCGCCGCCATCCGCAAAACGCCTGTCCACCGGGCGCGCCAGCGTATCGGCCAAATACACCAACCGGCATTCACACCCCAGCACTGCACTCAGCCACGCGCAGGCTGCCTCGCAAGCTGGCGCGGCCACCACCGTATCGCGCCAGATGTTAACCACCACCGCCGCCACATCCGGCGCCGGAAAATCCACATCACAACACCCAAAACCCGGCGCCGCCAGCCTAACGCCGCCAACCGTCAATTGGGCAGTTACCAGCACCATAACGGGATACTCGCGCTGCGTCACCGCAACCCCCGCACCATCCACCACCATCCAGCGCCGGTCGCCCTTAAGCCCCCAAGGCTCGGCCACGGCATCCGCCACGGCGTTCCCAGCAAACGATTTCACCGGGTAAATATGTAAGCCAGAAACATGCAGCGGCCCACTCATACCGGCTCACCCCTTGCCAAAATACTGCGCCAGCCGCGCAACCGCAGCATCCAGCACCGCATCCTGCTTGCAAAAAGCAAACCGTATCAAATGGCGCGGCGGGTTTTGGTCATAAAAAGCCGATACCGGAATGGTCGTCACCCCCGCCTCAATCGTCAACCGCCGGGCAAAGGCCACGTCATCGTCGCCCCCGGCCCGCGCCGAAATATCGGCCACCAAAAAATAACTGCCATCGGCCGGCAACACGTCAAACCCCAAGCCGCGCAACCCCGCCGCCAAGCGGTCGCGCTTGGCCGCCAAATCCCCCGCCAGTTTGGCAAAATACCCATCCGGCTTGGCCAGACCCTGCGCCACCGCACGTTGCAAATTCGGCGCCGTGGTAAAGGTCAAATTCTGATGCGCCCGCGCCACTACCGCCAGAATGTCGGGCGACCCGCTGACATACCCCACCTTCCACCCGGTCAGCGAAAACGTCTTCCCGGCACTGCCAATGCGCACGCACCGCGCCGCCATGCCGGGCAAGGTCATCAACGGCACATGGGTTGCGGGGGCAAACACCAAATGCTCATAAACCTCATCGCAAATCGCATAGGCATCAAACCGCCGGCACAAATCCGCAATCACCGCCAGATCATCAGCGCCAAACACCTTGCCGGTCGGGTTGTGCGGCGTGTTCAGCAAAATCACCTTGGTGCGTGCACTAAACGCAGCCTCCAACTCGGCCACCGGCAGCGACCAATCCGGTGGCGCCAGCCGCACCAGTTTGGGAATAGCCCCCAACATCCGCACCACCGGCAAATATGTGTCGTACAGCGGTTCAATCAGCACCACCTCGTCGCCGGGGTTCAGCAGCGCCATCAGGCACGCAGTCAACGCCTCCGTCGCCCCGCTGGTCACCACAACGCCTGCCACAGGGTCGATCGCCAACCCCCAAAACCGATGATTGGCGGCGGCCACCGCGGCCCGCAGTTCAGGCACCCCCGCCAGCGGCGGATACTGATTGCGCCCATCCAGCAACGCATCCGCCGCCGCGCGCACAATATCCTGCGGCCCCTCGGTATCGGGAAAACCCTGCCCCAAATTAATCGCGCCGTGCTCCACCGCCAGCGCCGACATCACTGTAAAAATCGTCGTGCCAGCCTGCGCCAGCAGCGTGTTGAAAGGTTTCGGCACGGCAGCGCAGGCTCCATCGCTAAAAAATCAGCACCCTTGTGAGCGAAACCGCATCCCGCGAAAAGACCGCCCCTGCACATTGCCGCCAATCGGGCCGCGTGCAATCTTGCGCCACACTTTGGCGTCATCCCGAAGGCCCGTCACCAGCCCGCTACCAGCCCCTGCCAGGAGGATCCATTGAAAAAAATCGAAGCCGTGATCAAGCCGTTTAAGCTCGATGAGGTCAAAGAAGCCCTCCACGAAGTCGGCCTGCAAGGCATCACCGTGGTCGAGGCCAAAGGCTTCGGCCGCCAAAAAGGCCACACCGAACTCTACCGCGGCGCCGAATACGTCGTCGACTTCCTCCCCAAAGTAAAAATCGAAGTGGTCTGCGATGATGCCATCGTCGATCGCGCGATAGACGCCATCATCACCGCCGCCCGCACCGGCCGCATCGGCGACGGCAAAATTTTCGTCACCACCATCGATGAAGTCATCCGCATCCGCACCGGCGAACGTGGGGCGCAGGCGGTTTAGGTAGGGGGTAGAAAAGGTCTTCTTTTCTGAAGAAAAGAAGCAAAAGACTTTTGTCATGCGGGGACAGGGGCAACCCTGCCACCGCGCTCTCCGAACCAGCGTAAAAAAGTCTTTTTTGTTTCTTTTTTCTTCAGAAAAAAGAAAATTCTTATTTTGTTTGCATTCATCCAATCGACCCCGCCGCCCAAACCTGGCGCGGCTCTTTGCAGAAAGAAGGAAACACCATGGCGAAAAAACCTAACGCCCCTACCGGCGCCGAACCCACCAGCGTTCAGAAAGTGCTCGACCTGCTGCGTGAAAACGCGGTCGAATACGTCGATCTGCGCTTCACCGATCCGCGCGGCAAATGGCAACACACCGCCCAGCACGTCTCCACCGTCGATGAAGACGTCTTTCGTGATGGCTTTATGTTCGACGGCTCCTCGATCGCCGGCTGGAAAGCGATCAACGAGAGCGACATGATCCTGATGCCAGACCCCGATAGCGCGGTGATGGACCCCTTTTCGGCCAAACCCAGCCTGATCCTGTTCTGCGACATTATCGAACCCTCCACCGGCCAAAGTTATGGGCGCGACCCGCGCAGCACCGCCAAAAAAGCGGAAGCCTACGTCAAAGCCTCCGGCATCGGCGATACGGCGTTTTTTGGCCCAGAAGCTGAGTTCTTTATTTTCGACTCGGTCAAATTCGGCACCGGCGGCAATTACGGCATCTACCAACTCGATAGCCAGGAAGGCCCCCAGGCCTCGTTAAAGGACTACCCCGAAGGCAATATGGGCCACCGCCCCGGCGTCAAAGGCGGCTATTTTCCGGTAGCCCCGGTGGATAGCGAAAGCGATCTGCGCGCAGAAATGCTCTCGGTGATGGGCGAAATGGGCCTGCCGATCGAAAAGCATCACCACGAAGTGGCGCAAAGCCAGCACGAGCTCGGCACCAAATTCGGCCCGCTCACCCAAATGGCCGACTTTATGCAGATCTATAAATACTGCGTGCACAACGTCGCCCACAGCTACGGCAAAACCGCAACCTTTATGCCAAAACCAATCTTTGGCGATAACGGCAGCGGCATGCACGTGCACCAATCGATCTGGAAAAACGGCAAACCGCTATTCGCCGGCAATGGCTACGCCGATTTATCGGAAACCTGCCTGCACTACATTGGCGGCATCATTAAACACGCCAAAGCCCTGAACGCGTTTACCAACCCCAGCACCAACAGCTACAAGCGCCTGATCCCAGGCTTTGAAGCCCCGGTGTTGCTGGCCTATTCGGCGCGTAACCGCTCGGCCTCGTGCCGCATTCCGTATGCCACCAACCCCAAAGCCAAGCGCGTCGAAGTGCGCTTCCCCGATCCCACCGCCAACCCCTATCTGGCGTTCTCCGCCATGCTGATGGCGGGCCTCGACGGCATCAAAAACAAAATCCACCCCGGCGACCCGATGGACAAAGATTTGTATGATCTGCCGCCAGAGGAGCTGAAAGACATCCCCACCGTGTGCGGATCCCTCCGCGAAGCCTTGGGCGCCTTGGCTGGCGATCACGAATTTTTGCTCGCCGGCGGCGTGTTCAGCAAAGACCAGATCGATAGCTACATTGAACTGAAATGGACCGAAGTGTTCCGCTTTGAACACACCCCGCACCCGGTCGAATTCGAAATGTACTACTCAGCCTAAGCCCGCAAAAGAAAACCCTGGAAGCGCAGCTTCCAGGGTTTTTTATATCGCTTTTTGGTGGGCGGATTTCTTATATCCGCCATCGCCCAAACCCAAATCCCGGTTCGGGCCCGCCCTAACGACGCCCGCCCTCAAGCGTGTTTTTTCTTGCCCTTACCTTTATGCCCCGGTGCCTTGCCGGCAGGTGTTGCCCCGCAATCGGCAATGCTCGCCGGCATCACCAGCGGCTTGCTACGGGCAAAATCGGCAAGCTCACCCGGCCCATCCAGCACCATCACCTCGTCAAACGCTTCCGCCAGCAGCCCGCAAAACGCGGTGCCCGATTTCAGCCCCTGCTGCATCTGCACATTGGCCAGGTCCGTGGTGAAATCGTCGTAGTTTTTCTGATACCCGCGGCCATAAGCGCGTTTAAAATAGCCGCCCAGCACGGCCTCATTACTGGTCAGCGCCCCCTGGTAGCGGTGCATATACGCGTTATACCGGTCAGTTACCTGGCACGCCTCTGATGTTACCATCAGCTCGCTGCTCAGCTTTTTAATTTCCAGCGCATCCCGTTCCGGGCCGGATACGCAGCCAGGCGCTGCATGCGCTCCCGCTGCAGTGACAATGGTAAGGCATAGGGCCAAGGAAAAAATAGCGCGGGCGCGCATGGCGGCAAACTCCGAACGGTGATTTGCGCCTCTATACCAGAGTGCGGCGTTGCCTGCGCAACCGGCTTTAGTTTTATGCGGGCTATTGGCCCAACACGGGGTTAGGGGGTAAGGCGAACGCCGCGTTTGTTTTTGGTTTTTGGGGAGTGCGTCTCGTGCGGATACCGCAGTTAGTAGTGGGTTTGGTAGGGGTCGCAATCCTTGCCGGTTGCGCCGAGGGCCCGAAACCCCAGGCGGTTGCACCGCGCGTTATGCCCCCGCATGTCGGCCCGCCTTTGGCCAGCGTCTGCCACGTCGCCCCCTTTACCGTGACCGACGGCGGCAGTGCGTCGGTCGCTATCACCATGGCCAATGATGGCGGCTATTGCGCGGCCCGGCTTACCAATGCCGCCGGCCAGCCGTTTGATGCGCCCTTGTTGCCGGCGCAGGCCCGCCACGGCCAGGCCGCAGTGTGGAAATACGATGGCAAAACCAGCGTGGAATACGCGCCCAACGCGGGCTTTGCCGGCACGGATAGTTTTGTTGTGCACCTGAAGATGGCCGGCAAACCTGGGTACACCACGCTGCGGGTCAGCGTTACCGTCAGCTAGTTTTTACATGCGGCGATGGCGCGGCAGGGTCGATTCCCGCCCGCCATGCTTGGGCCTCGGCCAATTGGGCTGCATTGGCGGCGCGGCCTTCGCGATACCCTTGCGAATAGTAGTGCCGCCACAACGCGTCGTGATCATCGGCCGCAAAGCGCGCCGCGAGATCTTTGTAATGATCGTAGTAAAATACCGGGTCGAACCCAACCGGTGCGCCCAGGCGGCATTCGGCGGCACCCGAACTGGTAAAATGGTTGGCCGCCGTTGCGATTGCACCGGCCTGTAACGCCGCGTGCACATCGGGATAAAGCTTGGTGTAAAAACCCTCATCCACGGGCGCGGCTTTGGTCAAGCGATTCAGCAGGAAGGTAAGGTAGCACGCCGAAACGACGACTTTGTCCTGATCGAGCGCTGCTGCATCAATGCCCAGCCCGTGCAGTACCAGCGGCACTGGCGGAAGATAGGTTTGGGTTTCGTTCACGACCGCTGCCCGGCGTTCGTCGGGTGCTTTATAGACAAATGTATCACAGACTAAATCCTCCTTATCTGAAACAGCCGGCACGTGGCCCAGCACAATTGGCACCGCTGCCAGCAGGTCAACGATCCGCTCCCGCGAGTGTTTGTTAATTCCACGGGCGGCCAGCGCCTGGGTAAAAGCGCCGGCCGGGGCCATGTCATCGGCATTCGCAACAAGCCAGCTTATGTCGCGTATGGCAAAAGATGTCTGCGCCGTGTGGGTAAAATCAATCGTGTCGTCCAGCCCGTCAGGGACGCACGAAACAAAAGCGATTTCCGTCAGCGTGTCAGTGCTCATCAAGGATGGCGGCACGCGCAGCACCGCGTAATGGCCACGCAACCCGGCAACAATCAGCGACCTTAGGATGGAGCCATTGATAGCGATTTTCAGGTCACTGAGCAAAAATGTTTTCTGTACGTTCGGAATAGCAACCACCATGATCTGGTGATCGTGCCCCGGCCACCAAGCATAAACCCGGGCAATCGCATGGCGGAAAGCATAGCCCCAGGAAAACCCATTGGTTTCCCGCGGCCACCAACCGGTACCGATAATGCCATCGGCGAAATCCAACTGCTTACGGCGCCCGAATTGCGACGTTGGGGCTGCCTCATACGGTTTGCGCCACAGTGAGATCGTGCGCGCCGCATCACGTACGCGTTGCGCCAACAGATTTTCGGCAAAACGGTAGAGTTCAAGATCGTAAGCGTTATTGGCAAACACGCGGCTACGGGCCGCTGTCGACAATTCGCTGGGTTTGGAGTCGCTAGGCGTGGCATTCACCCGAACCGCCGACGTTTGTGGCGGCAAATTAAAGGCACGCGCCAGCAGCGCAATTGACGGTGCCATGTGTTCAACCAGGCCAAACCACCGCGCCGCCAAAAGGGTTTCCTTGGCTTGCGCAAACACCTGCTCATTGTGGAAACGGTGGCGTTGTTTGGTATTACCCAGGAATTGCGTCTGATAGTTATTGACTTCGCCATGCAGAGCCGGCTCGGTACACAGCGCGAAATCTTCAAACGACAGCGACAGCGCCAGCCTGACCTCAGGGTGGGTGTCCAGAAACGCGTCATCAACCTTCAGGCTGCGAAAAAATCCGTACGCCGACGCAATGCGCGCCAGCGGATTGCGCAGCACGGTAATAATCGTCGGTGCAGTCGCAAAAAACTGTTGATACCAGGGCGGCACATGGCCGCTAACAAATCGCAGATTTTGCGCGATGCCGGTAACCGGTATCGTCGCCGGGTCTTCGATACGCAGAACCTCGTTCTCGCGAAATCCGTATTCAAGCACATTACGCACCGTGGTGCCGGCGGTCTTGGGGATATGGATAAACAGAATGGGTGGTTCGTTGATGGAAAAACTCAAGGCGCTATCAACTTCTTCGTCATAGAACTATACTCCACATCGTCGCCGTGGGCGGGGCGTGTCGTTTGGTTCGGCCTATCGATATCTATCGCCTGCAACACCGCAGCCCCAATCGCGGCCGGGTTATACAAAGCCATAATCCGTGCCCGCGCCTTTTCCCCCAGCGCCTGTGCCCGCTTGGGGTTTTTCGCAACCCAACGCATGTGCCTAGCCGCCGTCTGCACATTGGCATCCGCCCAAGCCTGCCCCTCAACCCCGGTGTACTCAGCAGGGTCCACAGCAACTAGCGTGTAGTCCACCAGCAACGCGCACGCCGCAGTGGCAAAATCCGTGGTGCCGGAATAATCGGTCACGATCGCCACCTTGCCCAACAACATCGCCTCCGCCGGCCCGCGGCCAAACCCTTCTGACCGATGCAGGGATACAAACGCATCCATGCTGGTCAGCAAAGTCATCAGCTCCACCCGCGATAGGTTAACATCGCGAAAATCAATCCGTGTGTCCTTGGCGCGCGCCCGTAACCCCGCCATGCGCTCGGGCATTTCGGCCCCACCTTGGGTTTTAATCACCAGCCGCACTCGCTCATCGCCTTTAGGGAAGGCAACCGTAAATGCATCGATCACCGCCTCGGGGTTTTTGCGTGCCAGGTACGAACGGAAATCGAACATGAACAAAAACACCGTCTCATCGGCCGCCAGCCCCAACGCCGCCCGCCCCAGCGCCCCATCAGTTTCAGGCGCCGTTACCACCATCGGCATAAACCGCACCGGCCGCAGGCTTTCGTGCAAAAACGCTCCCATGGCAAAATGGGTTGCCGCCCAAATTTCATCGAAAAACGAATAGGCATAGCGCCAGTAAGATGGCAGCCGATCCAGCTCCCACGCCCAAAAACCAATCACCCGTGCCGCTTCAACCCGCAAATCGCGCAGCTTGCGCCAATCCTGCTCCGCCGTATCAGCATTCATGTGCACAATATTGTGCTGCGCGCGCAAAATAATGCCCGGCGCCATCAACGTGCCATCGCGGTGGTGCAAGGTCTTTTCAATTAAATCAACAATGGCGTAATCGGTAAAACCAACCGCCTCTAACGCCTCTGCCGTGCCGCGCACGTCTTCCCCGCGCCCCGATGGGGTGGAATACTGGCCCGACAACACCACCGCCACATCAACCACCACCGGCACCGCAGCGTCTGTGCGCGGTTGTGCGCGCGCCGCAACCAGCCCGGTTTTGCCTAACGCCGTTTGTAAATTGCCAGCGCACCACGCCAGATAACCGGCAACCCCGGCAGCACTGGTCACATCGTATTTCGCCCGCAAATCGGCGCGCATATCATGGATCATCTCTTGTATCTGGCTTAAGCCCGCCACCCGCGGCGAAGCGCCATCGAGAAACGCTTCAAATCCTGAATGCAAATCTGCCAGCGTCACATGATATTCCCGGCTGGCATGCAGCGCGCACCAGCGCAAAAACCGCCACGCCGTGCGCGGGTCCGATAGCGGAAAACTCTGCTGCACATCACTGCGCAATTCCCACAGCGCCATCATGCCAAGGCTCAGCCGTAGCCCATCGATGGTAATCTCGGCCGGCTTTAAAAAATACCGGCGCACCGGCGCGGTCAGCGCCGCCGGCCAGCCGAACAGGCCCGGTGCCATATAAGCAAACCACAACCCATGCGAAAGCCGGCTAACCCGCTCCACCGGAAAGCGCCGCCACCGATCCGCCACCTGGCCAATGCCGCCGGGGTGCACCATCACCATGCCTTCGGTGATCGGCACATCACCATAATGGTCGCTCAGCACAGATATCTTGCTAAACCACGCAACAAAATCCACCGAAAAATCGGCCCCACTCACCGCCCCTTCGCGCAACCCGCTGGTCATTGCCCAGTTAAAAAACTGCTTTATATTAGCCGCATCACGCAACGGAAAATGCGCCTGCAAATCCACCCGCCGTTCCCAGACCAGCGCCACCGCCCGCGGAATAAGCACAACGCCCGCCAAACCCAGCGAAAGGTCAATGTCACCGTTAACAAACTGCCCGGCATCGCGGGCAGCCCCTGGCCACGCCTGGCACGCCAAGCTTACCCACGGCGGTTCGCGGCTAATGTCCACAACCTCCACCGCCGTATCACCGCCAGCAGTCAATCGCCGCGCCGCCTCCACATTGGCAGCCCCCACCCCCTGGCGCGCCGCATCGCCGCTCAAAAACCATTTGGTATAATTCTCGGCACCGGCCTTGGTGCGCGCATCAAACGCCGCCATCAAATCGGCACGGTCCAACCAAAATTGATACATAAACCGCGTCATAAAAATGCCCTGATCGGTCAACGCATCTTCCGGCGAATCAAAAAAGTCAGACCCAATCTGCAAAGCCCCCCGCGCATCCAGCACACCGGCACTCACCGCGCGTGCCACCCAATGCCGCATCGGTTCATCAATCACCCGCCCATCGGCAAAATTGGCAAAAGCGTAAGGCGTTTTGGCATAGCGCGCCCAATGATTAGCCAGCACCTTTTCGCGATACTCGCCACACAAAATGGCAACCTCGCCTAAATTATCTATGGTGTAGCGATTCTGATGTTTTGAAAACTGCGTCGGGTCATCCGGCTTAATCCCGGAAAAATGAAAAAATTTCAGCGCCTGCCCATTAACCCGCCACACGCCGCCGGTATCACAGATTACAGCGCGATGCGGCAAATTCCAGTAAGCCACATTGTAGCCAGGGTGGCGCAAAATCAGCGGCTTTGCCACCAGCACCGGCGCCATATCCATCCAGCGCTGATCGGTAAACATGTTGCCAGGGATATCCACCCGGCAGGTAGCAAAGCAGCGGTCCGCCCACCAATCAATCAACCCGCGGGCATCGGCATTATTGGCAATCGCCAAAAAACCCAAATTATAAATACCCGATTTCATAATGCTCAGGTCGTCAGGCTGCTTGCCATCCTGCAACGGCACCATCATGTGCGGCGTCAACACAATGGAATGGTCAACCAATCCACCAAACACATCATCCAGCGGCGAAAACAGCAAAATATCCGGGTCGATATAAACAATCTGGTCGGCCTGCCCGCCATCCATAAAATAGCGGAACGCATTAGGTTTTACCGCGGTGTTGAACTCAATCACCGTGTACCAAAACTTCATGTTATCCAGCAGATCAATGCCCAAATTCTCGCAGCCCAGCAGCTCGGCCGCCAGATCGATGTCAGCAAAATCCCGCATCGCATCAGATAATATAATGTAGCGCGCAGCCTCCGGGTGATGCGCCCGCACAGACTGCATCAAGGTCGCCGCAAAGCCAATATAATTGGCTGAAACAATGGTAAAAATCACCCGCCGCGGCGCCCCCGGCAGGGCCGGCAAAGCCGCGGTGCCAGCGCCCTTCTTTACCCGCGCCATACTACGCCATGTGCCGGAAAAACGCTGATTGAAAGCTTAGCGGCCCACCCGCCAAGCTTCCGCGGCATCCAGGGCCGTTGCCACCCCAGCCCTGCCTTCAAAATAGCCCCTGGTATAAAAATGATACCGTAACCCATCCACATCATCCGCATCGAATACCGCATGCAGATCATCATAATGCCCATAATACCAGGCCGCATCAAACGCTACCTCATGCGGCAGGCGGCCTTCCAACCACCCGGTGCCCCGGTAATGCGCCTCGGGTGACGCAACCTGGCCCGCCATCACCGCACCCCGAATATCCAAATACCGGTCCTGATACCACGCCTGGTCAACCGCCACCCCGTCGCTCAGCAAGCGGCGTAATAAAAAGGTCAGATACTGCGCCGAAACGGTCACCGTATCGGCCATGCCAAGGTCCACGGCGGTGGTGCCCAAACCCGCCATAATCACGCTCAACGGTGGCACATACGCAGGCGCCTGTGCTGCCTTGTCCGGCACCACATGCATCAAAACTTCGCGTAATTTAACCATACCCACCACCCCAATCGCAAAACCACGAACCGCTGCCACGCAAATCCCTTGCCGAGAGGTTTATAGCGCCAAATTCATTCCTGTGTGCAGTGCGGTGTGACCATTTACCCGGCATCTCACATTATTGTGAGCGTCCGGGTGCCGAAGGCCCCCAAGCCCGTCTAACACCCACGGTTGCAGCCAGGCAGCAGGGTAGGCTAGGTAATCCCCCGATGGTTGCCCTATAGGGAAAGCAATGCCCGTAACAGAGATGGCCGCCCCAAAACCGGCTTCCCCAGCGCCACCCGCGCCCCAAACCGGCTTTCTCACCGTCACCCAACTCGCCCGCGACCTCGGCATCACCGCCCGCGCCATCCGCTTCTACGAAGATAAAGGCCTCATAACCCCCAGCCGCGCCGGCACCACCCGCGTCTACACCGCCCGCGATCGCGCCCGCATGATCCTGATCCTGCGCGGCAAACGCCTGGGCTTTTCCCTGCGTGAAATCAAAGACTACCTCGATCTCTACCGCACCGACCATAACGGCAAAGCCCCCCAAATCGCCGTCCTCATGGCCGCCGTCCGCAAACGCCTGGCATCCCTGCGCGACCAGCACCGCGCCCTGGTGCAAACCATCGCCGAACTCGATGACGTCGAAGCCCAGGCCGCGGCGGCTTTGGCGCAAAATAAGGAAGAACCTTCTTTTTCTGAAGAAAAAGAAGCAAAAAGACTTTTGTAAATTTGGGCCAGGAGAACGCGGTGGCAGGGAAGCCCCAGCCCCCATATAATCAAAAGTCTTTTGCTTCTTTTCTTCAGAAAAGAAGACCTTAACCCTTGCCTCGCCTTGCCTCCCTACGCCACGCCCAATCAAAGGACATTCACCTGATGCAAACCTTCGCAGCCCCCTTACGTGACATGCGCTTTGTGGTGCACGAGCTGCACAATAGTGCGGCGCACCTTGCCGCCATTGGGCAAAGCGATGTCAGTGCCGAGCTGATTGATAGCGTGCTGGCCGAAGCGGGCAAGTTTGCGACAGAGGTGATGTTGCCGCTTAACGCGTCCGGCGATGCGCAAGGCTGCGTGTGCGAAAACGGCGTGGTGCGCACGCCAGATGGGTTTGCCCAGGCCTATGCGCAGTTCCGTGATGGCGGCTGGAACGGTATTGCGTCGAACCCCGAGTACGGCGGCCAGGGCCTGCCAGAAATTGTCGGCAAAATGGTCGAAGAAATGCTCTGCGCGGCCAATCTCAGCCTCAGCCTGTATCCGTCGCTCACTCACGGGGCCACGCTGGCGCTTGAAGGCCACGGCAGTGCAGCGCTAAAAACCCAGTATCTGCCAAAAATGATCGAAGGTGTCTGGTCTGGCACCATGAACCTCACCGAACCCCATTGCGGCACGGATCTTGGTTTGCTGCGCACCAGGGCGGTGGCACAAGGTGATGGCAGCTACCGCATCACCGGCTCAAAAATCTTTATCTCGGCCGGCGATCACGATCTGACCGAAAACATCGTGCATCTGGTGTTGGCCCGCCTAAGCGACGGCCCCAAAGGGGTTAAAGGCATCAGCATGTTTCTGGTGCCCAAATTCATCCCCGATGCCAGCAACAATCCAGGCGAGCGCAACGGTGTTTCGTGTGCTGCCATCGAACATAAAATGGGCCTGAAAGGCTCCGCCACTTGCCAGCTAAATTTTGATGATGCCACCGGCTGGCTGATCGGCGAGCCCAACAAAGGCCTCGCCGCGATGTTCACCATGATGAACGCCGAACGCCTTTCGGTTGGCATCCAAGGCCTCGGCGTTGCCGAAACCGCCTATCAAAGTGCGGTCGCCTACGCCCGCGATCGCCTGCAGGGCCGATCCGTGTCGGGTGCCAAATACCCCGAAAAAATGGCCGATCCCATTATTGTGCATCCCGACGTGCGCCGCACGTTAATGACTGTGCGCGCGCACGTTGAAGGATGCCGCGCACTGTCCGGCTGGGTTGCCAGTGCCTTGGACCTCGAAACCAAAGCAACCGATCCCGCCACCCGCGAAACCGCCAGCGATTTCGTCGCCTTCATGACCCCCGTGGTCAAAGCCCTGTTCACCGATCTCGGTTTCGAACTCTCCAGCCAGGCCCTGCAGGTGTACGGCGGCCACGGCTACATCCGCGATCACGGCATGGAACAATTGGTGCGCGATGCCCGCATCGCCATGATCTACGAAGGTACAAACGGTATTCAGGCGATGGACCTCGCCGGCCGCAAACTGCCCGCCAAAGGCGGTGCACTGCTGGCAGCTTTCGCCACCCCAATCCAAACCTTCCTAGCCGCTAACCGCCACGATGCCAATCTCCGCGCGCTTGATGAAGCGTTCGCCCGCTTCCAAACCGCCACCAGCTTTTTACAGGAAGTCGCCCCCGCCGACCCCGAAGAATCCGGTGCTGCCGCCACCGACTATCTGCGTCTCACCGGCCTAGTCGCCTTAGGCTACATGTGGGCGCGCAGCGCACAAATCGCCGAAACCCACCTCGCCGCCAGCCAGGAAGACCACGCCTTTTACACCGCTAAACTCATCACCGCGCGCTTCTTTAACGAACGCATCCTGCCGCAAACAGCCGCCTTGCTCAGTGCCATCGTCGCCGGCAAAGGCGCCATGATGGACCTCGCAGAAGCGGCGTTCTAACGTCGTACCACGCGCATCAAGCGCGGTTTCGAACCGGGGGGAACCACAATGGAAAAATACACCCAGCTTCAACAACTCGCAGGCCTGTTCGGCCTACTCGGCCTGCCAGGCATGATCGGCTTCGTCAAACCGGTGCCCTTCAGCGCCCCCGGCGGCGCCATCCGCCTGCTCGGTCTGCTCGGCCTGGCCGGTTTCGGCGGCTTCTGGAACCCCCTGCTGGGCGCCATCGGTGCTGCCGGCCCCCTCGGCCTCTGGGGCCACCCCAACCCCAAAATCGCCCGCCTCGCCTATATCGGGTTCTTAGCCCCCGTTGGCGTGGCACTCTTCTTTTTGGGGCGGCACTAGGTAAGGCTTAAGGCAAGAGCAAAGAAACTTCTTTTCTGAAGAAAAGAAGCAAAAGACTTTTATAATGTTGGGCCTGGGGCAACGCCGCCACCGAGGACTCCGAACCAATATAGTAAAAGTCTTTTTGTTTCTTTTTCTTCAGAAAAAGAAAATTCTTATTCCCTTGCCTACCTACTTCTTAGCCAACAAATCCCTAATCTCCGTCAGTAACACTTCAGCCGCCGGCGTTGCGGCGGCTTTTTGTTGCACCAGGCGGGTCATGGCGCGCACTAGCCAGAACACCACGAAGGCGACGATTGCAAACTGCACCACGGCGTTGAGAAACAGCCCGTAGTTGATGGTAACGGCGCCGGCGGCTTTGGCGGCGGCAAGGGTTGCCACGTGCGGGCCTTTAACGGTGAAAAATAGGTCAGAAAAATCCACCCCGCCGGTCAGCAGGCCGATTACCGGGTTAAGCACGTCTTTAACCAGGCTTTGCACAATCCCGGTAAAGGCGGCGCCGATGATGATACCAACGGCGAGGTCCACCACGTTGCCACGCAGCACGAAGGCCTGGAAATCTTCCAGCCAGGCGGGCTTTTTGGGGATGGCGAGTTTCGGTAGGGGTAGGCTGCCGCTCATGTCGTGCCGCTCCGGTTAGGGTTGGCGGCCTTTTTGCCAACCCTCAAGCACCGGCGCAACCATGGTGCTAGCCAGCGCCGGCGACATACGCTTTCAAACTATCCACTTCCAGCGCCTGCTGGTCGATCAGCGCCTTCACCACGTCGCCAATGCTCACCAGCCCGGCCAGCTCCTTATCGGCATCAAGCACGGGCAAATGGCGCACCCGGCGCTGGGTCATTAACGCCATGGCGGCGCTCACCGATGTGCCCAGGTTAGCCGTGTGTACGGGGCTGCTCATCAACTGGGCGGCGGTCATGGCAAGGGTTGCGGCACCATCCTGGGCCAGGCTGCGCACAATATCGCGTTCGCTCAAAATACCCAGAATTTGCGCCGCAGCATCGCATACCATTACGGCGCCGATGCGCCGTTCGGCCAGCATGCGGGTGACATCGGCAATGTTCGTGTTGGGCGAAACAGACGCAACATCGCGCCCTTTCTGCCGCAAGATGGCGGCTACTGTCATGGCGATGCTCCCAATCCCGGTGCGGCCCGCCACGGTTAGCTCCGTGATCAGGGCGCGGATGGGGCGGCCTCTCGAGGGGACGGCGGGCCGGCACCCATCCGGTAATTTCATCGTGCGCCCAACCGCCTAAAAATTGCAACTAAAGATTGCAAGCTGGGCTTTACTTTTTACTGCCCCCTAAGCCGCGCAGCCGCGTGCCGCAAACGCCACTGGCGGGTCGCACCAGGCAGATTGCGCCTGCACAATCTGCATCTCGACAGCCCCTGCCGCCTGGGTGACGGTCAGTACCGCATGCACGCTGCTCACCGCCCGCGCCATGGCGTCGGGGGCAGGGCGGCCGTTCAAAAAATGAAACAGAAACACCGCAGCCAACGCATCGCCAGCCCCGGAAAAATGCCGATCAAGCCGTGGCGTGCGGCATATCGCCGCCCCCTGGGGACCAATCACGTAAACATCCATGGCGCCGGCAGGGGTTTCGGCGCTGATCACCCCGCTCACCAGCACAATGCGCGGCCCCGCTTGGCGCATCCGCCCGCGCAACCGGGCGGCCGCGGCCAAAATCTCCGCCTCGTTCGCCGGTTCGCCACCGCTCAGCACCCCCAGCTCAAACATATTGGGGGTCAAAATATCAGCCGCCGGCACCGCACGCTGCGCCAAAAAATCGGCAATCCCCGGCCGCACATATGCCCGTCCGGCGTCCCCAATCACCGGGTCGCACGCATACAGCCCGCGTGGGGGGCTCGCCGCCCGCAAACGTTGCACCGCGTCCAGCACCACTGGCCCAATACTGGCATCGCCCAAATACCCGCTCAACACCGCGGCGCACGCGTCAAACCCGCCATGCGCCGCAATGCCATCAATCAAATCAGCAATCTCGCCAGCACTGGCCACCCGCCCGGTGCACCCGCCATGGCCGGGGTGGTTGGAAAGTATCGCCGTGTTCACTGGCCAAACCTCCGCCCCCAAACGTTGCAGGGGAAAACACGCAGCCGCATTGCCAACATGGCCGACCGCCACAGAAGACTGCACCGACAGGATGTTCACCTGCCGCGGCATTCAGTGTATTGCCAGACTTAGGTGCACGCCAACATCATCGCCACCGGCATATTGGTTGGTGCGCGCAAGGTTAGCCGCGGTGCTGTAACCAAAATCGACACCAAACCACCCGTCATCGCTAAACCCAAAGCGCAGAAGCAGAGTACTGGTCATGCAGCCCTTATCACCACAACTCCGCCAATCGGCGCAACCGTCACGGCATGCAACGTCGCGTCACACTAACGTCACAGCATCTTCCTGCGCAGCCTGCTGCTCCGCCTGCAACTCCCACATCCGCGCGTAAGTGCCGTCTATCTCCAGCAACTCCCGATGCGACCCGCGCTCGGCAATGCGCCCATCCACCAGAACAATAATCTCGTCGGCATCCACAACGGTGGAAAGCCTATGCGCAATCACCAGCGTGGTGCGGCTGGCGGCAACATTGCCCAAGGCGGTTTCAATATCACGCTCGGTGCGCGTATCCAGCGCGCTGGTCGCTTCATCCAATATCAAAATACGCGGATCTTTCAGCACTGTGCGCGCAATCGCCACGCGCTGTTTTTCCCCGCCCGACAATTTCAAGCCGCGCTCACCCACCCGCGTTTCATACCCATCGGGCATTTTCTGCACAAAATCATGCACCTGCGCCAACCGCGCCGCGCCCTCAATCTGTGCCTGGCTGGCACCGGGTTCGCCGTAAGCAATGTTGTAGCCAATGGTGTCGTTAAACAGCACAGTATCCTGCGGCACCACGCCAATCGCAGCGCGCAGCGATTTTTGCACAATATGGCGCAAATCCATCCCGTCGATCAAAATACGCCCGGCGGTGACATCGTAAAACCGGAACAGCAGCCGTGAAATGGTCGATTTACCGGCACCTGTCGGCCCCACGATCGCAACCTTGCCACCCGCCGGCACGGTAAAGCTAATACCGCGCAAAATCTCACGCTCGGGCTGATAGCCAAACCGCACATTTTCAAAAACAATCACCGGCGGCGCGCAATCGGCCAAATGCTCCGGCAGCATCACCGCATCGGGGCTGTCGGTCACTTCCTGTTCAACGGCTAGCAGGCGGAACATCTGTTCCATATCCACCAAACCCTGCTTGATGGTGTTGTAAGCAAACCCCAAAAAGTTCAGCGGCTGATACAGCTGAATAAGATAGGTGTTGGCCAGCACAAACTTGCCAACGCTCAACTCGCCACGCAACACGCCACGCGCCGCCAGCAGCATCACCGCCGCCAACCCCACGGCAATAATCGTGGCCTGGCCAATATTCAGCATGTTCAACGTAATCTGGCTTTTTACCGCTGCCGTTTCGTACGCCGCCAGCGCCACATCAAAGCGCCGCGCTTCGTGCGCTTCATTGCCGAAATATTTGACTGTCTCGTAATTTAGCAGGCTATCAACCGCTTTAGATTGTGCCTCCACATCGTTTTCGTTCATGGTCTGGCGAAAGCGCACCCGCCAGGTCGCAAAACTCAACGTAAATGCCACGTAAAACGCAACCGCCCCGAACGCAATTGCGGCAAAGCGCCAATCGAACACCCGCCACAACACAATCGTTACCAGCAGCAGCTCAAATATCGTCGGCACGATATTAAACACCGCAAACCGCAATACCTGCTCAATCCCTAACGAACCACGCTCAATCGCCCGGCTCACCCCGCCGGTTTGGCGATCCAGGTGAAACCGCATGGACAGCGTGTGCATATGCGCAAACGTTTCCAGAGCCACCCGCCGCACCGTGCGTTGCGCCACCCGTGCAAACACCGCATCGCGCAATTCGCCAAAGGTCGCCGCCAAAAACCGCGCTATGCCGTAAGACATAATCAGCCCCACCGGCAGCAGCGCCATATCCAGTTTTTGGTGCGATAACTGGTCCACCGCGCGGGCGTAAAACGCCGGCACCCAAACTGTCGCAACTTTCGCGGCAATCAGGCACAGCATGGCCAGCACCACCCGCACCCGTGATCCCCAATCGCCGCGCGGCCACAAATAGGGCAGAAGCGACCGCAAAGTGTCAGATGTGCTGCGCCCGTCGGCGGGCAGGGCAAGTCGGGAATTTCCAAGAACACGCATGTCAGCGCATGTGGCATGGCAGCGTGCAGTTTGAAAGGTTGCGCCGGCAGTGGGATTAAACACGCATATCGGGCGGGCGCTCAGCGCAACGCTGCCCGGCACCCGCACGCCATTTTTCGTGGGCACCCACGCGGTCGGCTACGTCGCCCCCGCTGACATCGCGGCCCTATGTGCGGCCGGTTGCGTGGTGTACGAAAAATCAATCAGCTGGCAAAGCCCGCAAACCCTGCAAACCCTGGCCCGCACCTTGGCAGATCAGGGGTTTACCCGCTGGCGCGACGAAGCATTCGACGTGTTCGCCGATCATAACGGCTTACCCCTAGGCCCGGTGCTGGCCCAGGCCGACCGCGGCGCCCTGGCTTTTTTGGGCATCGCTGCCACCGGCGTGCACCTCAATGGCCTGGTCCACCGCGCCAACGGCCTACACCTTTGGGTCGCCCGCCGCTCGCTTGCCAAAATGCCAGAGCCGGGAAAATTCGATCACATCGTCGCCGGCGGCATCCCATCAGGCCTAACCCCCGCCCAAACTTTGATAAAAGAAGCCGCCGAAGAAGCCGGCATGGCGCCAAGCCTTGCCGCCATCGCCAAACCCGTCAGCCGCTTGGCCTACACACTCGACCGCCCCGAAGGCCTGCGCCGAGACCTGATCTATTGCTATGATATTGATCTGCCGGAAGATTTCACCCCCACCCCGGTCGATGGCGAAGTTGCCGGTTTCGAACTCTGGCCCATCGCCCAGGTGATAGACACCGTGCGCGCCGGCGATGCGTTCAAATACAACGTAAATTTTGTGCTCATTGACCTATTTGCCCGCTTGGGCCTGGTTCCAGCAGCCGACATCCCCGGCCTCACCCGCCTACGCGTAAACCCGTAGCCCGGGCTTTGCCCGGTTCTTCCCGAAATCCCCGTGCCCCGTAGTGTTCCCAACAACCGGGCAAAGCCTAGGTTTTCCCAACAACCGGGCAAAGCCCGGGCTACGCCCCAACCCCCAGCCCCGTGGGCAACGGCCCGCGTATCGGCCCAATAAAACTACGCAGACAAGGTGCAAAAAAATACAACCGCGCCGGCGTGCGTGCGTGCACCACCCAAGGCGCATCAAGCCGCACCCGCTGATACGAAAATCCCCAAGGCAGCGCCGAAATCGGAACGCCATCGGCCATATCAATCTGCCCGAAAAAATGCTCCCCGGCAGGGTTAGTTAAAATCTCAACGCACCGCCCAGCCGCAAACGCGCAACTGTAATACGTATCAAACGCCATCTCGGCGACACCAGCATCACCCACTGGCTGCGGTGGCCCCTGGCCCGCCGCCAAAATAAATTTGCGCCGGTTAAACATCCGGGCTTTCACCGCGCCATCCGCGGCGGCACCTGGCGATCGCTCAAACCATGCCAGATCCATCGATCCGCGCCGGGTGGTAAACGACATAAAAGGCTCGTCCACCACAAATCCGTCAGCCTCGGCCTGCGTCATTGGGTCGGCGCTCAGCCAAGTGTCGCGGCTATTGCCGTCGCGAATATGTAGCAACTCGGGCTGCCCGCCCGGCAAGCGGTTAATCAGCGGCACGTGCAGTGGAATAAGATATTTCAGCGAATTCGGCACTTGCAGCCCCCATACAAGGGTAACCATAAATGGCCAACAACAAAGCACAAGGTACATAGCCGAGGATCACAAAAAAGTGAAGCGCGATGCACAACACGATTTGTCACCGGCACAGCCGCAGCCCAAAGTGCACTCTCGTGCCAATCTTTTGCTGAAAAGCGTCACGCCTACATGTCAGGATCAGCCCGCATCATGGCCCCCGCCCCCATCCTCGCCCCACCCAGCACCGCCGCAACGCTGGCCCGCCGCAAACCTCTGCGCGCCGTACATCATCAGGTTGCCGAACGCATCTCGCCGCTCAATCGCCTCGCCCTGTGGATCACCCAGCACGTCGGCACCATGGGCTTCTTTCTGGCAATCTTCGTCTGGACCGTGCTCTGGCTCGGCTGGAACCTACTTGCCCCCGCCCGCCTGCAGTTTGATCCCCCAACCGGCTTCGTGTTCTGGCTGTTTATCTCCAACCTCATCCAGATCTTGCTGATGCCGCTGATCATGGTCGGCCAAAATATCCAAGGCATGCACTCCGACCTGCGCGCCGAAAATGACCTCGAAGTGAACATCAAAGCCGAACAGGAAATCGAAGTCATCCTGCGCCACCTGGAATACCAAAACACTATGCTCATCGCTATGATCGCTAAGCTCGGCATTGATACGACTGAGGCAGAGTAAGAAAAAAAGGCTGGTGGGTCATGCGAAGGCGTGCTGCGCGCTGGGGCCGCCCCCCAGACCCCCTGCACGTGGTTGACGGCGTTCGTTCAAACGCCGCCAACATTACGCCGGGGTCTGGGGGGCGGCACGCCCCCCAGCCTTTTCTTGTCTTGCCTAAAGCCCGAAGGCTAAAATCTTACTTCAGCACCGAGCCGAGCTTCATGGCGATGGCGGTTGAGCCTTGCACTTTCAGCTTGCCGGTCATGAACGCCATTGTGGGGTCGAGCTGGCCGTGCATCATCTTTACCAGGTCTTCGGCCGACACTTTCAGTGTGCAATCGGCGGCGTCATCGGCATGGCTGATAGTAGCAGGGGTTACGGTACCGTCGATGAACAGGCGATCATCGCCAAAGTCGAATTTCAATTTGGCGGCGAGCTGCGAGAATTGGTCGAGGCGTGAGCCGAAGGCGGTTTCGATGTCACTAATGCTCATGGGACTTTCCTTCCGTACGTGGAGCCCTCTATGGGGTGAGGTATCGGTAGCCGCCGGGGCGGGGGCTGTAAACCGGGTGCGGCCGAATATTAACAACGTTTTTTATAACCGCGCCAGAACCGCGCCAGCCGCCGCCCCCTGTGAAGGAATTCCGCGTGACTTTGCCCAAAACCCAGGCAGAACCCCCCGGCCACCAGGCGCCGCCTGCCGGCGCCGCGCAGTTTCTGGCTGGAGCCCGCCTGTTGCTGGGCGGCGTGTTCGTCGCCGGGCAGGGGGTTTTGGTGCAGGCCGGCCGCATCGCTGCCATTTTGCCCGATACGGCTACCCCGCCGGCTAATCGCATCACCCTGCCACAAGGCAGCTTGTTGGCGCCTGGGCTGATCGACGTGCAGGTGAACGGTGGCGGCGGTATTTTGTTCAACGATTCGCCTAACGCCGGCGCCGCGCGCGCCATTGCCGCCGCTCATCGTGGTTTGGGCACATCGGCTGTTCTGCCCACGCTGATCACCGATACCGATGAAAAGATGGCAGCCGCCGGCCAGGCTTTGGCATCGCCCATCCCTGGCGTGCTGGGTTTGCATCTGGAAGGCCCCTGGCTGGGTGCGCAAAAACCGGGGGTGCACCCGCCAAACCTGATCCGCGCGCCGTCGCCGGCCGATATCGATCGTGCGGTGGCCCTTAGTGCCGGTATCGCCGGCAAACTGCTGATAACCTTGGCACCAGAAACGGTGTCCCCAGCCGATATCGCCCGGCTGGCTGCTGCCGGCATTATTGTGGCGGCCGGTCACAGTGCGGCAACCGCTGATCAAACCACCGCGGCCCTTACTGCGGGTGTCACCGGCTTTACCCATATGTTTAATGCCATGGGCGCCATCACCGCCCGCAACCCTGGCATCGCCACCGTCGCACTCACCGATCCTCACAGTTTTTGTGGTGTCATCGTCGATGGCGTTCACGTCGCCCCGGCTTTGCTGCGCCTGTTACTGGCGGCCAAACCGCACCGCCGCATTATGCTGGTGTCCGATTCCATGTCGTGCGCCGGCACAGAAATGACCGAATTTACCCTGGGTGGGCACAGAATATTGCGCAAGCAAGCGTGTTTAACGACACAAGACGGAATTCTGGCCGGCGCCGATATTTCCCTGCTCGATGCCGTGCGTCATGCTGTACGCCTGCTTGGCCTAACACCTGCGGCAGCGTTGACCATGGCAAGCCAGGTGCCGGCGGCATTTTTGGGGATATCGGCCGAGCGCGGCAGTCTGGGCGTCGGTGCCATTGCCGATGTCCTGGTGCTTGATCAGAACCTCAGCCTGCTGGCGCAATTTTATGATGGCGTCCTGCATTGCACCTAATCAGGCCCATATTCTGTTAAACGGGGGATTCCGGCGCGTAAAATTTTGCGCCACTATGGCGCGCTCGCGTAAACCTTAAGGACCTCGCCCATGCCATCGCTACGCCGCCTGCGCCGCGGGTTAATGTCTCTGGTCGCCCCAGCTATATTGCTGACCGTGGCGGCTTATTTCGGCTGGAGCGCCACCCAGGGCGACCACGGCATTCACGCCTATCAGTTGCGTCTGGCCCAGCGCGAGGCCCTACGCACCCAGGTCAAAACGGTCGAAAACGAGCGCGCCATGTGGCAAATCCGCGTCGATGGGCTGCAAACCAACCACATAGATGCCGACACGTTAGACGAGCGCACACGTGCCATGCTTAATCTGGTGGATCCCGCGGATATCGTTGTACCGTATGGCGCCAGGGAGAAACTTTTTAACGATCATCAGTGAAGCATGCGCAGATGTCTGGTGCCGGCAGGTCTGCCGCGCATCAAAAGCTTAAAATAGGGACCCCGCATGGCGAAGCCCGAACTGAAAAAACCCACCCCGAATGGTGTGCCCGCGCCGGCCAATTCCGATCGCGATTTTCTAAGCGCCGCCTACCGCACCATGCTGCTGATCCGCCGCTTTGAAGAAAAAGCCGGCCAATTATATGGTATGGGGCTGGTCGGCGGGTTTTGCCATTTATATATCGGCCAGGAAGCCGTGGTCACCGGTGTGCAAGCGTGTTTGGTGGATGGTGATCAGGTAATCACCTCATACCGCGATCACGGCCACATGCTGGCGGTGGGCATGCAGCCACGCGGCGTGATGGCCGAGCTCACCGGCCGCGCCACTGGTTATTCGCGCGGCAAGGGCGGTTCCATGCACATGTTCTCGCGCGAAAAAAACTTCTTTGGTGGCCACGGTATTGTTGGCGCCCAAGTAAGTCTTGGCACCGGCCTAGCGTTTGCCAATCACTACCGTAACAACAGCAATGTCGCGGCAATTTTTATGGGCGAAGGTGCGTCCAACCAGGGCCAGGTATTTGAAAGCCTCAACCTCGCCGCGTTATTGAAATTGCCGGCGGTGTACATCATCGAAAATAATCGCTACGGCATGGGCACCAGTGTCGAACGTGCCTCCGCCTCGCGCGATCTTTCGCAAAACGGCGCGCCCTGGGGCATACCCGGTGTGCGCGTCGATGGCATGGATGTGCGCGCCGTGCGCGATGCCGCCGCCATCGCCGTCGGCCATTGCCGCGCCGGGCATGGGCCTTACCTGATGGAAATGTCCACCTACCGCTTTCGCGGCCATTCCATGTCCGATCCCGCCAAATACCGCACCCGTGATGAAGTGAACGACATGCGCGAGCATCACGACCCCCTCGCCATCGCCCGCGCAGCTTTAAGCGAAATCGGCATGCTCGATGCCGAATTTTTAGCGTTGGACAGCGACATTAAAACCATCGTGCAAGATGCCGCCGCCTTTGCCCAATCCAGCGCCGAACCGGATGCGGCTGATTTATACACCGATGTTTTGGTGGAAACCTAACCATGGCGCGCCCCATTTTGATGCCGGCCTTATCCCCCACCATGACCGAAGGCCGCCTGGCGCGCTGGCTGGTGCGCGAAGGGGCGACCGTTAACGCCGGCGACGTCATTGCCGAAATAGAAACCGATAAAGCCACTATGGAAGTGGAAGCCGCTGATAGCGGCAAGCTGCTGCGTATTTTGATCGCCGACGGCACCGATGCGGTCGCCGTCAATACGCCGATTGGCGAGCTAGATGGCGAGCCCGATGCGCCGCAAACCCCGCCATCCCAAACATTGGCGCCCCAAACACCAATATCGCCGGCCGCAAGTGTCACCGTGCCGGCCCCGGTTATCACCACAGCCGCCCCCGCACTGTCGGGCGACACCGCCCGCATCACTGTGCGCGAAGCCTTGCGCGATGCGCTGGCGCTAGAAATGCGCATCGATCCCGATGTATTCCTTATCGGCGAAGAAGTTGGCCAGTATCAAGGCGCTTACAAAATCAGCCAAGGCCTGCTCGATGAATTCGGTCCGAAACGGGTAATCGACATGCCGATCACCGAACACGGCTTTACCGGCATGGCGGTGGGGGCGGCGATGACCGGCTTAAAACCCATTGTCGAATTCATGACGTTTAATTTTGCCATGCAGGCAATCGACCAGATCATCAATTCAGCCGCCAAAACCCACTACATGTCGGGCGGCCAAATCACCTGTCCCATCGTTTTTCGTGGCCCTAATGGTGCGGCCTCGCGCGTTGGCGCCCAGCACAGCCAGGATTATGCTAGCTGGTATGCCCACTGCCCTGGTCTAAAGGTTTTGGCCCCGTGGTCAGCAGCCGACGCCAAAGGTTTACTGCGCGCCGCCATCCGCGATCCCAACCCAGTTATTTTTCTCGAAAACGAAATCCTCTACGGACAAAGTTTCGATTGCCCAACCGACCCCGATTTTATCCTGCCCATCGGCAAAGCCGAAATTGTCCGCACAGGCAGCAAAGTCACCCTCATCGCCTACGCCATGATGGTTGATGTCGCCCTCAAGGCGGCCGACATTCTGGCAACGGAAGGGATCGACGCCGAAGTCATCAATCTGCGCAGCCTGCGCCCGCTGGATACCGAAACGATCATTGCCAGCGTCAAAAAAACATCCCGCGTGGTCAGCATCGAAGAAGGCTGGCCCTACGCCGGCATTGGTGCTGAAATCTGCTGCCAGATCATAGAACACGCGTTCGACTGGCTCGATGCCCCGCCGGCGCGCGTCACCGGTGTCGATGTGCCACTCCCCTATGCCGCCAATTTGGAACGCCTGGCCTTGCCGCAACCCGAATGGGTGGTCAATGCCGTGCGCAAACTCTTTTAACGCGCCGCCGTACAGCGCGGGTTAGGTCACCATGCCGATCGACATTTTAATGCCCGCCCTCTCGCCCACCATGACCGAAGGCCGCCTGGCCCGCTGGGTCAAACACGAAGGCGATATGGTACGCGCCGGCGACGTCATCGCCGAAATTGAAACCGACAAAGCCACCATGGAAGTGGAAGCGGCCGATGATGGTGTGCTGGAAAAAATCCTGATCGCCGAAGGCACTGATGGTGTCGCGATAAATACCCCGATCGCCCGCCTCAGTGGTGATGCCCCTGCGGCCGCGCCGCCAATCGCAAACCCGGCAACACCGCTGCCACCCGCAGCACCTGCGGCACCTGCGGCCGCGCCCCCCGCACCCCTACCTGCAAGCGACGCTCCCCGCCTTGCCGCCTCCCCGCTCGCCCGCCGCATCGCCGCCGCCAACACCATCGACCTCCAAACCCTCACCCCCACCGGCCCACATGGCCGCATCGTGCGCGCCGATGTTGATGCCGCCATCGCCAACCCAACTATCGCCAAACCTACAGCTTCCACAACAGACATCGCCAATCGCGGCGCCGACCGCATCCCCCTAAACGCCATCCGCCGCATCACCGCCCGCCGCCTGACGGACGCCAAACAAACCATCCCGCATTTTTACGTCTCCATCGACATCGCAATGGATGCGTTGCTCGATCTACGCCAGCGCCTGAATGCCAAATACCCTAAAGATGGCGATGGCGCATACAAACTCTCGGTCAACGATCTGCTCATCAAAGCCGCCGCCGCAACCCTTGCCCGCGTGCCAGATTGCAACGCAAGTTTTGCTGGCGACGCCATCCTACGCCACCACCACATCGATATCTCGCTCGCCGTCTCCATCCCCGGTGGCCTAATCACCCCGGTTATTCAGGATGCCAACCAAAAAGGCATCGCCGTCATCAGCCGAGAAGCGGCAGCCTTGATTGCCCGGGCCCGCGCCGGCAGACTACGGCCGGAGGAATTCCAAGGTGGCACATTCTCCATCTCCAACATGGGCATGTTCGGCATCAGCGCTTTCTCCGCCATCATCAATCCGCCGCAAGCCGCCATCCTCGCCATCGCCGCCGTGCAAGATCGCGCCATCATCCGCGACGGCGCCGTGGTGGCGGCCAAAATCATGACCGCCACTTTATCAGTCGATCACCGCGTGATCGACGGTGCCCTGGCCGCCGAATTCCTCGCAGCTTTCCGCGACATTATCGAAGAACCCCTGGTGCTGATGCTATGAAACCCGCCCCCTTCACCTTACGCGATGCAACGCCGGCCGATATCTCAGCCATCGCCCGTCTGGTCCGTGACCTCGCCGACTACGAACATTTGCTGCACGAAGCGGTCGCAACGGACGCCGATTTCGCAACCGCCCTGTTTGCGCCCCACCCGCACGCCTACGCCATGGTCGCCGTGCACGAAGGTGTCATCTGCGGCATGGCCCTATGGTTTCACAATTTTTCCACGTTTGCCGGCAAACACGGTTTTTACATCGAAGATGTTTACGTCGATCCCGGCAGCCGCGGCTTGGGCATTGGCCGCGCCTTCTTCGCCGCCCTGGCCAAACGGGCCCTTGCCGAAGGCTGCGTGCGCATGGATTGGTCCGTGCTAGATTGGAACGAACCCGCGATCAATTTCTATCAAAAACTAGGGGCCACGGCCATGTCAGACTGGACCACTCGCCGGCTTACCGGCGCTGCCCTAACCGCCTTAGCGGCCGAGGCCTAAATGGCCACAGTCCCGGCCACCAGCTTCGACATCATCATCATCGGTGGTGGCCCCGGCGGCTATGTCGCCGCCATCCGCGCCGCCCAACTGGGCCTTAACGCCGCCCTGATAGAACGCGAACATCTGGGCGGCATCTGCCTCAACTGGGGCTGCATTCCCACCAAAGCCCTGCTGCGCTCAGCCGACATCAACCATCTGCTAACAACCCTGCCAGACTACGGCTTTTCGGCCGACAACATAAAATTCGATCTCGCCGCCGTGGTGCAACGCTCGCGCACTATCGCCAAACAACTTTCGGCCGGCGTGCAGCATCTGCTGCGCAAAAACAAAGTCACGGTCTTCGATGGCACCGCCAAACTCGCCGGCGCCAACACCGTCACCGTCGAAAAATCCGGCGCCACCAAAGCCCTCACCGCCCCCCACATTATTTTGGCCACCGGCGCCCGCGCCCGCGCAATCCCAGGGCTAGAACCCAACGGCAAACACATCTGGTCTTACAAAGAAGCCATGGTACCAACAACCGTGCCGAAACACCTGCTGGTCGTCGGCTCCGGTGCCATCGGCTGCGAATTCGCAAGCTTTTACCAAACCATGGGCGCGCAAGTTACCATAGTCGAAATGCAGGACCGCATCCTGCCCCTAGAAGATACAGAAATCTCCACCTTCGCCCGCGCCGCCTTCGAAAAACAAGGCATGCGCATCATAACCGCGGCCCAACTCAGCGCCATCAAAACCACAGATACTGCCGTCACCCTCACCCTCACCCTCACCACCGCCGCTAAAGCCGAAACCCTAACCTTCGATCACGTCATTTCCGCCATCGGCATTATCGGCAACACCGAAAACCTTGGCCTAGAGTCCACCAAAATCATCGTCGAAAAAACCCACATCAAAATCGATGGCTTTGGCCGCACAGCACACCCCGGCATTTATGCCATCGGCGATATCGCAGGCCCGCCCTGGCTCGCCCACAAAGCCAGCCACGAAGCGGTCATTTGTGTTGAAGCCATTGCCGGCCTAAACCCCCACCCGCTCAACACCGCCAACATCCCCGGCTGCACCTATTGCCGCCCGCAAATCGCCTCAGTCGGCCTAACTGAATCCGCCGCCCGCGCCGCCGGCTATGATCTCAAAATCGGCAAATTCCCCTTTATTGGCAACGGTAAAGCCATCGCTTTGGGCGAGCCTGAAGGTTTCACCAAAACCATTTTCGATGCCAAAACCGGCGCCCTGCTCGGCGCCCACATGATCGGCGCCGAGGTCACCGAAATGATCCAGGGTTTTGTCATCGCCCGCACGCTTGAAACCACGGAAGCCGAGCTGATGCACACCATCTTCCCGCACCCAACCATCAGCGAAACCATGCACGAATCCGTGCTCGCAGCTTACGGCCGCGCCATCCACATCTAGCCGGACTGCCAAAACCATGATCACCCGCTGTGCCTGGCCCGGCCAAGATCCGCTCTATCAATCCTACCACGATACCGAATGGGGCATCCCCGAATACGACAGCCGCGCCCTATGGGAAAAACTCATCCTCGATGGTTTCCAGGCCGGCCTGTCCTGGATCACCATTTTGCGCAAACGCAAAGCCTTTCGCGAGGCCTTCGAAGGTTTCGATCCCGCCCGCATTGCAAGCTATGGCCAGCCAGATATCGATCGCCTCATGGCCAACGCCGGTATTATCCGCAGCCGCGCCAAAATCACCGCAGCCATCGGCAGCGCCAACGCCTACCTTAAAATGCAAGATCAGGGCGAGGATTTTTCAACTTTCGTCTGGTCCATCGCCGGCACCAACCCCCTGGTCAACCACTGGCACAGTATCGCCCAGGTGCCCGCGCAAACCGAAACATCGGTTGCTTTGTCAAAAGCCCTGAAATCGCGCGGCTATAAATTTGTCGGCCCCGTCATTGTCTATGCCTGGATGCAAGCCTGCGGCATGGTCAACGACCACGTTACCACCTGTTTCTGCCACCCCAAAAACGCCTCAGCCCCGCCCATCCGCCTTTAACGCCGCCGCCACCCGCGCCAACGCATCATGCACCTCGCCCGCGGGAAAATCCGCAATCGCCGCCACCGCCCCCACTCTCACTAATCGCGCCGCCGCCGGTCGCCCCCGCCCGCTCTGCACAAATTTAATCGTCTCCACCAATCGCTGCCCAGCATACGCATTGATCCGCGCCATCAACGCACCCGTCTGGTGCGAAAGCTCCATCGCCACCGGCCCGCTGCACGCAAGGGTCAGCGTCGTGCCCGAAAGCCGCTCAGGCATCGTCTGCGCTGCCATCTCCGGCCCCACCACCATCGCCCAATCCGCCATCAACAGCGCCCCATTCGGCGATCGCTTCTTAAAGGCCGGCCGTGTCACCTTGGGCACCAGTGCTGCAATCGACACGGTCGAAAACGTCCGCGCCACCTCAACCGCGGCAACCCCATTGCCAGTTTCCGCCCGCTTCGCCATGTCTGCGCCCAATGCTCCCGCAATCCGCCGATCTACTTGCCTGGTATAACCGCAACCGCCGCACCCTGCCGTGGCGGGCACTGCCGGGTGTGCTGCCCGATCCCTACCACGTCTGGCTCAGCGAAATCATGCTGCAGCAAACCACTGTCACCGCCACCATCCCTTACTACCAACGCTTCCTCGCCCGCTTCCCCACCATCCACGCGCTGGCCGCCGCCGAGCAAGACGATGTCATGCAAGCCTGGGCCGGCCTCGGCTACTACGCCCGCGCCCGCAATCTGCACGCCTGCGCCAAAGCCGTCGCCGCCCTGGGCGGCGACTTCCCAGCCGAGGTCACCACCCTACAAACCCTACCCGGCATCGGCCCCTATACCGCCCGCGCCATCGCCGCCATCGCCTTCGCCATCCCCGTGGTGCCGATAGATGGCAACGTCGAACGCGTCATCGCCCGCCTGTTCGCAATCACCCAGCCCTTGCCGGCCGCCAAACCCGCCATCGCCGCCGCCCTGCAAACCATCGCCAGCCAACAAGCGGCCATCGCCAACCCGTCAGATTTCGCCCAATCCCTGTTCGATCTCGGCGCCAGCCTGTGCGGGCGCACGCCCGATTGCGCCCCATGCCCCTGGGCCTCCGCCTGCCTGGCCCGCGCCCAAAACATCGCCGCAACCCTACCCCGCAAAGCCGTCAAACCAGCCCGCCCCATTCGCCACGGCGCCGCCTTCTGGCTGCAAAACCACAACGCCGAAATCCTCCTGCGCCGCCGCCCCGCCAAAGGCCTGCTCGGCGGCATGATGGAACTCCCCGGCACCGATTGGCACACCACCCCCCTATCAATCCAAGCAGCCCTAGCCCTCGCCCCCATGCCGGCGCACGCCAGCACCCCATGGCGCCACGCCGGCCAAATCACCCACGTCTTCACCCATTTCGAACTCCGCCTGCACTTGTTCGCCACAACCGCCCCACCCGCCAGCAACATCCCGGGCACCTGGCACAAAATTTCCACCCTGGCCGAACAGGCGCTACCGTCCCTCATGCGCAAATGCACACACCTCGCCCAATCCACCGCCAAAGGGCTTGCCCTATGAATCCAACCGCCCTGATCCTGGTGGCGCTGGGCGGCGCCATCGGCAGCACCGCACGCTACGTGCTGGCCTTTGCCGCCGCCCGTGCGCTCCCCGCCGGCTTCCCGTGGGGCACCATCATCATCAACATCTTGGGCTCATTCGCCATCGGCTGGTTTGCCGTGCTCTCCGCCCAAAACGGCCGCCTGCCACAAACCGAAACCACCCGCGCCTTCGTCATGGCCGGCCTGTGCGGCGGCTTCACCACCTTCTCCGCCTTCAGCCTGCAAACCTTCGAGCTACTCCGCGCCGGCGAACACCATCGCGCCTTCGCCAACATCGTGGTGTCAGTCATGTTTTGCCTCGCCGCTACCATGCTTGGGGCGACTTTGGGCATTGCCAGGTAAGGGCAAGAATCTTCTTTTTCTGAAGAAAAAGAAGCAAAAAGACTTTTGTAAACTGGGCAGCGGAGGCGCACGGACTACGTGCACCTCCGGCCCTATAGTTTACTTACCGGCGGGCGCAGCATCCGTCGCGGGGGCTGGCGCCATCATGCTTTTCTTTGAATGCATGGCTTTGTGGTAAGCGTTAATATCCTCAAGCGTCACGTAACCCTTGTGGTCGGCATCAACCTTATCAAAATTCTTAACGATACCCTTCATATGGGCAGCCTGTGCCTGCTCCTTGGTTAGCTTGCCGTCATGCGTGGTGTTGGCGGCGTCAAACTTCGCCTGCATGCCGCTACCCTTCTTGCCCATCTGGCCAGCCATCGGCATCTTCTCAGGCGCCATGCTGCTCATCATGGCACCAGCCGCCGGCGCCGGGCTCGCTGCTTCCGCTTTTACCGCCGGCACGTTGGCCGCTGGCGGTGCCGCAGGGGTCGCCGGCGCGGTCATCTCGGGCGGGCTCGCAGCAGCCGTCGCTGCCGCCGGCGTTTGGGCCGTGGCACTGCCGGCCAGCAACAGGGTCGCCGTCATCAACTGGTATAGACCCATCTGTGTAACTCCCAATTTCATGGTAACAGGATCAAAATAAAACCGTCGGTTTGAACTCTACTGGGTCGGCTGGCCGGTCGGCTGGCGCCGCCACCGGACCATAAACATCTTTCGCCCGTTTAAGAAAAGCACCCACCATCCGCCGCACCGCTTCATTAAACACAAGCCCAATAGCGCGCTGCAGCACCCGGCTGCGAAACTCAAAATCCACCCAAAAATCAATCCGCGTGCCGTCCGCATTGGCCACAAACACCCATTGATTATTCAGATAATGAAACGGCCCATTCTCATAGGTAACGCGTATCCGCCGCATCGGTTCCAAGGTCACCCGGCTGGTGAAACTCTCCCGAAACGGCCCAAACCCAATGGTCAAATCAGCAACCAAATGCGTATCCCCGCGCTCCCGCACATGCGCCCCCACGCACCACGGCAAAAACTCCGGATACCGCCCAACGTCCGCCACCAACGCAAACATCTGCTCAGGCGCATACCCCACCACCTGGCGCTCAGAAAATGTCGGCATTGGCCCCCCGGAAGGAAAGGCCTTCTTTTTCTGAAGAAAAAGAAGCAAAAAGACTTTTAATTCGCTGGTTCGGAGACCTCGGTGGCAGGGTCGCCCCAGGCCCAGCATTATAAAAAGTCTTTTGCTTCTTTTCTTCAGAAAAGAAGTTTCTTCCCTTCATCCGCGTGCCTTCCTGAGTGCCGCAAAATCCTCATCCGCATGATAAGAACTGCGCGTCAGTGGCGTGGCGGACACCAGCAAAAACCCCTTACCCCGGGCAATCTCGGCCAACTCCGCAAACTCCGCCGGCGGCATAAACCGCGCGATGGCGGCGTGTTTTTCGGTCGGCTGCAGATATTGCCCCAGGGTCAAAAAATCCACGCCGGCGATGCGTAGGTCGTCCATCACCTGGGTGATTTCGGCGCGGTTCTCGCCTAACCCCACCATCATGCCAGATTTAGTGAAAATGCCGGGGCTTGCCGCCTTCATTTGGTCCAGCAGCCGCAGGCTTTGGTAATACCGCGCCCCCGGCCGAATGCTTGGGTAAAGCCGCGGCACCGTTTCCAAATTGTGGTTAAACACATCCGGCGGGGTTTGCGCCAAAATGTCCACGGCCCCGGGTTTGCGCAAAAAATCCGGGGTTAAAATCTCAATGGTGGTGGCCGGTGCTGCTGCCCGCACAGCGGTAATCACGGCGGCAAAATGCGCCGCCCCGCCATCAGCCAGGTCATCGCGATCGACAGACGTTATCACCACGTGGCGCAGGCCCAGCTTGGCGATGGCATCCGCCACCCGCGCGGGTTCGCCGGCATCCAGCGCTGCCGGCATGCCGGTCCGCACATTACAAAAGCTGCACGCCCGTGTGCAGGTATCGCCCATAATCATCATGGTGGCGTGGCGCTGCGCCCAGCACTCGCCAATATTGGGGCAGGCGGCTTCTTCGCACACGGTCACCAGGTTATTCGCCCGCATCAGGTCGCGGGTTTCGCGCCACACCGGGTGGCCGGGGGCACGCACTTTTATCCAATCGGGTTTGCGCTGAATGGGGTTGGTCGGCCGCGCAAGTTTTTCCGGGTGCCGCGGGCCGCGCTCGCTCAGGCGATGGTCGATTTCAATCCGTGTCGGCATGGCCCAAAATCCCGCAGCAAGACGCCTACCTCAGCAAGTGACCACCACCCCAGTCCACGTCAAGCACCAACCCCGCACACCAGGAGCAGGGCAGGGCGCCACCGGGACTTTGGGAAAAAACTTCCCAACCCCCGCTATCGATCTTGGAGCGGGAAAAACTTTCCACTACACTCCCCCGCATGGCCCTGCTCATAGACACCATCATCGATCGTCTCGGCGGTATAGAAGCCGCCGCCAAGCTCACCAGCGTCGGCACCGAAGCTGTGCGCAAATGGCGTCAGGCCGGCGCCGTCCCCTCCAAACATTGGCCGGCCGTTATGGCCGCGGGTGGTTTTTCCATGGATGATCTGCAAGCCGCAACCGATGCCGCCCCCCTGCCAGATGCCCCGCCCCCCGGCGCCACGGCAGCGTTAGTGCTGGCCGACGGCACCATCTTTTGGGGCACCGGCTTCGGCGCCCACACCGTGCCAGGCCAGGAAGCCATCGCCGAAGTCTGCTTTTCCACCGGCATGACCGGCTACCAGGAAACGTTGACCGACCCCTCCTTCGCCGGCCAGATAATCACTTTCACCTTCCCCCACATCGGCAATGTCGGCGTCAACCCGGCCGATTTGGAAGCCCACGCCATCGCCGCCAGCGGCCTGGTGATCAAAGCCGACATCACCCAGCCGGCCAACTGGCGCGCCACCGAAACCCTGCAAGCCTGGCTGGTGGCCCAAAAAATCCCCGGCATCGCCGGCGTCGATACCCGCGCCCTCACCCTGCGCATCCGCGAAGGCGGCGCTCCCAGCGGCGTGATTTTATACCCGGCCGATGGTAAATTCGATCTCCCCACTGCAATCGCCCGCGCCGCCGCCTGGCCGGGATTGGAAGGGTTAGATCTCGCCGTCACCGTCACCTGCGGCCAATCCTATGAATGGACCGAAACTTTATGGGCCTGGCCCGCCGGCACGGCTAAGCAAACCACCCCCACCCGCCACGTGGTCGCGGTGGACTACGGCGCCAAACGCAATATCTTGCGCAGCCTGGCGTCCGTCGGCTGCCGGGTCACCGTGGTGCCCGCCACCGCCACGGCGGAAGATATTTTGGCCCACGCCCCCGATGGCGTTTTCCTCTCCAACGGCCCGGGCGACCCCGCCGCCACCGCCCGGTACGCGGTGCCCGCCATTCTGGGCGTTATGGCCGCCGGCATTCCCATTTTCGGCATCTGCCTGGGCCACCAGTTGCTCGCTATTGCCCTGGGTGCGCGCACCTACAAACTCGCCCGCGGCCATCGCGGCGCCAATCAGCCGGTGCAGGATCTCGCCACTGGCCGGGTAGAAATCACCAGCCAGAACCACGGTTTTGCGGTCGATGAAGCGTCCCTGCCGGCAGGCGTCGTGGTCACCCACAAAAGCCTGTTCGATGGGTCTAACGAAGGCATTGCGTGTGCTGAAAAACGCGCGTTTTCGGTGCAGTACCACCCGGAGGCCAGCCCGGGGCCGAGCGACAGCCAGTATTTATTCGCCAAATTCGCAGCCGTTTTGCAGAAGGCCAGCTAAACCCATGCCAAAACGCACCGACCTTAAATCCATTTTTATGCCCGGCGCCGGCCTAAGTGCTGGGCAAGCACATCTCTCTGTCTATGCTACGGGTCGTAGTGTTGGGTTATTGCTCTGTGTGGCTTCTAATGATTGAAGAAATCGACGTGCTGGATTGGAGCGGCTTTGAAAAATTAGTTGAGAAAATTAAGGATGAAAGCGAACGAATCTACTCCGACCAGTCAAAATTACTTTTTAGAGGGCAAGGAAGTTCCATCTGGGATCTGGAAACCACGCTTGAGCGCTTTCAACATCCGACCGACACCGTTAGGAATTACTTTTCGACGGTTAACTTGATGCGACCGATGATTGATTCGCTAACGGGCCATCGCTGGGAGACGGCGAGCAACGAAAAAATATTGCAAATAACTTCAGATTTCCCTTCATTCGACAGAGAAATCCGGGAACAGGATATGCCGAGCTATGACTACCTTGCGTATCTCAGGCACCATGGATTTCCGTCACCCCTTCTCGATTGGACTAGGTCACCGTATGTCGCAGGTTTCTTCGCGTTCAGGCAGTCCGTTGGGGATCATGTTTCTATATTTATTCTACTTGAGTGCTTTTTTGGGCTGAAGGCCCGAAGCCGGAAAGGCTCAATTTATCGCTTAGGGCAACATGTCAGGACCCATAAGCGTCATTTTCTGCAGCAGAGTGATTACTCAATCGCTTTGTCCTACGATGATGATTGGCATTTTCTTCCTCATTCCCGCGCTGTTGGCCCTGATATCCGGCATGATGATCACATATGGAAAGTTAACCTACCATCAGCGATAGCAAACGACGTGTTATCTAAACTTGATCAAATGAACATAAATGCTTTTTCACTTTTAGGCAGTGAAGAGTCGCTGATGGAAACATTGGCTACACGCGTGTATACGCTGAAAACAATGGATTTTGATGAACTCCCATCAAGCAGCCAGATCGACGATTGAGGATAACCATGCCAAAACGCACCGACCTTAAATCCATCCTCATCATCGGCGCCGGCCCCATCGTCATCGGCCAGGCCTGCGAATTTGATTACTCCGGCGCCCAAGCCTGCAAAGCCCTACGCGAAGAAGGTTTTCGCGTCATCCTGGTCAATTCCAACCCCGCCACCATCATGACCGACCCCGATCTGGCGGACGCCACCTACCTCGAACCCATCACCCCCGAGATCGTCGAAAAAATCATCGCCCGCGAACGCCCCTGCGCCCTGCTGCCCACCATGGGCGGCCAAACCGCGCTGAACACCGCAATGGCGCTCGACAAAAGCGGCGTGCTGGCAAAATACAACGTCGAACTTATCGGCGCCAAAGCCGATGTCATTGATCGCGCCGAAGACCGTTTAAAATTCCGCGATGCAATGACCGAAATCGGTATCGCCAGCCCCCTAAGCGTCATCGCCCACAATTTAGAAGATGCTAGGGCCGCACTCCTAACCATCGGCCTACCCGCGGTCATCCGCCCCAGCTTTACGCTCGGCGGCACCGGCGGCGGCATCGCGTATAATAAGGAAGAATTCCTCCACATCGTCGCAACCGGCCTGGAAGCCTCGCCCACCACCGAAGTGCTCATCGAAGAATCCGTCGCCGGCTGGAAAGAATACGAAATGGAAGTCGTCCGCGACAGCGCGGACAACTGCATCATCGTCTGCTCCATCGAAAACGTCGATCCCATGGGCATCCACACCGGCGATTCCATCACCGTCGCACCGGCGCTGACGCTCACCGACAAAGAATACCAGATCATGCGCGATGCCTCCATCGCCTGCCTGCGTAAAATCGGCGTCGATACCGGCGGCTCCAACGTGCAATTCGCCGTCAACCCCGCCGATGGCCGCTTGCTTGTTATCGAAATGAACCCGCGCGTCTCGCGCAGCTCAGCCCTGGCCTCCAAAGCCACCGGCTTCCCCATCGCCAAAATCGCCGCCAAACTCGCGGTCGGCTACACGCTGGATGAGCTACAAAACGACATCACCAAAACAACGCCGGCAAGCTTCGAGCCCACCATCGATTACGTCGTGGTCAAAATCCCCCGCTTCACGTTTGAAAAATTCCCCGGCACCCCCGCCCTTCTCGGCACCAGCATGAAATCCGTCGGCGAAGCCATGGCCATCGGCCGCAGCTTTGCCGAAGCCTTGCAAAAAGGCTTTCGCAGCATGGAAACCGGCCTGTCCGGCCTCGATCCCGTGCCAGCCCCAGGCGATGGCAGCCCCGATGCCTACCGCGCCGCCCTAAGCCAACCCCGCCCCGATCGCCTGCTGATGGCAGCCCAAGCCTTGCGCGCCGGCCTGTCGGTGGAAGACATCCACGATGCCGCCAAATTCGACCCCTGGTTTTTGCGTGAAATCGAAACAATCATAACCGCGGAACGCGATGTGCAAGCCAACGGCCTGCCGCGTGAAGCAGGCGCCCTGCGCCGCCTAAAAGCCTTGGGCTTTTCCGATCGCCAATTAGCAACCCTCACCGCCACCACCCCCGATCTCATCGCCACCGCCCGCGAAAAACTCGGCGTGGTCCCGGTCTATCGCCGCATCGATACCTGTGCCGCCGAATTCGCCTCCACCACCCCCTACATGTACTCCACCTACGAAGGCGGTTTCGGCATCCCGGTGTGCGAATCCAACCCCACCGCCCGCGATAAAATCGTAATCCTAGGCGGCGGCCCCAATCGCATCGGCCAGGGCATCGAATTCGATTACTGCTGCGTCCACGCCGCCTACGCCCTGCGCGAAGCCGGCTTTGAAACCATCATGGTCAACTGCAACCCAGAAACCGTCAGCACCGATTACGATACGTCTGATCGGTTGTATTTCGAGCCCCTCACCACCGAAGATGTCGTGGCCTTGGTCCGCCGCGAACAAACCAATGGCCGCGTGCTCGGCTGCATCGTGCAATACGGCGGCCAAACCCCGCTCAAACTCGCGCAAAGCCTGCCCGCTGCCGGCATCCCCGTGCTCGGCACCACCGCCGATGCGATAGACATCGCCGAAGATCGCGAACGCTTCCAGGATCTGCTCAAACGCATCGGCCTGCGCCAACCCGAAAACGGCACCGCGCGCACCGAATCCCAGGCCCAGGAAATAGCGGAACGCATCGGCTACCCCATCGTTATCCGCCCCAGCTACGTGCTCGGCGGCCGCGCCATGGAAATTGTCTTCGATAACGCCCAACTCGCCCGCTACATGCGCGAAGCCGTGCGCGTATCCCCCGATAACCCCGTGCTGATCGATCGCTATCTAAACGACGCGATCGAGGTCGATGTCGATTGCATCGCCGATGGCGAAACGGTTTACGTTGCCGGCGTCATGGAACACATCGAAGAAGCCGGCATCCATTCCGGCGATAGCGCCTGCAGCCTGCCGCCCTACAGCCTGTCCCCGGCGATGGTCACCGAACTCAAAATCCAAACCGAAGCCATGGCCCGCGCGTTGGGCGTCGTCGGCCTGATGAACGTGCAATACGCCATCAAGGACGGCGAGGTGTTTGTGCTGGAAGTGAATCCCCGCGCCTCCCGCACCGTGCCCTTTGTTGCCAAAGCAACCGGCGTGCCGGTCGCCAAAATCGGCGCCCGCGTCATGGCCGGCGCCAAACTCGCCGATTTCGCCCTCGATGATACCGCCATTGCCAAACACGTCGCGGTCAAAGAAGCCGTCTTCCCCTTCGCCCGCTTCCCGTCCGTCGATATCATCCTCGGCCCCGAAATGCGCTCCACCGGCGAAGTCATGGGGCTCGACCTCAGCTTCGAAAAAGCCTTCCTCAAAGCCCAGCTCGGCGCCGGCGTCATTCTGCCCAACACCGGCCAGGTGTTCATCTCGGTGCGCGATTCAGATAAAGGCGGCCTGCTCCCCATGGCCCGCCGCCTCATCGAAATGGGCTTTTCCCTCATCGCCACCCGCGGCACGGCCGCGCGCATCCGCGATGCCGGCCTGAAGGTTGCCGTGGTCAACAAAGTGCTCGAAGGCCGCCCGCATTGTGTCGATGCCATCCGCTCGGGCGATGTGCAGCTGGTCATCAACACAACGTTCGGCGCCCAAGCCACGGCTGATAGTTTTGATATCCGCCGCTCAGCCCTGGTGCACGGCGTGCCACACTACACAACCTTGGCCGGCGCCCGCGCAGCCGTGCACGCCATCGGCGCGCAAAAAGCGATCGGTAGCCAAAAAGGCGCCACACTTGATGTTGCGCCGTTACAGGCCTATTTTCATCAGCCGTTCTAACCGGCACAGTGCCGGCGCAACATTCCGTCGCGGCAGGGCCGCCCGAAACGCTTAAAGCGGCCCCGCCGCCGCACGCGCCGGGTTCGCCCGCCGCGGCGTTTTAGTGTCTGCAACCGGGCTGCAACCGGGCCGCAACCCGGCAAACGCGCCGAAATAACGTGCCTAAACAACCGCTTACATATGTCCCAAAGGACCCGTTAACGTGCAGAAATTCCCCATGACCGCGCCCGGCCTGCTGCGTTTGGAAACCGAGCTCCGCACGCTCAAAAGCCACGAACGCCCATCGATCATCGTCGCGATCGCCGAAGCCCGTGCCCATGGCGACCTATCGGAAAACGCCGAATACCACGCCGCCCGCGAACGCCAATCCTTCATCGAAGGCCGCATCGCCGAGCTCGAAGAAGTCGTCGGCGCCGCCGAAGTCATCGACCCCTCTACGCTTACCGGCGACACCGTCAAATTCGGCGCCCACGTCTGGCTCGTCGATGAAGAAACCGAACGCGAAGCCACCTACCAAATCGTCGGCGTCCACGAAGCCGACATAAAATTCGCCCGCCTCTCAATCTCGTCCCCCCTCGCCAAAGCCCTCATCGGCAAGAAAAAAGGCGACACCGTCGCCGTGCCCGCCCCCGGCGGCGACCGTAGCTACGAGATTTTGGGCGTGAAGTTTATTTAGGCAAGACAAGGCTGGTGGGGCGAAGCCGCCCCCCCAGACCCCCGGCGTGATGTTGACGGAGCTCGTCCACACGCCGCCAACCAATTGCCGGGGGGCTGGGGGGGCGGCTTCGCCCCACCAGCCTTACTTTCTTGGGGCTTTCCTTTTTA